>NZ_AFWJ01000276.1 GCF_000222685.1 Vibrio nigripulchritudo ATCC 27043 | reverse complement strand
CTGAGTGGAATGTAGAAACGCTTCGACAATCTATCGATGAACTTAGTTCTGGCTTGTTGAATGGGCGATGTGTTGAGGTGGCTCATCATATTAATCAGGAGCAGCCGTTTTCAGCAATCAATCATCTGGTTGAAACTTTGGTATCTGAAAAAAGTGGATATGTGTCGCCACCTGAGTTATCAGAAAAAAGATCTCAGCCAGAGTCTAATTCAGTAAATCCTGCGATAAAAAGAAAAATTAATAAAAGAGCACTTCTAGAGCGAAGGCTTAAAGCGAATAATTAAATACCGGTATTCAGATATTTCTTAAAGGTTATTTCAAAGAGATAGCTTTACATTTATGAATAATATTACGTGGAACAAATATGATTGATGGTTGTGATCAATATCAAAATATTAGCCTTCAACGATTGTTTGAACAAAGAGTGCTATTGTCGAAAGACAATAACGCAGTGGTCTTTAATAATCAGGCAATAAGCTTTAGCCAATTAGAAGAAAAAGCAAACAAGCTTGCCAATTTACTTATCAGTAGCCAGATAAAACCACAAAACAGAGTTGCCATTTTATTGGATCGCTCTATTGATACCATCGTTTCTATACTGGCGATATTAAAAGTCGGGGCGACGTACATTCCGATAGACCTGAATTACCCAAGCTCTCGCATTGAATACATGCTGGAAGATAGTCAGGGCCATGCTGTGTTGGTTGATGAGAGCGGTTTGGAATGTATGAATGCGATAAGCGTTCAATCTGATGTCTGCGTGATTCGTGCTTCTGAATGTGAAGCCATGTCTTCGGGTTTTGATGCGCATACCAGCCAACCTTCTGATTTGGCTTATATCATTTACACTTCCGGCTCTACGGGAAAGCCGAAAGGCGTGTGTGTTACTCATCAAAACTTACTGAACTTTAATGCCGGCATGCAGGAAAGCATTGGTCTGGACAGTATTGCCAGTATCGCGTCACTGACCACGGTATGCTTTGACATTTTTGTGCTCGAATCGATAGTTGCTCTCCTGCAGGGATTATCTGTACACCTTGTGTCTGACGACCAACGTAAATCCGCCACGGCACTGGCGCAGGTGACGGAATCTGTAGATGCGCTTCAAATCACGCCATCGCATCTGACATTACTTTTGGAAAACCCCATGTTTACGGTGGCGCTGTCCAAACTCAATCTACTGCTGATTGGTGGCGAAGCTCTGCCGCAGCCTTTACTCGAAAAACTGCAAAGCGCGACCTCCGCGCGCCTATTCAACATGTACGGACCCACTGAAACCACCGTGTGGTCTTGCGTTCAGGATCTTACCCATCGAAGCCAGGTGAACATTGGCTTCCCGATTCTTAATACGCAAGTTTACCTTCTGAATGAAGAAGCGCAGCCTGTTGAAGAAGGTGAGATAGGGGAGCTTTGCATTGCAGGAATGGGTGTCAGTGCGGGGTACTGGAAAAAGCCAGAGTTAACCGCCCAAAGCTTTGTACAACATCCTTTAGTACCCAATGGGAAACTCTACAAAACAGGTGACTTAGGCGTGCGCCAACCCGATGGCAGCTATCAGTGCTTGGGGCGCAAAGATCATCAGGTCAAAGTCAACGGTCACCGTATTGAGTTGGGTGATATTGAAAGCCATATCTTAGCCGTTTCTGGCGTCCAGCAAGTCGGAGTCGTCCTCTCACAAGCTGAGTCGGTCAAAGGCAGTATTGCTGCATTTGTGGTGATCCATTCTGACGAGTCGCTCAGCCCGAGGCAAATTCGAGAAGTATTAGTATCAAAACTTCCCGATTACATGATTCCCAGCCATATCCAAGTGCTCACCACCTTGCCATTGACCGACAACGGCAAAGTGGATCGCAAAAGCCTTGCCCAGTACCCCATTCAGTCAATAGAACCCGTCGATGTGCCGGGCGCTTCGATGCCAGAAGCTGAAATCTCCATTCCTGAAACTGACATTGAAGAAGAAGTTCACAGACTCTGGTGTGAAGTCTTCAATCGTTCTCCCATATGTTGTGAGCAAAGCTTTATGGCGATGGGGGGGACTTCAGTTCTGGCAATTCAGCTTTTAGGGGCGGTGCATTCTGAGTTGGGTGTTGAAGTGAAGTTTTCCGACTTTATTACACGCGCAAACACCATTCGAGATCTGTCCGTCTGGATAGAAGATCTGATTCTGGCAGACATGAGTGACGAAGAAATTGAAGCCCTGATGGCGTCTGATTAGCCATCAATCGAAATACAACAATGAAAACAACCAGTCAGCAATAAGGCGAGCAATGTATGAGTGGTGAAAGAAAGGGAAGACTTTCGCTTTCCCAAGAGCAAAGAAAAAAGCTTCTGGCTAAACGTAAACTCAAACCGACGAGTGGGATCTCAAAGGTCAGTCGAGAGACCAACACTTTGCCGGTGACCGAGCTGCAACAGGATATGTGGGTGCTGGAAAGCCTGAATGAATCGGTGTCGACCAGCAACATTCCTTGTATGTACAGGGTAGAGAACTTTGATGCGAATGCGGTGCGAGCAGCGATGGATAAGGTGGTTCAACGGCATGAAAGCCTGAGAACCGTATTCAGAAACCAAGAAGGCAAGCTAAAGCAATGTGTGTTACCCGAAGTTCATTACGCCATTGACCAGTCTGTTGAGCTTTCAGACCCAAACGATCTTAACCACGTCATCCAGCAATTTATTGCCGAACCTTTTGATTTACACAATGGACCACTTTTCCGAATTCACGCCCTTCAGGGTGAAGATACCAAAGTTATCTATGTTTTCTCGCATTTGATTTTTGATGGAGGCTCGATAGCAAACTTTGAGCGTGATTTTTTCCATCACTACCATTGCGGTTCAAATGAGACAGTACTTCCAGAGCTACCGATCCAGCAAGGGGACTACGCCCACTGGCTGCAACAAGAGGCGCAACAAAATCGTCGTTCAGCGCACCTGGCGTATTGGAAGCAGCAGTTAAATCAGTGTGATGTTTCGCTGTCGCTCCCTTTTGACAGAATGCCCGGGATTCAGGCGGATACCGAGGTACGCCAGTGGGAGCATGTCTTGCCTGCTTCGCTGACCCAATGGCTGAAGCGGCGTTGCACAGAGCAGGGCGTATCGCTGTACTCCACTTTGCTGTCGGCGTATTCGGTATTGCTACACCGCATCACAGGTCAGTCGGATCTCGCCATCGCGTCTGCGTTAACCAATCGCAGCCGTCCAGAACTTCGCGAGTTGGTAGGTTTGTTTGCCGGAGAGGCGTTACTCAGGATTCAGCCAGACCCGCATCAGACCTTCTGGGAAGTGGCTCAAACCGTTCAGAAAACGGTATTTGATGCGATTGAACACAGCGATATTTCCCTTGGTCAGATAAACCGAGAACTCAACATTGCACAAGACAGCCAGGACGGGCAGGTCGCGCGCACTTTGTTTCTGTTGCGTGAACACCGAAGCCATTTAGGTGAGCAATACCAGGAAGAAGGCTGGAGCCCATATGGTGAGGAACGTCTTGGTAATGATCAAAACCGTTACGACTTAAGCCTGATCTGTCGAGATGAGTCTGATTCAATACGCGTGGCATTTAACTATAAGCCCACGCTGTTTGACGAAAGCACCATTGCGCGTTTTGGCGAGATATTTGAGCATATTCTTCAATGCCAGATGTCTTCGTCATCGTCGATTGGTCAGTTGCCACTGTTGGATTTGTCGCGATTGCTTGCGGATTCGGAGTGTTGGAATCAAACGCAAAAACCGTATCAGAGTAGCAAAACGCTTCACGCTATGTTTGAAGCGCAAGTGGAAAAAACACCAGACAACATCGCGCTGATATTTGGTGAGCACTCACTGACGTATCGCCAGTTAAACCAGCGCGCGAACCAGCTGGCGAGATTTCTTCAAGAAAGCTACCTGAATCGAAACCGACAGAGCTTATCTCCCAACACGCCTATCGCACTTTATCTGGATCGCAGCTTAGAGATGGTGGTCGGCATTCTGGCAGTGATGAAATCGGGCGGGGCTTATGTACCCATTGCTACTGATAACCCGGTTAAGCGTACTCGCTACATTTTTGAAGACACCAAAGCGCAATTCGTTCTGACGCAGCAAACGTGGGAAAAGTCAGTTTTAGAAACCATAGAAGGGCTGGGAACCGAATGCATCTGCATTGATAGCGTCGAGACCTACGCCAAACAGCCAGCTCAGAATCTGGATACCCAAACCACTAGCCGCGATATGGCTTACATCATTTACACATCGGGCACTACCGGACAGCCTAAAGGCGTAATGGTGCCGCATACCGGAGTCGTCAACCGAATCGAAGCACTGCAAAGCCAGTATCCACTGAGTGAGCATGACCGGGTTCTGCAAAAAACGCCGTACACGTTTGATGTGTCGGTCTGGGAACTGTTGTGGGCGAACTGGACAGGTGCCGCCATCGTGATGTCAGCGCCTAAAGCGCATCAGTCTCCAGAACTGATATTGGAGACCATTCGTCATCACTCCGTCACTCTGGTTCACTTTGTTCCCCCTATGCTGACTGGGCTGAGCCACTACCTTCAGCACGCTAATCTCTCTCTGCCATCTAGCGTAAAACGCATATTTTGTAGCGGAGACGCACTGACTCCCGAGCACATTCGCTTGTTCAATGCCATCAATCAACACGGGGCAAGCCTACATAACCAGTACGGCCCGACAGAGGCATCCATCGAAGTCAGCTATTACGACTGCCAGCTTAACGAGACGGATACCGTGCCTATCGGTCAGGCTATCCAAAACGTTCAGCTATGGGTCATGGATCCGCACAGCGAGCAGCTTCAACTGTGTCCAGATGGTTTGCCGGGTGAGCTGTACATTGGTGGTGTTGCGGTAACCGACGGGTATCTAAATCGCGAGGTGTTGACACAGGAACGCTTTGTAGACAATCCCTTTGCCTCACAACAAGACATTCAGACAGGGCGCAACAAGCTGTATAAAACCGGCGATCTGGTTCGCCGCCGAGAGAATGGCGATCTGGAGTATCTGGGGCGCAACGACTTTCAGGTTAAAGTGCGGGGATACCGTATTGAACTTGAAGAGATCGAATCCGCGTTGCAAGCGCACCCAAGCATTCAGAATGCGTGTGTACACACCGTGGAGAAATCCGGTGAGAAGAAGTTGGTGGGATACTACACGGAAAAAGCTGCGCAGGTATCCGATGGCAGTCTGGAAGATGATGGGGTTGCCATCTGGAAAAGCGTGTACGAAGCCGAATATAAATCTGACAATCAGGCGATTGACCAATTCGACATTCGCGGCTGGAAAAGCTCCTTCACTCAAACGCCCATCCCTGCTGAAGAGATGACGGAGTGGGTAGATGCAACAGTATCCAGAATTGCTAATTTGCGCCCTCGTCGCGTGTTGGAAATTGGCTCTGGCTCTGGTCTGATTTATTACCCTTTGCATCGCCAGTGCGAGCACTACATAGCCACCGATTTTTCTGAAAATGCGATTAAGCGACTTTCTCATGCCGCGTCAGTGTTGGGTTATGAGAGGAACAGTGAATTTGTAAGCTGCCCAGCAGATCAGGTTGCTTTGTCACTGGAAGGGCAATCCGTTGACACCATAGTGATGAACTCGGTGTCTCAGTATTTTCCGAGCCAACAGTATCTCGACAAAGTGCTGAAACAAGCCATTGAGGGTATGGGAGATAAGGGGCAATTGTTCTTAGGGGATATCCGAGATTTACGCCTGCTTGAAGCATTTCACCTGGCAATCTTGTCCCACCGCTCCCCAGACAAACCTGCTCGTCAATTGGTGAAGCAAGCCAAATGGCTGGCATCGAAAGAAACCGAGTTAGCCATTGCCCCCGCTTACTTTTTGGCATTGTCGAACCAGTTTGATTGCGTGCAGTCAGTAGAGATTCTGCCAAAGCGTAGGCACGCAGAGCATGAAATGAATCGATTCCGGTTTGATGTGATCATCAAAGTGGACAAAACCTCGACAACATCTTCAAAGTCAGGTCTATATTCGTTCCACTCTGTGACTTACACGCCCGATTTTCAGTTGGACGATCTGTTGCAACAGAAAGAGCCGCAATATGAAGATCTGTGGGTGAGTGGTTACCCAGATCAGCGGGTCTGTTCTGTACTGGCGAATTTGAATGCAAGACCAGTGTCATTGGAATACATCGCGTCAATCGAAGCACTACATGACCAAGCTAAGCGCCATGGCTACACACTTAAGGTGCTACATGCCAATGAAGCGAATCAGGCTGGCAAGCTGCATCTGTTCTTCTCCCGTAGAGACAATGTGAACATCAGTAACTCGGATTTGGATGCAGACATTTCCAGAGAGAATCTGACCAATACACCCAACATCGCCTCTAAATCGCTGACTTTTGGTGAACTTAGCGAATACTTATCCCAGCGACTTCCGGCTTACATGGTGCCAGCGGCGTTTGTTCCAATGAAAGCTTTTCCGCTGTCGAGTGCAGGTAAGCTAGACAGGAATGCGCTCCCAGAGCCTGAATTTGTGGACCAGAATAACTATGTGGCACCCGACAATGAGCAGGAATTGGCGCTCTGCCAAATCTGGAAGCAAGTGCTTGGTGTGGAAAGCATTGGGGTTAACGACAACTTCTTCCGTATCGGTGGCGACAGCATCATTGCCATTCAACTCGTGTCCAAACTTCGACAGGCAGGGTTCTCGGTTCAGGTCAAAGACATGTTTGACTGCCCGACCGTTCGCCAATTGAGCGAGCGTCTGTCAGAAGCTGCTCCAGCTACTCAAATCATCGCGGAACAAGGTACGCTAGAAGGCGAGTGTACTTTGCTGCCTATTCAGCAGTGGTTTTTTGATAAGAAGCTTGAGAACCCACACCACTGGAATCAGGCGTTTATGCTGATAGTGCCCAGTGGTTTGGATCACCAAACTCTTGAGAATGCGGTACATAAGTTGGCTAAGCAGCATGACATTCTCAGAGCGCGATTCAATCTTTCTGATAGCAAACCCGAGCAGATTTACCACAAAGAGGTCACTTTAGCGCCACTTGGCAGGCTGAACGCCATGTCGATGACGCAAGACGCAATAAGGGATCAGCTGACTCGCTGGCAAAGCGACTTCGACTTGTCCCAAGGGTCTCTGTGGCGCGCTGCATACATAGAAGGGTACTCCAATGGTGAAGCCAGGTTGTGGTTTGCCTTCCACCATCTGATCATCGATGCGGTGTCTTGGCGCATTCTGGCGGATGATCTGCAAGCGCTGGTAAACGGCAGGACATTAGGTGACAAAACCAGTAGTTATCGCCAATGGGCAGATGCCGTTGCTCTCTACCCAGAATCGCACCCTGCAGAGCAGGAATACTGGAACAGAGTCGTCGCCGATTACTTACCCGAAGATTATGCTCAAACACCTCAGCACAAAGCGGAATTGAGCTTGTCGGAGCAAGAGACACATCAGCTTGTGCACAGCGCGAATCAGGGCTATCAGACGGAAATTAACGATCTGCTGCTGACGGCGTTAAGCGATGCGATGACTGAGACGTTTGAAAAGCCCGTTCATCACATTACGCTTGAAGGACATGGACGAGAACCGATTGACGAATCATTGGATATCTCCCACACGGTAGGTTGGTTTACCACGGCTTATCCGGTCAGGCTACGTACGCATTCTGAGCTGTCAAACACACTCATCTCCACTAAAGAGATGTTACGTGCCATTCCAGAAAAAGGCATCGGTTACGGTGCATTTGCCCCCATGTTGGTATCACATTCATTGCCTGATGTTTACTTCAACTATCTCGGGCAACTGGACAGCTCAGGTCAAACGGCGCTTTGGACTGTAACAGATGATGATGCCGGTGAGGTGATTGGTCCTCAGAACCAAGATTCTGCAAGATTAAACATCAATGGTGGCGTCTTTAACGGTCGGTTGAAATTTGAGGTGCTTTCTCAGCTGCCCCAAAACCAAACCGCGAGTTTTGTTGAGTCTTTCAAAGCTGCGCTGAAACGTGTTTTAGCACTGTGTGAGCAAACGACAAAAGCCGGAGGTATCAAAACCGCCAGTGATTTCCATTGTCCAAACCTCCACCAGCCACAGCTTGAAGCCATTCAATCTGGCGTAAGCGGATCTGCTCGTCTTGAAGCTATATACCCTGCCAGCAGTTTGCAACAAGGGTTTGTTTACCATCACATCAGCCGCCCCGATGATGACGCGTATCGCCTTCAGGTGCTGGTGGACTATGAGCGACACATTGATCACTCACTTTACCTGCAGGCTTGGGAGTTAACCGCACAGCAGTATCCAGCGTTGCGTCTGGCATTTCACTGGGATGGTGAGATTGTTCAGGTGATCAGTGATAAATCGAATGTGAGTGAACGTTTTACTCTGCATGACTTCTCTGGGGTATCTGAATCCGAACACGATATTCGAATCGATGAGTTGCAGGCACAAGAGCGTCGCAAGCCGTTCGATTTATCAAAAACTGGGCTGTTCCGAGTCGCATTTGTTAAGCGGGCAGAGCGCCAATACGCCCTGATTCAGACGGCGCACCACAGCGTGACGGATGGTTGGAGTAACCCTATCCTGCTGAAAACGGTGCACCAGCACTACGATGCGCTGGTTCAGGGTTTAGATTCAAGCGCTAAGAAAGATACGGTTTATGGCCGTGTTCAGGCGCATAAAGTGGCACAGCATTCGACATCTCAGCGCTACTGGCAGGAGAAAGCCAAAAACCTACAGATGGCGAATGACTTAAGCGTATTGCTTTCTGGCCCTGCTGACTTGGATGCGACTCGCTCACTTCAGGAGCCTGCAGAGATGACGCATCGCTTAGAAGGAGAGCGCTTTGCTTCGCTCAAATCGGCGTGTCAGTCGTTAGGCGTGACGACCAACGTGGCACTTCAGTTTGCCTGGCATAAGTTGATTCAAATGATGACGCAGGACTCGCAAACCATCGTGGGTACGACGGTGTCAGGGCGCGATATTCCCATCGACGGAATTGAAGAGAGTGTCGGGCTCTACATCAACACGCTTCCTTTGGCTGTGACATGGGAAGCGTCGTCCACCATCGCAGAAGTGCTAAGAAGCATTCATCGAAGCATTGCTGAATTAAACAGTTTCAGCAGTATGTTGCTGGCGGATCTTCAGAAAGACGGAAAGCGTCTGTTCCACAGCCTGTTTATTTTCGAAAACTACCCATCTTACGCCGATGACACCGCTTCGGGTTTGGCAGCGGATACCGTTCCTCGCAGCTGGAGCGATAAGATGGATTACCCGTTCTCCATCATGGCGTATGAGAAAGAAGGGACGCTCAGCATCCAACTAGGTTTTGATAAAACTTTGTTGGACAAGAGATTGGCTGCTCGATTACTTGAACAACTAGAGTCAATCTTGCTCGCGGTAGCGGCAGACAGCCAGCAGTTGCATGAACAGATAACAGTGATCAGTGAGCAAGAAACGCAGTATCTGATTAATGACTGGAACCAAACAGAGGCGGAGCTTCCCGTTGAACCCACGTGGCACCGACTGTTTGAGGCACAGGCTCAACAAACACCAGATACTGTAGCACTGGTGCATCAGGAAGAAGTACTGACTTACCAAGCGTTGAATGAAAAAGCCAACCAGTTGGCAAACACGCTTCGGGAGATGCATCAGCAGCGTTACCAATCCGAACTGAAACCCGATACGCCCGTTGCCCTATTTATGGAGCGCAGCAGCGAAATGCTGATTGCCATACTGGCGGTGCTGAAAGCGGGCGGGGCTTACGTCCCTGTTTCGCCGGAATACCCAAAAGAGCGGGCGCAGTTCATCTTTGAAGATACCGCCGCGCCTTTGGTACTGACTCAGCAAAGCAAATTGGGGGAGCTGGACAGCTGGCTAAACGAGCTTTCTGCTCTACCGGAGCTGGTTGCAGTGGACAGCCCGTCAGCGTATGAGGGGCAATCAACGGATAATCTGGATGTAGCTATCTCAGGCAATGACTTGGCGTACGTCATCTACACCTCTGGTACCACTGGAAAGCCGAAAGGCGTCATGATGCCGCACGCTGCGTACGCAGACTTTATTCATCAATACCACCAGTCTCTGGGCGAAAAGCCTGTTTCCCTGGTCAGCCTGACGCAATACACCTTTGACATCTTCGGGTTGGAATACGGATTACCGCTGCTGTCGGGTGGCACAGTCTACCTGTCGGACATTCATCAAGCGCCTGATACGCTATCCAGCCACGCCTTGAAGACCAATGTTCTCCAGCTCACACCATCGGTGTGGTCAGTGTTGCAAGTGGCTTTGCCTGAGTCGATCGATTTGTCCCATATCACCGTGATAGTCGGTGGAGAAAGTGGCTCTGAAGCTCTGTATCAAAACCTGTCTCAGCGTTTCCAGAAGGTGATTCAGGTTTACGGTCCAACCGAAGCCTGCATCTGGAGCACTCAGTCAGAATACCAACAAGGTAAAGCTAACCTTATCGGAACCCCTTTAAACAACGAAAGCTGCTATGTGCTATCCACTCAAGGCAAGCTGTGCCCAATTGGTGTGCCTGGAGAACTGCACATTGGCGGAGTAGGGCTGGCACGTGGCTATCTCAACCGAGAAGCACTGACGCAAGAGCGCTTTATCACCAGCCCGATAGCAGGACACGAGGAACGCCTGTACAAAACAGGCGACCTGGTGCGCTGGCGTCACGATGGTCAACTGGAGTACATCGGTCGAAATGACTTTCAGGTAAAAATCCGAGGTCACCGCATTGAGCTGGGTGAAATCGAAGCCGTGTTGCTGGAAGAGGCAACGGTGCAGCAGGCGGTGGTCATCGACCGAGAGAAAGAGGGTGAAAAATACTTAGCAGCCTACATTGTCAGCGATACCACGCTGGATGCTGAACGCATCAGGCAAGCCCTGTCTGCTTCCCTTCCTGACTTTATGGTGCCGTCGATGTTCACTCAGATTGACGCCATTCCGCTGACCATGAACGGCAAGTTAGACCGCCGAGCCTTACCTGAACCAGAGTGGTCAGCCAGTGACAGCTACACCGCACCGGAAACTGAACTGGAAATCGCGCTGTGTGGTATCTGGCAGGAGGTGTTGGGTGCGGAGCGAGTCGGCATACATGACAGCTTCTTCCAGGTTGGGGGGAATTCCATCAACGCCATTAAGGTAGTCAGTCAGGTCAATCGCCACCCCTTAGTTCGAGGCCGTCTAGAACTGATTCATCTGTTTAATTTGAAAACCATTGCTGAATTGCACATGCATCTGCAAGCCCAACAAGACTCGGGTTTCTTAGATCAGCAAGTTAACGAAATGAGTATTTAAGCCATGTTAGATCTAATCAATAAAATCAAAACCAATGAGTTGTCAGTATGGGTGGAAGATGGCGCGATCAAACTTGCGTTTGGTGCCGATAAACCTTCCGAAGAGATGCTGACCGCCATCAAAGCCAGTAAGCCTCAGTTATTGGAAGTTTTAGAAAACAATCAGATTTTCTCCAAGCACGACTTCTGGGGTAAAGAAATCTTCTCCGTTTCAGAGAGCAAAGGCGCGCTTTCCTTTGCTCAGGAGCGTATGCTCTTCATCGAACAGTTTGAGCAGGGAACGGACGCTTACCATATTCCCTATACCGTGGAGTTATCTGACGATATTCAGTTACCTCAACTGCTCTCGGCGTTTCAATACATCGTGGATCGCCACCCGGTACTCAAGTCCTGTTATCAGCAGAGTGAAGAGGGGCAATTCTCTTTGCATGAAAGCACTCAGCCTGTCGCAATGCCCGTGCGATTGGCAGACTCGTTTGATGCATTTAAGCAGGCGTTAGCCGAAGACGTTGCACGCCCATTTGAACTGGGCAGAGAGCCACCGTTACGTCTTATCCAGTACAAGGTAGGCGACAAACAGTATCTGTTGATGCTGTGGCATCACATCGCCTTTGATGGCTGGTCGACAGACATATTTCTGCGCGAACTATCCCAAGCCTATACCGCATTAAAAGCAGGCAAGCAGCCCGTATTTCCTGCGCTGGAGATCGACTATTGTGATTATGCGTTCTGGCAGCGACATCAACTAGAAAGTGATGAGACAGGCAACCAAACCGAATATTGGAAAAACACACTTTCTGGTTTCGAAACCTTAGCCCTACCGACCGATTTCCCAAGACCACCAAAAGTGGATTATCGCGGGAAAAACGTATCGTTGGCACTTTCCCCTGAGCTGTCTATTCAACTCAAATCCTTAGCGCGCGAACACGACACAACCTTGTATGTGGTGATGCTGAGTGCGTTTTACGTCGCACTGGCTACGTTGTCTGGTCAGGAAGATCATTTGGTGGGGACACCGTCGGACAATCGACACCTTCCTCAGACTCAAGATCTGATTGGATTCTTTGCTACCTCTCTGGTGCTGCGAGCTCAGGTAAAAGGCGACAACAAAGTGTCTGACCTCATCAAACAGGTGCACGAAGTCATGACCAGCGCCAAAGCGAATCAGGACGTGCCATTCGAGCGATTAATTGATGTGTTAAACGTTGAGCGTGATATGTCGCGTCACCCTCTGTTTCAGGTGATGTTTGGCATGCAAAGCTTTGGTCATCAAGAACTCAGTCAGGATGCATTGCCGTTTGAATCGGTAGACTTGGGAGACGAAGGTTTTTACTCACCCGCGAAGTTTGATCTGACTTTGCATGTTGATGATGGGTATCAGGCTCTGAAAGTCGGGCTGGATTATGCGGTAAGTTTGTTTGAGCTGGCTACTGCTGAACGCATTCTGGCGTTGTATCAGCAAATCCTGACCGGGTTTGTCTGTAATGCGGAGCAAAGCATCGCTGAGTTAGACGTATTAACCGACAGCGAGAAGCAGTTATTTATCGACTGGAACCAAACAGAGGCAGAGCTTCCTGTTGAACCCATGTGGCACCGACTGTTTGAAGCGCAGGTTCAACAAACACCAGATGCCATAGCGCTGGTGCATCAGGAAGAAACGCTGACCTACCAAGCGTTGAATGAAAAAGCCAACCAGTTGGCGAACACTTTGCGTGATACCCACCAACAGCGTTACCAATCCGAACTGAAACCCGATACGCCCGTTGCCCTATTTATGGAGCGCAGCAGTGAAATGCTGATTGCCTTATTGGCGGTGCTGAAAGCGGGCGGGGCTTACGTTCCAGTTTCGCCGGATTACCCGAAAGAGCGGGCACAGTTCATCTTTGAAGATACCGCCGCGCCTTTGGTGCTGACTCAGCAAAGCCAATTGAGTGAGCTGGACAGCTGGCTCAACGAGCTTTCTGCTCTACCGGAGCTGGTTGCAGTGGACAGCCCATCAGCGTATGAGGGGCAATCAACAGATAATCTGGATGTAACTATCTCAGGCAATGACTTGGCGTACGTCATCTACACCTCTGGCACCACAGGAAAGCCAAAAGGCGTCATGATGCCGCACTCTGCGTACGCAGACTTTGTGCATCAATATCACCAGTCTCTGGGCGCGAAGCCTGTCTCCTTAGTCAGTCTGACGCAATACACCTTTGATATCTTTGGGCTGGAATACGGGTTACCACTGCTGTCTGGCGGCACAGTGTACCTGTCGGACATCCATCAAGCGCCTGACACGCTATCTAGCCATGCTTTGAAGACCAATGTTCTTCAGCTCACACCATCGGTGTGGTCAGTGCTGCAGGTAGCTTTGCCTGAGTCGGTCGATTTGTCCCATATCACCGTGATAGTGGGTGGAGAAAGTGGCTCTGAAACTTTGTATCACAGCCTGTCTCAGCGTTTCCAAAAGGTGATTCAGGTTTATGGTCCAACCGAAGCCTGCATCTGGAGCACTCAGTCGGAGTATCAACCAGGTAAAGCCAACCTTATCGGAACCCCTTTAAACAACGAAAGCTGCTACGTGCTATCCAATCAAGGCAAGCTGTGCCCAATTGGTGTGCCGGGAGAGTTGCACATTGGCGGAGTAGGGCTGGCACGTGGCTATCTCAACCGAGAAGCACTGACGCAAGAGCGCTTTATCACCAGCCCGATAGCAGGACACGAGGAACGCCTGTACAAAACAGGCGACCTGGTGCGCTGGCGTCACGATGGTCAACTGGAGTACATCGGTCGAAATGACTTTCAGGTAAAAATCCGAGGTCACCGCATTGAGCTGGGTGAAATCGAAGCCGTGTTGCTGGAAGAGGCAACGGTGCAGCAGGCGGTGGTCATCGACCGAGAGAAAGAGGGCGAAAAATACTTAGCAGCCTACATTGTCAGCGACACCACGCTGGATGTTGAACGCATCAGGCAAGCTCTGTCTGCTTCCCTTCCTGACTTTATGGTGCCGTCGACATTCACTCAGATTGACGCCATTCCGCTGACCATGAACGGCAAGTTAGACCGCCGAGCCTTACCTGAACCAGAGTGGTCTGCTAGTGACCGCTACATCGCACCGGAAACTGAACTGGAAATCGCGCTGTGTGGTATCTGGCAGGAGGTGTTGGGTGCAGAGCGAATAGGTGTTCACGATAGCTTCTTCCAGGTAGGGGGGAACTCCATCAACGCCATCAAGGTAGTCAGTCAGATCAATCGCTATCTCGGGCATTCCCTTCGACTTGAGCTAGTGAACTTATACACCACCAAAACCATTGGTGAGCTGGCTCAGTTTATTGAAGAGAACCAGAAACATAGCTTCCTGGAAGAACAAGATAACGAAATGAGTATCTAGATATGTATGAGCTAGTCAATCGAATCAAAGCCAGCAATATGTCGGTCTGGGTCGAAGACGAAGCAATTAAGCTGGCGTTTTCTGGTGACAAGCCGTGCCCCGAATTGCTGGATGAAATCAAAGCCAGTAAACCTGAATTATTGGCGTTGCTCCAGTTGAATAAAGTCGCCTCCAAGTACGATTTCTGGGAAAGAGAGATACTCAGGTTGCCATCAAAGCCCAATGTGCTTTCGTTCTCACAGGAAAGAATGCTCTTCATTGAGCAGTTTGAACAGGGTACTGATGCCTACCATATTCCTTACGTGTTTGAACTGGACGATGATGTTGACCTGTCGGCGTTGGAGCAGGCGTTTCAGTTTATGGCTGAGCGCCATCCGGTACTGAATTCTGTCTATCTGTCGGATGAGCAAGATCAGCCGTATGTGCATCACTTAAACGAGGCTGCCTCCATCAAAGTGGAGGTTCTGCCCGAAGACACGTCATTAAAACAGACATTCGATACCGAGATTGCACAGCCGTTTGATTTGACGGCTGAGCCACCGATGCGGCTGATTCGGTATATTGGTGCAGAAAAAAACTACTTGCTGGTGATTTGGCATCACATCGCCTTTGATGGCTGGTCGACAGATGTATTTCTTGATGAGTTGGCACTTGTCTATCAAGCCTATCATTCTGGGCAGCGCCCTGATCTCGCCGAGCCAATGCTGGATTTTAGTGACTATGCTTTGTGGCAACACCAGCATCTTCAAGGTGACAACTTAGATAAGCAGCTCGCTTACTGGACTCGGCAACTTTCTGATGTAGAAAATCTGGCTTTGCCTACGGATCGCCCGAGACCCGCCAGTGTGGATTATCGCGGGCAAGATGTCGTGTTTACCTTTGAAGGGGATCTGTCTCGTCAGTTACGAGAGCTCGCTCGCAAACGAGACACCACATTGTACACCGTGCTCCTTAGTGGCTTTTACACGACGTTAGCCATGTTGTCTGGGCAGAAAAGTCTGGTCGTCGGCACACCTTCTGACAACCGTCATTACCCTCAGGTAGCAAATCTGATTGGGTACTTTGTGAATACCCTGCCTTTGCGCGCAGACGTGTCTCTGTCGCAGAGCGTTAAAGACTTTATCGCTGATGTTCATCGAACGGTTTTTGATGCCAAAGGGCATCAGGACTTGCCATTTGAGCAAATGGTTGAAGCGCTGAACGTAGAAAGAGACATGTCCCGACATCCTGTTTTTCAGGTGATGTTTGCGGTGCAGAGCTTTGGTGAGAAAGGGCTGAAAGAGAACCCTTTGCCTTTTAAGCAAGCTCAGTTTGACGACGTTCGCTCTAAAACCAACCCTGCTAAATTCGATTTGAGTATGTATCTGGATGACGGTGAAGACGACATCTACGGCAGCATCAATTTCGCGACTAGCCTGTTTGATGAAGCATCTATCCAACGTTTCATCAAGGTCTTCATGTGCGTGCTGAACGGGTTTGCTGAAAACAGCCAGCAGGCACTGGGGCAAATCGATATTCTCTCAGAAGAAGAAAAGCATACCCTGTTGAACAACTGGAACAACACTGAGGCGGACTACCCATCGCGTAATCTGTTTGAAGGTTTCTTTGAGCAGGCAGAGAACCATCCCAATGCCACGGCGGTTATCTCATCCGAAGGGGATTACAGCTATCAGGAAGTAAGCCAGCATGTGTTGTCCTTGACTCATGTATTGACTCAATCTGGTGTTCAAAGAGGGGAGCTGATCGGGGTTCTGACTGAGAAGAGTGAACTGCAGGTGGTGTCTACTCTGGGGATTATGGCTGTCGGTGCGGCTTATTTGCCGCTTAATGTCGCCTGGCCGGCATCTCGTCTTCACGATGTATTGCAAGCTGGTGGCGTATCTCGACTGGTGATCTCAAAGGCGCAATATCATCAGCTTCAAATGGCAGAATGTTCCCAGCAAAGCACCGACCCGCACTGGCTGAACGCTTACCAGCTTATTATTGTTGATGACGTAATATCACAGCCTGCGCCTGAAAACTGGCAGCAATCACTTCCCACTGTGCAACCCACGGAGCTGGCATACGTTATCTTTACCTCTGGCAGCACGGGAAAACCCAAAGGGGTAGTGATCAGCCACGATGGCGCCATGAATACTATTGAAGCGGTGAACCAGACTTTCAATGTTCAGACAAACGATCGGGTATTGGCCTTGTCTGATTTGAGCTTTGATCTGTCTGTTTACGATCTGTTTGGCACTTTAGCGGCGGGTGCTGCTATTGTGTTCCCAGGCCAGTCGGAGGTTCAGAGCCCGAGCCGCTGGGCAGATTTGGTTGAGGCACATCAGGTGACCATCTGGAACTCCGTTCCTCAGCTCGCACAGCTTCTGGCGGAAGAGGCAGAACTGACTGCCAACAAACTTCGTACCCTTCGAGTGGTGCTGATGAGTGGCGACTGGATCCCTCTTCAGCTCCCGAATCAGCTTAAAAGCTTGATTCCTGGCGTGTCTCCTGTCTCTCTAGGCGGAGCAACAGAAGGCAGTATCTGGTCCATCTGGTATCCAATTGAAGAAGTGAAACCCGACTGGACAAGCATTCCCTATGGCTTGGCCATGCCTAACCAGACGATGTGGGTACTGAATGAGTTTGGTGGTCATTGCCCCGTTGGCGCGACTGGAGAAATCCATATCGGCGGAGTGGGGGTTGCCAAAGGGTATTACAAAGATCCGGTTCGCAGTGAGGCGCAGTTCTTTTATCATCCAACGTTAGGTCGGCTCTACCGGACGGGTGATTTAGGAAGCTGGAATCAAAATGGGTACATCGAATTCAAAGGGCGCAAAGATTTTCAGGTAAAAGTCCGAGGGTACCGAGTTGAGTTGGGTGAAATCGAGACTCTGCTTTGTCAGCAACCATCGGTTAAGCATGCGGTAGTCATTGATGTTGAGCGCAATGGTGTAAAAACACTGGCGGCATATGTGGTACCAGAAGGCAATGGCGAGTGTGACTTTGAGCCTCTGAAAGTCGTCGCTACAGAACAATTGCCAGAATATATGGTGCCGTCCACCTTTACCGCCATTGAGGATGTGCCGCTCACTGCCAATGGCAAATTGGATCGCAAAGCGCTTCCCGAACCTGTTTGGCAGTCCGTGGATGTATATACACCGCCAGATTCTCCGCTAGAGCAATTGCTTGTGAACACATGGCAAGACGTTTTGAGTATCGAACGTGTCGGTACGCAGGATAATTTCTTCCATATTGGTGGTAACTCCATTGCTGCCATCAGGATGATCAGCGTGCTGAATCGGGCGCTCTCAGAACATGCTGAGTTTGAGCAAATTCGAAAACTAACCGTAACGGATTTGTTTAGGCATCCAAACATTGTTGGCTTGGCGACGTATCTGGAAGGTGAGGGTGAAGAAGAACATTCTGGGTTACTTCACTGCTTAAAACGCAGCAAAACTAAGAAAAAACAGCTGATCTGTGTCCCTTATGGTGGTGGAAGCCCGATTGCGTACCAGCCTCTTGCCAGTTGCCTGCCGGATGACTTTTCTCTATACGCCTTAAACTTCCCAGGGCACGACTTCGCAAGAGCGGATGAATCGCTTATGCCATTGCCTCAGATAGCTGAGCAGTGCGTAGAAGAGATCCTGAGTGGCATTGAAGGGGACGTGTACCTGTTCGGTCATTGTGTCGGAGGCGCTCTGACGCTGGACATTGCTCGCAGGTTGGAGTCTCAGGGAAGACAGGTTCACGGTGTGTTTTTGGGGGCGACCTTCCCGTTCCCTCGACTGCCTTTTGCCGCTTTAGAGTCTTTGAGGCAGTGGATTCCGTTTGACCGTCTGATCTCCAATCGCCTTCGATTTGAATCCATTCTGTCTTTAGGGGGCTTTTCTGAATCGTTAGAAGAAGATGAGCTCGATTTTATGATGTCGGCCATGCGGCAGGATGTCAGTGATGCGGAGGATTTCTACACTCAAGCGAACCTATCTCCTGAACAGTACCGAATTCAGGCACCAATTCTCTCTATCTATGGAGATAAGGACAAGAGTACGGAGTTTTTTGAAGAGAGGCACCAAGACTGGCAGGCATTTTCTTCAGATGTGGATTTGGAAGTATTGCCAGACGCGGGGCATTTTTTCATTAAGCACCAGCCCCATGAGCTGAGCCGAATCTTAGACTGTCAGATAACCAAATGGCAGTCGAATAAGCACCATCCCAACAGTGAACCACCGGAGAAAGAGCATTCGAAAAGTCAGGAAAGCTTCTCTTTTAGTGGTTGGCTACAAGGCAAGCGAGCGGAGCAAGAGACCAATCCCAGCCTGACGCTGTTTTTCATCATCGTATTTGGGCAGTTTATGTCGATGCTGGGCACGGGAGTAACCGCATTTGCACTCGGTACCTGGGTGTACCTGCAAACGGGGTCGGTGACCGAGTTTGCGTACATTTCTGTGTTTGCTCTGTTGCCCGGTATTCTGATGTTGCCCTTTGCCGGGGCGCTGGTCGACCGCTGGGACAGGCGGATCATTCTGATGCTCAGCGACACCATTTCTGTCTGCGGTACGCTCTTTATCTTCTTTATGATAACCACCAGCGAGCTTCAGATTTGGCAGATTTACACCGTTGTTACCATCAGTTCGATAGGGCAAGCGTTTCAGCGACCCGCCTATATCGCCACCATTGCCCAGCTGGTACCCAAGCGCTATCTGGGTAGAGCCAATGGTCTGGCTCAGTTGGCTTCATCCACCAGTCAGGTTATCGCAGTCTTTGCGGGTGGGTATCTGTTCTTGGAAATTGGACTGAGAAACGTGTTGATGCTCGACATCGCAGCGTTCTGTGTGGCGTTTACGACATTACTGCTGATTCGGTTCCCTAATCGGATGTTCAAAAAACGCGAGTTGCCATTGGTTCAGGAAATCATGGAAGGCTGGCAATACATTCTGCAGCGCAAAGAAATGGTTGCCATGGTTATTTTCTTCGCCGTTTATAACTTTGCGTTCAGTGCCATTATGGTGCTTGGCACACCCTTGATTTTATCGGTCGGTGAAGCTGATTTGCTAGGACGAGTTCTGGCGTTTGATGGTATTGGTCAGCTGGTTGGTGGGTTGCTGATGGGGATCTGGGGCGGAACCAGATTGAGAGCCCACGGAATGATTGGGTTTACCCTTCTGACTGGCGTGTCGATGATGATCGCAGGCTTGATGGCGCAGCAATTCTTCTTAATGCTGGGTTTCTTCGGAATTGGTATGTCTCTGGCGCTTGTTAACGCCCACTGGCAATGTTTGATTCAAGTGAAAGTGGGGCTGGAACTTCAAGGGCGAGTCATTGCCACGAACCAGATGATGTCCTGGTCGATGATGCCATTAGCGTATTTTGTAATTGGTTACATGGCTGAGCATGTGGTAGAGCCTTTTGTTTATGGTGATTCGCCAGTGGCTGAGCTGATTTCCTCTGCATTGGGGGAAAGGGAAGGGCTTGGTGTTGGCGTATTACTGGCGGGGCTCGGGGCATTTGCTGTCTTATGGGGGATCGCAAGTTTGTTGTATCGCCCGCTGAGGTTGATGGAGCAGCGTTTGCCTGATGTGATTCCTGACGAAATACCAGTAGCAGAAGAGGGGATTCAGCCCACTTCAATGAAAGAGAGCACTGCGTCCTAAGTTAGGAAAAGGGTGGGGTTTGAGGTAGATTTATAGCAATTGAGGCAATAAGGATATGCCGTGGCTTCCTCGAACTACCACCCCATTCAAGGTAATGTGCACATTCAGGATGGATACCAGACATTGGTGCCGCCAGAGCCAGTTTCACAGATAGTGCAAAGCTTCTGGCAGTTGAATGTGCCCTTTGGTCGGTATGTTTATCACAGTATTCCGGATAATTGCGTGGACTGGATAACGCGAGTAGATAACCCGCAGGAGAGCGTTTTCATTCCTCCGTTTTTATCAGCAAATCCATTTCAGCTCGAAGGTCCCGTTTCCTATTTTGGTGTGCGTTTTCAACTTTTGGGCTATCAAGCATTAACGGTTCATCCACTGGAAAGTTGGGCAAGTGAAGTTCAGGGGTTGTCTGTATTAGATTTGCTCCCTTCGGACTACAGTGGTGCAGTTCAGCGTTTTCTGGTGGAAAACCAAGACTTCTATTCGCGTTGCGGCGCCATCACTCAATGGCTTACTCGAGTCGCTTCGCCTAGTGTTATCGATTCACGTTTAGCGAACTTTCTCAATTTCTCCCAGGCAACGGCGGGCAGTGTGGCACTTTCTGATGTGCACTGTCGGGAACTTGGAATATCGTCGCGTCAGCTCAGAAGGGTAGTTCGGCATCATCTTGGCGTGTCTCCAAGAGAATTTCAGCAAGTCATGCGGTTTCAACATGCAATCAAGCAGCTTGAAAATACTCAGGAGGAGAATGCCTGGGCTGACTTCTATTACGACCAGTCCCATTTTATTCGCGACTGCCAGCGCTTTATGGGAATGACCTATCTGCAGTTTCGCAATATGTCCGTTTTGTACAATTCAGAAGAGTCCGATTAATTCACACTGAACTTGTTTACTACAGCAAGGAGAGAGTGATGATTGATGTACAAGCGATGTTTCCCGTGATGGTGGCGAATGATCTGGAAGCGCTCAAACACTTTTATGAAGCGACATTTGGTTTTACAGCCGTGTTTTATGACCCTGAATTCTATTTGCATCTTGTGTCAGAGAGCGGCATTCAATTGGGGTTCTTAGTCCCTTCCCATGCGGCACAACCGGTGTTTCTTCACCCTCAAATGGGGAAGGATGGGTACGTGATTTCATTGGAGGTTGCCAATGCACAAACGGCTTATGAATGGGCGATGGAAAACAAACTCACGCTGGCGATGCCCTTAAAAGAAGAAGTCTGGGGGCAGATACATTTTATGGTGGAAGACCCGGTAGGCTTTAGAATTGATGTTGTTGAGCACGTGTCTCAGTAGATATAAAAAGAAAGTAGCCCAATGGCTACTTTCTTTGCATTTCTGCCCACCAAGCTTCATCAGCCACGATTTGGCCTTCTTCATCAAGAGGAGGGTAAGGTAGCCCTTTGCGCTTGGCGACTTTCGCCAATACCGGATGCCCTCGTTCAAACAGAATTCGATGAATGGTTTCTTCTGGCAGGGCGTGCTCACTGCGATCGTACATCCCCGCATTCTGGCGTTGACGCTGTGCTTCAAACAAGATCAGCGCACTGGCGACCGATACGTTCAGAGACTGCACCATACCGACCATAGGAATGATGATGTCCTGATCCGCCATGGATAGAGCGTGCTTGGTGATGCCATGCTTTTCGCCGCCGAGAATAACTGCGGTTGGTTTGGTGTAGTCAATCTCACGAAAGTCCACAGCCGTGTCTGACAGGTTGGTTGCCAGAATCTGCATGCCCTGACCTTTCAATACGCCTACTGCGTCGTCAATGGACTCGTGGGTATCTACTTCAACCCAGTTTCTTGCTCCTGCGGAGGTATGGCTTAGGGTACGCATTTTTGGATCCGGCCACACGGCATGTACTTTATGAACGCCTGCGGCGTCGGCACTGCGGATAATAGCGGAGACGTTGTTGGGTTTGTGGACTTCTTCCAGACACAGGGTTAAATCTGGCTGGCGCGCTTTAAGCACGGTTTGAATGCGATGGTAACGGTCTAAATTCATAAGGAACTCTGAAAAAGCCTCTTCTCATGAGAGAAGAGGCTTTAAAGCAATTAATGTTTGCGACGGCGAACCTTGGTTGCCTGTGGCATAACGCGAATGCGCTTCATGATGCCAGCTAAATGGACTCGATCTTTGGTCGTCAGCAGTACGGTGATGGTGTACAAACGCCCGTCTTTCTCTTCAGTCGAGATGCCATGGATGTTTGAACCCGTTTGGGAAATCACGCTGGTCAGTGCCGCCAGTGCGCCCTGATGGTTCTGCATGTCGATTTGAAGCTCGGTAATGAACTCCTGATCGTAATCGTTCGACCATTCAACGCCCATGTATTTATCCGGTTCTTTCTGATAACCACGAACGTTCGGACAGGTTTCACGGTGTACCACCAAGCCACGACCTGGAGAGACGTGTGCAATGATGTGATCGTCTGGGATCGGGTGACAACAGTTGGCAAAGGTCAGCAAAATACCTTCGGCGCCACGAATCGGCAGTTTCTTCTTGGCTTTCTTCGGATCGGAGCTTTCGGTTTCCGTCAATTCATCCACATCACCTAATAGGCGACGCGCAATCACAATACTCATCAACTCACCCAAACCAATAGCGGCCAGCAAATCGTCGAGCGATTCCACTTTTAGCTCTGCCAGTACGTGATCGATGTTTTCTTGCTTGATGTCTGAAATCGAGTTGTCGCCTAATGCGTGATTGAGCAATCGACGACCAAGGGTGATGGACTCTTCACGACGCATGGTTTTCAGAACCTGACGGATCTTAGTACGAGCACGCGAGGTCACTACATAGTTCAACCAGGCAGCGTTCGGACGAGCACCCGGCGCACTAATGATCTCAATAGTCTGACCGTTTTTCAGTGACTTACTGAGTGGGTATGGTTGGCGATCAACTCGCGCACCAACACACATGTTACCCACGTCGGTGTGCACCGCATAAGCAAAGTCGACGGCAGTTGCGCCAACAGGAAGCTCAACGATACGACCTTTCGGCGTGAAGACGTAAATCTCGTCTGGGAACAGATCGGATTTTACGTTTTCAATGAATTCGAAAGAGTTACCTGCACTTTGCTGAAGCTCTAGCAAGCTTTGCATCCAGCGCTGGGCTTTCACTTGTGCCGTTGTGCCAGATTTATCACCGTTAGATTTGTAAGACCAGTGTGCCGCGACACCTTTGTCTGCCATTTGGTCCATGTCTTCAGTACGGATCTGCACTTCAACCGGCACACCATGAGGGCCAACCATCGAGGTATGCAAAGATTGATAGCCATTGGCTTTAGGGACCGCAATGTAATCTTTCATCTTGCCCGGACGTGGCTTGTACAAGCTGTGAACCTGCCCGAGTACGCGATAACACATGTCAGCAGAATCGACGACGACACGAAATGCGTAGATATCCATGATGGTGTGGAAACGCTGCTCTTTGGTGCGCATCTTGTTATAGATGGAGAACAGGTTCTTCTCGCGACCAAAGACACGTGCTTCAAGCCCCATTTCTTCAAGGCGACCAGAAATTTCAGAGTGGATACGCTGAATGATTTCTTTACGGTTACCACGAGCGGCTTTCACCACTTCTTTCAGAACGCGGTAGCGGTTGGGGTAGAGGGCTTCGAACCCCAGCTCTTCCAGCTCCACTTTGATGTTGTGGATACCTAAACGGTGTGCCAGCGGGGCATAAATTTCCAGAGTTTCACGAGCAATACGACGCTTTTTGTCGGGGCGAAGTGCCCCAAGCGTGCGCATGTTGTGCGTGCGGTCAGCCAGTTTGATCAGGATAACGCGGATATCCTGAACCATGGCGAGCACCATCTTGCGGAAGTTTTCGGCTTGCGCTTCTTTTCGATCGCGGAATTTAAGCTTATCCAGCTTAGATACCCCGTCGACCAACTCGGCTACCGTAGTGCCAAACTGTTCTTCCAAATCTTCTTTGGTGGCTTCGGTATCTTCGATAACGTCGTGCAGCAGGGCTGCCATCAGGGTTTCGTTATCAAGGCGCATTTCTGCGAGGATACGTGCAACTGCAACAGGATGGATGATGTACGGTTCGCCAGTAGAGCGGGTTTGCCCTTCATGGGCGTCTCTTGCTACCACATAAGATCGACTCAGAGCCTCAAGTTGAGGCTCTGTCAGATATTCTTGGGCAACTTCTTTTAGGCTTTCAAAAAGATACAAATTACGGGCCCGGAATTTTTATGAAGTGGAGCGATTAACGGTTGTGAGCGATGCTGCTAACTGCCGCCAGTTCTGCTGCTTCTTGTTCTTGCTGCTCTTGACGCTCGCGAGCATCCAGAACTTCTTTCGTGATAAGACCTTCTTCGATTTCGCGAAGTGCGATAACCGTTGGCTTATCGTTCTCTTCTGGCACTAGTGAATCTTTGCCGCCAGTTTGCATTTGACGAGCGCGGCGTGCCGCAATCAGAACCAAGTCGAAACGGTTGCCAATTTTTTCAACAGCGTCTTGTACAGTTACGCGTGCCATGAGGACTCCAATATTTAACTAAAAATTTAATATGACGAGAAATTATACAGTCTAATAGCTTATTCGGCCAATAGCGCTGTTAACATGCTGCTGTATTTAGCGGCTTGTTTGTCTTCCTTCAGGCGTTCAGCGCGAAGGATCGCTTTGAAATCGACCACTGCGGTGTCGAAGTCATCGTTTACAATGACGTAATCATACTCATTGTAATGAGAAATTTCAGATTGTGCTTCGTTCATGCGCTTGGCGATCACAGCTTCGCTGTCCTGACCGCGTGCGTTAAGACGACGTTCCAGCTCTTCTTTTGACGGTGGAAGAATGAAAATGCTCTTAGCCAGTGGCATTTGCTCGCGAATCTGACGCGCGCCCTGCCAGTCGATGTCTAAGAACACATCAATGCCTTTTTCCAGGTTTTCTTCAATCCACGGGCGTGATGTGCCGTAGTAGTTTCCGAATACTTCGGCGTATTCCAAAAACGCTTTTTGCTCAATCAGTTCTTCAAACTTATCTTTGCTGACAAAGTGATAATGGACACCATCTTCTTCACCAGGACGCATGCCACGAGTCGTATGAGATACAGAGACTTTCATTGCGTAGGTTGGGTTTTTCTCCAACAACGCTGAAATCAAGCTAGATTTACCTGCACCGCTTGGCGCTGACACTATGTATAACGTACCTTTACCCATGAAAATTCCGCTTGTTGATTCCTGGTTACCTGCCTGCAAGTTTAAATCACAGTAGGGTAAGATGCCTAAAAAATGGGGCGAAAGGATAGCATTTTTTGTTCGATCATCTCAATGCTTGTCTTCGCCCTTTGAGTTTAGTTTTTCTGGCTAAATATATCCCGATACTGGGTTGTCTCACCGTTGAACAGAAGTTCTTGGGTAAGGGCATTAAAATCTCGACCTTGTTGGTATAAAGGTTCGACCCAAGGTTCTGAGCAGTCTGCTTTTTGTAAAGTCACGGTGTCTTTCAGGATATGAAAACACTGTTGTAATTCATGATTGCTGGATTCAATGGTCACCATGTTTTTGCCATCGACCCAAAAGAACAAGCTGCCGTCTGAGAAGCTCGATTGCCCGTTAAAGTTTTCATCCAGTAATGAACTGCCGGTAAACCAAGGAGCGGACCCCCCAAGCCAATCAAGTATCGTCGCACCAACATCCCGCTGAGATACTGCGGTTTTGTGGTGCAGAGCCGGTACACTGCCGTCATTCGCGTAGATAAGGAACGGAATGGAGTTTTTGGCTAGACCTGGCTCGACAATCTTCGCGGTATGATCCGACATCATGACCACTAAAGTTGGCTCTTTCACCGTTTCATGCAGTTCTTTAATGAAGTCTTTCAACGCAAGATCGGCATAATGCATGGTGCTGCGACGAAGTTCAGGCATCGATTCTTTACCAAACGTGTAGTCACTCTCGTTTGGCAGAATTGAGCCATGAGTGGTGCCTGTATTTATCGTGACGAAAAATGGTGAGTCAGAATCGCTGTTCTGAATTTCTTTGATTCGATCCATTGAGAAACGATAAATGCTGTCGTCTTGGAATCCCCATTCGTTATGAGGCGCTTCAAAGCCAAAGTCTTCTTTACCGTAAGACTCGGTAAACCCAAGAGACTGAGAATAGGCACCTACGATCCCTTTACCACTCCCCTGAATAAAGCGGGTATCCCAGCCCTGCTCGCGAAGCATATGTGGCAAGCATTTATACTTGCTGTTTTGAAGGTGTGTGCCCGCCACGATACCACCATTTGGGTTCGGGAAGCTGCACATGCTGGCAAACACACCTTGAACAGTGCGATAGCCATCGGCATACATGGCATCCGCGGTCAGCGATTTAGTGCGCAGTTCATCGAAAAACGGTGTTGAATGATGAGCGGGATTCTCACTATTCATGTCTATAGAAACCCAGCTCTCCAGCAAAATTAAGACAACATTCGCTTTCTTCAGGTTACTGATATTCGCCTGACTATCTTTGTTGAGTGCCGCTTTAAATACCTCTTGTACGGACTCATCTGGGCTTGCTGTTACGCGGGAAACCGATTTGTGTTTTCCATTCGCTAGATAGTAGGTCACGCTGTAGGGAGCGCTCCACGCCAGATACGCCTGATCGTTGTGACCAATCTTATAGGCACTCATCGGTGATTGAGGAGCGTCAAACCAACCACCACGGATGAAGGTGACGGTAAGCACTAAGTAAGACAGAGTTGCCAGCGTGTATTTACCAACTGTGAGGCGGCTGGTTTTCATATTGACCCAACGGATACGCCAGGTAATAAAGACCGATACCACACTTAGCACAAGCCCCAGAATGATGAGAGGGTAGTATAAGGTGAAAGCGGTAATCAGTACGGAATCCACCAGACCCGACGCCGTAAACAATTCAAAGGTGACATGCTTTCGTGCATCTTCGGCATAAATGGTGTCAGATGCCGTGGTGCCGATGATCCATAAAGATGCAAGCGCCGCCCATAAGCGTACTGCCCAGCGCATATCCAGGCGAATAAAGTTCAATACCAATAAGACTAATGCAGCAGGGGCGGTGAGCAATGCTGCGATGGTGGCATCAAATCTCAATCCGTAGAGCAAACTTAGAACGCCATCTGCACTGAAAATGCTGATAGGAATATAACTGGCAGCGGATAGAAAAATCAGTTTGCTGGAAAATGCCGTCAGCAAGAAGAATAGAAAGAGTTTTACGATGTTTCTTATCATTGTTTACTCGGGGTGTGGTCAGTATTCGCGTAGTAAGTAAGGCCAGAGTTCGTATTATGAGTTAACTGCCTGAAAAAGTTTCACATAGATTACCAGAACAAAAACAAAATCTCTCAACCTGTCTCTTTGACAAAGTAATTTCTTGCATGACTGACTAAGTTAGACACATTTTCAGGTACAAGAATGTGTGGAGTCACTCCCAAATCACAGTAGTAGCAACGAAAAAAGACGTTTTTTTAAATAGTTAGGTTAGGATCGTTTGTTTTTTAGGGACAACATGAAACATATTTATACATTGGAAGCTGATACTGTCTTTAAGCGGGTGGTGAGGCATCTTTTCTTAATACCAGTTAGCTTTTTGGCTGGAGCGGTTGGTATGCTAGTAGCACATTATGTTGCGTCATTGATAGGTATAGATCTTTCTGCCCCTACCAGTGAAACTGGAAACATTGGGTTTGTCGCATTGTTTTTTGGATGTGTAGCAACATTCGCTGTATTTTTATTAGGTTTATATCTAAGCGGCAAAGTGTGTAAAAAGCTTGGTGTGTAGCTGAAACCAATATGCCCGATGAAAACAGGTCGTTATTTTAGCGACCTCTCCCTTCTTGTTATTCGATGTTCTGGATCTACTCGCGCATTTATTCGATCAGCACTTTCAGTTCCACACCAGATGCCGTGATGTCGGTGACGTTCATTTGCAAGGTAGGCACCAATGTTTGTTAGTTGACATACAAGCCCAAATAGCTCAGGTGATTCTGGAAGCGGAAGTTTTAATGTTGGAGCGAGGTGTACTTTTTAAGCACTTGTAGGTGGTTACTTAATATGAAACACATATATACATTAGAAGCTGATTCTTTATTTAAACGAGTGATGAGGCACCTGTTTCTCATACCTGTAAGTTTTTTTACTGGCGCAGCCGGTATGCTGGCAGCGCATATTGGTGCGGAAATAATAGGTATTGATCTTTCTGCCTCAGCCAGTGAAACCGGAAACATAGAGTTTGTCGTCATGATGTTCATTGTTGGAGTAGCAACGTTTGCTGTATTACTCTTAGGGTTGCATTTAAGCGCTAAAGCCTGTGAAAAGCTTGGTGTGTAGCTGAAACGAACACCTTTAATGAAAACAGGTCACTATAATTAGTGACCCGTTTTTTGTTTGATTTATTCAATATTCTGAATTTGCTCGCGCATTTGTTCGATCAGGACTTTCAGTTCTACGCCAGATGCTGTGATGTCGGTGCTGATGGACTTAGAAGCTAGGGTGTTGGATTCGCGGTTGAACTCCTGCATCATAAAGTCGAGTTTACGACCACATGCGCCGCCTTTCTTAAGAATGTTATTCGCTTCTTTTACGTGTGAATCGAGCCTATCTAACTCTTCTGCAACATCGGATTTTTGAGCCAGTAGAATCAGTTCTTGCTCAACGCGAGAACCGTCCAGCTCAATTTTTGCTTCTTCGAATTTAGACAGCAGGCGTTCACGTTGCCACTCAAGAATTTCTGGCATGCGAGCACGTACTTTGACTACTTGTTCAGTGATGGCTTCCAGACGCTGCTCGATGAGCGCTTTCATGTTTGCACCTTCGCGTCCACGAGCATCAATGAAGTCTTTCAAGCCTTCATCAAATGAGCCAAGCAACTCTTTATTGATAGCGTCCATGTCTTGCTCTGGCGTTTCCATCACGCCTGGCCAGTTCATCACCTGGAAAGGATTGATGCGGCTTTCTTCACCCGTCATCGACATCACTTGATTTGCAGCATTGATCACTTGTTTGGCCAAATCTTGATTGATGGTGATCTCACCTTTGGCTGCTGGATTAGCTTCAAAGCGCAGGTGGCATTCCACCTTACCGCGCGCCAGTTTCTTACGAAAACGCTCTCTCAGGATGGGCTCAAGACCTCGAAATTGCTCTGGCAATCGAAAGTAAGTTTCCAGATAACGCTGGTTTACGGAGCGAATCTCCCAAACTGCGCTGCCCCAGTCACCTTTGATTTCTTTTCGTGCATAAGCAGTCATGCTGTAGATCATTGAATTATCCTTTGCTCGCGGAGATGAAAATGTCGAATGGGCGGTATAGTAGCACAGTTGTGCATCAACAGGGATAGACGACCAAAGGCTTCAAATTTAGCTTAAAGAAAAAGGCAGCCAGTGCTGCCTTTCGATGATTCTTTTTGGGTAGATCATTTCCAAAATTCAAGGCTGTTAAAGTTAGAGAACGTTTTTAATGCGCTTTCGTACTTAACTTTTAATGCATTGAATTGCTGGTCTGTCATTTGTGAATTTGATGTCGACAAGTTTCCAACTGCTTCGATGGCTGTCTTTGCACTGGACTGAAGAGTGTTGACTGGAATAGCTTTGCTCGCATCATTTAGTAAAGTGGTTGAAGATACTTTCTCTGAATTTGCTCCCGCAGATCCACAGCTTGTCCCTCGGTTCCAGCCTTTGTACCAAACCACTGGCGATTTTCCATCAGCAATTTGTTTAATCGTACAAGCATCAGGACTCAATCCAACAAGTCTATTTTCATTGTTAAAAATGTAGGCAATGAGATCACCAGGATCGGCTGCAGAGTAATTATATTTAATGGCTACGCCACCCGAGACAGGTTGCTGGAATTGTTGAACTTGCGATACGGTGAAGTGCTCGGCGTTTGACGTCACGGGTACTTTTTTCACGGTATCTGTAGCTGCCCAGTAATAGGGAGGAACATTCGTCGCTGACAATTGTGAAAATGTGTTTACTGTAGCGTCAGAGTTTTCGCTAAATTCGTTCGTCCATTGGTAGGCTTTGTATGCGTATTTATCACCATCTGCCGATCCATAATCAGAATAATGTTCAACCGTGTAAAGCCCTGAGTTTAGTGCTTTATTAACTATCGCAACTTCGCCAACCAGTTGACCCTTAAAGCTAAACAAGAAACTAGACGATAGTTTTGAACCATCAGCACTGATTCTGTCTATTGAATATTGTGCGTTTGAACCTGTGCCAAATTGCTGGTAGAAAGTCAGCCCCTTACTGGACTTCGCCATCGCTTTTGACACTTTCCCAGCGTTAAATGAGCAGCTAGTGTCGCCATCGTTGGCTTCGAAAGCAATCGTTGCTCCGTCTTTGCTAACCACACACACTTTGTTACTTAGATTAAACTTCTTGTAGGTGTCCAGATAGACTTGCCCTTTGCCATTGGCGATATCGGAAATCGAGCGAAGTGTTTGAGGAGAGTTACCTGGTGAAAGCGTTTTTAGAGCCTCATCCAGGTTCATAAATTCTACTTTGTTTTGCTGAATTTTCTTGGCTGTATGGCTAATGGAAGCTTTCGATTTGTAGTAGCCCTGTAAGTTATTCAGCTCGCTGGCAAAAGAGGTGACACTCACTATGGAAGCACCAATAAGCAAAGCTAAGGTTGTCTTATTCATGTGGGTTTTCCTTATTCCGCAATTTATTCGAAGTGTTTTGGTGATTTGAAACCAGTTTTGTTGAGAGCACTGAATGATTCAGATCTTAACTGGCTGATTTGAGCTTCAGTAAGAGCGATATCAGGACGACTTTGTATGTTGAAAGATGATTTGTTACTAGAAGAGTTTTTGTTTGAAGAAGAGCCTGAGTCATCACTGCCACCGCCACATGCGGAAAGCGACGCTGCTATCGCTACAATAAGGAATTTTTTCATGGAGTACCTCGCACTAGCTTGAAAACAAACGGTGTTTTTTTGTGCACACAAAATTACCATTATTGGAAAGACTCACTAAGCGATCTGGCTAAACATAATCGACAAGATGTTTAGTTCCCTCTTAACACGCCATACAGGTAGGCAGCCCGAGTGATTTCCTATATACTTTGCTCCCAATCCGATTCGCCTCCCTTATAAGGTAAAGATTCCATGCGTCCAGACGATCGCGCTGCGGACCAAGTTCGCCCAATCAAAATGACTCGTAACTACACAGCGTATGCAGAAGGCTCTGTGCTGGTTGAGTTTGGCAATACCAAAGTCCTGTGTAATGCCAGTGTGGAAGAAAACGTACCTCGTTGGCTGAAAGGTCAGGGTAAAGGGTGGGTTACGGCAGAATACGGCATGTTACCTCGCGCCACGCACACTCGTAACCGCCGTGAAGCGGCGAGTGGTAAACAAGGTGGACGTACGATGGAAATCCAGCGCCTTATTGCTCGTAGCCTACGCGCAGTAGTGGATTTGGAAGCCATGGGTGAAATCATGGTTACCGTTGACTGCGATGTGATTCAAGCCGATGGCGGAACGCGTACAGCATCGATTTCCGGTGCAAGCGTTGCAATGGCAGATGCATTCCAACACCTGATTGAGCAGGGCAAACTGAAAGCCAGCCCGATGAAAGGGCATGTGGCAGCAGTGTCGGTTGGTGTTGTTGAAGGCAAGGCGCTGTGCGATCTTGAATACGTTGAAGATTCCGCAGCAGACACGGATATGAACGTTGTCATGACTGAAGATGGACGTATGATCGAAGTTCAGGGCACAGCGGAAGGCGAACCGTTCAGTCACGAAGAATTACTTGAGCTGCTAGCACTGGCGAAGACTGGTATTGGCACCATTGTAGAAACGCAGAAAAAAGCGTTAGAAAATTGATTTTGAAAGGTAGCTCCTCATTGAGGGGCTATTTTTTTGAGCAGAAACCGAAGAAGGCATTCAGCTTACTTGGTTTCGATTATAACCATCATTAGAGAGCGAAAAATGAAAGCATACCAGCGTGATTTTATTGAGTTTGCACTAGAGAAAGAAGTGCTTAAGTTTGGTGAGTTTACTTTAAAATCAGGTCGTAAGAGCCCTTACTTCTTCAACGCTGGCTTGTTCAATACTGGGCGTGATTTGGCAAAGCTGGGTCGCTTCTACGCGGCTGCATTGGCGGATTCTGGTATTGAATTCGATGTGTTGTTTGGCCCTGCATATAAAGGGATCCCAATTGCCACAACAACCGCGGTAGCATTGGCTGATCACCACGATGTAGACACGCCATACTGTTTCAACCGAAAAGAAGCCAAAGACCACGGTGAAGGCGGTAACTTGGTAGGTAGCGCACTTGAGGGCCGTATCATGTTGGTGGACGACGTGATTACTGCAGGCACAGCGATTCGTGAGTCGATGGAAATCATCAAAGCCAACGGTGCAGACTTAGCGGGTGTTCTGGTTGCGATTGACCGTCAAGAGAAAGGCAAAGGTGAACTTTCTGCCATTCAAGAAGTAGAACGCGACTTTGGTTGTGCAGTGATCTCAATTGTCAGCCTGACAGATTTGATTACTTACCTGGAAGAGAAGGGTGGCAACCCTGATCAGCTTGAAGCGGTAAAAGCGTACCGAGCAGAATATGGAATTTAACTAACCAAAGCTAGTCACTTTCTGGACAACAAAAAAGACAGCCTTGGCTGTCTTTTTTGATTTTTTACAAAGAGTTAATCGTTGTAAAGATGTCCGCGTTCACTGCCGTCGTGCATGGTTTTGAATCGTCTGTGCATCCACATGTATTGGTCCATACCGCGTGTAATGACTTTCTCTATTGCATGGTTCATCACAACGGCTGCGCCTTCTGGATCCCGGCGCGGGAAGTTGGTACTGATATCGCTGTCGATTTCCAGGCAGTACTGGTTACCATCACGAAGGCTGGAAGCGGTAATAACGGCACATTTCCCCATGTC
>NZ_AFWJ01000277.1 GCF_000222685.1 Vibrio nigripulchritudo ATCC 27043 | reverse complement strand
ACCCTGCCGGAAGTGCCTGTGAGAGTCGCGGCTCTCAACTGGGATATCGCAGAGCAAGTCTTAGAATTGGGTGTCACCCCCGTCGCAATGCCAGATATCTCTGAATACAACAAATGGGTCGTAAAACCCGCCGTACCTGAATCGGTTGAAGACATCGGCACACGTATGGAGCCAAACATGGCACGGCTTGAACAGCTTAAACCTGACGTCATCATTATTGGTTCACCTCAGGTCGATCTGACTGAGCGACTCGAAAAAATTGCTCCGGTGCTTTATTACCATACCTACAAGCAAGAGCCGGGTAACGTTGACCGCTCTATCAAACATTTCCACCAAATGGGTCACGCGCTCGGTAAGGCTGATGTTGCTAAGCAAAAAGTCGAAGAAATGTACGCCAAGATCGAGGCAATGAAAGCCAAGCTCGATAAGCGCTACCCAGAGACAAAACCCAAAGTCGCTGCATTTAGGTTTGCCAGCACGACAACCATTTACCTCTACGGAGATAATTCCAGCACACAAGAAGCACTCAGCCTGCTTGGTTTTGAAATGGCACTCCCTCAGCCAAGCACACAATGGGGCGTAACGCAGAAACGAGTGAAAGAGCTTTATGGTATTGGTGATGGGCTGGCGCTGTATTTCAAACCCTTTAATCAAGAAGCGGAGCTGGAAAAGTCAGTAATGTGGAACGCCATGCCATTTGTAAAAAGTAACAAAGTACACTCAGTGGAACCCGTTTGGAACTATGGTGGTGCGATGTCTCTGCTTCATGTTGCTGATGCCCTGACCACCAGCCTGCTTGCACTGGCACCAGATTCAGGTGAATAAATGGCAGCAATACGCTTAAGTTTTCTGTTCATCCCACTGCTTGCACTTTCAGGGTACATTGGCAGTGAGCTAACTCTCGGTCATCAGTGGGGAATTGTATTCCAGTTGGTCACAACGGGATTTGAACCTGCTGAGTTTGAGGAAATTCTGTTTGCCGAGGCGCACCTTCCCAGAATCCTGATTGCCTTGATGGTAGGCGGTGTTCTGGGGCTGGTGGGAAGCCTGTTGCAACAGCTGACTCAAAACCCATTGGTGTCTCCTCTCACATTGGGTACTTCTTCCGGTGCCTGGCTGGCCCTGATCATCGCTGGTGTCTGGCTTCCGCCTGCCACTGCCTTTGCCTCTATCCTCATTCCATTTATCGGGGCCATGATTAGTCTGGGAGTGGTTATCTCCATTGTCGGCTTAAAAGAGCTATCGGGGCTCAGAGTTGTCTTAGCCGGTATGGCGGTGAATATTCTGTTTGGCGCTATCGCAACAGGTATTGCTCTGTTCAACAACGAATACGCTAAAGATCTGTTTATCTGGGGTGCGGGCGATCTGGCTCAAAATGGTTGGCAGCAAGTTGAGTGGCTCTACCCTCAACTCTTGTTGGCACTGGTTTTAATCGTCGTTTCTCCAAGGATTCTGGCATTGCTGAGGTTAGGGCAAACTAACGCCGCTGCCAGAGGGCTTAGCCTGATTCCTGCGTTTGCATGTTTGCTTATTCTTGGTCTTTGGCTCGTTTCTTCTGCCATCGCAACGGTAGGAATCATCAGTTTTATCGGATTGATTGCCCCAAATATCGCCCGATACGCAGGGGCAAGAACACCGAAAGCCGAACTTTGGTCCAGTATGGTGATGGGAGCCTGCCTGCTGCTGGCGACGGATACATTAACTGTGGCAATCAATTTGGTCTCTATCAGCGTTATTCCATCAGGTACCGTCACAGCGTTCATTGGTGCTCCGGTCTTAATTTGGTTTGCTCGAAACAAATTGAAAGTTCAGGATCAAATGAGCCTGTCGCTGCCAGAAACGTCCCTAAACTTCCGCTCAAATACGTTAGGTATCGCGGCTGTCACGACTCTCATCATGGTCGTTTTAAGCGCGTTTGTTTATAACACTGGGCACGTTTCGGGCTGGACAATTCAAATGCCTACCGAATTTGTCTGGGAGCAACAATATCCAAGAATGCTGACAGCATTTAGCGCCGGATTTGGCTTAGCCATCGCTGGTGTTGTACTTCAGCGAATTATCTATAACCCGCTGGCAAGCCCGGACATTTTGGGCATTTCGGCAGGTGCCAGTCTGTTTCTGGTGGTTGGCATGATGCTGCTTGGGACGTCACTGTTTGAACTGCAGTTTTCTCTGGCTTTAGCTGGCTGTTTAGCTGTGCTGGCGGTACTGCTTTTATTGGGTCGACGACACCAGTATTCACCGGGGATGCTGATACTCACAGGTATCGCTATAACTGCTCTGATTGAGTCACTTATCCACTTTATTCTTGCGCAAGGGAACGAAACCGCTTACCTGCTTCTGACCTGGCTATCTGGTTCTACCTACCGAGTGGAAGCTAACTCTGCCATTGCCCTCTTTGGTTGTACTCTAGTGCTCTCTGGATTGGCTTTGTCGTTACACCGATGGTTAACCCTGATTTCTGGAGGAAGAGGCTTTGCACAGGCGCGAGGGCTTAATGTTCCTTCAAAGTTTAAGATTCTTTTGATCCTCGTTGCCATGCTTTGTGCTGCGGTAACCGCCACCATGGGTCCGGTGTCCTTTATCGGGCTGCTTGCTCCGCACGTTGCGGTAATGCTGGGAGCAAAGCGCGCCAAAGATCAAATGCTGGTAGCAGGCTTTACAGGCGCGTCATTGCTGATGTTTTCCGACTGGCTGGGTCAGAATGTGGTCTATCCCGGACAAGTATCGGCCGGTATTGTGGTCTCTATCATCGGCGGTTCTTACTTCTTAATTCTACTCATGCGGAGTAAAGTGTCCCGATAGCTCGAACTAGCCCTTAGTGAAAACAATTCTCATTCATTGAATTTCATTCAGGGCTAGAATACACTGCGAGCTCTTTCGGAGGACCCTATGAAAAAAACAATTCCACTCTCTATGCTTCTTCTTGCAGGCTGTTCTGCTGTGCCTTCTACTGAGAACTCATCGTCTGCAATAAATACCTTCTATGATTATCAAATTTACGCCTCCGGAAAATCCAAAGCGCTTCACGATCTTGTCGAGGAATTATCTTCTGCGGATGTGGTTCTGGTCGGTGAGTGGCATGGTCATTCTGCAACCCACCGTTTTCAGACAGACTTATTAGCGGCACTCAACCAATCGGGTCTGCCCACTGCTCTGGCAATGGAGCAGTTTTCACGAGATGTGCAACCAGTGGTCGATGATTACCTTAGTGGTGAAATTGGCGAGCAAACGTTGATCAAACAAGGTAACGCATGGCCAAACTACACCAGCAACTACCGCCCTCTGGTCGAATTTGCGCGCACCAATAATTTGGATGTAATTGCAGCCAACGCACCAAAAAACACGGTGAAATGTATTGGTCGAAAGGGTTTATCCTGGACGGAACACTTAAGCGAAGAAGATCGCGGTTTTATTGCCAAAAACATCGATACCAGCGATTCGCCATACAAGCAGAAATTTATGGCATCCATGCACCATGGAAAGCCTGAGCAAACCGCAAATCAATACGCGGCACAAGTTACCTGGGATGAAACCATGGCCGAGAGTATTGTTCAGTACCTTGGTGAAAATCAGGGTAAAAAAGTACTGCTCACTGCGGGTAAGTTTCACGTAACTGGAGGCTTAGGGACAGCACATTCAATTAAGCGTCGAAACCCAGACTTAAATGTAGTTGTCATCGACCCTGTGACTGAAATTTCAGAAAGTGCTATCGGATACCAAGTACTGGTTTCAGAGCTTCCGCCTCGTTACATCAAGCAAGAAAACCGCATGAAAGCATACCACCAGTTAGGTAAGCGAAATGCTGGCTTGAATTGCGACATCAAGTAAATCCCTCTCCTCAGAACTGGACTGATTTTTGCTAGCTTCTTGACCATTGTGTACAAGAAGCTATCAAATTCGGCAGAAAAAACAGTCAAGGTTTTCTAACCTTTGCCGATAGAGTATTCAGGACATATTGAGGAGTACAATATGACTTCGATTGGATCAGAGCCAGTGCGAGTCACGCCAGCCACTGCAACCACCAGCAGCACGAATGCCAAAGCGACCGATGAAGCCGTCGCGAATTCTGCAGTCAAAGTGGAACAGAACAAAGTGACCTTGTCTGCTGAAGGCAAGGCTCTGCTGGCAGCATTACAACAAATCGAGAAAGAAGGCGTAGCTGTAGGCGATAAGAGCGTCGGCGATAAAGTCGAATCGTTTGCCCATGGCGCACTAGGGATGGATCACCCAGATAAGTTTAAAGAAGAAGACGATACCTCCTATTCCGCGGGGCAATATTTGTCCGCGGCGGCAACACTTGGCGGCATCATTGCGTTGTTGATCTAGCTCGTTAAGCTGAAATTACGAACAACCAACTTTTCGTATAGAATTTTGTTTGTCCACAATTTAACCTCAAATCCATAGCAATTCTTGTTGCTGATTGTGGCATGTCGTTGTGGGCAAACTTTTTCATTCTATTAGATCTTTCCCCTCTTGATCCGCATAAAAAATTTCATTAGACCACATAACTTTTATGCTGAAATTTCTCCGTAGGAAGACGCTCGAGCATTTCATTTTTAAGGTCGGTTACTTTACGGTAGCTACACCCAATGAAGCAGAGATATTGCCCTACCTTACAGAAAACTCAGTCTAACCTACCCGAAGTAAAGCTTATTGAAGGGTTAACCTTCTATTTTCTGAGTCTTTTACTCTCGAACATCAAGATTTCAAAACCAGATAAGCAATCAAACACTTATTAAATTTTCAAAAATCAACATTTGTAACACTAAGTTCGATTTAACTACGCTTTTTTTATAAGAATGTTTTGAGTACTAAGTATTTTTCAGGCATTCTTTTTTAATTGAACGTTCAATTAAAAAAGGAAAAACGGTTATGCCCAAGGTTGGGATGCCAGAGATACGCAAGCCACAGCTCGTTCAAGCCACTATGGCTGTGATTGATCGAGTTGGGTTGCATGCAGCCAGTATTTCGCTGATCAGCAAAGAAGCGGGTGTATCCAGCGGGATCATCAATCACTATTTCGGTGGCAAACATGGGCTCTTGAAAGAAACCATGCGTGAGATTCTTCGCCAACTCTCAAGTGCGGTGAAAGAACAGCTTAGAGAACTGCCAAAAGACGCTCATCAGCAGCGAATCAATGCCATCATCAACAGTAACTTCGTTGGCTATCAGACAGAAAACAAAGTGGCAAATACATGGTTGGCTTTTTGGTCGTACTCAGTGCATGACCCCGAGCTCAAGCGACTGCAAAGAGTCAATGAAAAGCGTCTTTTGTCGCACCTAAAAATCGAATTGAAAGCGTTGTTTGAGAAAGAGCAGGCCGAGATCATCGCTCATGCCATTGCGGCATTGATCGACGGTATTTGGCTAAGGGGCACCTTGAACCCCGAAGGGATCGATGCACAAAAAGCACGTTTAATCATCAATGATTACCTTGATAAGCAACTCACTTTCTATTCACAACAATAAAAACAGTCAATCAAATGGACATGAAATCACTATACATTAACGGTCAACTTCGCCGTGCTACGTCTGGAAAGTCCTTTACCACCTTTAATCCTGCTACGGGTAAACCGCTGGCAGAAGTTGGGCAAGCCAGTTCAGATGATCTTGCAGATGCCATCGCATCTGCTCAACAAGGGTTTAACGTTTGGTCAGCGATGACGGCGACAGAGCGCAGTCGTATCTTGCTCAAAGCGGTGGCTCTGCTGCGTGAAAGAAACGATGAACTTGCGAAACTAGAGGTGGCTGACACGGGCAAACCCATTCAGGAAGCCATTGAAGTCGACATCGTCACCGGCGCTGATGTTATCGAGTACTTCGCTGGTTTGGTCCCTAGCCTGCAAGGCGAACAGCAACCTCTCAGTGAAAACCAATTCTTCTACACTCGCCGCGAGCCATTAGGCATATGCGCAGGCATTGGGGCATGGAACTACCCCATTCAAATTGCGATGTGGAAATCGGCACCTGCTCTGGCAGCAGGGAACGCCATGATCTTCAAGCCTTCGGAAGAAACACCGCTGACGGCGTTAAAACTGGCAGAAATATTCACCGAAGCTGGTCTGCCAGATGGTGTATTTAATGTCGTACAGGGAGATCACCGCGTGGGACAAATGCTCACCGCGCACCCAGACATTGCCAAAGTCTCTTTCACAGGAGAATCGGGGACGGGAAAACAAGTGATGGCTGACAGTGCAAAAACACTCAAACAAGTCACCATGGAACTCGGCGGTAAATCGCCTTTGGTGATCTTTGAAGATGCCAAACTCAATGATGCTGTCTCTGCAGCCATGGTAGCCAACTTCTACACCCAAGGCGAAGTATGTACTCATGGCACACGTGTTTACGTGCATGAAGCTATTTACGATGACTTTATTCGCCAGCTAAAAAACCGTACCGAAAAACTGATTGTTGGCGACCCAACAAACATGAAAACCCAGATCGGCGCTCTGATCTCGAAAGATCATCTGAGCAAGGTACTTAATGCGATCGAAGACGCAAAAAACAATGGCGCAACGCTACTGACTGGCGGCCATCAACTGACGGAAAATGGGCTGGATAAAGGCAACTTCGTTGCACCAACAGTCTTTGTCGATTGCGATGACAGCATGCAACACGTGCAAAGCGAGATTTTTGGTCCTGTGATGTCCGTGCTCAAGTTCTCTGACGAACAAGACGTCATCAAGCGCGCGAACGACACCACGTATGGTTTGGCCGCGGGCGTCTTTACTCAGAACCTGTCTCGTGCTCACCGCGTCATTCACCAGCTTCAAGCCGGTATTTGTTGGGTGAACACCTGGGGAGACTCTCCTGCCGAAATGCCCGTTGGTGGTTACAAACATTCAGGTATCGGACGAGAAAATGGTCCTGAAACGTTACGCCACTACACGCAAACCAAAAGTGTTTTGATAGAACTTGGCGATTACCAAAGCCCTTACGCTTAACCTATAACTCAGCGGAGAATCAGACATGGAGCAACGCTACGATTATATTATCGTCGGTGCGGGTTCGGCTGGCTGCGTTTTGGCAGACAGACTCACCGAAGACGGGCGTCACAGTGTCCTGTTGTTGGAAGCAGGCGGGACAGACCGAAGTATTTTTATTCAAATGCCAACAGCGCTTTCCTACCCAATGAACACGGAAAAGTACGCGTGGCAATTTGAAACCGTTAAGGAAAAATCTCTGGATGGACGCCAGCTGCATTGCCCTCGTGGCAAAGTACTAGGTGGCAGTTCGTCCATCAACGGCATGGTTTACGTGCGCGGTCATGCTTGCGACTTTGATGAGTGGGAACAGCACGGGGCGAGCGGTTGGAACTATCAAAACTGCCTGCCTTACTTCAAACGAGCAGAGACCTGGTCTGGCGGCTCTGATGAATACCGTGGTGGCGAGGGTCCCGTCGGCACTTGTAATGGCAACGATATGGCGCTCAACCCTCTTTATCAAGCGTTCATCGACGCTGGGAAAGAGGCAGGATACCCAGAAACCCAAGATTACAACGGCTATCAGCAGGAAGGTTTCGGTGCCATGCACATGACCGTGGATAAAGGTGTACGCGCGTCCACGTCTAATGCCTATCTGAGACGAGCGCTTAAGCGTTCGAACCTGACGCTTATCAAGCGTGTTGTCGCGCATAAAGTTCTGTTCGAAGGCAAAAAAGCCATAGGTGTTGAATTTGCACATCACGGAAACATCCGTCAATGCTTTGCTGATCAGGAAATCATTTCCAGCGCAGGCTCCATAGGTTCTGCCCAACTGCTGCAATTATCGGGTATCGGTCCAAAAGACGTGCTCCAAAATGCCGGTGTTGACCTTCATCACGAGCTGCCTGGTGTCGGTCAAAACTTGCAAGATCATCTGGAGGTCTATTTCCAGTATCAGTGTAAACAACCTATCACCCTAAACAGCAAATTGGGTTTGGTTAGCAAAGGCATGATTGGCGCGGAGTGGATCCTAACTCGCAAAGGGCTGGGTGCCACCAACCATTTTGAATCCTGCGCGTTTATTCGTTCCAGAGAAGGGCTTAAGTGGCCGAATATCCAATACCACTTTCTTCCAGCAGCCATGCGTTACGACGGTCAGGTGGCGTTTTCTGGGCATGGTTTTCAAGTTCATGTAGGTCCAAATAAACCTGAAAGTCGCGGCTCGGTTACGATTATTTCAAACCGCCCAAGCGACAAGCCCAAAATTGAATTTAACTACTTGTCAACTAAGCAAGATCGTCAGGATTGGCGAGACTGTATTCGTCTTACCCGAGAAATTTTGGCACAGCCGGTCATGGACGCCTATCGAGGTGACGAAATTCAGCCGGGTGATGACGTCACCAGCGACGAAGCAATCGATCAATGGGTCAAAGACAATGTGGAAAGTGCTTATCACCCGTCATGCAGTTGCAAAATGGGCGCAGAGGACGACCCCATGGCGGTATTGGATGAACAATGCCGCGTAAGAGGCATAGAAAGGCTTCGGGTAGTGGATTCGTCCATATTCCCGACGATTCCAAATGGCAACCTTAACGCTCCCACCATCATGGTGGCTGAACGGGCAGCCGACATGATTCTTGGGTTACCACTGGAGAAGCCTAAAAATTTACCGGTTTGGATTGATCCAAATTGGCAATCACAACAAAGAACACACCCCCCAAAGCGAGACACAGTATCTCACTCGAAAAATCAGTAATCATTACAAGGAAACTATTATGTCTATAAAGACAAAAACGCTGTCGGCGCTGGCAATCAGTACGCTAGCCGCAAATGCTTATGCCAACCAGTGCGAAACGGTTCGCTTTGCCGACGTAGGCTGGACGGACATTACCGCAACAACCGCAGTCACCTCGGAACTGCTAAAAGGACTAGGATACAAAACTAAAACAGACTTGCTTTCTGTTCCTGTCACATACTCTTCACTGGCAAACGGTGATATCGATATCTTCCTTGGCAACTGGATGCCAACAATGGAGGGAGATATCGCTAAATACCGTGAAGCTGGAACGGTGGAAACCATTCGTGCAAACCTAGAAGGTGCAAAATACACCCTTGCGGTTCCTAAATACGTTTACGATGCAGGCGTCACAAGCTTTGCGGATTTAGCCAAGCACGCCGACAAATTCAAAGATCGCATTTACGGCATAGAACCGGGCAACGATGGAAACCGCTTGATTCAATCCATGATCGATTCAAATGCGTTCGCCCTCAAAGATTTTAACCTCGTTGAATCGAGTGAAGCCGGCATGGTATCTCAGGTAGCCCGTGCGGTTCGACGTAATCAATGGATTGTTTACCTAGGCTGGGCACCACACCCTATGAACAGCAACTTCGAGATGAAATACTTGTCTGGAGGTGATGACTTCTTCGGTCCTAATTACGGTGGTGCGAACGTCTATACCAACGTAAGAGCCAATTACCTTAACGAATGTAAAAATGTCGGCCAACTGCTGAAAAACCTTCAATTCAGCCTAGAGATGGAAAATGAGCTGATGGAAGCCATTCTTAACCAGAATGTGAAACCTTCAAAAGCAGCGCTACAGTGGCTAAAAGCCAACCCACAGCAAGTAGAAGCCTGGTTGAAAGACGTAAAAACGAGCACGGGAAGAGACGCGAACTCTGCCGTTCTAAGCTACGTCAATTCCAACGCATAACGTTCACGGCGAGCAACAATGCTCGCCTTTCAATCTAAGGTTTTATTGTGAATTTCATAACAGACAACAAAATCCCTTTTGGCGAATGGATGGAGATTGGTGTGGACTGGTTGACTCTGAACGCTTCAGGCTTCTTTGACACCGTCTCAATCTTTCTGGAAACCATCATCCTTTTCGTTGTCGATATTTTTAAATGGATGCCGCCAGCGGTTCCCATACTGATGACGGCTGCGATTGCCTGGTATTTGCATCGAAGCATCCCGCTTGTTCTATTTGTCATCGGTGCATTGTTAATGATCTTAAATCTCGGCTACTGGCAAGAAATGCTGGAAACCTTTGTCTTAGTGTTCGCTGCGACAACGATTTCCGTATTAATTGGCGTTCCATTAGGCGTGATGGCGGCACATCGACCATGGCTCTATACCCTGCTACGCCCCATATTGGATTTAATGCAAACCGTGCCCACTTTTGTTTATCTGATTCCAACACTGGTTCTGTTCGGTTTAGGTATTGTTCCGGGTCTGATCTCGACCATCATCTTTGCCATCGCCGCACCGATTCGCCTGACCTACCTGGGGATTACCAAGGTTCCTGAAGAACTAATCGAAGCAGGGCAAGCCTTTGGAGCCAGTAAAATGAAATTGCTCTTCAAAGTCGAGTTGCCTGCCGCCCTGCCAAGTATTATGGCGGGGGTCACGCAGTGCATTATGCTGTCGCTTTCTATGGTGGTCATTGCAGCACTTGTCGGAGCCGATGGCTTGGGGAAACCCGTGGTTCGTGCCCTGAATACCGTTAATATTTCACAAGGCTTTGAGGCTGGACTTGCCATCGTTTTGGTCGCCATCATCCTGGACCGACTATGTAAATCACCGAATCAAAAGGAAATCTGATCATGGACGCCATTCAAATTCAGAACTTAGACGTGGTATTTGGTGATAAAAGTGCGCAAGCGTTAGCGCTGCTCGACGAAGGAAAAACACGTCAGGAAATCATCGACCAAACCGAGCAGGTGGTTGGCGTGGACAATGTCACCATGAGTGTAAAAGAGGGTGAAATTTGTGTGCTCATGGGGCTATCTGGTTCAGGAAAATCAAGCTTGCTTCGTGCTGTAAATGGGTTAAACGGTATCAGCCGTGGGTCGCTAAAAATCAAAGATGGCGACAACCAAGTGGAGTTATCCTCATGCAACGAAGAAACCCTCAGACATTTGCGCACTCATCGCGTTTCTATGGTATTTCAAAAATTCGCACTGATGCCTTGGTTAACCGTATTAGACAACGTCGCATTCGGGCTTGAAATGCAAGGGATACCTAAAACCCAACGCAGGGCGAAAGCCCGTGAGCAGCTTGAAATGGTGGAGCTTGCCGAGTGGGAAAATAAGTACCCTCATGAACTTTCTGGAGGCATGCAGCAACGTGTCGGGTTGGCAAGAGCGTTCGCAATGGACACCGACATTTTGCTGATGGACGAACCGTTTTCTGCGCTCGATCCATTGATTCGAGCTCAACTGCAAGACGAGCTGATTCAGTTACAAAACAAACTGAACAAAACCATTTTGTTTGTAAGTCACGACTTGGATGAAGCTCTGAAAATCGGAAACAACATCGCCATAATGGAGTCGGGCAAGCTGATTCAACATGGTAAACCTGAGGAGATTGTCCTCTCACCAGAAAACGATTATGTGAAAGATTTTGTCTCACACACTAACCCTCTTAATGTCTTGAAAGGGCGTTCCTTGATGCAGCCAGCCCACGAACTGACAAGAGAAGGTGCCAAGTGGCGAGTCGGTGACACTCAACCTATATGGTTCGAAATTAAAGACGATACGCTGAAGCTGGATAGCTCCGATGAGCTTAGTCTCGTGGACTGGCGTTCAGGCACCACATTGCTATCGGAAATCAATCATCGCAGTGTCGTGATCGCCAGCCCAGATATAGGAATGCGTGACGCCATTGAAATCAAACAATTCAGCAGCCAGCCTATTTTGTTGGTTGAAAACGATGAGTTGATTGGGGTACTCAACGACAGTGACTTCTATGCAGGACTTCTAGGTAAACACCACCGAGCTGCGGCTTAAAAGCATCCTATTTGCTGTCTAAGCCGCATAAGCACTTGGACAGCAACTGATTTTATTTATCCTCAGAACAAATATCTTTGTTTGTCCGAAGTTAACCTCAAACCCATAATAAGCCACATTTTTGTTATGGAATACCTTTGTGGACAAGCCCTTTTCATTAATCGATAAACCCACGTTTTTCGGTGCTCTCTTCTTACTTACCTTAGTTACGATTCCTCTCATCGCATTTCCTGCTGAAGGTGCTCACTGGATAGCGATAGCCAAATCCTTTATGACCGACAAGCTAGGTTTCCTATACCTGACTCTGGGGATTACTGCATTCTTCTTTATGATTTATGTTGTGTTCAGCGACATGGGACAAATTAAATTAGGTGACGTAGATGAGAAGCCTGAGTTTGCTACTGCCTCATGGGCAGCTATGTTGTTTTGCGGCGGAATCGGAGCCAGCATCCTGTATTGGGGCTGCATCGAATGGGCATATTATTATCAGTCCCCGCCCTTCCAGCTCCAACCGGGAAGTGAAGAGGCGGTCCGCTGGGCAGCCACTTACGGCATTTTTCACTGGGGACCCATTGCGTGGGCAATTTACCTGATTCCAGCCTTGCCCATCGCCTATTTCTTTTATGTGCGCAAACAGCCAGTACTGAAAGTGTCCAGTGCTCTGATGCCTGTGCTCGGTGAGGAGCGCACTCAGAAAGCACCAGGCAAAATCGTTGATGTGCTGTTCATTTTTGGCTTACTTGGTGGCGCAGCGACGACGCTTGGATTAGCCGCTCCACTTATCAGCGAAGGGTTGTATCAGCTATTTGGTATTCCCCAAACAACATACAGTCAGATTGGTGTTCTTTTGGTTTGTACCGCGATTTTTTCCTATTCCTCTTATGCTGGAATGGAGAAAGGCATAAAGGTTCTCAGTAACATCAATTTCTGGGGTGCCATGGGCTTGCTCGCGTTTGTGCTGATGGTGGGACCCACCATATTCATGCTGGAAACGGGCTTAGATTCAATTGGCAGAATGCTTTCGAATTTCTTCACTATGGCAACATGGGCTGAACCTTTTGGTGGCTACGGCAGCTTCGACAACACCCACTTCCCGCAGGACTGGACCATCTTTTACTGGGCGTGGTGGCTGGTCTTTGCGCCGAGCATGGGCTTATTTATTGCGCGTATTTCCAGAGGAAGAACCATCAAACAGATGGTCACAGGTTCTATTTTCTTTGGTTCCTTAGGCTGTTTTCTGTTCTTTATGGTTTTGGGAAACTACGGTCTCTCTTTGCAACTTTCTGGCGAGCTGGATGTTGTCGCCATCCTGAATGCAGAGGGGGCGACCAAAGCCATTTTTGCTATGCTTGGTGCCCTTCCTTTTAGCAAAGTAGTTATCGCCGTATTCACCTTGTTGTGTGTGATTTTTACGGCGACAACCTTTGATTCCATTTCCTACATACTGGCATCGGTCGTACAAAACAATGTGTCCGAAGAGCCTATGCGCTGGAACCGCATGTTCTGGGCATTTACCTTGTCTCTACTACCAACGGTATTGATGTTCCTTGGCGGGCTGAGCACATTACAAACCGCTGCAATTGTGGGTGGTCTTCCATTACTGGCAATCTCTGTCATGTTGATGGTATCCGCTGTCAGAGCCACCAGCCTGGATATCCGACATCAGGAAGATTACGTAGAGCCGACGATAAATATAGAAGAGTTGCCTGACATCGATCCTTGGTCTTCTGAAGGTATGGCTCTGGCAAGGTTTGAACAGAGCAAAGACGCAGCCCAAGAAGCTGCCGAGCAAGAACGTGAGGCACTTGCCCAGTTGCTCGCAATGAAAAAACGTATTCGCGCCTATGTGCTTGAACATTGTGACGATGAAAATGTAGCCGACCATCAACTACCAGCGGATATGCAAGAAGAGCTTCAGACCTTGCAGAACCTGATGACAAAAGCCAAAGAAAACAAAGAACTTTTGTCTCAGCAAGCACAAGAAGCAAGAATGGAGTTTAATCGACAGATAAGTTGATAGTCACTAGCACCAAAAGTCGTTATTTAGCTAACTAGAGTTGTCGATTAAGCATATGTAACTAATAAGCACTAAATTGAATAATGATCAACAAAACCATAAATGTTTTCACATATAGTTCTAGTCACACTTCCGGCTAGGTTCAATATATGACGAAAACTCTTGATGCTAATGGGCAACCCCACAATACAAACTTCAATTCTAAACGAAATAAGCAAAAGGCTTTCCAAGCTCTCGCTGGTATTGTAAGAGGTATTGATGCAGATAAAACCCTAAACGATACAGAAGTATTATTTTTAGATACTTGGCTAAAATCAGATAGTGAATACAAAGAAGATAGCGACTTTCTTGACTTGCAAGATCTAATTGAAGATGCACTACAAGATGGAGTTATAGAACAAGAAGAACTACATGAAATTCAACTCTTGATAGGGGATGTTCGCGATTATGGATATCAATGTAATGGTGGCTATGAAACGCTGGTAAACCAGTTACTCGGTTTTTTACAAGGTATTACTTCCGATGGTTATTTGAATGACAAAGAGTTAGAAGCTCTAACCTCCCTCATCAACGACCATCCTACTATTCTAAACACATGGCCTGCGGACGTTATAAGTAAAAGATTGCAAATTGTTTTTGAAGACGGTGTGGTGGATGACAACGAACGTTCTGAGTTGTTGGAAATGTTTAAATCAATATGTGGTCAGCAATTTTTAGAGACGGGAAGCGCTGAATGTGGAGCGACCGACTTTTTCGGAGAACCTATTGAATTAACAAATCTATCTGAAAAAACTGTCTGTTTTACTGGTAAGTTCTTGGGAGGAAATAGAAAGTTGATGGAATCTCTAGCCAAAGCTAACGGAGGGATTGTGCGCTCAGGTGTAACTAAAGATCTTGATTATTTAATTATCGGATCTATGGCAAGCAGAGATTGGAAATTCAGTAGTCATGGCAGAAAGATAGAAGCCGCACTAAAAAACCAGAATCAAGGAAATGGCACTCATATCATTAATGAAGAAACTTGGATGAAATTTGCGGGATAAATTGTTCAAGTGTTGTTGTGGGAGATTTTCTTACGAAGCATCTCCCAAAACATTCAACGTCCCGGATGGTTCAACACGTGATCTTCCCAGTCCACCACATCTATTTCATACACCACTTTATTGCGTACGCTTTCTCCAGCAGCATGCATGGCAGATTTAGAGCCAGTGATCAGTGGATGCCATTCGGGTAGGTTTTGACCTTCAGCCAGTACCCGGTAGGAACAGGTTTCTGGTAGCCAGTGGAATTCGTCAATTTTGTCGCGAGTCAGCTTCAGGCACTCTTCACCGGATTGAAAACGATTCGGGTAGTCCTTGCAGCCGCAGGTTTTGTCGTTTAGCCAGCTGCATGCCACATTGGTGTAATAGACTTCGTCAGTATCTTCGTCCATCAGTTTGTGCAGGCAGCATTTTCCACAACCGTCGCAAAGAGACTCCCACTCTTTTTCTGTCATTGCTTCCAGCGATTTTGTTTCCCAAAAATGTGCCATGATTTTACCTGCTAAATGTTCACGCCTTAACCGAATGCGTTAAGGAGGCGTCGTTATATCCGTTCAGCACCAGTAGTGCAAGTGATTTAAATCTCTTCCTAGCACGCCCCTCTCTTTAATCGTCGACACTTATCATTATTCTTTGTTTCCATATAGCAACAGTTATTTGATTAAATCCCTATATATCAACAAATGAGCACTCTTTATTATCCCTCCTGACAATTAAATCAACAAATAGGAATTCAAATGAAAAAGCATTTACTCGCTGCTACTGCCTCTCTAATTTTAAGCCAGCAGGCAATGGCTGCACCAACTTTGAGTGAAAGGCTCCCCAATTTGCCAGGTGCAGAGTCCGTTGTGTTCGATGAAAACAAAGGGGTGTACTTCGTATCTCTTCAATCGGGTAATGAACCTGGAGATGGATCCATCGTCGCCCTGAATGCGGATTATCAATTTGTCGCAACAATCGTCAGCGACTTAGACAATCCAAAAGGGATCGCACTAAAAGACAACCTTCTGTTTGCCAGCGATATGAAAGCCCTTCTAGAAATAGATTTAGCAACCGGAAAGGTGGTAACGCACCACGCTGAAAAAGCCGAATTTCTTAACGACGTCGAGATTGACGCAAATGGAAATGTCTATGTGTCTGATATGTTTACATCAGCTATCTATAAGCTGGAAAACAACACCATGTCGGTTTGGATGGATACACCGGAACTAGAAAATCCTAACGGACTAAAGTTTATAGATGGCGATTTATACGTCGCTGCGTGGGGTTCTTTTAACGATGGCGCCCCACTTAACGCTCCTTTTGGACGTTTGCTAAAGGTTAACCCAGAAACTAAATCCATAAAACGTGTGACCGAAAAACCGTTTGGGAACTTAGACGGCATTCAAGTAAATGAAGATGGGAACCTGTTGGTATCCGACTGGAAACAAGGGGTTATATTTACCGTTTCAACCCAAGGAGAGATTCAAAAAACCGTTGACTTACCAAGGGGCTCTGGCGATATCTATTACTCCAAAAATCAAAAAACGCTTATGGTGCCAATGGCTTTAGAAGGCGAAGTGCTGGTTTACCAATACTGATTTGAAATTAAGAAAGCGCTGTGTGAATAAGCACGGCGCTTAAACTGCATCAAATTTGTTTTTTATGAATTCAATGAAGGTTCTTAGTCTTTTGGGCTGATATTTATCTTTATGATATATGGCAGAAAGCGGGATACGAGGTATGCGCCATTCGGTCAATACGGGAACCAATTTTCCAGCGTCAATCATGTCTTGGCAATACATTGCAGGCACCCGAATAATGCCGTTCCCAAGCAACGCTCCTTGAATCAGTGCTCGACCATTTTTGCAGACCAAATGTCCTTCTACAGTCACATCAATTTCGTCACTGTTACTTTCCTTGGACTGAAAGCTCCATCGATTAACTGACCCGGTTAAACAACGATGTTCAATGAGTTCTTTCGGATGAATAGGTGCTCCGGTTTTGGCAAGATATTGGGGGCTAGCCAGCGTTACTATCTCAACGTTCAATAGCTTACGCGCAATAAACCCTGCATCTTGCAAATCGCCCATTCGGAAGGCAACATCAAAATCATCGTCTATCAAGTCAACTCTGTGGCTGGTGAAGTCCAAATGCACCTGTATATCTGGATAGGTGCCCATAAACTCACTGGCGAAAACCGCAATGATGTCTTCACCAATCAACCCGCCGACACAGTTAATCCGAATAAGCCCTCTCACGTCTTCAGTATCATCCACGGCGGCCACTAATGCTTGGTCAATCTCTTTTAAAGCGCTTTCACATTGCTTAAAAAAACGTTCACCCGCCTGAGTGAGCTTTAATGTTCTGGTAGTACGTGTCAGTAACGTCACTCCCATCTGAGTTTCCAATGCGCTAATCTGCCTTGAAACATGCGATCGCGATACGGAAAGCGCATTTGCTGCCTTGGTAAAGTTGCCTAGTTGGGCAATCAATACAAAAGAGCGAATATCCGCGAGATTCACATTGTTTATCATAAGAGCACTTACCTACCAATTGTTGCTATGGTGCAATAGTAATTGATGCCGATGTTATCAACCAATCTTTTCTGGTACTATCCCGCTCCTGTTTTCACTGAGAGGTTTTCTGATGGATTGTCGACTAGGCTGCGGAGCATGCTGTATTGCCCCCAGTATTTCTTCGCCTATTCCAGGAATGGAAAATGGGAAACCCGCAGGCGTGCGTTGCATTCAGCTAAATGAAAACAACCTTTGTAAATTGTTTGGTAAACCCGAACGCCCAAAAGTCTGTCACCAGTTTAAGCCTTGCCCTATTGTGTGTGGTTCAACAAACCAAGAAGCCATCACCAATATTACTGAGCTGGAAAGATTAACCTAATCCCTCTTTAAAGATTTACCTCTGATTAGAATTCATCCGATCAGCTTTGACTATTCCAATTCGTTGAATCACAACCAGAACTTTATAAATATCTAACTGTCATTAATACCATCAATTAAACGTGGAATCAGTCACAAGAATATGAGACTGGACAAATACCGGAGAACACATGACAAAACCCAGCCTCTTCATTTCTATTTTGTTGTCTTTAGTCGTACTTTCTGGGTGCGCTTCAATGTCGGCAGAAGAATGTCAAACCACTCACTGGGGAGATCTTGGTTATCAGGAAGGTCAAAGTGGCGCGAATCCTACTGTGATCAGTGATTATGCGAAGGATTGTGGTGAAAACGGCATCAGTGTAGACAAAGCTGCATGGCAGAAAGGATACAACCAAGGGTTGATTCTGTACTGTTCACCTGCCAATGGTTACCGTGAAGGAGCAAGTGGAAGAACCTACCATGGCGTTTGTGACAACCAGCAGTTTGTCGCGCAATACCAACTAGGACGTCAACAATATCTAAAAGAGCAAAGGTTAGAAAAGATTGAGCAAGAGATTTCAGACATTGATTTGAAGCTTAGCAACAAACAAGGTCTGGATGAAGACGAAAGAAAGCGCCTGAACCGCGTACGTGACAGTTTGGTCAGTGAACGTGGTCAACTGCTTAGCACTCAATATCGATTTGAACTCAATCTGTAATAGAAAACCCCAATAGCCAGTAAACCAACTATTGGGGTTTGTTTTAACTGCGGTAAGAGATTTAAAGCTTTTGTCGACCCATTAGTGAGTGAGACAGAGTAGTCCCATCAACCAGATCCAGCTCGCCTCCCATCGGGACGCCGTGAGCAATACGAGTCACATCCACATCATGAGCATGACAAAGCTCTGCAATGTAATGTGCCGTGGCTTCGCCCTCTACTGTCGGGTTAGTGGCGAGTATCACTTCCGTAATGTCTTTCCGTCTTAATCGAAAGTCGAGAACATCCAATCCGATGTCGCTAGGTCCGATACCATCCAGAGGGGATAGATGCCCCATAAGAACGAAGTAACGTCCGGAATACTGACCTGTTGCTTCAACAGCAGCAATGTCAGATGGGCTCTCGACTACGCAAAGCTGACCATTTTCCTGGCGCTTTGGATTTAAACAAATATGACAGGTTTCTTCTTCGGTGAACGTTCGGCATTCACTGCAATGACCAATCTCTGTCATTGCCTGAGACAACACCTCTGCTAACTGAAGACCGCCTTTTCTGTCTCGCTGTAACAAATGAAAAGCCATACGCTGTGCCGATTTGGGACCCACCCCAGGCAGACAACGTAAGGCTTCCATCAATTGTTCCAGCAAATGGCTGGTACGCATATATGTATTCTTCTATGAAGATTTAGAAAGGCATTTTCATGCCTGGTGGCATTTGCATTCCACCAGTGATCGACGCCATTTTCTCTTTTTGAGTTTCTTCAACACGGCGAGATGCGTCATTGAATGCTGCTGCAATCAAATCTTCCAACATCTCTTTGTCGTCTTCCATCAGGCTGTCGTCGATGTCTACACGACGTACGCTGTGACTACCAGTAATAGTAACTTTAACTAAACCAGCACCGGATTCACCGGTTACTTCCATGTTCGCAATTTCTTCTTGAAGCTTTTGCATGCGTTCTTGCATTTGTTGGGCTTGCTTCATCAAACCGCCCATACCGCCTTTACCAAACATTTCTTTTCTCTCTGGTTTATCTAGGTTGTGGTTTCTTGATGGGGTCAAAAGTCAGTACTTTCAATCCCAGCATCTGTGTGTTCTCTGGAAATCAGATTGGTCTCACGCTATCACCGTCTATTTCTGCCGCAAATCGAGCCTGAATAAACTGAACATGAGGATCCTCGGCTAAACTTTCATGCGCTTGCTGAAGCTTGCCCTGATAAAGTTTGTCTCTGATTTCGAGTGGAGATTCCCCGTCTTCGCCAATTTTGACAATAAGCTCACACGGCTCTCCAAGCGCTGTTGCCAACGCATCTGATAAATCTTTTTGCGCCTTTTCTGTGTTGAGGTGCGCTTGCGACGCCCTCAAGGTCAGATGAATGGTATTGCTTTCTTTCATGTAAGACGAGTTGAGTGCTAACTGCTCAACCAGTTTTGCCGTATCCAGCTTTTGGATCAGGGCAGACCATTCGTCTGCATCTACAGACTCTTCTACCAGCTTAGCTGCCATTTCTGGGGTTTTGGTGTGTTCCAGCGCTTTTTTAATTTGCGTCGGTGTCAGTTCGGTTCTCTGCGGCTTAACCTGAGGCTTGGATGGTTTCCACTGATAAGGCTCATTGGACACTTCCTTTTTCTCGGCGGTGGCTGCCGCTGAACTTGCTGGCGACACCTGCCCAGCCGGCGCGAACTGAGCGATGCGCTCTGCTGCTGACTGTTTTTTCGCTGCGGGTGCCGCGTTAACCTTTTTTGACGAACTGCTTGTTGGCTTCGAGTTCTGCCCACCAGGATTACGTTTGCTTCGAAGTTGATGTCGAAGACCCGAAAGTGGGCTTGCTGACGACTGAGGAGCTGGTTCTGAAGGCTGCTGAGCCGCGCTTTGTTGAACTGGTGCACTAGGCGCTGGCTCTGACGCAACAGATTGTGAGTAAGCAGGATCATCGTATTGAGGGGGCATTGAATCCTGTTCAATATCTCCGTAATTCGGCATATCACTGTAATCCGGCATTGGCTCACTGTGAGACTGAGGTGCTACTGGCTGTTGCTGTTGCTGTTGCTGTTGCTGTTGCTGTTGCTGTTGCTGTGCAGTATTTTGTCGCGCTGCTTCCAGTTTCTCACGTGCCGTTTCTGCAGGAGAGACAGGGGGATGAGAAGCTTCAGGTTGAGCAACTGACGGTTGAGGCGCTGCAGATGCCGCAGGCTTCACTTCAGCAGGTTGTACTGGTGCTTTTGCACTTGGCACAGATGCCGTTGCAGACTGCGCATTCAGTGGTACAGCCTGAATGGATGCTGGTCTGAAGGCGATTAACCGCAACACAATCATCTCCGCTCCCATCTTAGGAGTCGGTGCAATAGCGAGATCTTCACGACCTTTAATCACCATTTGATAATACAGTTGGATTTCTTCTGGTGTCAGAGCTCGTGATAGCAACTCAATCTTTTCAGCATCTGGCTGAGCTTTATCCAGTGTGGCAGGCAATGCCTGGTACATCGCAATTCGATGAAGCTGAGTGGCGAGCTCTTGTAGCAAACCATCCCAATCGACACCAATTTGCGCAAGGTGGTCCAGCGCATTCAGAGCAGCCTGTACCTGATGAGAACTGATGGCTTCGAGCAAATGGATCGCCTGATCAGTATCCAGTGTACCCAGCATATTCGCAACGGTTGCGGTATCAATTGAACCGTTACCAAGCGCAATAGCCTGATCGGTGAGGCTGAGTGCATCACGCATACTTCCATCTGCTGCATGGGAAATCATCCCAACCGCGCGCGCTTCGGCAGTAACTTGCTCATGAGCCAAGATATGGTCGAGCTGCTGATGGATATTATCAACACTGATCGGTTTGAGATGGAACTGCAAACAACGTGAAAGAATAGTCACTGGCAGCTTTTGCGGATCGGTGGTCGCCAATAGAAACTTCACGTATTCCGGTGGCTCTTCCAGCGTTTTAAGCAACGCATTGAAGCTGTGGCGAGACAGCATGTGAACTTCGTCTATCAGGTAGACTTTGAATCGACCGCGCGCCGGTTTGTACTGAACGTTGTCCAGTAGCTCTCGCGTGTCTTCTACCTTAGTTCGGGATGCGGCATCTATCTCTAGCAGATCAACGAATCGTCCTTCGTCGATTTCCTTACAGGTAGAACATTCCCCACAAGGGGTTGCTGTAATGCCTGTTTCGCAGTTTAGCCCTTTGGCAAACAAACGACCAATCGTTGTTTTACCAACGCCACGCGTACCGCTAAATAGATAAGCGTGATGAAGACGATTCTGATTTAAGGCATTTTCCAGTGCCGTCAGCACATGGCTTTGACCCACGACTTCATTAAACTTTTGCGGACGCCACTTACGTGCTAACGCTAAATAACTCATTCACACTTTCCAATTACGAATGAATGTGAAGAAGGGCTTAGTGCCCTTCAAATTCACAGATGCTGTAAACATTCAGACCAAATTCTTTCAGGCGAGTTTCACCGCCAATTTCTGGAAGATTGATAACGAATGCTGCATGTTCTACTTCACCACCAAGCTGACGGATCAGTTTTACTGTTGCTTCAATTGTACCGCCTGTTGCCAGCAGGTCATCAACGACCAGTACTTTGTCACCTTCAGAGATGGCATCAGTATGGATTTCCAGAGTGTCGGTTCCGTACTCAAGTTCGTAAGACTGAGCCACCGTTTCACGTGGCAGTTTGCCCGGTTTGCGAACAGGCACAAAGCCCACTCCCATTTCCAAAGCCAAAGGAGCACCAAAAAGGAAGCCACGTGCTTCCGTACCCACAATCTTGGTGAATCCCATGTCTTTGTACTTTTCTACCAAAAGCGCAATCGTTGCACGGTAGGCATCAGCATCTTCCATCAAGCTAGTTACGTCGCGGAAAAGGATTCCCGGTTTTGGGTAATCTGGAATGCTTTTGATGCTCGCTTTGATCTGGGCGATGGTTTCAGTAGTCATAGTGTTAATCTTTAATCTCTGGCGTTTTCACAACAAACGCACATTGTAATACCCCAGTTAACATGTTTCTGCGAACTGGAAAAAGAAAATGAAATCCGCTTTGAGAGCGGCGCTTAATGTTAGTGATTTTCTTCTTTATCAGCAACAGGCTCAAGAACAGGGATCCGAGAAAACCAGGCTAACAGAACACAAAGCAATACTAACAGCATAGCTTTTACCCAGATTATTGGGGCAACGATAATAGAGACAGTAAAGCTGATCACGATAAACACATAGGCTCTTCGTTTCACTTTGGGCTTGAGAGCGCGATGCTGCTGCCAGTCGTTAAGAATAGGACCAAGCTTGGGATGCGTATGAAGCCAGTGGTAAAACTTGGGGCTACCACGTAAAAAACACGCACTGGCAAGCAGTATAAAAGGTGTAGTAGGAAGCAAGGGAAGCACGATACCAATCACTCCCAAGACGAGAGCAACAATCCCCAAAGCGTTCCACGCGGTACGACGAATACTGATAGCAAAAACACCCAGTTAACGAATTTCTTTCCCATCATACCGCGCCTCACACGGATGCCAAAAACAAAAACGGTTTCCAGAGCGGAAACCGTTTTACAGTTCAAGATTCATAAAAATCTAATATCCATTGAATACTCGAATCCAAGTCAGTGTTGCGGGCAGCGTTGGAATCAGTAGCACAGCGATAAAACCTAAGAAATATAAAAAATTGTATGGATCTTTGTAATTTTCGTGTTCCGACATGGCTCCGTTTTTCTCCTCGTTTTATAAGACGAATGACTATATAAAATGCGCCAGCCAGAAAAAACACACAAACAGAAAGGTTATTTCACCTTCGCAACAACGATCTCACTTTTCTCTTACATTTCGTAACAGGTATCGCTATTGAACGTTGCCCTGGTAAATATCCAGACAAAAACTGCTGGAGCCCACCTTACTGAGTGTTAACTGACCACCGCTATGCACTTGCAAGTTGGAATGGGCTTTGTGGCGAGTGTTCCCCTCTCCCAGTTTGATGCCATCCAGCAAGTGAATATTTTGACCTCCACTTGACCACACACTTTCCAAGCCTGCGGAGACCACTTCTAACGAGCTGTCCGTCATATCGACAACACCGAACAGTGCATTGATAGAAGACGCATATTCAGAGCACGCTATGCCTTTCTCTACCGCCTCTATCAGGTGATTGAGATCGATGGTATCGCTCTTGTTGTTTCGGAGATGGTCATTGAACAATGCCCTGACCAGTAAAGTCGTCGCGACGGATTGGGAGCCCCCAGAAGCGGCATCAACCAGATAGAAAACAAAGTGACCGTCCATAACCCAGGCGTAATCAAATACCAGAGGTAAGGATTCAGAAGACTGAAGTAAACGGTAAGAACACTTCCATCCCCCGACTTTTGTATCCCTCTCGGGCAAGAGGGCTTCCAGCAGGTCGCGCGCCATATTTGGGTTGCTTTGCAGGTGTTCAAGATGCCAGTGAAGTTCTTGCTCTTCAGGTAAATCACCCGACTCATCGACCCGGAACCACTGGCTCGCAAAATCGCGCTGCTCCGAGTCGTTATCTTCGGCGTCTTCTAATGTGTTGCTGATCGCTTTTTCCAGATGATTCATATCAGCAATAGGTTTGGACAGAAAGTCTTTAATGCCGAAACGCAAAGCTCTCGCTACGTCGGACATTTCTTCGGTCGCAGATACAACTATCATTGGAAGCGAAGGGTACTCCCAGCATACTTCCTCAACAAATTCGATTCCGTTCAAAACGGGCATAGAGATATCACAAATAACCAAGTCAGGCACTTCGGTACGCAGTTGCTTGAGACCGTCGAGACCGTCCTCTGCCTCCATAACTCGGTAACCGTTGGACTCCAGATAGCTGGTAATCAATCGGCGAAAGATAGTGTCATCATCAACGACCATGACAGTGGGTTTGTCTAACGCAACCCCCTTTGCCACCTGATGTTGCAATACGCTTGATTTAATCATGGATCTAACCTCAAAAAATAAAGAAAGCTTCCTAAATGAGTCTTATTATTTTTTTACTCATTAACATAAAAAGTAGTCAGTAAAGTGCGTTTCTACAACTTTCCAAATGTTATCCGTGCCGCAAATTGCGTTAAGCGATGGGCTATCTACGACACAAAATCGTTGACTTAAAACAACCTTCTTCTGAAAAGATGCGTTACACTAATTCTCTTGCATTTTTTGTGTGTCTTATAAATGAAACTTGATGATCTCAACCTTTTCCGGCAGGTAGTCGAGAATGGCAGCTACACTGCAACGTCGCGTAAAACCATGATTCCGGTCGCGACCATCACCCGTCGTATTCAGGCACTGGAAGACTCCCTGAACCTGCGATTGTTGAATCGCCACGCAAGGAAACTAACCCTTACCGAAGCTGGCGAGCGCTTCTATATCGAATGTTCCCCATTGCTCAAACAACTGGCTTCAAAAGCCGAAAATATTTCCGATGATTGTCGGGGAGCGGCAGGAAAACTGAAGATATCTGCCCCCGCCAATATCACCAAAAGAATGATCATGCCGTTGCTGAATCAGTTTATGGCGGAGTACCCTGAAATTCGCATTGAGCTGACCACAACAAATCAGGCTGACCAACTTGACCCAACAGAATGGGACGTGATTTTCAGAGTCGGTCCACAACGTGACTCTAGTCTCATTGTGCGCAAAATCAGTTCAGTGAAAGACATTCTGGTAGCCAGTCCGGACTACCTGAAACTGCATCGACCTCTGCAACATGCGGAAGATTTACGCGAACACGCTCTGCTGAAAGGTCACCCTTTAATGCGCTGGCAGTTAAACAACAGCGAAGGCGAAACGGTGATCATTAATGAACGTGGTCGACTAGAAGCCAGCGAGCTTAACGTTGTAAGGCGTGCCTGCTCTGCCGGGCTTGGTATTACTCTTATGCCCAACGTAATGCTGGAAACCTACATCAAAGACGGAAGTCTGGTTCGAGTGTTAGATGGCTGGAGTGCCAACCCAAGGGAAGTGTACATGCTTTACAATCACAAGGATCACCAACCTGAAAAGGTTCGTCTGCTGATTGATTTCTTCAGTCAACATTCCATGACTTAGAGACAAAGAAAAAGCCAGAGCAATGCTCTGGCTTAGTTATTCTTAGCTGACCTAAAAGTGCTTACGCGCCTTCGTTGTGCAGCTCTAGGTTGGCAAGGTCCTGCTGGATTTCGCGCTGAATTTTGGCGTCATCATTACGAAGACCATCCAAGAAGTCCAGGTATTGCTGGTCTACATCGCCCGTCACGTATTCGCCGTTGAATACGGAACTTTCAAATCGTGCGATGTCTTGATTGCCTGTACCAACAGCCGAAACCAAATCTTCCAAGGTTTGGAAAATCAGAGCGTCAGCACCAATCATCTTACAGATTTCTTCGTTATCGCGGCCGTGTGCAATCAGCTCATTAGCACTTGGCATATCGATACCGTAAACGTTCGGGAAGCGTACTTCTGGAGCCGCTGAAACCATGTATACATTCTTCGCACCAGAATCGCGAGCCATCTCAATGATTTGCTCTGATGTGGTACCACGTACAATGGAATCGTCTACTAGCAGAACGTTCTTACCCTTGAACTCAGAACGGATAGCATTCAGCTTACGACGCACTGATTTCTTACGCTGTTGCTGACCCGGCATGATGAAGGTACGACCTACGTAGCGGTTTTTCACAAAACCCTGTCGGTATGGCTTGTCGATAATCTGCGCGATTTCCAGTGCAATGTCGCAAGACGTTTCTGGAATCGGGATAACCACGTCGATATCCAAGTCGTCCCACTCTTTCTTGATCTTGTCGCCCAGTCTCTTGCCCATCTCAACACGAGCACTGTAAACAGAAATCTTATCGATGAATGAATCAGGACGAGCAAAGTAAACAAACTCGAAAATACAAGGATTGGACTGAGGGTTTTCCGCACACTGCTGTGTGAACAGCTCACCTTCAAAAGTTGCGTAAATGGCTTCGCCTGGCGCTACGTCACGAACAAAGTCAAAACCGACTGCGTCCAATGCTACAGATTCAGAAGCTACCATGTACTCGGTGCGTCCGCTTTCCAGTTCGCGCTTGCCCAGACAAAGTGGACGAATGCCGTTAGGGTCGCGAAATGCAACCATACCGTGACCGATGATCATTGCCGCTACTGCGTAAGCGCCGCGGATTTGTTTATGAACGTTCGCAACTGCACTGAAAACGCTGTCTTTGGTCACTTCTTTCGTCAGGTCAACTTCATGAGCAAGGATGTTGAGAAGTACTTCAGAGTCAGATGTTGTGTTTACGTGACGACGCGCTGTTTCGAAAAGGCGGTCGCGCAACTCGTGAGCGTTGGTTAGGTTACCGTTGTGGGCAAGTGTAATGCCGTATGGAGAGTTTACGTAGAAAGGCTGTGCTTCTGATGCGCTTGAACTACCCGCAGTTGGGTAACGAACGTGACCGATACCTACAGTACCTTGCAGGCGTTGCATGTGTTTGGCTTCAAATACATCTTTAACTAGACCGTTCGCTTTTCTCAAACGAAAACGATTGCTTTCTATGGTAATAATACCAGCGGCATCCTGGCCACGATGCTGTAGTACAGTCAATGCGTCATAAATTGACTGATTTACAGGTGTTGTACCCACGATTCCAACAATACCACACATGTCATAATCCTCGGTTTTTGACAGTAGCTGGCACTACACAGTGCCAGACAAAAAGCTTGAAGTTTCTTTTAAGTGCTCGAAAAACGGCGCTATGATTCGGCTGAATTCAGGAATCAATTGCGAGTTGATCCACCACTCTGAATTTGGCAATGCAGTGAATGCATCAATAAAAAACAGCACAGCTGAAACAATCAGAATCCCTCGTAATCCGCCAAAGACGATACCCAAGATTCTGTCGGTTCCAGACAGACCCGTTTTTTGCACCAGTTGTCCAATAACATAGTTGACTAACGAGCCAACAACCAATGTAGCGATGAACAAAGCTGCGATGGCGGCTCCGTTTCGAAACATATCATCTTGAATATTGGTAAAGTACACCGCCAATTTGGCGTAATAGTGACTGGCGACAAAAAATGCGCCAAACCAAATCACAAGAGACAATGCTTCTTTCACAAAGCCACGAATCAGGCTGATCACAGCAGATAGCCCGATTACCCCTAAAATGACAAAATCTATCCAGTTCATTCTGTTCTACATCTTAAGTTGGCGCGCATTTTAACAGAAAAAAACGCGACGCAAACGTTTTCTTATGGATTTAGTGGTTTAAATTTCAACAGTTGACCTTTGGCTCCGGTGATTTTTTCTAATTCCTTGATTTGCTTTTCCAATTTCGGTTTAGAAACATCCGGTCCAATGATAACTCGTGAAAATTCGTTTTCTTGCTTGATATGAGCCTGATAGCCTCGTTTCTGAAGGTCTTTGACCAGCTTTTTTGGCGTTTTCGACGTTTTTAAGTGCCATCAGTTGTATGATCCAAGCGCTATCTGCATAGTCGTTCTTCTCAGCGACGGGTCTTGGTGTCACTTCTATTTCTTCTGGCTCAGATTCGGTTGATGCAACGGTAACGGACACCGGGCTATCTGGAAGCACCAGATCATCCTCAACAGGTTCCAGCACTTCAAAGACTTCCATCTCTCCTTCCAATTCAGGTTTGATTGGTATGGGGGCAAGTTCTTCTTTGTAGTGCTGCTTTTTCCCGTCCAGCAGGTCTGGCAAAACAATCACGCCAACAGAGACCAGCAAAATGGTCCCCACTAGCCTGCTTTGAAACTTACTCGCCATTCTGGCTCCTTTCTTTCTCCCAGTATTCCAGTACAGCACCTACCGTATGGAATGAACCGACAACGACAACAACGTCGTCTGGTTTTGCCTGCGCCTGAGCGTTTACAAATGCATCTACTGGGTTGTCAAACTTGCCTGAATATGAAGGCAAATGTGTAATTAATTCGTCAACTTTTGCGGCTCTTGGTCCTTCAAGTGATGCCGGATACCATTGTGTTGCAACAGGAGCCAAAACTTTGAGTGTTTCCTCAATGTCCTTGTCATGCAACATGGCAACCACCATGTGAATCTTCTTGTTCGGGTGCAGTTTCGTAAGCTGCTCAACCAAGTAGCCCGCCGAGTGAGGGTTATGCGCGACATCCAGCAAAGTGAGAGGTGAAGAAGACAAGGTTTGCATTCTGCCTGCCAGTTTTGCGCCTTCCAGCCCTTTTACAACGTTAACGTCTGATATATCTAAATCTGCACAACCGAGTGCCATCAGCGCCGTAGCGGCATTTGGCAAAGGTAAACCTGGTAGTGGAAGGTCATCTAAAATGAACTGCCCTGAGCGCCATTTCCAGCGGTCACCTTCAACAGAATAGTTGAATTGAATTTCCACCTGATGAAGTTTGGCGCCGATATCATCGGCATGAGCAGCAACGGTCGCTGGCGCTTTGGGCTGACCACACACCGCAGGTTTATTACTGCGGAAGATCCCTGCCTTTTCGTAGCCAATAACATTGATGTCATCACCCAACCAGTCCACATGGTCTAGAGCCAGACTGGTAATAACGGATACATCATGGTCCACCACATTGGTCGCATCAAGACGACCACCAAGCCCGACTTCTAAAAGCACCACTTCGACTTTTTCTGTCTGGAACAGGCGAAGTGCAGCCAGAGTCCCGTACTCAAAGAAGCTTAAGCTGATCTCTCCACGTTGTTTCTCGATAAAATCGAACGCTTCTGCGTGTTTTGCTTCTTCCAATTCAGCGCCATTAATTCGGACGCGTTCTGTGTAGCGAATAAGATGAGGAGAGCTGTAAACACCGACTGAATAGCCAGCATCCAGCAAAATGGCTTCCATCAGTGCACAGGTGGAACCTTTGCCGTTGGTTCCTGCAACAGTGATGATTGTCGGAGCGGGTTTGGTTAGTTCAGCTTTTTCTGCGACGGCTTGGACACGATCCAAACCAAGGTCGATAGCACTGGTATGGATGTTTTCTAAATAATCAAGCCACATCGACAGAGGTGATGTGGCTTGTGGTACTTGATTTTGACTCATTAAACTCTTAACTGATTCTTAAGCGGCTGTTTAATGAATACTTTACTCTTTTTCGTCAGGAACTGGTACTTCGTATTGCTCTTCATTTGGAGAATCGTTAACCGATACCACCAATGGAGACGTCTGGTTAGTCAGTTTTGCCAACAAACCACCGATACGTTGACGCATTTCACGACGATCGACAATCATATCGATCGCACCATGCTCCAGTAAGAATTCACTGCGTTGGAAACCTTCTGGCAGATCTTCACGAACAGTCTGTTCGATTACACGGCGACCAGCAAAACCAATCAGAGCTTTCGGCTCACCGATGTTAATGTCACCCAGCATTGCCAAACTTGCTGATACACCACCCATTGTCGGGTCGGTCATCACAGAGAAGAAAGGCAAACCTTTAGCAGAAAGACGCTCTAGTGCTGCACTGGTTTTCGCCATTTGCATCAGAGACATCAAAGCCTCCTGCATACGCGCACCACCACTGGCAGAGAAACAAACCAGACCGCAGTTGTTCTCGATAGCGGCTTCTACTGCACGAACAAAACGTGCACCAACCACAGAGCCCATGGAACCACCCATGAACTTAAATTCGAATGCACAAGCGACAACAGGCAAACCCAACAACTCACCTTTCATTACAACAAGTGCGTCTTTCTCACCACTGTTTTTCTGAGCAGCAGAAATACGCTCTTTGTAACGCTTGGAGTCTTTAAATTTCAGCTTATCTTGAGGCTCTAACTCAGTCGCCAGCTCTTCACGTTCACCTTCATCAAGGAAAGTTTCCAAACGACGGCGAGCGCCCATACGCATGTGATGGTCACATTTCGGACACACTTCTAAGTTACGCTCTAGTTCTGCATAGTACAGAACCTGCTCACAGGCGGTACATTTGGTCCAAATCCCCTCTGGAATGGATACTCTACGTGAGCTTACGATACTGCTTTTGTTTAAAATTTTTTCAAGCCAACTCATGGAAGACCTTTTCTATTAACTCTTCCGCCTCAATGCGAAAGATACAAATTCTGAATGATGCGTGAGGATTAAAACACAATATTCTCACACTGTGGATCAAAAACTGGTTGTACCTATTTTAAAGCAACAACAAAGTGCGATAACTCACAACTTTTCAATGCGTTTGGTGACCATAAAAACACCAATTCCCATTCGTTCTGTTTAGAGATTATCTGGCAGAAATATCGGTCCAATCGGTTCCCTAGGCAACTCAAACTCTTCAGGGTAGTCCACATCAACTAAGTAGAGCCCTTCCGCTTTTGCTGTTGCCCCGGCAAGCCTTCTGTCCTTAGCTTCCAGCAACCATTTGATCCATTCTGGTTCTTGGTTGCCGCGCCCGACCTCGATCAGGCTCCCAGTGATGTTTCTCACCATATGATGGACGAACGCATTCGCTTTAATGTCTATGACAACGTAATTGCCGTGTCTACTCACATTTAAATGCATGATATTTCGCCACGGGCTCCGGGACTGGCACTGAACTGCCCGAAAAGACGTAAAGTCATTTTCACCCAGCAGATACTGCCCGGCTAAATGCATTTTCTTTTCGTCTAAGTCGCCATGATAATGGCTGATGCCCGAGGATAAAATTCCTGGTCGATAGGCGTGGTTGTAGATCACATAACGGTAGCGTCTTGCGGTAGCAGAGAACCGGGCATGAAATTCATCCGGCACCTCTTTTGCCCAGCGCACAGCAATGTCTTTAGGCATGTTGGCGTTAACCCCCATGGTCCATGCCACCATTTTTCTTACTGCTGTTGTTTCAAAGTGAACGACTTGACCTGTTCCATGCACGCCTGCATCTGTTCTGCCTGCGCACTGCACTTCAACAGGATGGTTTGCCACAATAGACAGAGATTTTTCGAGTTTTTCCTGAACACTGGCTACTTCTCTTTGGCGTTGCCAACCAAAGTATTTAGCACCGTCGTATTCGATGCCTAACGCAATTCGCATAGTCGTTTACTTCTCAATTTCACGGGGTCGGAGAGTATATACCCAAGTTACCTCAAGATGCTAGGTATGCTGGGCAGTCACAATATGACCAATAAAAAACAGGCAGCGAGTCGCTGCCTGTCTGGTTTTACAATGTAGCTTAGTTTTCGTTTAACTTATCGATAAGTGACTTTGCTTCTCTTCTTACTTCGTCATCACCGTAGACGATGGCTTCTTCAAGAAGCTTGATAGCGCCATCGGTGTCATTCATTTCGACGTAAATCTTAGCTAAGTCGAGCTTGCCTGCCGCTTCACTGTTGCTGTCTACATCGAATGGTTCAACGTTACCTAAAACATCTGGGAATTCATCAAGACCGACATCCAGCTCTAGCGCTTCCGCGTCAGGGTCTGGCTTGTCTCCAGATTCGGCTTCTTCACGCTCAACCTGAGCCATCAGCTCATCGACACTCATGAATTTCTGATCAGCGTCTCCCTCATTTGATAAGTCAGGCTGATCTGCCCAGTCCTCTTCATCAACTTTAGGTTCTTCAAGCGTTTCAGCCGCTCCCCAGACTTCTTTCTCTTCATCTGGTACATCTTCAGAAATGGATGCCTGCTGCTCTGGTGTCAGATTAAAGCCGTTCCAGTCTTCACCCGTTTCCAGCATGGCATCGATATCCATACCTGCGCTGTCGACTACTTTGCTGTCTAGTGGCTCATCAAACCCACCTATTGCTCCCTCATCAGGTTCTGAAAGCAACGTAGCCATGGTCGCAGATTCATCAAACTGGCTTAGGTCGTCTTCTGTAACTGGCGCTGTTGGCGTGTCTTCAGACAAGGAGAATGCGTCTTGCAGCGCAGCGGCTTCGTCATATTCGCCTAAATCGGAATCATCAAGCTGAATGGATTCTGGTTCATTCTCTTCATCATCCGAAATTTCTGATACCAAATCTTCGGCAAGAGGAGCTGGCTCGTCTGCCATTGCATCTAGGGCAGCAGATTCATCGAACTCACCAAGGTCCGTATCATCCAGTTCAATCGATTCGAGCTCTTCTGAAGCAACGTCTTCTGGAACCGGCGTTTCAACTTCTGGCTCTAGATCTTCTGCTAATGGAGCTGGCTCGTCTGCCATTGCATCCAACGCTGCCGCTTCATCGAATTCGCCTAGG
>NZ_AFWJ01000278.1 GCF_000222685.1 Vibrio nigripulchritudo ATCC 27043 | reverse complement strand
GGTTTGGCATTTACCACCTTGTTCTTCCGTAATTTTTACATTGGTGTTCCCGATGAGCTGGTGAAAGCTGCAAAGCTGGATGGCGCTGGGTTCTTTACCATTTTCTTTAAAATTCTACTGCCGTTATCACTGCCCATCATCATGGTTACCGTTATTTGGCAGTTCACCGCAATTTGGAACGATTTTCTGTTTGGCGTGGTGTATTCCGGTTCAGAAACGCAGCCCATTACCGTGGCTCTGAACAACTTAGTGAACACCAGTACAGGTGTGAAGGAATACAACGTAGACATGGCCGCAGCCATCATTGCTGCTCTGCCAACTTTGATTGTGTATGTATTAGCAGGCAAGTACTTCGTGCGTGGTCTCACCGCCGGATCAGTAAAAGGATAAACTTATGGCAACACTACAACTGAATAAGATCCGCAAAACCTATCGCAATGCGGACCAGGAAACCCTGAAAGGGATTAACATCAGCATCGATTCTGGCGAGTTTCTGATTCTCGTCGGACCGTCTGGATGTGGCAAGTCCACATTGATGAATACCATTGCGGGGCTGGAGGACATTACCTCGGGTGAGATTGTGATTGACGGCATAGACGTCGCACAAGTAGAGCCGAAAGATCGCGACATTGCGATGGTGTTCCAGTCTTACGCGCTCTACCCAAATATGACGGTGCGAGGCAACATCGCCTTTGGGCTGAAAATTCGCAAAATGCCGGCGGATCAGATTGAAGCCGAGGTTCAGCGAGTAGCGGAAATGCTGCAAATCGACCACCTATTGGATCGCAAGCCGTCGCAACTCTCCGGAGGACAGCGTCAACGTGTCGCCATGGGACGCGCTCTGGCTCGTAAACCTAAGCTCTATTTGTTTGATGAGCCATTGTCGAACCTTGATGCCAAGTTGCGTGTTGAGATGCGTACTCAAATAAAGCGACTGCATCAGCAATTGAACACCACTATCGTTTACGTTACCCACGATCAGATTGAGGCCATGACATTGGCGGATCGCATCGCGGTGATGAAAGACGGTGAACTTCAGCAGCTGGGCACGCCAAAAGAAATCTACAACAAGCCAAACAATATGTTTGTGGCAGGTTTCATGGGATCGCCTTCGATGAACTTTATCCGTGGCAAAGTGGATCTGAACAGCAACGACCAACCGGTTGCAAAAGTGAAAGATGGAGAAGGGAACGAACATGCGATCCGTTTGCCAGAATCGCTTCGTCCACGAGACGGACAAGATGTGGTGATTGGTCTGCGTCCTGAAAACATCACTGAGCAAGTGGATGACGACAGTCACGCCACCAAGCTGCCACTGAAAATTGAAGTGCTTGAACCAACAGGACCCGACACGATTGCGATGGTGAAAGTGAATGAGCAGGAAGTCGCGTGTCGATTGTCTCCGGAGTTTGATGTGAATGTCGGAGAAGTGACGGAATTGTACTTTGATTTGTCGAAAGCGGTGTTCTTTGATGCGAACACAGAAATTCGTATTGAGCATTAGGGTTTGGAGAGAAAACTGACAAGGGTTTGAAGTTCGGGAGTTTGAACTTCATGGATCTGTGACAATGCAAAAGATAGAGGGATCTTTTGTTGTCAATTTGCGCCCCATCGTGGGCGCTTTTTTTGTATACAACTCATCAAACTAGATATAGTTTAACTACTTGATGCTCATTGTGATCCTGTCCTATGGTAATTCGCTGGCTGATTTCTGTATTTACTGTTCTGGTTGCGCTCTTGTATCTTTCAGGTGTTTTTTACTTCTGGGAACCTGATGATATTAAAAAGGGTTCGCCTGCCTATTACTTAAAGCTGCCAAAAGAGGTTCGGGAGTTTGATTACTACCAATCAATTGACGATGTGACTTTTTCCTACCGAGTTGCAGACGGTGTCAAACCAACCATCATCACAGCCAAATTTATGCAAAGTACTCCCTTTTATTCTTTCAGGCATCAGTTGGTGAAAGCTGGTTTTCAGTGTGAAGCTATTGCTGAGAGTCCCAGTATCCGATGTGCGGGAAAGTACGTTGATGGAAGGGTTTCATTCATTATCAAACGTTTTACGAATGAAGCGTCAGAAGTGGAAGCGACCTTTATTGGCGTCGGAGACAGCTAAATGCAAACGACTAAAAAATCAGGAAAGAGCCGGTTACTCTATCTAATTGGCGCATGTTGCCTTGCGTATCTGCTTTGGTCTCTGTTTTACATTAATCACTTGTCAAAACAAGTTGAGACTGAAAAATCCAGAGTGATGAGTGTGGCGAGAAATCTGGAACTGTGGAAACAGATTACGATCAAGAATGATGGTCATCTGGACCAGAATACACTTATGCAGGAAAACCAAGATATACATATCGAGCTTGTTGAAAATGCCTATGTAGAAGAAGGGCATAAATTCTACATGATGTACTATTCAGAACCTCTGAAAGAACAGGACTTTAGGCGTTATTTCTCTGAGTTGGTTCTTGATGACTATTTTTACATCGTGACGGATTCTGATGGAAAGGTTAAGGAGCTTTTCTGGGATAAACCTTAGCGTTTTAGGTTACTTAGGGATAAGGGTGTCCGAATTTGGGTTCAGACACCCGTTGTGGTTTTACTGCCAAGTCCCTAACGCCATTTCGGTGGTGAATCCCGGACCGAATGCTGCCATCACGCCTTGTTCTCCAGCTTTTCTGTGCGCAAAACTTCTTCTCAGCACATCAATCACAGCGGCACTGGACGTATTACCCGTTTCACGCAGGCATGCGCGAGAGTGGTCTAATGCGTCTGATGTAAGTTCTAGAGTGCGTTCAACTTCATCCTGAATTCGTCTGCCTCCAGTATGGAACAGATAGAAATCCAACTCTTTCGATGCTTTTTCTTTGCTCGACTGTACGAACTGATCAATGACTGGTGCGACTCGTTCAATTGAATACATGACTTCTTTATCGAGCGAGAATTTAAAGCCTCGTGGCGTCATGTCATAACGAATGAACGCTTCACTTTCAGGTAGGAAGTGACAGGCAGAGTGGGTCAGTTTCATGCCACTGGTCTGGTCATCGCCTCGCATAACCACTGCGGCGCATGCGTCTCCAAACAGCGAGTTAGTGACAAAGTCCTGAATGCGATTGGCGTACTTATCGAAACAGAGTGACGACGTTTCCAGCGCGACAATTAACGCGTTGTTTTGTACAGACTGGTTGCAGTGGTCAAAAGCGCGGTTGACGGCAGCAGCGCCAGCAACACAACCCATTTGCGCCATGGGTAGCTGAATGGTTGAGTCTTTCAGATTCAAAGCATTGATCAGATGAGCGGTGAGGGAAGGCATCATAAACCCAGTACAGGACGTGACGATAACCATGGAAATGTCCTTGGGTTGCAACCCGGCATTTTCGATAGCCTGGCGTGCTGTCTGCTCAGACATCAGACGCGCCTGCTCATCATAAATCATACTGCGCTCATCGAAATCTTCCAGCGAGACTACTTTGTCCAGAGGAACGATCAGATGGCGTTTATCAATGCTAGAATTACGAACCATATCAAACGCTTTTTCGGCGTGTGGCTGGTCACTGTGTAACTGACGAAGGCATTCAATGATCTCTTCCTGAGTCACGGTGTACTCTGGGAAATAAACGGAAGGCTTACTTAAAACACTCATAACGGTTCTCCTTTTATATGTTTTATAAATGATCATTTAGATATTTTGATTTTATAAAAACAACGGGAGAGTTTTAGAAGTATGAAATTGGTTCCGCATACTAATGAGACTGGTGGAATATATACTTTTGCCATGCACCAATGTTTCATTTTCCACCCATATCCCCTGATTTAATGGGTGGATTTCCACCCACTTCAATTCATTCGCTCTGACTCGCACACTTTGTGACTTTCGTGCAGCCCTTATGGTTAAAGGGTTGTTAACAAAATGTATTAAGTTGGTCTGCGTTTTGCCTTATAGAACCTACACGGTCTTCATTGATGACGACCAAGTGTTAAATAAGGAGAATAAAAATGTTAAAGCCTCTTACCCTACTTTCTGCCTCCATCCTGGCGCTAACCAGTTTTCAAGCGGCTGCTAACTGTGACCCTGGCGAAATTGTGATCAAGTTCAGCCACGTAACGAATACCGACAAGCATCCAAAAGGTATTGCAGCTTCCCTTCTTGAAAAACGTGTCAATGAAGAGATGAACGGCAAGGCATGTATGCAGGTATTCCCAAACTCAACCCTTTATGATGACAACAAAGTGCTGGAAGCGCTTTTGAATGGTGATGTTCAGCTAGCGGCACCTTCTTTGTCTAAGTTTGAAAAATTCACCAAAAAATACCGCATCTTCGACTTACCATTCCTGTTTGAAGATGTGGATGCCGTAGACCGTTTCCAGAACTCGGAGTCGGGCGAGAAACTGAAAAACGCGATGAAGCGTCGTGGCTTGAAAGGTCTTTCTTTCTGGCATAACGGCATGAAGCAGATGTCGGCAAGTAAGCCGCTGCTTTCTCCTGCGGATGCAAAGGGTCTGAAATTCCGTGTTCAGGCTTCAGATGTTCTGGTTGCGCAATTTGAGCAGTTGGGTGCAAACCCGCAAAAGATGTCGTTCAAAGAAGTGTATGGCGGTCTTCAAACTAAAGTTATCGACGGACAGGAAAACACCTGGTCGAACATTTACGGTAAGAAGTTCTTCGAAGTTCAGGATGGGATAACAGAAACCAACCACGGCATTCTGGATTACCTGGTTGTTACGTCTAACAAGTGGTGGAACGACCTGCCTGATGATGTGCGCATAGAATTCCACGCTATTTTGAAAGATGTGACGGCAGCGCGTAACTCGGCGTCTTCCGAAGTGAACGAGCTGAACAAACAAAACATCATCGCTGCTGGTGGTGTCGTTCGTACACTGACTCCTGAACAGCGTCAGGAGTGGGTAACCGCTCTGCAACCTGTATGGAAGAAGTTCGAGAAGGACATCGGCGCGGATCTTATCGAAGCAGCTCTAGCTTCAAACAAACAATAAAAATAATGGCGCAGCCCCCCGCTGCGCCTTATCCCTTGGTTCATTCCTAATACAGCGGAGTATCTGTATGGAACAGTCGTTTTTTTCCCGAGTCGGTAAAGTAACGGACAACATCGAAGAGACGCTTATTGCTCTGTTTCTCGGTGGTATGACGCTACTGACCTTTGCCAATGTGGTGTTTCGTTATGTGTTTAACGACAACATCCTGTGGGCATTGGAACTGACCGTTTTTCTCTTTGCCTGGATGGTGTTAGTCGGTGCTTCTTATGGCGTGAAGAAGCATTTTCATATTGGTGTGGATGTGGTGATCAACCTTGCACCAGAAAGTGGGCGTAAGATCTACGCCATCATTGCTGTGAGCTTATGTTTACTTTTCTCTGTCTTGCTTTTCATTGGTTCTTGGAACTACTGGTATCCGTTCGTAACCGAGCGTGCCTGGTACGAAACCGATGACATTCCAATGCCTGAAATGCTGCAGTTTTTATCTGACTGGATGAATGAAGGTGAACGCTACGAAAAAATGCCTCGCTTTATTCCTTATGCGGCGCTGCCCATTGGAATGGCGTTACTGACATTTCGCTTTGCTCAGGCAGCCTGGCAGATCATAACAGGTAAAACCGATCGCCTGATTTCAAGCCATGAAGCGGAAGAAGATCTGGAAGCATTGAAATCTGAAAGCAAGGAGAGCTAAACCGTGGACATTTTATTGTTGTTTGTCATGGTCATCGGTTTCATGCTGATCGGTGTACCAATTGCAATATCACTGGGTCTTGCCAGTATTCTATTTTTGTTGATGCATTCCGATGCGTCACTGGCTTCTGTCGCGCAAACCTTGTTTAACGCGTTTGCAGGGCACTACACCTTACTCGCGATCCCGTTCTTTATTCTCGCGTCGAGTTTTATGTCGACGGGGGGAGTGGCAAGGCGAATCATCCGATTTGCAATCGCAATGGTGGGTTGGTTCCGTGGTGGTCTCGCCATGGCATCGGTCGTCGCCTGTATGATGTTTGCGGCGTTGTCTGGTTCTTCTCCAGCTACTGTGGTTGCGATCGGAAGTATCGTTATCGCTGGTATGGTGAAAAACGGTTACTCCAAAGAGTTCGCTGCTGGTGTTATCTGTAATGCCGGGACACTTGGTATCCTGATTCCACCTTCGATTGTTATGGTGGTGTACGCCGCTGCAACAGACGTGTCGGTAGGGCGTATGTTCTTGGGTGGCGTGATTCCGGGCTTACTTGCAGGTGTCATGTTGATGATTGCCATCTACATTGCGGCGAGATTTAAAAACCTTCCGGCGCAGCCTTTTGTTGGGTGGGGCGAAGCCTTTGCGGCTGCAAAAGACGCCAGTTGGGGTCTATTGCTGATCGTCATCATTCTGGGTGGTATTTATGGCGGGGTATTTACTCCAACAGAAGCGGCAGCGGTAGCAGCGGTGTATTCCTTCTTTATCGCCAACTTTATCTACAAAGACATGGGGCCGTTTGCCGACAAGGAAAACACCAAGCCTGTTCTGGTCAAAGTGTTCCAGACGTTTGTGCACAAAGACACCAAGCATACGTTGTTTGAGGCAGGCAAGCTGACTATCATGCTGCTGTTCATCATTGCTAATGCTTTGATTCTGAAGCACGTATTAACCGAAGAACGCATTCCTCAGATGATCACCGAATCTATGCTTTCCGCTGGATTAGGTCCGATTACCTTCTTGATCGTGGTGAACTTACTGCTGTTGATTGGTGGTCAATTTATGGAGCCGTCCGGTCTGCTGATCATTGTTGCACCGCTGGTATTCCCAATAGCAATTGCTCTGGGTATCGACCCTATTCACCTAGGTATCATGATGGTGGTGAATATGGAAATAGGGATGATTACCCCGCCTGTGGGGCTGAACCTCTTTGTGACTGCGGGTGTGGCTAAGATGTCGATGATGAATGTGGTGAAGGCAGCGCTTCCTTGGGTGGCGGTGATGTTCCTCTTCCTCGTTATCGTAACTTACGTACCTTGGGTATCCACCTGGCTACCTACCACCCTTATGGGACCTGAAATCATAACCAAGTAGAAACGAAAACCTGAGACACCCTACACTCAGGAATAGATCGTTCATAAATGCACTTGAAGCACATTGCCCTGCTTTCCCCAGCAGGGCTTTTTTCGATTTATCTAATCCATCGTCCCCGGTAACCAGAGCGATATCTTAGGAACGAAAGTCAAAAGAAGCAATACCGCCAGCAGCATCCCAAGGAACGGAAGGACTTCTTTAACAAAGTCTTTGACCGCCACTTTACTGATGCTACATGCTGTAAACATCAGCGTCCCCAGAGGTGGAGTAACACCAGCGATGGTTAGGTTAAGTACCATCACAATCCCGAAGTGCACCGGATCTATCCCCACTTTGGTGATGATAGGCACCAGAATAGGTGTCAGAATGATCAGTGCAGCGCCACCTTCAATAAACATCCCAACCAAAACCAACAGTAAGTTGATGATCAGCAGTAACAGGTATGGGTTATCTGTCAGCGACAACATGGCATTGGCGACCTGCACCGGCAATCGTTCCCATGATAAGTAGAAACTGAAAGTAGAAGCCGCACAGATAATAAACATCACGGTAGAGGTAGCGATCACCGTTTCTTTCATGATGGAAGGTAAGGCTTTAACCGAGAACTGGCGATGGATATAGCCAACAATAATGGCATAGATCACCGCAATCGCGCCTGCTTCAGTTGGAGTGAAAAGCCCGAATCGGATACCACCAATAATTCCGATGGGAACCATTAGCGACCACGCAGCATTTTTCAATGCCAGTAAACGTTCGGTTAGTGAAGAAGGTTTCGGCTGTGACGGAGCGTAATCGCGAATCCGGGAAATCCGGTGCGCGACTAGCATCAATGCGATACACAGGACAATTCCCGGAACCACGCCAGCCAGAAATAGTCGCCCAATGGAGACGTCACCCATGTAGCCATACAAGATCAAACCAATACCGGGTGGAATGATCACACTGATAATGGATGAACACGCCGTAACCGCGGCAGAAAAAGCCGTGTGATAGCCACGCTGGTTCATCTGAGGAACCATGATTTTACTCTGCATCGCGGTATCTGCATTCGCACTGCCAGACATGCCGCCCATTAAGGTACTGAGCAGGATGTTGACCTGAGCCAGACCGCCGACTCTATGCCCCGTTAAGCTGTCGGCTAACTTCATTAGCCGCTCAGTTATGCCCGCGTGGTTCATGATGACGCCCGTCGTAATAAAGAAGGGAATCGCCAACAAAGGGAATGAGTGGGTCACCGAAACAAATCGCTGAATAAAAATCTGGTGTTGAATGCCATTGGTCATTAAAAAGAAGGTTAACCCAGCAATCGCGAGGGCGAAAGCAACAGGTACGTTAACCGCAAAAAGCAGAAACAGAATGAAAACCGGAAGTAAATCCATTACAGCACCTCCGATTCTGTAGTGTCATCTGTTTGAGTGGGTCTGTTAAACAGATGACTTACGCTGTGAATCAACATAAATAAAAAAGACAGGCAGGTTGCAAGGTACACGAAGAAAAACGGTAACCTTAATACGGGCGAAGGACGGTTCCATGACTGAAAAGCCAGAACCGTTGCCAGATAAAAGCTGTATGCCAGAAAGATCAGTACGACCAGTGTTGTTAACTGGAACAACCGTCTACGAATGTTGTCAGGCAGCGCATCGACAAATACGGGGACGCCAATATGCAGACTCTTTCGATAACACACGGCTGCTCCCATAAATACCATCCATGTAAAGGCTATGCCTGACAATTCTGTTGTCCAGACTGCGGGTTGCTCCGTGATGTAGCGAGTGATCACCCCCCACACAACGGAACCCAAAACCAGGCTCATGGCGATCAGGGCAAGCGCGGTTTCCAGCTTGCCCAACACCTCCGACACTTTTCTTAGTGACATCATGATTCCTTATTGTTGGTCTCAGTTGTCCAGAATTTCACGAACTTTGGCGTGCAAACCATCTGACCACTTAGGGAATTTCTGATAAACCGGAGCCGTTGCTTTCTGGAATGCATTGGCGTCTACGTTTTTATGAACAGTCACGCCTTCTGCGCGAAGCTTGTCGAGTAGCGCGTCGGTTGTGTTAACTGAAAGCTCTGTCATGAATTCACCCGCTTTGATCGCTTCTTCAGCCAGGATGGTCTGAATGTCTTTTGGCAGGTTGGCAAAGTAATCGGCGTTGATGACCAGCCCAATAAATGCTTTAAAGTGGCTGGTTAGCGACACGTGCTTTTTGCTTTCATACAGTTTGGCGGCGTAAAGTGAACCAAGCGGCGCTTCAGCAGCATCGACCACGCCCGAAGATAAACCGGTATACACTTCTGACCATGCCAGTTGGGTAGCACGAGCTCCCATCGCTTTTACGGTTTCAATCCACATTACGTTTGGTGGAACGCGCATTGACACACCTTTCAGGTCATCAGGTGACAAAATCGCTTTGTCCGAAATAATGTGTCTCTCACCAAACAACCAGTTCATCGCTAGAACTTCGAAGTTTCCGTTCTTCTTCACGGTCTCTTTCATAGACTGATAAAGGGATGAATCCAGCAACTTCTTAAAATCTTTTGGATCATTGAGTAAGTAAGGACCGTTTAACACGCCAAAGTCCGGCGCGTAATCGGAAAGGTAACCCGGATCAGCCGTTTGAATAACAGGCAGACCCAGTTTCACTTGCTCGTAAACTTCCAGGTTGGTGCCGAGCTCGCCATTCGGGTGAATCGTGATTTTGATTTTGCCGTTAGAGCGCTTTTCTACGTTTTCGGCATAGTATTCCAGCGCTTGGTGGAGAGGCTCTTTGTTCGATGTGACATGAGCCAGTTTGAGTTCATAGTCTGCTGCAAAGACGACGCTGGAAAACAGCATCGTTAATGCAATAAGCGGCTTGAGTAAACGTTCCATGTGTTGCTCCTGATTTTCCGCGAAACTGAAATAGATGAGTAAATACTCAGGCGCCACGAGCAATGCGCAATTAATACTGGTTGTGCAGGTCGTGTCGCTGACTTGCCCCGATACATCACTGTTTCCGAGTGGACAGCTTCTCAGGTCGCAGAAGGGAACAAGATTTCATCTCAGTTATAGAGTTTGATTAAATTCATATACAAAAGTAAATTTCATATATGGATTTACGGTATCCTTTGTATGGTTAAAAAACAACCGATCGACATCTTGCAAATAATCAAAGTGTGACAGCTGCCTGCGAAAATCAGATAGAGAATAAGTGATGGTATGCATATTCGCGCTTGGCGAGCACCAAGCGCGTAATGAAGTGGGGAAGGTTTAACTTTTGTAGCTGTCTTTGTTGATGCCGAACTTTTGCATCTTGTCGTAAAGGGTTTTACGTGGAAGCTGAAGAGCAGACATGGTGTCTTTAATGCTGCCGCCGTGATCGGCAAGCGCTTGCTCTATCAGAGCTTTTTCAAACTCTGAAACCTGATCTGCAAGCCCAGACTGGCATTTCGGTTTTTCTGTTTCGCCCAACTGACTGAGTTTACCGAGCAGGACAAAGCGCTCTGCGGCGTTTCTTAGCTCCCTAACATTACCCGGCCAGTCATGGGCGATAAGGGTCTGTAAATCGGCAGAAGGTAAAGAAGTGGCGGCTTTTCCATAACGTGCTGCTGCGACCAGCAAAAAATGATGAAACAGGGCTGGAATGTCTTCTTTACGAAGTCGCAAAGGGGGCAAATCTAGCGTCACAACATTTAGGCGGTAGTAGAGATCCTGCCGAAATGTGCCTTCTGAGGCGGCGTCCTTCAAATCCACTTTTGTTGCTGCAATAACGCGAATGTCGAGAGAAATGCTTTTGTTTGAGCCGATCCGCTCAATCTGCCTTTCCTGCAATACCCTTAGCAATCGAATCTGTGCCTGCATCGGCATGGATTCGATTTCATCAAGAAAAAGCGTTCCTCCCTGAGCGTATTCAAACTTACCGATACGTTGGCTGTCTGCACCTGTGTAAGCGCCTTTTTCATGCCCGTATAATTCGCTCTCAATGAGGTTTTCTGGCACCGCCCCACAGTTGACTGCAACAAAGTTTTGCTCACGCCGACTGCTTTGCTCATGCAGAGAGCGGGCAACCAACTCTTTGCCAGTGCCCGTTTCGCCAAACAGAAGAATGTCTGCGTTGGTGTCGGCTATGTGGCTAATGGTGTCGCGAAGTGACTGAATACTGTCGGTTTCTCCAATGATTCGTGGACCAAGTGTTTTGTTGGCTTTTAGCGCACGCTTGAGCTTCTGGTTTTCTAAGGTCAGCTTTCGTCTCTCGATGGCCCGTTTCACAGTATCGATAAGCCGATCGTTGGAAAAAGGCTTCTCGATAAAGTCGTAAGCGCCATCGTGCATCGATTGGACAGCCATAGAAATATCGCCGTGACCCGTAATTAAAATCACAGGGATATCCTCATCTTTGGCTTTGATGGAGTTCAGCAACTGCTGACCGTTAATGCCGGGCAGGCGAATATCGGTGACGACCACAAAGGGTGGCTCGTCTTCCGAATACGCCAGCAGGGCAGATTCGGCATCTGGGAACCCTGTGGCTTCAATATCCGCCAGTTCAAATGCCTGCTCCATGGCAATCCGAAGATCTTCTTCATCATCAATAAAATAGATGTGACACATACTCATTCCTAAATTTTTGGCAGCAAGAGACGAAAGCGCGCGCCGGATTGTTCCATGTTATGCGCCTGCAGTTCTCCATCCATGCTTTGCATAATCTGTTGGGAAATGGGTAAACCAAGCCCAAGACCGTTTTGCTTCGTCGTGAAAAAGGGCTCAAACAAATGGTTGAGCGTATCGGTCGCGATCCCCGGACCGGAGTCTTCTATATTAATCACGATATGTTCTGGGGTCGCATACAGCCTGAGTAGAATGTTTTTTTGTGGCTGCATATCCATAGCCTGAATGGCGTTAGTGAGTAAGTTCACTAATACCTGTTCGAGCTGAATTGGGTTGATTCTGGATTCGAGGGGCTGCTCCAGTCCTTCGCATTTTAATTGCGTTTGGCTCTCTTTGATCTGAGGTTTTAACAGTTCCTTTGCTGCGATGATGACAGGCGAAATTTGGGTAACGACTCTATCGCTCGCGTCACTTTTTTTCGCGAAGGCTTTTAACTGCTGACTGATTTTTGCCATGCGTTCAGTGAGCGCCGAAATTCGGTGCAGGTTCTGATCGACTTTGTCGTGCCGTTCTTTTTCCAGAAACTGGAGCGCGTTGTCTGCGTAACTGCGGATCGCCGCGAGAGGGTTATTTAGCTCGTGGCTGATGCTGGTGGACATTTGCCCTAAAACCGCGAGCTTTGCGGCTTGAATCAGCTCTTCCTGAGTTTGCCTGAGTACCGATTCGGTATCTGCTCTTACCTTGATTTCCGCTTCTAACTCTGCGGTTCGTTCCATAACTTGATATTCAAGCTTTTGCTTGGATTCCGCCTGAATACGTTCGATTTGCCTTTGCTTAGACTTTTGCTGGCGAATGATGATGCTAGCGAGATAAAGCAGGGCGAACACCAGTGTATTCAAAGCAATCAGCCCAACGATTTTCCAAAAAAGGTTCGATTTGGGGCTGAGAACCCGCACTGTCAGGGAGCTATTGTTAAGGGGTTTGACGACACTTAAATACTGATTAAAAAATGAAGAATCGCTTGTAAGGGTTAATTCAGTTTGTCTGGCGTTGAAGTTGCCGGAAAATGCCAAAGAAGATATATCCCGTTCCAGATATCTACGGCTCTCCTTTATTTCTTTTTTCTTAATTTCGTCAAGATCATAAAGGCTGTTGTACCACCAGTTTACCCGGTTAGACATAAACACTACATCGTCACTGTCCGTGACAACAAAGAAGCTATTTTGACTGTTCCAGTCTTCTTCTATTGTGGAAAGGTCTTTTTTTACAACAAGAACACCAATTGGGCTTCCAGCGTATTTAACTGGATACGAATAAAAATATCCGCGCCTGCCCGACGTGCTGCCTAATGCAAAGTATTCGCCCCGGTTTCCTGAAATCGCGGCTTGGTAATAAGGGCGAAACGCAAAATTACGCCCAACGAAGGTCTTCTTGTTTTGCCAGTTGCTGGCGGCGATGGTTGTTCCGATATTATTGAGAAGATAAGTATCTGCAGCCCCGACAACCGTATTCACTTCTTCCAGGTAGCGATTGGTGATGTCTAGCTGAGCGCTGTTATCAGGAGAAAGTAGGGCATCCACCAGTTCGTTGTCTTTAGACATAAGTTGTGGAATGTAGGCGTACTTTTCTAGCTGACTCGTGAGGTGGCTGCTGAGCTGTTCAGCCTGAACTTGCGCATCTTCCAGTTGTTGCTCATAACCAGCCTGCCAGCCCCATGTGCCCAGTATCAGGCTAGAGACAGCGTAGGAGAGCAATAAAATGACTGGAATACGCCGCAGAATCATAGAGATAAACTTCTTCAACAACTGATAACGTAAAAGTAACAAAAAAGAGAAATTTATGGGTTGTTAAAACAAGACTCGGATCTCTTTTTTGCCTTTTCATGAAAAAAACTGATTATTTCACTTGAAAAGCCATGTATCGTCCCCATTTCTCAGAAAACTTTTGCCAAATGTTCGAGAAATCAGGACTTGGCTCGACAGTCGTTACGCATATCGCTAGAATGTCGCGTCTAAAATTTCTGTCCTGAAGCTAATTGGAGATGTTCTATCTGTACCAAGAGTATAGGTAAGGGATCACCGAATAGTGTTCAAACCAAGAATTCGGTGGTTTGTGACTCTACGAATTTATTTTTATGTATTCAGACAGAATGCAACTTAAGGATGAAGCCACCGCAAGAAGCGCTGGCTCATACGCTCAGGTAATCTGAGCCAGTTTTGAGGTTTATTTATAATGCAAGCTACTGTTGAAACTCTAGAAGGCCTAGAGCGCCGTCTTACTATTACCGTTCCTGCCGCTAACATCGAAGACGCAGTAACAGCTGAACTACGCAACATCGCTAAAAACCGTCGTTTCGATGGTTTCCGTAAAGGTAAAGTGCCTTTGAAAATGGTTGCGAAAATGTACGGCAAAGCAGTACGTCAGGATGTGATGGGTGAGGTTATGCAACGTCACTTCATCGAAGCGATTGTTAAAGAAAAAATCAACCCAGCGGGCGCTCCTACTTTCGCTCCAGTTGAAACTGAAGAAGGTAAAGATCTTGTATTCAACGCAACTTTCGAAGTTTACCCAGAAGTTGAGCTGAAAGGTCTTGATAACATCACTGTTGAGAAACCAGCAGTAGAAGTGAAAGAAGACGACGTTGCTGAAATGATCGAAACTCTACGTAAGCAGCAAGCAACTTGGAAAGAAGTTGAAGGCGCTGCTGAAGAGAATTCGCGTGCAACTATCGACTTCGTTGGTTCTATCGACGGTGAAGAGTTTGAAGGCGGTAAAGCTGAGAACTTCCCACTAGAAATGGGCGCTGGTCGCATGATCCCTGGTTTTGAAGACGGCATCGTAGGTAAGACTGCGGGCATGGAATTCGAAATCGACGTAAACTTCCCAGAAGATTACCACGCTGAAAACCTAAAAGGTAAAGCAGCTAAGTTTGCTATCAAAGTAAACAAAGTTGAAGAGCGTGAGCTTCCAGAACTTGACGAAGAATTCGTTGCTAAGTTTGGCGCTGAAGGCGGCATCGACGGTCTTAAAGCTGAAGTTCGCAAGAACATGGAGCGTGAGCTTAAGCAAGCTGTTAAGAACCGCATCAAAGAGCAAGCGATTGACGGTCTGGTTAACGAAAACGAAATCGACGTTCCTGCTGCACTTATCGATCAAGAAATCGGTACTCTGCGTCAGCAAGCTGCACAACGTTTCGGTGGCAACCCTGAAGCGGCTGAGCAACTTCCACGTGAGCTGTTCGAAGAGCAAGCTAAACGTCGCGTTGTTGTAGGTCTTCTACTAGGCGAAGTGATCAAATCTGAAGAATTAAAAGCTGACGACGAGAAAGTTAAGGCTATTATTGAAGAGATGGCGACTGCTTACGAAGATCCAGCAGAAGTTATTGCTTACTACGAGCAAAACGAGCAAATGATGAACAACATGCGCAATGTTGCGCTAGAAGAGCAAGCGATTGACGCGATCATCGCTAAAGCAAAAGTTTCTGAAAAAGAAGTAAGCTTCAACGAGCTTATGAATACGCAACAGCCTGCATAAAATCAGGTTTCAGTGCGTAGAAAGTTGACTTTGTTTTAACTCTTCTGCTAACAATGGTCCGTATGAGTCATTCATCCGGGCCATTTTATTTAGGGATATAAGAATATGAGCTACCAAGAAAAAAATGCAATGTCACCAATCATTGATGCACTAGTACCCATGGTGGTAGAACAAACTTCCCGTGGTGAACGTTCTTACGATATCTACTCACGCTTGCTCAAGGAACGTATCATTTTCCTGACTGGTCAAGTTGAAGACCAGATGGCCAACCTTGTGGTTGCGCAGTTACTTTTCCTTGAATCAGAAAACCCAGACAAAGACATCTTCCTTTACATCAACTCACCAGGCGGAAGTGTAACGGCGGGTATGTCAATCTACGACACCATGCAATACATCAAACCAAACGTAAGTACGGTATGTATGGGTCAGGCTTGTTCAATGGGTGCTTTCCTGTTAGCAGGCGGTGCGGAAGGTAAACGTCACGTTCTACCTAACTCTCGCGTTATGATCCACCAACCACTGGGTGGTTTCCAGGGACAGGCGTCCGACATTCAAATTCACGCTCAAGAAATTCTGACCATCAAACAAAAGCTAAACAAATTGCTTGCAGAGCATACAGGTCAGCCTCTTGAAGTTATCGAGCGTGATACCGATCGCGACAACTTTATGTCGGCAGATCAAGCAGTAGAATACGGTTTGGTTGATTCAGTTTTAACTCACCATAAAGAGTAATTTGTCATTGCTGCAAGATGCAGGCGAAATTTGGTGAAAATTGATATAAACTCAAAACAAGATAGTAAAGGCTAAGAGGTTAGCGAATGACAGATAAAAGCAAAGAGGGCGGTAGCGGTAAGTTACTTTATTGCTCTTTCTGCGGCAAAAGCCAGCACGAAGTTCGCAAGCTAATCGCAGGTCCATCGGTGTACATTTGCGACGAATGCGTCGACTTGTGTAACGATATTATTCGTGAAGAAATTAAGGATGTGCTTCCTAAGAAGGAATCCAGCGCGCTTCCTACTCCTCGCGAAATTCGCGAACACCTTGATGATTATGTGATTGGTCAAGATTACGCTAAGAAAGTGCTAGCCGTAGCGGTATACAACCACTACAAGCGCTTGCGTAATGGCGATACGACGAGCGAAGGCGTTGAACTGGGCAAGAGTAACATCCTGCTGATCGGTCCAACGGGTAGCGGTAAAACGCTGCTGGCTGAAACCCTGGCTCGTTTCCTAGATGTACCTTTCACCATGGCCGATGCGACCACTCTGACGGAAGCAGGTTATGTCGGTGAAGATGTAGAAAACATCATCCAGAAGCTTCTTCAGAAGTGCGATTACGATGTGGCAAAAGCGGAACGCGGTATTGTCTACATTGATGAAATCGACAAGATTTCACGTAAAGCCGAAAACCCATCCATCACGCGTGATGTATCCGGTGAAGGTGTACAGCAAGCGCTATTGAAACTGGTTGAAGGTACGGTTGCATCTGTTCCACCACAAGGTGGCAGAAAACATCCTCAGCAAGAGTTCCTACAGGTAGACACATCTAAGATCCTGTTTATTTGTGGTGGTGCGTTTGCTGGTCTGGATAAAGTGATTGAGCAACGTACAGCAACAGGAACTGGTATTGGTTTCGGTGCTGATATTCGTTCTAAAGACGAAACGCGTACCGTCGGTGAACTGTTCACTCAGGTAGAACCTGAAGATCTTGTGAAATACGGTTTGATTCCGGAATTCATTGGTCGTCTGCCTGTAACCACTACACTGACCGAACTCGACGAGGCAGCACTTATTCAGATTCTGTGTGAACCTAAGAACGCACTGACTAAGCAGTATGCAGCGTTGTTCGATCTGGAAGATGTTGAGCTGGAGTTCCGTGAAGATGCGCTTAAGGCGATTGCCAAGAAAGCCATGGATCGTAAAACGGGTGCTCGTGGTCTTCGTTCTATTCTGGAGTCTGTACTTCTGGAAACTATGTACGAATTGCCATCTTCTGAGAATGTCAGCAAAGTTGTGATTGATGAAGCGGTTATCCAAGGTGAATCAGACCCTCTACTGATTTACGAAGGGAACGACAATCAGGCTGCTGGCGCAGAATAAAATACTTTTAAACACTAAAGGAGGCTTTTGCCTCCTTTTTTTATTATCTCGTTGAATCTAAGCAACTTGCCCCCATATACTGCACATAAGCAGAAACGGAAGAGAGAATAGTATGAACTTGGAACGTTCCGAGCGTATCGAGATCCCCGTATTACCCTTGAGAGATGTGGTAGTTTACCCACATATGGTTATCCCATTGTTTGTTGGTCGTGAAAAGTCAATCCGTTGCCTTGAGTCTGCGATGGACACCAACAAGCAAGTTCTTCTTGTTGCCCAAAAGCAAGCAGATACTGACGAGCCATCTATCGATGACCTGTTTTCTATCGGTACTGTTGCAACCATTCTTCAGTTGTTGAAACTGCCTGACGGTACGGTAAAAGTACTGGTCGAAGGTCAGCAACGTGCTCAAATCCATCAGTTCAAAGAAAACGATTTCTTCCTGGCAGATGCTGAATACCTGTCAACGCCAGAACTGGATGAGCGTGAGCAAGAGGTTGTAGTTCGTAGTGCAATCAATCAGTTTGAAGGCTTTATCAAACTGAATAAGAAGATCCCACCAGAAGTTCTGACCTCTCTAAACGGAATCGACGAAGCGGCGCGCTTAGCAGACACTATTGCCGCTCATATGCCTCTGAAGCTTAACGACAAGCAGCAAGTGCTGGAAATTCTGGATGTTAATGAGCGCCTAGAATTCCTGATGGGGCAAATGGAATCAGAAATCGACTTACTTCAGGTAGAGAAACGTATTCGCGGTCGCGTGAAAAAGCAGATGGAGAAATCCCAGCGCGAGTACTACCTGAACGAGCAAATGAAAGCCATCCAGAAAGAACTGGGTGAAATGGACGACGCGCCAGACGAATTTGAAACTCTGAAGAAGAAGATCGAAGAGTCGAAAATGCCGAAAGAAGCGCGCGAGAAGACAGAACAAGAGCTGCAGAAGCTTAAGATGATGTCTCCAATGTCCGCAGAAGCGACGGTTGTTCGCAGCTACATCGATTGGATGGTGGGTGTTCCTTGGACTAAGCGCTCTAAAGTGAAGAAGAACCTGGCGAAAGCAGAAGAGGTTCTTAATGAAGATCACTATGGCTTAGAACGCGTAAAAGAACGCATCCTTGAGTATTTAGCGGTTCAAAACCGTATCAACAAGCTGAAAGGTCCTATCCTTTGCTTGGTTGGTCCTCCAGGTGTGGGTAAAACTTCTCTGGGTCGCTCTATTGCAGCAGCAACAGGACGTAAATACGTTCGTATGGCTCTGGGCGGCGTACGTGATGAAGCGGAAATCCGTGGCCACCGTCGTACTTACATCGGTTCTATGCCGGGCAAACTGATTCAGAAAATGTCAAAAGTGGAAGTGAAAAACCCACTGTTCCTTCTGGATGAGATCGACAAAATGTCTTCTGACATGCGTGGAGACCCGGCTTCAGCGTTGCTAGAAGTGCTGGATCCAGAGCAAAACAACTCATTCAACGACCACTACCTTGAAGTGGATTATGACTTGTCTGACGTAATGTTTGTTGCGACGTCAAACTCGATGAATATCCCAGGTCCTCTTCTTGACCGTATGGAAGTGATTCGTCTTTCTGGCTACACAGAAGATGAAAAACTGAACATCGCCAAGCGCCACCTAGTGGGTAAGCAAGTTAAGCGTAACGGTCTGAAAGATCACGAGATCGAAATCGATGACTCTGCCATTATCGGCATCATTCGTTACTACACGCGTGAAGCTGGTGTACGTAGCCTTGAGCGTGAGATCTCTAAGATCTGCCGTAAAGCGGTGAAGAACATTCTGTTAGATTCAGACCTGAAGAAAGTGTCTGTTTCTATTGAAAACCTGAAAGACTACCTTGGTGTGCAGCGTCATGACTTTGGTAAAGCAGACGAAAGCAACCGCATCGGTCAGGTAGTCGGTCTGGCTTGGACGGAAGTAGGTGGCGACCTGTTAACCATCGAGACTGAGTCTATGCCGGGTAAAGGTAAGCTGACTCAAACCGGTTCTCTTGGCGATGTGATGCAGGAATCGATTCAGGCTGCAATGACGGTTGTTCGTTCTCGTGCGGAAAAACTGGGTATCAACTCAGATTTCTATGAGAAGCGCGACATTCACGTACACGTTCCTGAAGGGGCTACACCTAAAGACGGACCAAGTGCGGGTATCGCAATGTGCACAGCACTGGTTTCTAGCCTGACAGGTAACCCGGTTAAAGCCGATGTCGCAATGACAGGTGAAATTACCCTTCGTGGTGAAGTTTTACCAATCGGTGGTCTGAAAGAGAAGTTGCTCGCGGCCCATCGCGGTGGAATCAAAACAGTGGTCATTCCGAAAGAAAATGAACGCGATTTGGAAGAAATTCCAGACAATGTTATTGCAGATCTGGTGGTTAAACCGGTTCAGTGGATTGACGATGTGTTAACGATTGCATTGGAGAAAGACCCGTCTGGAGTCACTCTAGAGTCTGTAAAATAGTGACGTGCAGCAAAAATAACTAAACAAAATACGCTGACATGCTTGAAAAGGCTTGTCAGCGTTTTTTTTGGAGGCTAAGTTTATCCACCAAGGACAACGCCTTTTCCCATAAGGCGCGGTTTAAAAATAACTAAATTTTTTAACGGAACGAATACTGCCAATTTTGGAATCGGTGGTACTAAAGGGGAACATCACGTGAATAAAACACAACTAGTAGAAAAAATCGCAGAGAACGCTGACATTTCTAAAGCATCAGCGGGTCGTGCCCTAGACGCATTCATTGAAGCAGTGAGTGACACTCTACAATCTGGCGACCAAGTAGCATTGGTTGGCTTCGGTACTTTCAGCGTACGTACTCGTGCAGCTCGCACAGGTCGTAACCCTAAGACTGGTGAAGAAATCCAAATCGCAGAAGCTAAAGTACCAGCTTTCAAAGCAGGTAAAGCGCTTAAAGACGCGTGCAACTAATTTTGGATTGACCTGCAAAAGGTCAATTACTGGGAATGGCGCTCAAAAACGCCAAAAAATCCTGAAATATGCGCATCAATGTGGTGCGCATTTCTTTTTCTGATATCATCTTCACCATTCAGCGCTATAAGGCGATTTGCCTGAATTCTTCTGAACAAGCTAATGTCCGAAAAAATGAAAATGTCCTCAGTTTTGAGGTGAACTTTTTTGTGGGCTACAGATCTAAATCACACATATTTATCAGTGAGCTGGCTTGTAGTATTCGCTAATGTGTAGATTTAATGGCTTAGTCAGAGCTCAGGCTCAATTTTGGAGAGTTGTTACATTATGATGGAACGATTGCGCGAAGGCGTAAACAGCATCGCAATTAAAATTATTTTAGGACTGATCATTCTGTCCTTTGTCTTCACAGGTGTGAGTGGCTACATTGGCGGTGGCAACAACGTTGCTGCAAAAGTTGATGGCATTGAAATTAGCCGCGGTGCTTTTGAGCAAGCGTATCAGAATGAGCGCAACATGCTTCAAGCGCAATATGGTGAACAATACGCAGCGTTGCTTGCAGACCCAGATTTCGTTCAAAGACTTCGTCAGTCTGTATTAGACAAGATGGTCAATGAAATCTTGCTAGAGAACCACGCTCGTTCACTAGGTATGCGCATCAGTGACGAACAAGTGCTGAACCTTATTCTTCAGATGCCTGAATTCCAGTTAGATGGAAAGTTCAATCAGGATATTTACGAAACATCATTGCGTCGTGCTGGTTACACACCAGAATCCTTCGGCGAAGTTATGCGTCGTAGTGAAATTCGTAATCAACTTTTACAAGCGGTGAGCGCGAGCGAGTTCAGCTTACCGGGTGAAGTTGCCGACCAATCTAAACTGATTACTCAAACTCGTGACATTCGCACTTTGGAACTGAGTGTTGAAGAGTTTGCGAAAAAAGCTGAGTTATCAGACGAAGAACTTCAAGAGTACTACGAATCAAATTCGGCTCAGTTCACTCGTCCAGAGCAAGTTAAGGTTTCATACCTTGAACTGTCTGGTGAAGCGCTTAAAGCAAGCGTAGAAGTGACTGACGAAGACGTAGATGCTTACTACCAGGAAAATCTTAGCCAGTACTCCTCTGCGGAACAACGCAGCGTAAGCCACATTCTGGTTGAAGGTGACGACGAGGCAAAAGCTCAAGCGATTCTGGATGACCTGAACGCAGGTACTGACTTTGCTGAGCTGGCGAAAACTCGTTCGGAAGACCCTGGCAGTTCCGACGAAGGTGGTTCATTAGGTTGGATTGAGCGCGACGTTATGGACCCAGCTTTCGAAGAAGCGGCATTTGCCCTGGCGAATGTAGGCGACGTAACGAGTTTGGTTAAGTCTGACTTCGGTTACCACATCATCAAGCTTGATGAGCTTAAAGCTTCAGAAACTAAGCCACTTTCTGAAGTGAAGGAAGAAATCAAAGCAGACTTGGTAAACCAACGTGCTGCGGAAAGCTTCCATGACATTTACACCGATCTTGAGCGTGTAGCGTTTGAGTCTCCAAATTCTCTAGCGCCGTCAGCAGAGTTGTTCGAAGGCACTGTACAAATTACAGAGTTTATCTCTCGTTTCAACGCTCCAGAGATTCTGAGTAGCCCAGAAGTTCAGGAAGCTATTTACAGCCCTGAAGTGAAAGAAGACGGTGAAAACTCTGTACCTGTGGAAATTGCGCCAGAACACGTTGTTGTGGTTCGTGTCGACGAGGTTCGTGAAGAAACGGTATTGCCTTTCGAAGAAGTGAAAGAACAAGTCGTTCAGCAACTGTCTGTTGTGAAAGGTGAGCAAAAAGCGGTTGAATTGGCTGACCAGTTGATTGAAGCGCTTTCTAATGGCGATAGTAGCGTATTAGAGCAGGAAGGCTTGGCGTTTGGCGAGCAGGAAACCATTAATCGTGGTAACCCTCTGGCTAACACGGTGTTTGCAATGACTAAACCTGAAGAAGGTAAAAAGGTTTACAGCCAGTCTAAAGACTTCACAGGCAACATTGTGGTTGTTGAATTGGAGGGTGTTTCTTTTGAAGAACAGCCTGCATTTGCAGCACAAATTGGCATGCAATTGGTTCGCAGCAATGGTGAGCAAGACATGATTGCATTGAGCAAAGCGCTTCGTGATAAAGCGGATGTTGAGTTCTATGTAATTGATAATGCTAGTACTCACCCGTAAAAGTGTGTAACTAATTTGTCTATCAAACAGGTCGCTATATGCGGCCTGTTGTATTTTTAGTATTGATGATTTTCTAACCTTTGTTGACCGTACAAAATACGTTTTTTTATAACCAAGGAAGGAAATATGAAAATCATAAAACTGGCTTTGATAGCCGCTCTTTCTCTTTGCTCTGCCGTATCTGCAAACGCGTGGGATTCAAATTCGCCATCTAAAGCGGCTTCAAGCAATGATAAGCATGCCGGAATAGAAATTACCGTAAACATCAATACAGCGACCGTAGAGGAGCTACAAACGCTTTTAATCGGTATAGGTGCTAAGAAGGCGAAAACCATCGTAGAGTTCCGTGAAAAGAACGGGTTATTTCAGTCGGCAGACGATTTGAGTAAAGTGAAGGGTATTGGCAACGCTACCGTTGACAAGAATCGTGACCGAATTCTGCTGTAGAAAACTTTAGAACAACAGACCTTTGTATATGGATGTGAATGAGCGTTTGGTCGCGCTCATTTTTTTACCCATTTTTTGGGTTGCAAAGCACTAAGAATCAGACCAAAGAAAGTACCAACTACATGTGCCTCTGTTGCCACTTTTGCTTCTATCAATGCGGCGGTGTCTGCCGAAGGTCCAACCCAGGTTTCCCATCCAATCTTGACCAGTACAGCTCCGACTAACAGCAAACTCGATTTTCTGCCCTGTATTGCTTCTGTGAGAGCGTAAAAAGCAAATATTCCATGTAGTACGCCTGAAAAACCAACGTATTGATAAGTATCTGAAGCCAGTAAACCGACTCCAATCAATGCAGAAAGAAGAAGAACCAGAACAGCCATGGACAACCAGGATGCAGTGAAACGGAAAAAGAATGCAATCACCGCCAGGCTAGCCGCATTGAGAGCGAGATGATTAAGATTGGTATGGGTAAAATTTCCTGTTACGATTCGCCACCATTGCCCGTCTAGAATGTCATCTGCGTTCCAGGGCAGTATATCGCTGAATGTCGGAAGCTGTGCAACGACCATAACGATTACATAAATTACTACAACGGGAACCAATTCTGCTTTATGTCTGATCATCAATCTGAAACGCACTCTCGATATTGCCAAGATTGTGGGAAGGCGAAAAAAATGTGTATTTGCCACACCATTCAAAGCCTTCATTCTGAGGTAGAACTGCTGATTCTTCAACATCCGGATGAAGTGAATCGTGCAATGGGGACGGCTCGGATACTAAAGCTCTCGTTAGCGAATATGCATGTATTGATCGGAGAAGACTTCACAAACGATAAAAGGCTAGCTCAATTGCTGGAGGATGACGCCTATCATCACTGTGTTCTGTTTCCGCAGGAAAGTAGCCTCTCTGTGTCCGAGATAGCTAAGCATAGGGGTAAAAAGCTAAGGGTGATACTACTGGATGGAACCTGGAAAAAAGCCTACAAGATGTGGAGGCTGAACACCATGTTGCATGACTTGCCTTGCCTCGCTTTGCCAGAAAACCTAGAAGGGAACTATCGGATTCGAAAAGCACCTTCCAGCAATAGCTTATCGACAGTTGAAGCAGGGTTTCATGTACTTCGTCTTTTGGATAGCAGCCGGGATTTCTCCGCACTTCTGGATAGCTTTGAAAGGATGGTGGACATGCAGTTTTCTCATATCCCACCGCACGTCCGATCAAAAAATTACTGATTGTTTTAATTACTCGGAGCAGTCGGTCCTAATTAGGAACAAAAAAGCTGTTGATGGAGCCTTTGCGCAGATCCATCCGTGAGTGAAGATATGAAGTCAGTGATCACTCGCATCCCGCCGTCATGACTTTCTGCTGCTTTTAACCATTCAAGACGAGTTGAATCTGGCAGCAATCTTTCTGGATCCCCACTTATTGCCTCGAAGATATCCATAATCACTTGTTGCCCCTTGTATTCGACGACCTGAACTTCAGGAATCTGAATTACATATCGGCTTACAAACTGTTTGAAGATCTCGAGTGCTCGCTCTGAAGATGGCTCTAAAGTTGCATTCCATCGAAGAAGAGGCTCATCAAATTTGCTTTCTGGTAACTCAGCGACGCTGATACTGGTCAGTAGCGCATTAACAATGCCTCCAATTGCATCCTTACGCTGGTAATGGATACCGGAAAACAGCTTGTCACTGATAGTTTGGATATTCTCCTCGAACCATTTGTCACCACATTCAGCTAGTTGGCTCGCTGCTACCTCCTGCCATTGGTTTCGATGAACCAAACCAAGCACAATGGCATCCTCTAAGTCATGAATGCCGTAGGCAATATCGTCGGCCAACTCCATGATGGAGCAATCCAGCGACTTGAATCGGGTTTTCTTATGTTCAAAGGAAGCATAGTCCTTCTCGCGCATAGCAGAGAAAGCAAGTTTGTCATTGTCGCTCAAAGGCTCCAATACCCAGTCAAACAGGGATTTATCATCATCGTATATCCCTTTGGCTGGATGCCAGTCGCTGGCTTTCAGTTTTCGCTGATTGCTGACCGATTCAGGGATCGAAGTGGAGCGAGTCTCACTGATTAAAGCCGGGTACTTAATTAATCCGAGCAGAGCGCGACGGGTTAAATTCATGCCATGGTTTTCAGTATAGGGCTCCAACTGGGTAACAATCCGGAATGTCTGAGCATTGCCTTCAAAGCCGCCATGTTCGCGCATCATGTAATTCAGTGCGATTTCGCCGCCATGACCAAAGGGAGGGTGACCGATATCATGAGCAAGGCACAGTGCCTCCATCAGGCTGGAAGTCGGCAGTAAATCAGACAATTCAGGTTGTTTACGCTTTACTTGGGCTCGAATACCCGATCCCAGCTGTGCGGCTTCAAGAGAATGGGTGAGGCGAGTACGGTGAAAGTCATTAACGCCAGTGCCATGCACCTGCGTTTTAGCCTGTAACCTGCGAAATGCCGCAGAATGCAGGATTCTTGCTCGGTCTCGCTGGAATGGGTCACGGTGATCGTCGCGGCGCAGTTTCTGCTCTTCATTCATGCGCTCTTGCCAAGCGAAATGGTCGAGTTTGGTCATATTGTCCTCATTATTATCGTTATATTGGAACGTTGAATGGTTGATGCTCTAGCTGATCTCATCCAGCGACATTTCAAAACTTTCGGCGAAGGTCTCTAGAAAGTAAAGCATCTCGGGCGACTCTCGGTCTTTGAGCGTTTTATCTAACCTTTTCTTTGCCTGCGCGTATTCGTGGTTACCGGCAGAAAGCTCTTCAAGGCATTTTAAATATGCGCAGAGGCAATCTGCCTGTTTTACGATCCCTTGGTCTTCCTGATTGGCATCTTTTGAAATCAGAAATGGAGCGAAGTCCTCCTGAAATTCTTCAGGCAGCATCGATAACAGTTTAGCTTCTGCCGCCGCTTCTATCTTTTTATATTCTTTAGCAATATCAGGATTATAGTATTTTACTGGGGTAGGTAAATCGCCAGTCAGGACTTCACTGGTGTCGTGATACATACCAAGAAGTGCAATGCGTTCGGGGTTTACGTTGCCGCCAAACTTTTTGTTTTTGATGATTGCCAGAGCGTGCGCCACAAACGCGACCTGAAGGCTATGTTCTGAAATGTTTTCAGTGGAAATAGAGCGCATGAGTGGCCAACGTTGAATAAGCTTCATTCTGGCCAGATGGGCAAAAAAGTGACTGCGTGCCATGTGGTGCTCCTTGTTTTTCACACGGTTCCCTATAGCTTAAGAGATTGAGTTTAAAGGCACAACTTAACTAGGAAACCCGGGACTTGAGATAACAGATTACAAACAAAAAGCGCACCCAATAGGTGCGCTTGAAAGAACATGTTTAGATTACTGACGATATGTAGTCAGGAAGCGATCCAGCCTTCCAATGGCTGTCTCTAAGTCTTCGATGTGAGGCAAAGTCACAATTCGGAAGTGGTCCGGTTTTGGCCAGTTAAACCCACTTCCCTGAACCAGAAGTACTTTTTCCTGAATCAGAAAATCCTGTACGAATTTCAAATCGTTACTGATATTGAATTTTTTCACATCAATTTTAGGGAACAGATACATAGCGCCCTTAGGTTTAACGCAGCTGATCCCGGGAATTTGGGTGATCATCTCGTAGGCTTTGTCTCGCTGTTCCAACAAGCGCCCACCTGGCAAAATCAGTTCGTTAATACTCTGGTAGCCGCCTAAAGCCGTTTGTATCGCGTGTTGCATCGGTACATTGGCACACAGGCGCATCGACGACAGCATGTCTAACCCATCGACATAACCTTTGGCTTGCGCCTTAGGACCTGTCAAAAACATCCAGCCACCGCGGAAACCACACACGCGATAGGCTTTAGAAAGACCGTTGAATGTCACCATCAAAACATCATCAGCAAGCGTGGAAATGGATGTGTGGGTTGCGCCGTCATAAAGGACTTTATCGTAGATCTCGTCAGCAAAGATGATCAGTTTATGCTGACGAGCAATTTCAACTATCTCTAAAAGAAAGTCCCGACTGTAAACGGCACCAGTTGGGTTGTTCGGGTTGATCAGTACCAGCCCACGAGTTTTAGGCGTGATTTTGGCTTTGATATCTTCAAGATCTGGATACCAGTCTGATTCTTCATCACAAAGGTAGTGAACAGCATTACCTCCAGACAGAGACACAGCCGCTGTCCACAACGGGTAATCTGGCGCAGGCACCAACATTTCGTCACCGTTATCCAGAAGAGCCTGCATTGCCATCACAATCAGCTCAGATACACCATTCCCAATGTACACGTCTTCAACGTCTAAATTCAGTAAGCCTTTACGCTGATAATGCTGAACCACGGCTTTTCTCGCCGAGTAAATACCTTTAGAGTCGCAGTAGCCCTGCGAGGTGGGAAGATTGCGGATTACGTCAACCAGGATTTCATCAGGGGCATCAAAGCCAAACGGGGCGGGATTACCGATATTCAGCTTTAGTATTTTATGCCCCTCTTCTTCCATGCGTTTAGCATGTTTGAGTACAGGACCCCGAATGTCGTAGCAGACATTGTCGAGTTTTGATGACATCCCGATATTTTGCATTGAGTAAATCCCGATTTATTTTATTTTAATTTTTAAAAGTACACTATTTAAGGTGTTAATAGAATAAAAATCTGTTTGAAATCGCAGGTTTTTATATTGTTCTGACATTCTGACCACAGGAGAGAGTGAGGGCTTGTCATTAATTTTTTGTGTAGCCCGAATTTCTCCCTAAATCGGCTCAGATTTGTCTGATATCAACAAATAGACTAGTCGAGATAGATAAGATGATCTCAGATTTCAGAAGAGTGAGATTGCCTTGTCGCCATTCAGAGCCAAAATCGAAGCGTTAATTGAACAAATTCAGTCCGTTGTGGATGTCGATGAGCGAATCAGTATTCCATTTGAGCCAGACAATTCGTTTTCCCCTCTGGACTGGCTGGAAGCGCAGCCACATTCCACCAAACTCTATTGGCAATCACGCGACAAGAACCGCGAAGTTGTTGCACTAGGTATTGCCAGGACATTTGACACCCCTGAAATTGGCGAAAAGTACATCAAGTCAAATCAAAATCTCTGGGTGGTCATGCCATTTGATGCCCAGCACCCCGATGTTTTCTTACCTAATATTGAAATTCAAAGACTAGGCTCAAATTGGACGTTGAGTGTCAATGTGAACCAGAGTAAAGAGGTGGCGATTAACGCGCTGGAACGCGTGAAATTAAAAAGCCCGACTCATTTCTCATCACCCAACAATACTCAGGTTAAATTTGTTCGACATATTCCAGATCTGAAAGAGTGGACCCACTCCATAAATCTCGCGTTATCAACATTCGAACAATCGGATCTGAAAAAAGTGGTGTTGGCGCGAGAATCTGAGTTCCTACTCTCTGAGCCTGCTTCTGGATTTACTTTGTTAAGAGAGAGTCAGACATCTAACCAAAACAGCTACCATTTCGCCTTCACCAAAAACAGAGATTCGTTATTCTTCGGATCGTCTCCGGAGTGCTTGTTCCGACAAAATGGATACGAGCTAGAAACGGAAGCCTTGGCAGGCACAATCGAGCGTGGTTGCGACGCGCGAGATGACTATGGAAAAGGTCACTGGTTGTGGAATGACAAAAAAAACCGTTACGAAAACCAGTTGGTTGTCGAAGACATCGAGTCGAGATTGCACCCTTACTGCAGGTCTTTAGAAATAAGTGAAGCTTCGTCTTTGATCCGCCTGGCAAAAGTGCAGCACCTAAAACGTAAGATTGTGGGATACCTAAATCCGAAGAAAGCCGAAAGTTCTTTGGTTGATGTGCTCCATCCGACTGCGGCGATTGCCGGACTACCAAAAGATCAGGCGATGGAGTTTATCCAGCAGAATGAGTCGTTTGAACGCGGGCTCTATAGCGGAGCGATAGGCTACATCAGTCAGGACCGTTCCGAGTTTTGCGTGTCTATTCGCAGCGCACTTATCAATAAAAAAAGCATCAAATTTTACGCCGGGGCAGGCATAGTGCCGGGATCAGACCCCAATGCAGAATGGCAGGAGCTAAACAAGAAAATGTCGACATTACTTGACCTGTTGACAGAGCTACCAGAAGTGGAGGTGGCATCATGATTGAACAAGCCAGTTTGAACAGAACGTGGGCTAAGCTGATTTTAGAAGAGCTAACCCGATTTGGCGCAGAACATATCTGTATCGCTCCGGGATCCCGTTCTACACCACTGACGCTAGAAGCGGACGACCACCCCAATTTGAAATTACATTGTCATTTTGATGAGCGCGGGCTGGGCTTTTATGCATTGGGCATCGCTAAATCTACTCAAAAGCCCGTTGTTATCGTCGTGACATCAGGGACTGCGGTTGCCAACCTTCTTCCAGCAGTCTGTGAAGCGAATCTAACCGGAGAAAAGCTGGTGTTGCTTACGGCGGATCGCCCGGTTGAGCTAATTGATTGTGGAGCGAATCAGGCGATAGAGCAGATCGGGATATTCTCATCTCACGTTGTAAAAGCACTCAATCTTCCTAGCCCCAATACCAGGATTTCTCCTAACTGGTTACTCTCCAGTCTGGATGAATGCTTGCACCTACAGGCAGAGCAGGGTGGTGTCATCCATATCAACTGCCCATATCCAGAACCTTTGTACGGTGGTGAACCCGTATCTTCAGACTCCCACTACTTCAATGGTGTTCGGGGATGGTTTACCCATAAGAAGCCATTTACGACTAAACACAGTCAAGTTGTAGCGAACAGCATCAACCCCAACGATTTTGCGACTAAGAAAGGGGTAGTCATACTGGGTTCGCTGTCGTTAGAAGAAGCTCAGAATGCGAGAAAGCTCGGTGAGCGTCTCGGCTGGCCGATATTTTGCGACCCTCAATCTGGAGTGAGCAGCGAGTACGCTCATTTTGATCTCTGGTTGAGAAACGAAGAAGCCACCAGAGTTCTTCACGGGTGCGATTTTGTCCTCCAGTTCGGTGGACGGTTGGTGTCCAAGCGCTTGTTGAAGTGGATAGATGACCGCTCAGAAACATGCGACTACTGGATGGTGCAGCCGTACAACCAACGACTGAATCCGGGGTTGAGAGCACAGAACCGTATTGGGACTCATATAACGCAATGGTGTTCAGAGATGTTGGATAGACTGCACCTTGCGGAAGTCCGATTTCGAGGCTGGGCGGAAAGCCTGAAGGATATCTCGCAGAAAACTTCAGAGCTGATACAACGAAGTGAACACGCACTATGCTCTGAAACCAGACTGACCATCGACCTGTTTGAGGAGCAAACAGAAAGCACCAATCTGTTTTTAGGAAATAGTCTGATTGTCAGGTTAGTTGATATGCTCACCTCACTTCCAGACACAGAGGTGTATTCCAATCGTGGTGCCTCTGGCATTGACGGATTGATTGCTACGGCGGCAGGCATACATGCTGCCAGTGGTAAGAAGTCGTTAGTGATGCTAGGAGACACTTCGCTGTTACATGACATCAACTCTTTAGCGCTGTGGACTCATCAAGAAGCGCAGCCATCGGTGATCTTTGTTTCCAACAATGATGGTGGTGCAATATTCGATTTCCTGCCCGTTCCGGCTAACAAGAAGCGTGCACTTTATCAAATGCCTCATGGGTTTCTGTTCAAACATGCTGCTATGCAATTTGGGCTGAGTTACACAGCGCCCGAAAGCACACAAACCTGCATTCAGGAAATTCAGAGTCACTTGAACCGAGGTGACGGCACACTGTTAGTCGAGCTGATCACACCGCCGGAGCAAACCTCTCAGGAGCTCAAGCCTATTGTCGATAAGGTGGTGCATGATCTTATCTAGCACCTGGTTGAATCACTCAGAGCTTAATACTCAGAACAGCCCTGTCATTGTATTTCTGCACGGGCTTCTTGGAAGTGCCGTCGACTGGCAGCCGATTATAGAGTACCTCGAAGGTGCAGACTGTCTGGCGATTGATTTGGCCGGTCATGGGCAGAGTTCGAAGGTTGAACCAAAAGACTTCATTACGGTTTGCCATCAGGTGGCGGAAACTTTAGAAACCCGTATTTCCAAAAACAGACCTGTTGTTCTTGTCGGCTATTCTCTGGGTGCCAGAGTTGCGATGTATGGGGTCGCAAATTCGATCTGGAGCAAGATAAATATTGTAAAAGTGATTCTGGAAGGAGGGCATTTTGGTTTACAAAGTGAATCTGACAGGAAAAAACGCTGGGTAAACGACAAAAACTGGTCGCATCGTTTTTCATCGGAAATCATTGAACAAGTCTTACTCGATTGGTACAGGCAGCCTGTGTTTAGTTCGCTAAATCATGAGCAAAGACAATATTTTATCGCTAAGCGACGGGATAATGATGCTAAAGGGGTAGCTCAAATGCTACGTGCGACATCGCTGTCAAAGCAGCCTTATCTGCTCGCTCGTTTACAAAACCGAACCTCGATTCATTATATCTGCGGGGAAAGAGATCAAAAGTTTAAAACGCTCGCTGAATCAAGCGGTTTACCCTTCAGCGAAGTGAAAGGTGCGGGTCACAACGTGCATCAGGAACAGCCTGCTGCGTTTGCCCGAATCGTCAATCAATGTATGGCTGAATATCAATATCAGTCGTAACTTCTGGAGAAAATTATGGCAAGAACTGTCGGTATCACTGAAGAAGAGCTTTACGCACCTGTGGAATGGCACTGTGCCAACTCAGATTATCAGGATATTCATTACCATAAATCCAAAGAAGGCATAGCGAAAATTACCATCGCCCGACCACAGGTTCGAAATGCATTTCGCCCTCAGACGGTTAACGAAATGATTCATGCATTATCAGACGCTCGCTACGACAGTGATGTTGGTGTGATCATATTGACTGGGCTAGGTGAAGATGCCTTTTGCAGTGGTGGCGACCAGAAAATTCGTGGTGACTACGGCGGTTATCGTGATGAAGAAGGGACACATCATTTAAATGTACTAGACTTCCAACGTCAGATTCGTACCTGCCCAAAACCAGTGATTGCCTCGGTGGCTGGCTATGCGGTTGGTGGTGGTCATGTTCTTCACATGATGTGTGACTTAACCATCGCTGCGGAAAATGCGCAGTTTGGTCAGACAGGACCTAAAGTCGGGTCGTTTGATGGCGGATGGGGTGCTTCTTACATGGCGCGAATCGTTGGGCAGAAAAAAGCGCGAGAAATCTGGTTCTTGTGTCGTTTTTACGATGCACAGGAAGCGTTGGATATGGGATTGGTAAATACGGTTGTTCCGGTTGAACAGCTAGAACGCGAAACGGTGCGCTGGTGCAGAGAAACTTTGCAGCATAGCCCAATGGCACTACGCTGTTTGAAGGCAGCACTGAATGCGGACTGTGATGGTCAGGCTGGTCTGCAAGAGTTAGCAGGAAACGCGACCATGATGTTTTATATGACAGAAGAAGGGCAGGAAGGTCGAAATGCGTTCAATGAAAAGCGCAGACCAGACTTCGACAAATTTCCTCGCAACCCCTAGGAAAACGCAAATAAGCTCGGTATCAGGTCAGTGGACCTTATGGATGAAAGTGTGCCGGGCAAAAGGACAGGACATATGCGAAACGTAAAGCTTTACCGCTACCAGCTGGCGATGGACAGCGGCGTAATATTGCGAGATCAGAAACTTCCTCAGCGCGATGGTTGGATCATCGAACTGAAAGAGGGGGAAAACACCGGGTTTGGCGAGGTTGCTCCTTTACCCGGATTCAGTAAAGAAAGCTTTGAAGATGCGGGTGAACAGCTTCAGGAACAACTCGCTAAATGGGCATCGGGAGAAGAATTACATCTCGATAACTTATACCCATCGGTGTCGTTTGGGCTGTCGATTGCGCAAATGGAGCTGGTGGGTGGCTTACCAGAAAATGGAAATTACTCCGTCGCGCCACTTTGTACAGGGGATCCCGACGATCTTCTTCCCGTATTGAGTCAGCTAAACGGAGAGAAAGTCGCGAAGATAAAAGTAGGGCTTTATGAACCCATTCGTGATGGCATGCTGGTCAACCTGTTTTTGGAATCCATTCCGGATCTGTCCCTTCGATTAGACGCGAATCGCGCATGGTCGCCCGATGAAGCTAGAAAATTTGCCAGCCACATTAACCCTTCTTACCGCCAGCGAATCGCTTTTTTAGAAGAACCGTGCAAGCAACCGGGAGAAAGCCTCGCCTTTGCGATTGATACTGGGATTGCCATTGCCTGGGATGAGACATTGCAGCACGCAGTAAAACAAGAAGGTTTTGTGCTGTCGGAACTGACGGGCGTGAAAAGTCTGGTTATCAAACCCAGCCTGATAGGTTCAATAGAACGCTGCGCCGCGTTGGTTAAGCAGGCGGAAAAACTGGGCATTACCAGCGTGATCAGTTCTTCTTTAGAATCCAGCTTAGGACTGAATCAACTTGCTCGCTTAGCGCACTGGCTCACTCCCAAAAGTGTCCCCGGATTAGATACCCTGAGTATGTTTGCTTCTCAACTGGAAGTACCATGGCCGGGTTCACCGTTACCGATCGAGTCTCTTGAATCGCAGGAGCTTGTGTTTCAGTGCTAGACCGATTTCCGCTTCGCTACTGGGCAGAACGTTCTCCGAATGACATTGCGCTTGTTTTCGAAGATAAAACCATTAGCTGGGCGGATCTGAAAGTCAGAGTGGAATCTATGCGTGCGTTGCTCGAAGGGCAGGGTATTTCGAAGCAAAGTGTGGTCGCATGTGTAGGAAAAAACTCAATAACGTTGTTGGAGTTGACCCTAGCCTGCGCAGATATGGGTGCGATTTTTGCCCCTATCGCACCTGGTCCTACAAAAGTCATCAATAAGAAACTGAATACCATCGCACCGAGCTTGGTGTACTGGCAAAATCAGGAACCTCAGACACACTCATTTCCAAGTTTGGTGCTATCAGTTACCTCACCACCTAAACCCGTCTCCTCATTCGATGAGACCTTATTTGATGAAACCTTGATATCGAGCCTCATTTTCACCTCAGGCACCACAGGTGATCCTAAAGCAGTAGCGCATCAAGCTCTTCACCACCTGGCTTCTGCAAAAGGGCTTTTGGAAGAGTTTGAGTTTTCCAAAGGAGATTCTTGGCTACTGAGCTTGCCACTGTACCATGTATCCGGTCTCGCCATCATCTGGCGCTGGCTTGCTACTGGCTCGACACTGGTGATGCCTTCTACCCAAGGGCTAATACAGGATTTGAAAGCGGTGACTCACGCCTCTCTGGTGTCGACTCAATTGAAAACTCTGTTAGACAGCGGTGAGAAGACCGAACTGAAACGGGTGTTATTAGGAGGCAGCGATATTCCCTCTGAGCTTATTTCCGCAGCGAATCGGGCAGGAGTTGAAGTCTGGATGGGATATGGGCTGACAGAGGCGGCGTCTACGGTGACAGCAAAGTGGGCTAAAGGATTTCACAGTGCGGGAACGGTGCTTCCAAACCGTGAGCTGAAATTATCTGATGATGAGGTCTGGATAAAAGGTGAAACCTTAGCGCAAGGCTACTACCAAAATGGCTCTGTGATTCCACTGGAATTAGAGGATGGTTGGTACGCTACAGGTGATTTAGGACAATGGCATGAAGGTGAACTCGTTGTATTGGGCAGATCCGATAATCGTTTTATCTCGGGGGGCGAGAATATCTCATGTGAAGAGATTGAATCAGCATTGATGAGTCTCGACAGCATCTTCAATGCAATCGTAATACCTTTGGATGATGATACTTACGGGCAGCGACCTATCGCGGTTCTGGAAACTCAAGTCTTGGCAAACAAGTCACACTATGATGCCCAGCTAGCTAACCGTCTGGAAAAGTTTAAGTGCCCTATTGAATACCATCTGATGCCCAGTGAAGCAAAAGAGCAGGGTGGAATTAAGATTTCAAGAAAGTGGCTGAAAGACTGGCTGCGTTTGGAAAGAGAAAAATGAAAAGGAGCGAATGATTCGCTCCTTTTGCTAATTATCTCGAATTCAGGGTGTTTAGATAAATGCTTACTTCCAGTCGCCGCGCAGTGTGGAAACTTGTTCAAACATGTATTCGGTTGAAGCATTGTCTGGCTGGACAGGATTACCTGCCTCAATTTCAATTCTTGACCAGAAACGTCTGGGGAAACCGTGACAGGCTCGCCCGTCTTTGGAACGGCTGAAGTAACTTCCCCACAATCCTTTTAATGCCATTGGAATAACAGGAACGGGGGAGCGGCGTAAAATCAGATCCATCCCACGCATAAACGGGTTCATGTCACCATCGTTTGTTAAGCGACCTTCTGGGAATATACAGACCACTTCTCCCTTAGAGAGTGCTTCTTTGACTTGCGTGAACGCCTGACGAACTGAACGGCTATTGGTGCCATCAATCGCAATCACGCCCCCATTTTCGAGCAGTGTTTTAATCGGTTTAAAGTGCGCGTACTCTTCTTCCATCACGAAGCGAATCTGACGCTTACAGGCACCAATCATCAATAACGCATCCATGTAGCTCACATGGTTACAAACAATCAGTGCGCCGCCTTCCTTAGGAATGTTATCTAAGTTCTTATGTTTCACTCGGTACATGGTGTGGGTAAACATCCACAGTACGATGCGAGAGAAGAACATAGGCGCTTGCCAGTACACGTAAATCGCAACAAAAATGTTCACAATCGCCAGAAGCAGGAAAAGCGTCGGAATGGAAAGTTCCAGCACACTCAAACAAACAATACCAAGAACCGCACTACCTACCATGTAGATTGAGTTATAGATGTTATTCGCTGCAATGATCTGTGCACGTTCATCTTCGCGCGCCTGAGTTTGCATCAGTGTGTAAAGCGGAACGATGAACAAACCACCGGACGCCCCCAACATTAGCAAACTGAAAAATACTGGCCAGAGAGCAGGGTAGGTCAGGAAACTGGTGAAGTCGGCAAACTCAGGTAGTGAGTCTGGAGTGAAGCCTGCCATCATAATGCCAAAGACACTGATCCCAAGGCTACCGACAGGAACAATGCCGGGTTCCAGCTTGTGCTTGGAAATGCGGTCACACGCCATAGAACCGATAGCAATGCCGACAGAGAACAATGCCAGAAGGAAGGAAACTGCGCTTTCGTTGCCGTTCAGGTGTAATTTGGTGTAGTTCGGGAACTGAGTAAGATAACTTGCGCCAAGGAACCAGAACCAACTGATTGCCATTATTGCCTGAAAGACCACTCGGTCGCGTTTGGCAATGGCTAAGGTGTGCTTTGTTTGGGAAATCGGTCGCCACTTAAATTCGACTTCTGGCGCCGTTGGTGCCGCTTCTGGGATAGAACGGCTGGCTACGTAACCACATAAGGCGAAACTGACCACACAAATGGCGGCCACGATAGTGGAATTGTCAGCAGATGCGATTACCCCTGCACCTAATGTACCCAGCAGAATCGCCAAAAATGTGCCCGTCTCTACCAATGCGTTACCCGAAACCAGTTCGTCACGTTTTAGGTGTTGTGGCAGAAGTGCGTATTTTACAGGTCCAAAGAAAGCCGACTGTGTTCCCATTAGAAACAGCAGAATCAGCAAAATCAAATAGCTTTGAGTGACAAACCCAATTGCCCCCAAAGTCATGATGCCAATTTCAGCCAGTTTTACTTTTCGGATGTAAGCACTTTTCTCGTATTTGTCTGCCAACACCCCAGCGGATGCAGAGAAAAGGAAAAACGGAAGAATAAACAGACCAGCCGCCAGGTTGATGAACAGATTGCTGGAAATAGGAAGGGCTTCGGCTCCGGCAAACGCAACAAACAACAACAGAACATTTTTAAAAATGTTGTCGTTGAATGCGCCAAAAAACTGAGTAATAAAGTACGGGAGGAAGCGCTTCTGTCTCATGAGAGACGGGTGCTGATTAGGCATTCAAAATCCTTATGCTTGCCAGTTAGCCAAATAGTTGGAAAGTAGATTATCGATCAAGATTTTGCCATCGACTGGAGAAGCTGAAAAGAACTTATCATCAACACTGAGCAATGTAATGCCATGTACGCCTGCCCACAACACTCGGCTTGCTTCAACAACGTTACGATCTGCGCCTTCAGGTGTAATCATCTCAATCAAGCCTTCAAGCATTCCCGTCATTTTGTCGATTCGCTCTGCTTGCCAGGTCGGCAGCTCTTCACCATTCATGGTGTGCTGGAAAATCAGTTGCCAGCGATGTGGGTGAGCCAGCGCAAAATCGTGATAGCAATACGCGAGTTTGTGTAACGCGTCTATAGGGTGCTGCGCGTCCTCTACCGCTTTTTCTGCTTGCAGAGACAGTTCGTCCAGCGTTTGGGCGACCGCTTTAAGCAGGAGCAGGTTGTAGTTGCCAAACACATTAACAAGTGTACTTGGGACGTAACCAATCATATTGGCTATCTTTCTGAGGCTAAGCTCGTGATGGGGTTTTTCTTCAAGAAACGATTTAACTTTCTCTAGAGTCAGTGCAATCAGTTCTTCGCGAGTATGATCGTTACGTCTGGCCATGATGGGGTGATGTTTTGTTGGGTAGTTAAAAATGAACAATGTTCATTATTTTATGTGTCGCTTATATAAGGGTCAAGGTGATAAACATGCCTACGAGCCCAATTTACTGAATTTAGAGCTGTACAGGTTAGTTTACTGTTAAACAAATATTTTAATTTATTTGGAACCAAGATATCACTCTTTTTTAGTATGGCAATATTCTGAAACACAGATTTTTGTTGCACGTATTTAAATGTTAACAACGAGGGGCTATGATTCTAAAAGTCGTTATGGGACTTGATATCGGCTTTACATGCCCATAGCTACGTAATGTTAATACCAGAATTAAGAGAAAAATAACGATGAAACGATTATTTGCGTTTGTCGCCTTGTTGATGATTTCAGTTACCACTGCCCCAATCGCGGAAGCGAAAAAGTTCGGTGGTGGTAAGTCATTTGGTAAGAGCCACAAAACTGCGCCTGCTCCAAAACAGCAACAACAAAATACCAATACGATCGGTAAAGACCAGGGTAAACAAACCAGCGGCAAGAAAGGGCTGATGGGCGGTTTACTGGGTGGTCTGCTTGCTGGTGGACTTCTTGCTGCATTCTTTGGCGGTGCATTTGAAGGTATCCAGTTCATGGATATTCTGATTATCGGTCTGATTGCGTTTGTTATTTTCAAATTGATGAAAGGCATGCTTGCCGCTAAACAGGGCAGCATGAATCAGCAGCAACCTGCTTACACAGGAATGAATCGCAACACGTTTGAGCCTCAACAGCAGCCAAACGGTCATAACTTCGAACAGAGCCAGCCTTTATCTGGTGGTTTTGGCGCGACAGGTACTAGCGATGTTCCGCATAATTACCCACCGGGCTTTGATCAGGCTGCATTTATCAACGGCTCCCGTGAGCACTACCGCACGCTTCAGGGCGCATGGAACCATAACCAGCTTGAGACAATCCGCGAGTACGTTTCTCCGGGTCTTTTTGAAGATTTGTCTGAAGAACGTGCCAAGCTTGAAGGCGAGCAGCATACTGAAGTCATGTACGTCGATGCGGAAATTGTACGCGCGGATTACGACTCATCCAGTGCACAACTTAGCCTTCAGTTCAGTGGTCGTTACCGCGACTCAGTTGAAGGTGTAGAAGAAGACATCACTGACGTATGGCATCTAGAGCGCGATCTGACTCAACCAAATGCGCCATGGTTAATCGTCGGTATCCAAGCTTAAGCTCAATTTAGTCACCCTATAGGTAAGCCCCTTTCTCTATGAGGAAGGGGTTTCTTTTTGCCCCAAGGAAAACAGGTCCCCCGCTTTTACCAGAACATCTAGGCTCATTTTAAGTTCTGATTCGAGCAAAAAATTGCCAAAAATATCAATAGCTACATTTGATATGGAATTCGTTAAACGTAAATCGCAAGATCCATATGCAATGATTTCATTATTTCCTGAGATTTGTTAGCGTCTTCTGGTTTCTTTATTTTAATTCAAGGAGTTGCCAGTGGATTGGGTAATTATTGGGCTAGTTGTCGTATTTCTCTTGTTCTGCATCATGACCTACAACGGGCTGATTGCAAAAAAGAATCAGGTTGAGAATGCCGAATCCAGCATTGATGTGATGCTGAAAAAGCGTTTTGACCTGATTCCAAACCTAGTCGAGTCTGTTAAAGCGTACACTAAGCATGAGTCCTCGGTATTGACAGAACTGACCGACATCCGTTCGAAAGCCATGAGTGGCAATCTAAGCAGTGAAGATAAGGTAGAGCTGGATAAGCGAATGAATCAGGCTTTGTCTCAGTTCAATGTGACGGTAGAAGCTTACCCAGAGCTAAAAGCCAGCGAAAACTTTTCCCACCTGCAACGCACGTTAAATGAAGTAGAAGAGCAGATTTCTGCCGCTCGTCGTTCCTTCAATGCAGCTGTAACCAATCTGAATAATGCTGTTGAAATGTTTCCTTCTAACATCTTTGCCAACTTTATGGGGCTGACAACGCGAACATTGTTTGAAATCCCTGAAGCGGAAAAAGCCAACCCAAATGTTGGTAGTCTGTTTGGCAATTCATAGGGAAGCAAATGAACGCAACTGAATTACAGACTCTGTTTGAAAATGAGTTAAAGCCAAAATTAGAGCCACTGGAGCAAACGCGCCTGGAAGCAGTGAAGCGAAAGAACATATGTCTTGTTCTTGGGGCTATATTGATTGCAGCGTCCTTTTTCTGGGTTTTAGCAACCAATCAGGAAATTGAAGTCGTAATGTTCCCAATTTTCATTGGGGGGCTGATCTTAGCGGCTTTCTTTAATGCTAAGTGGAGTGTTTACCGAAAAGCCTACAAAAATGAAGTTGTCACCGCGTTACTTGAATTTATAGACCCTTCACTGACTTGTCGACCCAATGGTCATGTCGATTCCACAAAATACAAAACCAGTGGGCTTTACCGCAGGAGCTATGACAGATACAGCGGTGAAGACCATATTTCGGGAAAAATCGGCAAGACGGCAATTGAGTTCTCCGAGCTTCATACGGAGTACAAAACCACGTCGCGTGACTCCAAAGGTCGAACGACGACCAATTGGCACACCATTTTTAAAGGCATCTTCTTTATCGCAGATGCGAATAAACATTTTAATAGCAAGACTTACGTTCTTGCTGACAGTCAGGGCTTCTTTTCGTCAATTAGCAAAACCCTGACGGATAAATTTGGTGGAATCGGAGACAGAGTCGCACTTGAAGATGTGGACTTCGAACAATATTTTGAAGTGTACAGTGACGATCAGGTTGAAGCGCGCTATCTGCTGAGCCCTGCGCTGATGCAGAGGCTGGTGGAATTTCGAAAAAGTGCCGGCAATGTTGGAATAAGCCTGTCTTTTGTTGGCGGTAATATTTACATCGCAATTCCAAACAGAAAAGACTTTTTTGAGCCGAAACTGAATAAGTCAGCAGTCGAGTTTGGTATGGTGGAAGAAATATTCAGAGATCTGGATTTCTTTATCGGTGTTGTCGAGGATTTAGATTTGAATACTCGGATCTGGACCAAACAGTAACACAAAAACAAAACCCGCCAGATGGCGGGTTTTTTTATGCTTGCGAACAGAATTACGCGCCTGCGTCTTCCGCTTGTTTCGCCTGAATTGCAGTAAGTGCCACTGTGTAAACAATGTCGTCAACCAGTGCGCCACGAGATAGGTCATTAACCGGCTTGCGCATGCCCTGAAGCATAGGACCGATTGAAACAAGGTCAGCTGAACGCTGAACAGCTTTGTATGTCGTGTTACCTGTGTTTAGGTCAGGGAATACGAATACTGTCGCTTTACCAGCAACTGGAGAGTTTGGCGCTTTAGAAGCTGCAACATTCTCCATGATGGCCGCATCGTACTGAAGCGGACCATCGATAACCAGATCAGGACGTTTTTCCTGAGCAATCTTAGTTGCTTCACGCACTTTTTCTACATCAGCACCCTGACCGGATGTGCCGGTAGAATAAGAGATCATTGCTACGCGAGGGTCGATACCAAATGCGGCAGCAGAATCAGCAGACTGAATCGCAATTTCAGCCAGTTGCTCTGCATTTGGATCAGGGTTGATCGCACAGTCACCGTATACCAGTACCTGATCTGGCAGAAGCATGAAGAACACAGATGAAACCAGAGACGCACTTGGTGCCGTCTTGATCAACTGTAGTGGTGGACGAATCGTGTTTGCTGTTGTGTGAACAGCACCTGATACCAGTCCATCAACTTCTGCGCGCTCAAGCATCATAGTACCCAGTACTACGGTGTCTTCGAGTTGCTCGCGAGCCACAACTTCTGTCATGCCTTTGTTCTTACGAAGCTCAACCAGACGCTCTACGTATTTCTCTCGGACGGATTGTGGGTCGATGATTTCAACGCCAGTGCCAAGAGTGACACCCTGCTGCTCAGCAACACGCTTGATCTCTTCTGGGTTACCAAGAAGGACACATTCTGCAATGCCGCGCTCAGCACAGATAGATGCCGCTTTAACTGTACGTGGCTCATCACCTTCAGGAAGCACGATGCGCTTCGCTGCGCGACGAGCAAACTCTGTTAGCTGGTAACGGAACGCTGGTGGGCTCAGGCGACGTACCGCTGCAGAACCTTCAGTTAGTGTGTCGATCCAAGGACCGTCGATATGACTTGCAACGTGATCGTTAACAAACTCAATACGCTCGCGGTCGTCTGCTGGTACTTCAAGGCTGAAACTTTGCAGGTTCAGAGACGTCTGCCAAGTATTACCTTGCGCTTTGAAGATAGGAAGACCAGTGTCGAATGCTGGCTTACACAAGTCCAGAATCTCGTCAGGAATGTCGTAACCGCCTGTTAGCAGGATTGCACCGATTTCCACGCCGTTCATGGCTGCAAGTGCTGCGGCAACAATAACGTCAGGACGGTCTGCGGAAGTCACCAGCAGAGAACCCGGACGGAAGTGCTCAATCATGTGTGGCAGAGAACGCGCACAGAACGTGATGCTCTTGATACGACGAGTTGCGATGTCACCTTCATTCACGATTTCCGCTTTCAGGTGTTTCGCCATGTCGATAGCACGAGTTGCAATCAGGTCAATGCTCCAAGGCACGCAACCCAGAACACGGATTGGGCTAGAGTTGAAGATTTGCATTACTTCAAGGTTTGCCTGCTGAGCACTGTCTGCATCATCGAAGATTTCAGATAAGTCAGGGCGGGTACGACCTGCATCATCAACGGGTGCGTTTAGCTTGTTGATGATAACGCCGGAAATACTCTTGTTTTTGGTGCCACCGAAGTTAGAACAGGCAACTTCAATACGCTCTTTTAGCTGAGTAGGGTTGTCTGTGCCCGGAGTCGCAACAAACACGATTTCTGCACCCAGCGTTTTCGCGATTTCTGCGTTTACCTGGTTGGCGAATGGATGTTTGCGAGTAGGAACCAAACCTTCAATCAGGGTCACGTCTGAATCTTTATTGATTTGATTGTAACGCTCGACCACAGTTTCCAGCAGCTCATCCATCTTCTCAGCACCGATCAGTGCTTCAGCTTCTGTCATTGGCGTTGGTCGGCCAATTTTCATGTCGCTGTTGAAAGATACGATGGTAGACGTTAGATCGGGTTGATCACCGCCGCTACGAGGCTGGGCAATAGGTTTGTAGAAAGAAACTTTAACGCCCTTGCGCTCCATTGCGCGAAGAACGCCCATGCTAACACTGGTAAGACCAACACCGGCGCTAGTTGGGATAAGCATAATAGTACGGGACATAGGGGAGTTCCTATCACTATCAGGTAATGCTCTGTTTTGGCAGAGCTGAAAATAAGAACTGGGTTAACGCATGCAATATGCGTCACCCAGTAAAGTCAGTTTATTATAGACCTGCCAGACGAGCAGTGTCTTCAGCGATTACAAGCTCTTCGTTTGTAGAGATAACCATCGCTGGGATGCGGCTGTCAGCAGTAGTGATAGTACCTTCACCACCGAAACGCGCTTTCAGGTTCGCTTCGCCATCAACTTCGATACCGAATACACCCAGACGGTTAAGAACCATCTCACGAATTGGACCAGAGTTTTCACCGATACCACCTGTGAATACGATAGCGTCCAGACGACCTTCTAGTGTTGCTGTGTAACCTGCAACGTATTTAGCCAAACGGTGGCAGAACACGTCCATTGCACGAGTTGCTTCTTCTTTCTCACCGTAGTTGTCTTCAACGAAACGACAGTCAGAAGTCACTTCAGTCAGACCTTGCAGACCAGATTCTTTGGTTAGCATAGTGTTGATTTGTTCTACAGAGTAACCAAGTGCGTCGTGTAGGTGGAAGATGATCGCAGGATCGATGTCACCACAGCGTGTACCCATAACCAGACCTTCAAGAGGAGTCAGACCCATAGAAGTGTCTACAGATTGACCGTTCTTGATTGCACAAACAGAAGCACCGTTGCCCAGGTGGCAGTTAATGATGTTCAGTTCATTTGCTGGTTTGCCAAGACGCTCTGCCGCTTCACGAGCGATAAACAGGTGAGAAGTACCGTGCATGCCGTAGCGACGAACACCGTGCTCTTTGTACAGGTTGTAAGGAAGCGCGTACAGGTACGCTTCTTCAGGCATAGTCTGGTGGAAAGCTGTGTCGAAAACTGCAGACATTGGCAGGCTTGGGAAAGCTTTCTGAGCCGCTTTAATACCGATGATTGCAGCAGGGTTGTGAAGAGGTGCCAGAGTTGCACAGTCTTCGATACCTTTAAGTACAGCTTCGTCAATCAATGCAGACTGAGTGAACTTCTCGCCGCCGTGTACAACACGGTGACCGATAGCTTTCAGTTGCTCAGCAAGCTCAGGCTTAGAAGCAAGAATAGTTTCAACGATGAAAGAAAGTGCTTCATCGTGTGCAGCTCCATCACCTAGTTGTGCTTCGTGCTTGCCATCAAGTTTCCACTTGATACGTGCTTCTGGAAGATGAAGACATTCTGCAAGACCGGTTAGGTGCTCGTCGCCATTTGCTGCATCAACAATGGCGAACTTAAGTGAAGAACTACCGCAGTTTAAAACTAAAACTAGCTTAGACATGAGTGACTACCTGTTATTCGTCTGATAAAAGAATCAGTTAAGGATGAAAATCAATCGCAAGCGTAATCGCCTTTCGTTAAAAGCCAATTACGCTTGGTCAAAAAATACTTGAAATTCCGTATCGTTGAGCGTATTGATTCAGTATCAATACGAAATACGCATCCTTGCAAAATAACACTCACGGTTGCCTAAATTGTAAATAACAGCAACAATGAGATTGAGGGTTTGCTAAGGATAGCGATAATGACCCAAGATAACAAAAAAATTTGAGTGCATTTTAACTAGAATCAATTTTTTTGCAGCTTTTTTTTAAAGGTTGTCATTTTATTTTAGTGAGAGGTCGGTATGAATAATAAAGTCGGGCTTATCCATAGTTTGAAAGATGGTCAAAAATACATGGATATTTGGCCTATGAGAAAAGAGCTGACCCCTCTTTTTCCAGAACAACGCATCATCAAAGCGACGAAGTTTGGTATTAAAGTGATGCCAGCTGTAGCTGCGATCAGCGTGCTGATGCAAATGGTGTTTCAGAACCAGCAGGCGATGCCACAGGCAATCGTAATGGCGCTGTTTGCCATAAGCCTTCCGCTTCAGGGAATGTGGTGGTTGGGAAATCGCTCCAATACTCAACTTCCTCCTGCTCTTGCCTCTTGGTATCGAGAAATCCATCAAAAGATCATAGAAGCTGGTGGTGCTTTGGAGCCCATCAAAAGCAAACCGAGATACAAAGAACTGGCGGTTACATTAAATCGTGCTTTCAGACAGCTCGACAAATCTGCACTGGAACGTTGGTTCTAACAGCGAAAACCACAGAGATACATGAAAGGAGGCATTTGCCTCCTTTTTTACTGCCTAGTAAATTCATTGTGCCATTCATCATCCCTCCCAAGATTTGCTTTTATATGAAAGTCAACCCTTAACGAAAAATTGCCAAAGCTAGTTTTGTGCATAAAATCATCATCCGACTTGCTCGGGATTAACGAGAAGATAAAGTTGTTAGAACAAAAAGCGGTGGTTTTGTGTGCTAAATAACCTTAGATCTACATTTTGTTACTTCGTTGTTAATACTTGCTTCCATTTGTCCGGTCTTGCTGGTAAAAATGTGTACATATGCGTAAATAAGCGCGTACAAAACAAATAAATAAAAAATAGTAGCTGTTTATTTCAAGTTTCCTAAACTTAAGCGCGAGCGACTGAAAAGTTTTTCTTCTAGTTTTTAGAGAATTTCAGCCACTTAGCTTACTGGAATCAAACAGCTTTCCACCCGGAGTGGGTGGTCACAACATCACAACTACTTTACTGCTGAATCAAGGAGTCAAGATGAAAGCAAGTCAAATCATTGTTGCTGCGTGCATTGCAGGAACAGCGTTACTTTCCTCCACAGGTGTTATTGCAAAAACTGCAAAAGTGGCAGTGTCTCAAATCGTTGAGCACCCAGCATTGGATGCTACCCGCCAAGGTCTGCTCGACGGTCTGAAAGAGAAAGGGTATGAAGAAGGCAAAAACTTAGATTTTGAATACCGTACCGCTCAGGGTAACCCTGCTATCGCTGTACAAATTGCGCGTCAGTTCGTAGGTGAAAACCCTGACGTGCTCGTAGGTATCGCAACGCCTACTGCACAGGCTCTGGTATCTTCTACACGTTCAATTCCTGTTGTGTTTACAGCGGTAACGGACCCGGTAGGGGCAAAACTGGTTAGCCAACACGAAAAGCCGGGCAAAAACGTAACGGGTTTGTCTGATCTGTCTCCGGTTGCACAGCATGTTGACCTTATTAAAGAAATTCTTCCCAATGCTAAATCTATCGGCGTGGTGTACAACCCAGGTGAAGCGAATGCTGTGACTTTGGTTGAACTGCTAAAAGAAGCAGCAGAATCTAAAGGGTTCAAAGTTGTTGAAGCGACAGCGCTGAAAAGTGCTGATGTTCAGTCGGCGACTCAGGCTATTTCAGCAAAATCCGACGTTATTTACGCACCAACTGATAACACAGTCGCAAGTGCCATCGAAGGTATGATTGTGGCGGCGAATCAGGCGAAAACTCCAGTTTTAGGTGGTGCAACGTCTTACGTTGAAAAAGGCGCGGTGGCGAGCCTTGGTTTTGATTACTATCAGGTGGGTGTTCAGACAGCAGATTACGTTGCAGCAATTCTAGAAGGCGCTGATCCTGGTAGCTTGGATGTAAAAGTCGCAAAAGGTTCTGACTTAGTGGTGAACAAATCAGCGGCTGAAAAAATTGGTATCACCATTCCTCAATCCATTCTGGATCGTGCAACAAGCGTAAAATAATAACTATTAGCCCGAATAGCGCCTGCTATTCGGGTTTTTTATATCAAGCAGAAAGGGAGTCGTTATGTCTGCTTTTGCATTTTTTGGAGCCCTCGAAATTGGGCTCATTTATGGATTGGTCGCACTGGGCGTTTACTTAACCTTTAGGGTCCTCGATTTTCCCGACTTAAGTGTTGATGGGAGTTTTCCCATGGGAGCCGCGGTGGCTGCAACAGCGATTGTGGCAGGTATCGACCCTTGGATTGCTACAGGAATGGCAATCATTGCAGGCGCAATAACTGGCTGGGTTACGGCTTTTTTAGCTGTAAAGTGTGGGATCTTGCATCTATTGGCTTCGATCTTAACCATGATCGCGGCTTTCTCAATCAATATTCGAATTATGGGTCGCCCTAATATGGCTCTGATCGGCGAAGATACCATCTTAACGCCGTTCGAAGCGTTGGGTGATTCGATGTACGTAAGACCAATTGTGGTCGGCGTACTTGTTGTGCTTTCTGCCATCTTTGTCGTTCGACTTCTTAACAGTGATTTTGGACTTGGGCTTCGCGCTACAGGTGTGAATGCTCGCATGGTCGCATCTCAGGGAGCGAGTACCGCTTTCTATACCTACTTTGGTTTAGCTCTGTCTAACGGATTTGTCGGTTTTTCTGGTGCTTTGTTTGCCCAGACGAACAGCTTTGCGGATGTGACCTCCGGTGTCGGTACTATCGTGGTAGGGCTTGCAGCAGTTATTCTGGGGCAAACCCTGATTCCAGGTAGAAAGATTTGGGTTGCTGTAGTGGCTGTTATCGTGGGTTCGGTTCTCTATCGATTAGCGGTCGCGTTTGCACTGAGTACAGGAATGTTTGGTTTGCAGGCGTCTGATCTGAACTTAGTGACAGCGGTATTGGTGGCACTTGCACTGATCGCACCAAAACTAAAAGGAAACCTAAACGCAAAAAAGGGCGGTAAGCCTGCGAAGTCTGAATCTAAGGAGGTAGCATGATCCAGCTCGACAATATTCAAGTTACTTTCAATGCAGGCACTATTCTAGAAAACCGTGCACTACGCGGTGTTTCTCTGACGGTTCCAGAACATGAATTTCTCACTGTGATTGGTTCAAACGGGGCGGGTAAATCCACGCTACTTGGAGCAGTAACGGGCGAAACCCCAATGGCGGGTGGCAGTGTTGTTATCGATAACGTAGACGTAACAAGACAAACGGTTGATCAACGTGCAAACCAATGTGCTCGTGTATTTCAGGATCCACTCGCCGGAACCTGTGGCGATTTGACCATTGAAGAAAACATGGCGCTGGCGTACATGCGTGGCAAGCGCCGTGGCTGGAAGCTTTCGCTATCTTCCAAGCGAAGAAAACTGTTTCAGGAGCGAATCAGCATTCTGGGTCTTGGTTTAGAAGACAGGTTAGGGGACAACATTGGCTTGCTTTCAGGTGGACAGCGCCAGGCGGTAAGCCTTGTGATGGCGACGTTGTCAGACAGTAAGCTTTTGCTTCTTGATGAACACACAGCGGCACTCGACCCGAGAATGGCGGCGTTTATCATCGACTTAACCAAGCGCATCGTGAAAGAGTTCAACTTAACGGTCATGATGGTAACTCACTCCATGAAAGACGCACTTGCTTGCGGAGATCGCACTGTGATGCTACATCAGGGAGAAGTTGTGCTGGATGTCGCTGGTGAAGAAAGGGCAAATATGTCGGTGCCAGACCTGCTTGAAATGTTCTCTAAAGTTCGAGGTGAAGAGCTGGCGGATGATAGTTTGCTCTTGAACTAGAATTTTTATAAAAATCAGCTCGGCAAGGCAACACACTTTATAAACCCTCTTTATCATAAAGAGGGTTTTTTCTTTGATTAAGATACTGTTAATATTGCGCTTTCGTTTTGAGATGGAGTGTCTCTCTGAATGTGTTTTAAGGCGCTGTTGTTGTGTTTGGGGTTCATATAATGTCTTCCCAACACATGAGTTTAAGATACGTATTTCTTGTCCCTGCCATATTTGCCATTGGCATGTTGCTGATGGTAGCAATGAATTACTTCGAGCGAACCGAAAAGCGGGTAGCTCACGAATATCAGCGTGTTGAACACGCCATCCACCGTTCCGTTAAGATACTGACCTCTCTTGATTACACACTTTCTACTCATTATCAGAACGAGAACTTTCCGCATTTTCAGCACAATTCTCAGGTGCAAAACGGAGTGTGTCGGATTTGGCCGATCGAAGCTCTAATACTTGCTGAAGACAAAAATCTGAACATTCCAGCTGTAGACATCAGCTATATGATTTCCGGCGATGACAGCATGTGCGTTCGAGGTTCTGCGCTGAATCTTCATGCCGTTGAAATGATGGACCTCGCCCCTATGCTGTCCTTTTTGCATGATCTGGATGAGCACATACTTGGCGTTCACTATGTGGCGGAAGAGGGGCTGGTTATCTCATCTCCAGATAATCTTGCGAACAATATTGAACGTTCTTCAATAGAGCACTTTAAATCTCTTCCGTTCTGGTATCTGACAAGCCAAAACTCTGATTCCATTACGGTGACCGGACCAATAGAAAGCCCGAACGATCTGGACAGAGTGCTGACCTTGTCTTTACCTGTTAGCCATGGAGAGGATTTTAAAGGTGTCGTCTCTCTTGAAATAAATACCAATCTGCTGCTGACATCCAATACGTCTGCCAGCCAGCGTTTGATGTTGGTACAACACGAAAATCTCGCTGATTACCAAAACCGCAAATACGTTTACCCACTATCCATTCAGGGGGTGGCATTTGAGCACGTTCTTTTTTATCAGTCTGACTTGATGGATGAACTGATCTCATTGCTTAATGAAGAACGTAACGCCGTCTTTATTATTGCGATCATATACATACTCACGGTTATCAGCCTGTTTTACCTTAACCTCAATTTTGAAAGGCGATACTTCCAAAACCTCGCGGAGAGAGATCCAATGACGGGTCTGCTCAATCGACGCGGATTAGAGATTGAATTTAAGAAGCCGTGTCGATTTCAGTTTGAAGGGATCGCAGTGTTTGATATCGATAATTTCAAGAAGATCAACGACACCTATGGTCACGAGATGGGCGATCAGGTGATTTGCTTTGTGGCTGACCAAATGCGGAGTGTGTTACGTGAAATGGATGTGGTTTCACGCTTTGGAGGGGAAGAGTTTGTTGTGTACATACGTGCCAACAGCCCACAGTTGATTGTCGAAATTGCGCATCGGATACACAATCAAGTCGCGAGAGAATCCACCAATATACTGGCAGAAGGGTTTACGCTATCGGGTGGCGTGTGTGTGGAAGATCATCATGACCACAAAGGGTTAAAAGAGCTGGTGAAGTCAGCCGACAAAAAACTCTACCATGCTAAAGAGTCTGGCAAGAATCAGGTCACCTTTTAAGGAAGCGGGGGTTATACCGCTTCCAGCAGACTGTCTCTGTAACGAGAGATATGCTCGACGATTGGAGCCGCTTTGTTAAAAGTGCGAATGTCTCTGAATAACGCTGCGGCTTCTGGGTATTCTTGCCTAAGGTAAGAGAACCACTGTTTAACGCGGTTGGGGTAGTACAAGCCTTTGTCGCCTTTGATTTCGTATTCAGAATACTTCAAGAGCAAATCGACCACTTCATGCCATGGCATCGCAGAATGGTTATGTTTGACTACATTACCTAAGTTAGGCACGTTGAACGCTCCGCGGCAGACCATGAGCGAATCAATTCCGGTCATGTCAATGCAGCGCTGACCATCCTCATAGTTCCAAATTTCGCCATTGGCGATCATCGGAATCCCCACTTTTTGCTTCAGCTTGGTTAGGTATTCCCACTTAATTTCTTCTGCCTTGTATCCACCTGCTTTGGTGCGAGCATGAACGGTGAGTTCGTTTGCACCTGCTTGCTCAATCGCATCGGCAATCTCAAAGCAGTCATTCGGATCTTCCCAGCCTAGGCGGATTTTTGCTGTTACGGGAACAGAAGGGTCTACTGCGTCTCGGCAGGCTTTAACAACCTGATAGATGAGCTCTGGGTGCTGAAGCAAGGCAGCACCGCCCTTACTTTTGTTGACCATTTTGGCTGGGCAGCCAAAGTTAAGATCAATGCCATCAGAGCCTAGCGTAACTGCCTTAACGGCATTTTCAGCCATCCAGTTTGGTTCCTGACCGAGTAACTGAGTACGAACAGGAGTGCCAGCTTTGGTTTTGCTTCCAGTGAGTATTTCCGGGCAGATGCGTGTAAAGACATGGTCGGGCAACACTTGATCAACCACACGCACGAACTCTGTGACACACAGATCGTAGTCGTTAATGTTGGTCAGTATTTCACGCATTAGATGATCTAATACGCCTTCCATTGGTCCGAGTATTACACGCATATTGGTTACCTTGCATTAGGTCAGAGACCCGAGGGATGCGCGATTGTACGCGAGAACTTTTGGTGATGCAAAAGTGGTGCGGGCATCTTGGCTTGGGTATAATCCAGCCCCCAATGCACAATGAAGACGCTAAACATGTACCAATTGATGACCTTACCCGAGAGTTTCGAAGGCGAAACACCGCTTTTCTACGAGGGCGCCGTGCTGGCTGCGAATTTTGCCACTCAGCCTTTAGACCCTAAAACCTGGTTGTCTGGTCTGAATGCATTGGAACTTGAACCCACAATAACGGAACAGATTCATAAGCAATATGCCGCGCTTAAATCCTCAGCGTATGAAGCGTTAAATCTGACAATGGATGAAGAGGGCTTCGCAGACTTTTCTGAAGGATTCATGTCCGTATGGCCAGTGGTTGAGGAGCAGTGGCATGAAGCAAACCCGTCTGATGGCACGCTTAGAATGCTTCAGGCTCTGCTAACCACTTTTATGCTTGGGATCGATGAAGCACAAACCCACGAGCAGATGAAAGCGGCAGGTATTGAACACCCCCCTCGATTGGGAGACTTATTACCCCAGCTAGACATTATGATTTCTGAAGTGGCAATGGCGGCCGATGAAATGATGATTGGTTCAAAATCGCAGAACGTAAATCCATACAAAGACATTGGCAGAAACGACCAGTGCCCATGTGAAAGTGGTAAAAAGTTTAAGCAGTGTTGTGGTAAATAAATAGCTTTATCCAAATTAACAAAAAAGCTCCTTTCGGAGTCTTTTTGTTATCTAAGATACGTAACTCTAGATGTATCACTCAGGTTTCTTTGCAAACTGAGAAATGATAACCACACCCAGAGCGACAAGCATGCCTGCAAAGATCACCACCAGCCATTGAGGCATAGAAAGCGTCAGGAACTGCCAGACCACTTTGCTACAGTCACCGTATGCATTGAATACGGAAGGCATCCATTCATGCAGAGGTGCCCATTCTGGGAAGGTAACAAAGATATCGCATGTCGCGAAAGGTGATGGATTGAATTGATAGTCGACGTGCTGTAAAGAAAGCATCAAGCCTTTGTATGCGCTTGCGCCCCAGCCTGCAAACCCCAGCCAGCGTATGATGGCATTTTTCGGATTCAGCATCCCCAATATGGCTGCAAAGCCCACACCCATCATGGCGACACGTTCATAGATACACATTACACAAGGCGCCAACATCATGACATGTTGGAAGTACAAGGCAGTTGCTTCAAGCGCAACGATGGAAATCAGTAAGATGAGCCAGGACAAACGGCTTTCAGAAAACTGTTTAATGGCATATAAAGCGTTCAAGTGAAGAATCCTTATAAAAAAAGCTCTGATAACTCAGAGCTTTTTATCCTGAATAAGTTCTCTATTCAATAAAAAAATTAGTGACCGTGTGATGAACTTACCGCTTCCGCTGTGTGATGCGATATCCACCCCATCTCGTAGAAACTTGCTGTCATTGGTTCCAGCAGGAATGCGATACCAAACAGACCTACGATTGCCAGTACAACAGTGTATGGCAATGCCATAATAACCATGCGTCCGTATGACAGACGAATCAGTGGTGCCAGTGCAGAAGTCAGCAGGAACAGGAAGGCAGCCTGACCGTTTGGTGTTGCAACAGAAGGCAGGTTAGTACCTGTGTTGATTGCAACCGCTAGCAAGTCGAACTGGTCACGGGTAATCACACCATCTACCAGCGCAGATTTCACTTCGTTGATGTACACCGTACCCACGAATACGTTATCCGATACCATGGATAGCAAGCCATTCGCGATGTAGAACATGATCATTTGCTGACCACCTTCCAGCGCAAGTACAGCATCGATAACTGGTTTAAACAGTTCCTGATCGATGATGACCGCAACAACTGCGAAGAAAACAGCAAGTAGAGCAGTAAACGGCAGGGCTTCTTCAAACGCTTTACCCAGAGAATGCTCTTCAATAACACCAGTGAACGCAGTGGCAAGGATGATAACGCTCAAACCAATCAAGCCTACTTCTGCCAGGTGGAACATCAAACCGATGATCAACCAAACAGCAATTAAACCTTGAATGATGAGCTTAGCCACATCTTGTTTATTGCGACGCTTACGTTGCTCGTTATCAAAATCTACAAGGATTTTGCGCACGCTTGCTGGCAGGTCGGTGCCGTAACCACAAATCTTAAGCTTCTCAACCAGAGCACAGGTAATCAGACCACAGAAAAACACAGGTAAAGTTACAGGAAGCATACGAACCATAAACTCACCGAAGTTCCAGCTCGCCTGATCCGCAATAATTAGGTTTTGTGGTTCACCTACCATGGTCATTACACCACCTAGTGCAGTACCAACACCGGCATGCATCAGCAGTGAACGTAGGAATGCACGGTAGTTTTCAAGGTCATCACGAGTTACTTCACACAAGTGGTCATCGCTCGTATGGTCGTGGCTTGCTTGTGAGCCTTTTCCTGAGGCGACTTTGTGATAAATCGAATAGAAACCAACAGCGACCGAAATTACAACGGCAATTACGGTTAGTGCATCAAGGAAAGCAGATAAGAAAGCCGCCACAAAACAGAAAGCTACTGAAAGCATCATTTTAGAGCGAACGCCAAGAAGTATCTTGGTAAAGATAAACAGCAGCAGCTCTTTCATGAAGTAGATACCAGCAACCATAAATACTAATAGAAGAAGCACTGGCAGGTTGGCTTCGATTTCATGGTAAACCTGATTTGGGCTCGTCATCCCGATCGCGACCGCCTGAATCGCTAACAAACCACCGGGCTGAAGTGGGTAACATTTTAGCGCCATTGCCAAAGTAAAGATGAACTCAATGATGAGCATCCAACCTGCAATGAACGGGTCAACAAAATAGAAGACAATCGGGTTAATAATAAGAAAGGCAATAATGGCAAGTTTGTACCAATCTGGGGCTTTGCCTAGAAAATTCTTAATAAACGCATTTCCGAGTGACATCGGCATGATAAGACTCTTTTTATAGTAAATTCGACACTGAGAGTGTGTCTCGATCCCTGATTATGAAATGTTAAATTTCATAAAAATTACATCTTAAACAGCGACTTAGAAAAACAACTTCGATGAGAATCTCTGTAGCCTTGCCAAGTCACTCCTTGAGAAAGACAAGCACTCCTTTACTTTCGCCCGCAACTCTACTCCTACCTAATATTTAGTCAACCTAAAAATGTTTAAAAACGTAATAATGGCAGGCCTTTTTATTGAGATTCGAGGTCAGCGTGGCATAGAATACCACGAAATTTTACTTTTACTTACACTTTTGATCTTGCCTGTACAACTCAACAAATTATTGCTGTTTTTTATGAATATGCAGGTGTTTTTGCCGAAATTAGCCTAATTTTCCGGTCAAAATTAAGTCGTAAAAATGCATGAGATGACAAATTTATTTCGTTAGCTGATTGTTAAAATTGTTGAAAAATGGGAGTTGACTCACAATGAGGGGTCTAATCTATTTCAGAATAAAAAATTCTAACGGCAGATCTCACAATTAAGTCAGGAAAGTGCATGTCAGTTTTCTGAATTGAGCAAGTAGTGGTATGATGAGTGCAATTTTACGTTATAAAAGTACCGGAAACCCGAATTCATGGTTATAAAGGCAAAAAGCCCAGCAGGTTTTGCTGAGAAGTACATTATCGAAAGTATTTGGAAGGGGCGTTTTCCTCCTGGTTCTATCCTTCCTGCAGAGCGCGAGCTATCGGAACTGATTGGTGTGACACGAACTACGTTACGAGAAGTGCTTCAGCGCCTTGCACGTGACGGCTGGCTGACGATACAGCACGGCAAACCCACCAAAGTTAACCAGTTTATGGAAACATCGGGTTTACACATTCTGGATACCTTAATGACGCTTGATGCGGATAACGCGACCAGCATAGTGGAAGACCTGCTGGCAGCACGCACCAATATCAGCCCTATCTTTATGCGTTACGCATTCAAAGCAAACAAAGACAACTCCCTTAAGACCATTCAAGGTGTGATTGATTCTTGTGAGCAGCTTCTTGCCGCAGATAACTGGGATACATTTGTTGAAGCGTCTCCGTATGCAGAAAAAATCCGGGCGAACGTAAAAGACGAAAACGAGAAGGATGAAGAGAAGCGCCAGGCAATTCTGGTTGCAAAAACCTTCAACTTCTATGACTACATGTTATTCCAGCGTTTGGCTTTCCATTCTGGTAACCAAATTTATGGATTGATCTTCAACGGTCTGAAAAAGCTTTACGATCGAGTAGGCAGCTACTACTTCTCCAGCCCAGAAGCACGAGCATTGGCTCTGAGCTTCTATAAACAGCTTGGTGAAGTGTGCGAATCGGGTTCTCGTGATCAGCTTCCGCTAGTTATCCGCCACTATGGTCTGGAAAGTGCGCAAATCTGGAACAAGATGAAAGTTTCTCTTCCAACAAGCTTTACCGAAGACGACAGCTGATTCAGCACAGAAACCATTTTAAAACCCGCTATTGGCGGGTTTTTTTATTTCATAATTTCTGGTTTTATCAGTTGGCATATACTCCAAAATTTCAGGTAACGGCTCATAAAGCTCTTCGCAAATGGCACTGATGATTTTGTCGTAAGAACCAAACAGAAATGCAGAGATACCATTCGTTAGCTTGTACAAAGCAGCAATATCCATCGGGTTTTCCTTATAGGATTCATTTGAAAGTCGGTTTAGCACATCATTCAGACTGAACAAAACGTCTGAAGAAATGGGAACCGAGCAATTGACGCTTATCTGATTTAACCGTCGAAGTATCAGGTGACCATAGTGAAGGTAGCGTTTTCTACCGGTCTCTGTTTCTGTATCCTGAATGCACATCCTTAATTGAGTTAAACACTCCATGGCTTCGCAGATTAACTGCCAGTCCTGATGGTATTGTTCGGTCAGATCCTCTCTGTATGCTTCGATCATCCAGGTTACTATCTGCTCATCCATCAAATACAAACAATGGCGAATAACCTTTCCGTGAGAAATTTGGTTGCGGTTGATTGAATGCGTTCGCCACTCTTTGCATAAGAGCGTCAGGTTAATCTGCAGAACACGATACTTAGCTTTATCTGATGTGGTGCTGATTTTTCTAGCCTGAGCCGAGATGGCTTTAATTTGCTCCTTCAGTTTGAACAGAGCTTTGAGCGTTGAATGTGATGCATGGTTGCCCTCTACCAATACCTGATGTGTAAGCGTTCGATGCGTTCTGCACAGTTCTATGAGTTGCCTGAGCAGGTGGAGGTTATCAAGATGACGCTGGTCATTCACGGCGCGTGTCTGGCTATGCATAAACAAGAGCAGTATGCAGATCAATATAGTGGTTAAGCTGATGAGCACGAACATATACACCTCCTATGTATCTCTCAATTCAATAGTGTGCATAGTCAGTGCCAGTATTTTAATAATTTAGAATCAGTAGGTTAGCCAGGTTGGCTATGGTAATGATGCGATAGGTTGGTGCAGTTGCACCAAAAATGTATCTTAAGGTATGAAATTCATTTGTAGTTACAGAGGATTTTGAAATTTGGTTAATATGATTATTATTAGTGGCACGATTTGGCCAAGAACTGGAGCATAACTTGTTTCTTAAAATTTTATACGCATCAGTGAAGTTCTCTTACTTCGTACTAGCCGTATTTTTATGTCTTTCTTTTGTTCTTCCAAATGAATTACCGGAAGGTAGAATCATAAAAGTTCTTTTATTTTTTTCGCTTATTACATATATAGCTGCTGTTATGGTTGCTTGGGTCGGACCAATCATAATTGCTATTAGGACTAACGACCTAAAGAGCAGATATAAACTGGTTTTTCTTAGTTTATTGCTCCCTATTTTTGGGGGCTTCTACACTTATCAAAAATGTAAATCTGCTGGTTTTCGGACCGAGATTGAATAATGAAAGCAACGGCAATCGGCTTTCTCTGCATAAAAAAACCGCCAGCAAAGCTGGCGGTTTTTAGTATTTGCAAAGGGTGATTACATCACACGCATGCCTGGCTGAGCGCCTTCATGTGGCTCAAGCAACCACAAATCACTTCCGCCTGGACCTGCTGCTAGAATCATGCCCTCAGACATGCCAAATTTCATCTTACGAGGCTTAAGGTTCGCTACCATTACAGTTAGTTTACCTTCTAGTTCCTCTGGCTTGTAAGCTGACTTAATGCCAGAAAAGACCTGTCTTGTTTCACCGCCGATGTCCAATTGGAATTTAAGCAGCTTGTTTGCTTTAGGTACTTCTTCACAGGAGATGATACGAGCAATACGCATGTCGACAGCTGCAAAGGCGTCGAATTCAATTTCGTCTGCAATTGGATCTTTATCAAGTTCTGTCTGGCTTGCTTTGTTCTTCTCTGCTTCAGCTTTCTCTTTTGCTGCCATCTCTGCTGCTGCATCTTCTTTTGATGCTTCAACCATAGCTTCAATCTTCTTAGGATCGATACGGTTAAACAGAGCTTTGAACTTAGTGATTTCGTGACCAGTCAGTGGCGCTTCAATGCCTTCCCAAGTCAGTGTTTCGTTGAGGAACGCTTCAGTACGAGCCGCCAGAGCAGGCATCACTGGTTTCAGGTAAGTCATCAGAACACGGAATAGGTTGATCCCAACAGAACAGATGTCCTGCAGTTCTTGATCTTTCCCTTCTTCCTTCGCTACTACCCAAGGTGCTTTTTCATCGACATACTGGTTTGCTTTGTCTGCCAGAGCTGTAATTTCACGAATAGCACGACCAAACTCACGAGATTCGTATAGCTCTGCGATGCGGTCAGCTGCTGCAACGAATTCGTTGTACAGTTCAGGCTCAGCAAAGTTTTCAGACAGTTTGCCTTCAAAACGCTTAGTGATGAAACCTGCGTTACGAGAAGCAAGGTTAACAATCTTGTTTACTACATCGGCGTTTACACGCTGAGTGAAGTCTTCAAGGTTAAGATCCAGGTCGTCAATACGGCTGTTGAGTTTCGCAGCGTAGTAATAACGCAGGCACTCAGGATCCAGATGATTCAGGTAGGTCGCTGCCTTAATGAAAGTACCTTTCGATTTAGACATCTTCGCGCCGTTTACCGTTACATAGCCGTGAACAAATACGTTGTTTGGCTTACGGAAACCGCTGCCGTCCAGCATTGCCGGCCAGAACAGAGAGTGGAAGTAGACGATGTCTTTACCGATGAAGTGGTATAGCTCGGCTTCGCTGTCTTTTTTCCAGTACTCGTCGAAATCTAGATCGTCGCGTTTGTTACACAGATTCTTGAATGAAGCCATGTAGCCAACAGGTGCGTCCAGCCAAACATAGAAGAATTTGTCTTTCTCGCCCGGGATTTCAAAGCCGAAGTATGGTGCATCACGGGAGATATCCCATTGCTGAAGACCAGACTCGAACCATTCTTGCATCTTGTTGGCCGTTTCTGACTGCAGTGAGCCTGAACGAGTCCATTCTTTCAGCATGCTTTCAAACTGAGGCAGGTCAAAGAAGAAGTGCTCAGAGTCTTTCATTACTGGCGTCGCACCAGAAACAGCAGACTTAGGCTCAATCAGCTCTGTCGGGCTGTAGGTTTCGCCACAGTTATCACAGTTGTCGCCGTACTGATCGTCGGACTTACACTTAGGACACGTACCTTTTACGAAGCGGTCTGGAAGGAACATTTCCTTCTCTGGATCGTAAAGTTGTGAAATCGTGCGACTGGAGATAAAACCGTTTTTCTTGAGCTGCAGGTAGATGTGAGAAGCCAGCTCGCGGTTCTCTTCCGAGTGCGTGCTATGGTAGTTATCAAAACTGATATCGAATCCAGCGAAATCTTTTTGGTGCTCTTCACTTACAGCAGCGATCATCTCTTCTGGCGTAATACCCATCTGTTGTGCTTTAAGCATGATTGGCGTGCCGTGAGCATCGTCCGCACAGATGAAATTAACAGTGTTGCCACGAAGGCGCTGATAACGAACCCAGATATCCGCCTGGATATGCTCAAGCATATGACCAAGGTGAATAGAACCGTTTGCATACGGTAGGGCACAAGTTACCAGAATTTTCCTTGTAGAAAGGTTTCTTGGATCGGTTGCCATACTTGTTATTCGCTTTAGATAGGTATTAATGAGACAGCCGCTAATAGTACCTTAAGCAGCAGCGTACTCCAAGTCACAGACTGGGTGTATTACCTAGTTTTTTCAGGGTTCTTTAGCAATGATTGAAGTGTTAGGATGAGCTCAAATAGCGGGAGGTAATATGGAACAATTTCAATCAAAAGATGCACTTTGTCAGTGGCTGGGTCAATATCAGCATCCGATGCTGATTTCTGGCTGGAGTCAGACTCCGGGTATTGTGTCTGTTTTGGCAAGCGGTGTAGTCAAGATTGAACTTCCGTTTATCAACCAATCTCTCCACGAAGGGCTGTCAGCCTGGGTTAAAAATCAGATTTCTGACGGGGTTGTTCCCGATTTTAAATATGACATCGTAAGCAAAACCAAAGCTCTACAGACAACAGTAGCTGCTGAAGTGAAAGGTGTTAAAAACATCATTGCGGTGACTTCAGCCAAGGGCGGGGTGGGCAAATCAACCACAGCGGTGAACTTTGCACTTGCACTGAGCGAAGCCGGAGCAAAAGTGGGTATGCTGGATGCGGATATTTATGGTCCTTCCGTGCCTATTATGTTGGGAACCCAAGGGCAAAAACCTGACGTCAGAGACAACAAATGGATGCAGCCGATACCTTCACATGGTCTCTACACAAATTCCATTGGCTATCTGATTGAAGATGCTGACGCGGCAATCTGGCGTGGACCAATGGCATCCAAAGCGTTATCCCAGTTATTGAACGAAACGGAATGGTCGGATTTAGATTATCTGGTGATTGATATGCCACCGGGTACGGGAGACATTCAGCTTACGTTATCACAGCAGATTCCGGTAACAGGTGCTTTAATTGTCACCACACCTCAAGATCTGGCATTGGCAGATGCCAGAAAAGGTGCCGCCATGTTCGAAAAGGTCAACGTGCCTGTGCTTGGGCTTGTGGAGAACATGAGCTATCACATTTGCAGCCATTGTGGCGAGAAAGAGCATATCTTTGGTCAGGGTGGCGCTGTTCAGATGGCACAGGATTTCGGGCTTGCACTACTCGCACAAATTCCCCTTCACATTTCGGTGCGCGAAGATCTGGATGCCGGGAAACCCACCACAGTTGCTCGCCCTAACTCCGACCACACCCACATCTACCGAGAACTGGCTGAGACAGTAATCAGCAAGATGTTCTGGCAAGGAAAAGCCAAACCTGACGCGATCAGTTTTGTGGCGCTGTAGCAAAGAATTTCGTCTGAATCACGCAGTATAAGAGCCAAGGTTAATAGCAGGAAATGGTATATATCCCCTGCTTTTCATACAGATATTGAGTGATTACTCATTTACTAATGATAATTTCGACACACTATACTGGTATTAAGTATTTTATCTCCCTATAATCAGGCGGTTTAACCCAACCACAGCTACCAAATTAGTATCAGGTGCTTTTACATGTCTAATAATAATCAATGCGTCATCGTGGGAATTGCTGGCGCTTCTGCTTCTGGAAAGAGCTTAATCGCAAGTACTATCTACAATGAGCTTCGTGCGAAAGTCGGAGACGACCATATCGGCGTGATCACTGAAGATTGCTACTACAAAGATCAAAGCCAGCTGAGCATGGAAGAGCGCGAGAAAACCAACTACGACCACCCTAACGCACTTGATCACGACCTGCTTTGTCAGCACCTAGAGCAGTTAGTTCAAGGCAACTCTGTTGAAGTTCCTGAGTACAGCTACTCTGTACACACCCGCACTGACAACACAGCTACAATGACACCGAAGAAAGTGATCATTCTTGAAGGTATCCTGCTTCTTACCGATCCACGTCTGCGTGACTTAATGCACGCAACAGTGTTTATGGATACGCCACTTGATATTTGTCTGTTGCGCCGTGTGAAGCGTGATGTGGAAGAGCGTGGTCGTACGATGGAATCGGTACTTAAGCAGTATCAGGATACGGTTCGTCCAATGTTCATGCAATTCATTGAGCCTTCTAAGCAATACGCCGACATCATTGTTCCTCGCGGTGGCAAAAACCGAATTGCGATTGATGTACTTAAGGCGCACATCGCTAAGCTTCTGAAGAGCTAAGCACCAGATTTGTCAAAGTTCTGATAAATCGACAAAAATCCATAACAAAAAGTGGCGCATTATGCGCCACTTTTGTATGTTTGAAGGAATATCTACAGTCGCAGATTCAAGGAATCCATGATGAAGAAGTTGCTTCTATCTATTGCCGCGCTCATCGCTCTGGTGATCGTTGCTTTGTTAGCTCTGATTCTATTCGTAAATCCCAACCAGTTTAAACCTTTGATTGTCGAGCAGGTGCAGAAAAACACCGGTATGACTCTCGCAATTGAAGGCGATATTAGCTGGCAATTTTTCCCAAGTTTAGGGTTCAGTGTTGGTAAAACAGAACTGAGAAACCCAGAAGGCTTCTCCAGCCCCAACCTATTAAAAGTAGAACAAGTAGGGCTTGCTATCGAAGTCACCCCTCTACTTAGCAACCAACTGGTAATTGGCAATATCCTGCTCGATGGTGCTGAAGTGTCACTCGAAACACTCAAAGACGGCACGTCAAATCTGGATAGCCTGACCAAAGCCAACTCAGCAAAAGAGCAGGCTGAAACAACAGATACGACTCAAGTCCCAGCTGAAGAAGCGCCTGCTGAAACGGGTGAACAACCGTCGGCTCTGGAACAATGGGAAGTTCTGGTTGCAGGTATCACCATTTCAAATGCGAAAGTGACGGTATCGGATAAACAGGCGGGTACGCTTTTAACTCTAAGCGACGCGAATGCATCGCTAACCGAATTTGAATTCGGTCAGTGGAGCAAGCTAACCTTTGATGTCACTGGTGCTCAGAATCAGCAAAACTTCGCAGCAGAAGGGCAGGTCGAGTTCAAACTGTCTAAAGACCTTAAGCAATACGAACTTCGTGAAGTTGCGCTTGATGCCAGCGTCGATGACAAATCGTTAGGGCTGAATGCAAAGGCAAAACTGTCGCTGCCTGCCTTTGTGCTTGGTGCGTGGAACAGCATCGAATTTGACGTGAGCGGTAAGAATCAACAACAGAACTTCGCGGCGAAAGGCGGAACAGAGTTTTTCCTTTCTGAAGATTTTCAAGATTACCAACTCCGCAAACTCGGATTGGATGCCTCGTTCAGCGACCCTGCAAATAAGGTAGAGAAGCTACGTCTTGACCTTGCCTCTTTTGCTTTTGATAAACAAAATGCTCTGTCTTACGAGTTGCTTGGTGACTTAGCTGGATTGGCTGTTGACTCGAAAGGCTCACTGAATATAACGGTCGATAAAGCCATCAGCAAAATTAAAGTGGCAGGCATTAAACTCGCGAATAACCTGAAAGGCGAGGCGCTTCCTCAGTCTCCAATGGCAGTTAACCTTGATGCCGGACTTACATTTGATGTGAAGAAAAGCGCGTTGTCGCTGGTTCTGAATAAGCTGACAGCCAATGATATTGCACTGGACGGGAAAGCCAGAGTAGTGTTTGCCGCAGTGCCTCAAGTGAGCTTTGACTTACACAGCCCAAATATCGATTTGGATGCATTTTTGGGGCTAAACCAGAAAGCAGAAGCAGAAACCAGTCAAAGTACTGGTGGGGGAAGTGCGCCGACAGGAGAAGCACCAAAAGCCCCTGAGGTCGAGCCTGACTTAAGTGCACTGAAATTGGTGAATGCGAAAGGTAAGGTGGTGATTGACAAGTTCAAAGCCAACAATGCCAAACTGCAAAAAGTCACGACTCAATTTACTTTGAAAAATGGGGTCTTTGACCTTACTCGTTTTAGCGCAAACCTGTATCAAGGCAGTATCTCTACAAAAGCTAAGTTAGATGCTCGAAAAGCAACACCGACATACAGCGTCAATGGTTTAATCAAAGGTGTGAAAGTTCAGCCATTGTTGGTCGATGTTGCAGAAACCGACCTGCTGGAAGGAACGGGTAACATCGATTTGGCTCTGACGGGTAAAAGCTTGAAACCAACTGCACTTCAGGAAAACTTGAAAGGTACAGTAAAGATCAACTTTGCAGACGGTGCAGTATATGGGGTGAACTTACCTCACCTTATCCGCACTCACTACGCAAGGTTTAAAGGACAGGATGTTTCGGCTGCAGATACGGTAGAGAAAACCGATTTCTCTGCAATGACAGCCACACTTAAACTAAATAAGGGTGTTGTAACTACAGACAATCTGAATATGCAGTCACCATTGCTTCGTATTACGGGTAAGGGTAATGCAAACTACATCAAACAAGATGTGGATATGGTTATCCGTACGTCGATTGTCGGCTCTTTGAAAGGTCAGGGTGGCGAAAGTATCGATGACTTGAAAGACGTGACCATTCCTGTTCAGATTTCGGGTAAATGGACCGATCCTAAATACAAGCTAGTCTTTGATGATGTATTAAAGCAAAAAGCCAAGAAAGAGGCTGAGAAAGGTTTACAAAAACTGCTCGGTGATAAAGTAAATCCAGATCAGACCAAAGACATTGCAGATAAGTTGTTGAAAGGCTTGTTTAACTAAACAAATAGCCTCTAAGCACGGTAGGCTAGCATACGGTTACTGAGTTTTTATATATTATTGCAGATACAAAAAGCGCGCTGTCTCGCAAGGCAGTGCGCTTTTTATTAAGGTGGTCTTTATATCCTTTATGTCGTGAATTGAGTCACAAGAAATATGAAATGAAATGTTTATTATCCCAATGTAATTGAGATAAGGATATGTATTACATGGCAACAAAAATCATATTAGATACCGACCCAGGCATAGACGATTCCATGGCGTTACTGTATGCCGAGGCTCTTGAAGATATTGACCTTATTGGCATTACCACCATTTTTGGTAATGCGACAATCGAAAACAGCACACGCAATGCCGTCTATCTTAAGGACAAATTCCAACTCACCTGTGATATTGCGCAGGGCACTGGTAATCCTTTAGTCCGTGAACCCGTTGGAGCATCGTCTGCGGTACACGGAGAGAGCGGATTAGGTGATGTCGATGTATCGGGTGTTGAAGTGAATGGCATAAGCGACAAGCCTGCCCACCAGTACATCATTGATACTCTAAAGGCGCACCCAGGAGAGATTACGCTGGTGGCAGTGGGACCTCTTACCAATTTAGCGTTAGCGCTGGAGAAAGACGAAAGCATCACTTCTTTGGTGAAAGAGGTAATCATCATGGGGGGCGCGTTTGGTTTAAACAACCGTCGTGGAAATGTCACTCCTTATGCAGAAGCAAACGTTCATGATGACCCGCATGCCGCTCGGCAGGTGTTTTCTGCACCTTGGCCGATTTCGGTGATTGGTCTGGATGTGACAGAGTCCAGCGTTTTTGATGATCCATACTTTGCACATTTAAAGGAAAGTGCAGGGTCTGTAGGTGATTTTATCTGGGACGTGAGTCGTTTTTACCTTAAATTTTACTCATCGATCATTGGGTACAACGGTTGCCATGTTCACGATCCTTCTGCCATTGCCTGTGTAGTCAAACCTGAACTGTTTGAATTTGAAGTCGGGGCAATTGAAGTAACGACTGAAGGAGAAAAGCAAGGCATGACGACTTTAGTGACAGGAGACGCAGCGAAAGGAAAAGTACAGCAGAAAGTGGCAGTCAGAGTGAATACAGAAGCTTTACTCAATGACTACAGAGACAACATTATCACTTACAGTAAGAGATTTTCGTAATCGCAGAATTTGTAAGAAGAGAAAAGGGCTGAATCTTGCATTCAGCCCTTTGAAATTTAGCATTCAGAGACGAATGTGAGCAATTACCAGTCCACGCCTTTCAGTGCTTTTACACCGTTTTCAAAAGCGTGTTTGACATTACGGACTTCAGAAACTGTATCGGCAAGCTCTGTCAATTCACGGTGTGCGCCACGACCAGTAATAACGACCGATTGCATGAATGGGCGATTCTTGAGTGCTTCAAGAACTTCTTCTAACTCGATGTAGCCGTAGTTTACCATGTAGGTAATTTCGTCGAATAAGACAACGTCGATAGATTCATCTTGCAGCATGCGTTTGCATTCCTGCCAAATCTTCTGTGCAGCATCGGTGTCTTTTTGGCGATTCTGCGTTTCCCATGTGAATCCAGTGCCCATTACCTGGAACTCTACTCCAAGCTTTTCAAGCAGGTTACGCTCACCGTTGTCCCATGTTCCCTTGATAAACTGAGCCACTGCGCAGTTCAAGCCATGTCCGACTGCTCGGCAAATTGTTCCAAAGCCCGATGTTGATTTTCCTTTACCGTTTCCGGTAATAACCAGCAATATTCCTTTTACATCTTGGGCGGCGGCAATGCGCTCATCAACTTGTTCTTTAACTCTTTGTTGACGTGCTTTGTATCTTTCATCTTTTCTTTCTTCTGCCGACATGGAGCATCCCTTTCTTACTGGTTCTGGTTGAAGCGACCTGGGTATAATAGCCTAACAAAGTCGGTGGAAAAACCATAAGGAAAACAGGTGAAAGCAAAGATTTCTAAAGTTCTGGTGGTGTGTTTAGGTAACATCTGCCGATCACCAACCGGAGAAGCGATTCTAAGAGCAAAGGCGAAGCAATCAGGGGTTGATTTACAGGTAGACTCCGCGGGTACAGCTGGATACCACATTGGTGAAAGTCCAGACAGTCGTTCCATGCAGGCTGGAAAAAGAAGAGGCTATTCTTTTCAGGGGATTCGCTCAAGGAAAGTCGAACAAAGCGATTTTGAGGAATTCGACCTTATTCTCGCAGCGGATCATTCCAACTTATCGGATTTGGAAGACATCTGTCCTCAACAATACCGCTATAAGCTCAAGCTGTTCTTAAGCTATGGGCAGAGTGGCTATGATGAAATACCGGATCCTTACTACGGTGGTGAGCAAGGGTTTGAACTTGTTATCGATTTGATTGAAGAAGCCAGTGACGTACTGTTGGAAGAGATTGCATCTTAGACCTATCAAGATGACGTCACCTTGATTTTGCGGTCACTCTCATTTTACTTCTCGCTGGCACAAAGCCTGAGGTGCTCGGGTTATGCTTGTGCATGAAATCACAACGACGGACTGGCAATGACAAGAATATTTAAAGCGGGTCTATTGGCGTGCTACGCGGCGCTAAGTAGCGGAGCATACAGTGCTTCCCCAAATGAATTGGTTGACGCTGCTATGGAGCGTACAGAACATTTTGTTATCTATGACGGCAGCTATGTGAGTATTCCATATCCCAATGGGGATGTAGCTCCTAACAAAGGAGTGTGTACAGACGTCATTATTCGAAGCTATCGGACTTTAGATATCGATTTACAAAAAAGGGTGCATGAAGATATCAAAGCCCATTTTGATCAGTACCCATCTAAACGAATCTGGGGTTTAAGTCGTCCAGACAAAAACATAGACCACCGACGCGTGCCTAATTTGCAGGCTTACTTTAAACGTCATGGAGAAAGCCTGAGGGTTTCTCAGAAGGGCACCAACTATAAACCTGGCGACATTGTAACTTGGATGCTTCCCGGTAACTTGCCTCATATTGGCATTGTGGTTGATCAGCGTTCTGAAGATGGGGAGAGACCGTTAATCGTTCACAATATTGGCTTTGGTCCCAAGATGGATGACATGTTGTTTGATTATCAAATAACAGGCCACTACCGATACTTCCCTCAGAAATAAAAAACCGACGCGATGGCGTCGGTTTTTTTTCTCAACTGAATTAGCCAGCTAGCACATCAGTGGCAACTTTATAGCTTGGATCTTCCTTCACGTTGATTTCAACCAAGCTTCCTGCTTTATCCAGTAGCGCTCTACAATCCTGGCTCAAGTGACGAAGATGCAGAGTTTTACCTGCTGCGGCATAACGCTCTGCCAGTGTTTCGATCGCTTCGATTGCGGAGTGGTCTGCAACGCGAGAATCTGCAAAGTCCACAATGACATCTTCAGGGTCATTTTTAGCGTCGAAAAGCTCAAGGAAATTCGCTGCTGAACCAAAGAAGATAGGACCGTTGATGTGGTATTCCTTTGAACCTTCTTCGTTGATTTTGCTTGTCGCGTAAATGTGTTTTGCGTGTTCCCATGCAAACATCAGAGCCGAAGCAATCACACCTACCGCAACCGCAACTGCGAGGTCAGTAAGAACCGTTACTACAGTTACCAACACAATGACAAAGAAGTCCTGCTTAGGTACACGGCGCGCAAGCTTGAACGTTGCCCATTCGAATGTACCAATAACCACCATGAACATCACACCAACCAATGCTGCCAGCGGAATCATTTCGATAAGGTCAGATGCAAACAGGATGAAGAACAGAAGTGCCAGTGCAGCGACGATACCCGACAGACGACCACGACCGCCTGAGTTTACGTTGATCATAGACTGACCAATCATCGCACAGCCACCCATAGCACCAAACATAGAACAAGTAACGTTAGCCATGCCCTGACCGACACATTCACGGTTTGACTGACCACGGGTATTTGTCATCTCATCCAGAACGGTCAGAGTCAGTAGTGATTCGATCAAGCCAATTGCCGCAAGAATAATGGCGTAAGGCAAGATAACCTGAAGTGTTTCCAGAGAAAGAGGCACGCTAGGCACGGAGAAGGTTGGCAGTGAGCCAGCCAGCGTTGCCGCTTCATCGCCAGACATAGTACGAAGGAAATCGACAACGGTGCGCGTTTCCAGATCCAAGCCAACAACCAAACCAGTCACCGTGACGATAGCGACCAGAGAAGAAGGCACTGCCGTGGTGAATTTTGGCAAGAAGTGGATGATAGCCATAGTCAGAGCAACAAGACCAAGCATGAGGAACATCTGGTCTGATGGCAACCAGGTTAGCATTCCGTCGATGTCTGGTGCTTTGAACTGACCTAACTGAGCCAGGAAAATGACAATCGCCAATCCGTTTACGAAGCCGATCATTACCGGATGTGGCACCATGCGGATGAACTTACCTAACTTGAAGATACCCGCTGCGATCTGCAGGATACCCGCTAACAAGATAGCGGCAAATAAATACTGGATTCCGTGAGAAATAACCAGGCTGGTCATAACAACGGCCATTGCACCAGTTGCACCAGAGATCATGCCTGGACGACCGCCGAATACAGAGGTAATCAGACCAACAATGAATGCTGCGTAAAGACCGACCATAGGGTCGACACCAGCGACAAAAGCAAATGCAACTGCTTCTGGTACCAGTGCTAGTGCAACGGTTAAACCAGAAAGCACATCATTTTTTACGGAATGCTTGGAAAATTGTGGAAATTCGAACATGTTAGCTCAGTCAATTAGCTTAAAAATACATACTTCCGACTATTGGGGCTGAGTAACAGGTTGTTTAAAAGAGCAGCTCAATAATCGACACTTGAGTCGGCGAATCCTACAGAAAAGCGTGATGAAGTTCAATATTGATACCAAACTAATCAATAGACTTCGTGAATAACGCTCTCTATCGAGACACCTTATTTACTGGTTTAGGTGAACAGACACCAGAATCCTAGAATAGCCATTAAATATTGCAAAGAAAAAAACGGGTCGCGTTTGCGACCCGTTTTCGTTTCTGGTTCAGATTAGCTGAAATCAGGCTTTGCCATTTCAGCAGAAGCGCGGTTTTTCGCAGAAACGGCTCCGGCTCCAATTGGCTGGAAGCGTTCTGTACGGAAAGGTGCAGCAACGACCTGAATTTCACGCATCTCTGTGCTGCCTGGCGCACTTGCCATTGGCGCTGAAACGTGAGATTTCACCTGATGCGCGACTTTCACCTTAATCGGCTCTGCAGACTCTTCGGCTAAAGAAGCTTGTACTGGTTCTTTAACTTCAAGTGCTGGTGCTGATTCAGTTTCCGCAACAGTATTCGTTTCCACAGGCGCATCTTTCAGTGCTTCTGGCTCCGCTTTTGTTTCAACTGCTGGTGCTACAGTTTCAGTCGCTGATACTGCTTCTTGTTCAGGTTTATCTGCCGCTACAACAACATCATTCTGAACAGGAGTAGCTTCAACCACAGGTGCTACTGGTTTTTCTTCAACTGCAACCTCTTCACGACGAATGATCACTTTGCCCATTGCCATTTCTGGGAATGCGTAACCACCGTGTACTGGTGCTGCCAGTTCAACTTTCTTCTCAACCTTGTCGTCTTTACGACGTTTTGGCTTAGCAAGATCGTATCTAGGCATGACTTTACCCATCGCCATCTCAGGTGACGCTACACCACCTTTACGTAGACGGAACGGGTTCGGCTTGCGATCACGACCACGGCGACGACGCTGACCACTCGCACGCAAATGACGAGGTGAACGACGGTTACGACGTTGCTTGGTTTCCTCTTCTTCACCTGCTGTTTCCGGCTTCTTCGCTTCCACTTCAGCAGCCTGTTTTAGTTGCTGTTCGGTGTTAGCTTCTTCTGCCGTTTTCTGGTCTTTAACGCGAACTTGTTTCTTAAGATTACGACGCTGACGACGTTCTTTAACCTGTTCCGCTTTCTTCTCTTTTCTCTCTGGTTTAGCGGTTGCTTGAGCATCAGCGGCTAGCTGCTGACCTTCTTTCGCTAGTTTAGAGTTCTTGTTCTCGTCTTTGGTGCGTTTCTCGTTACGAGGTTTGCGGTTTTGCTTACGAGAATCTGCAGCTTTCTTAGTATCGTTTTCAGATACCTCAGCTTCCTGATCTCGATCGCGGCGACGATTACGGTTTTTGTTATCACGAGAGTTACGACGGCGGTTTTCACGCTGGTCTTTGCGATCACGACGCTGACGGTTGCCACGGCGATTATCCGTTCTTTCTTCTTTCTTCTCTTCTTGTTTCTGCTCTTCTTCATCAGAGCCAAACAGGAAGCTACCCAGAGCTTTGAAAATGCGACCAAACAATCCTGGTTGAGCATCTTCTTCTTTCTTCGCTTCAGGCTTTTTAGCAGGTGCTGGTTTCGGTGCCGGAGCAGATTGTGCCGGTGCAGCAAACCCTTTCAGAGCAGGCTCTTCAATTTTCTTAGGCTTCAGAGAAGGCTCTTCAGATTCTTTCGCTTCTGCTTCTTTCATCGCTTCCAGTTTCTTTGGAACCAAGTAGGAAAGCAGATCTTGCTCTTCACCATCACGAACACGAATTACTTCGAAGTGCGGCGTTTCCATATCTGAGTTAGGAACAACCGTGATCTTCACTTCCTGGTGTTTCTCGATGTGGTTCACCGAGCGACGTTTTTCGTTAAGAAGGTAGGAAGCAATAGCAACAGGAACAACAGCCAGTACTTGGGATGTGTTGTCTTTTAGTGCTTCTTCTTCAATCAGACGAAGAACGGACAGAGCCAGTGATTCATTATCACGAACCACACCTGTACCAGAACAGCGAGGACAAATGTGATGGCTTGCTTCTGCCAGAGAAGGGCTCAAGCGCTGACGAGACATTTCCAGAAGACCAAAGCGAGAGATACGACCAATCTGAACGCGGGCACGGTCTAAACGAACGGCTTCACGCAGACGGTTCTCAACTTCACGCTGATGACGAACAGGCGTCATATCGATAAAGTCGATAACAACCAGACCACCCAGGTCGCGTAGACGAAGTTGACGGGCAATTTCATCAGCTGCTTCTAGGTTGGTGTTTAGCGCGGTCTCTTCGATGTCACCACCCTTAGTAGCACGCGCTGAGTTGATGTCGATAGACGTCAGTGCTTCTGTCGGGTCGATTACAATAGAACCACCAGACGGAAGGCGAACTTCACGCTGGAATGCTGATTCGATTTGGCTTTCGATTTGGTAGTGACTAAATAGCGGTACTTCACCGTCGTACTTCTTAACTCGATTAATGAAGTCCGGGCGAACCAATTGAATGTGCTGTTTAGCACGCTCATAAATGGTATTGCTATCAATCAGGATTTCACCAATATCACGACGCAAGTAGTCACGAATTGCACGTACGATGACGTTACTTTCCTGATGAATCAGGAAAGGGGCTGCATTGGCATCAGACGCTTCTTTAATTGCGCTCCAGTGATTAAGCAGAACGTTTAAGTCCCACTCTAGCTCTTCAGCACTTTTGCCTACACCAGCTGTACGTACGATCAAGCCCATGCCCTGAGGCAGCTCAAGAGTGCTTAACGCCGCTTTCAGTTGTGTACGCTCATCACCTTCGATACGGCGTGAAATACCGCCAGCACGAGGGTTGTTAGGCATAAGAACCAGGTAACTACCAGCAAGAGAAATGAAAGTAGTTAGCGCAGCACCTTTGCTGCCGCGTTCTTCTTTCTCTACTTGAACAATAACTTCTTGGCCTTCTTGCAGCACTTCTTTAATGCTAGGACGACCTTGGTAGGTATAACCTTCAGGAAAGTAATCTTTGGCAATTTCTTTAAGAGGGAGGAAACCGTGTCTCTCGGCACCGTAGTCTACAAATGCAGCTTCAAGGCTAGGTTCGATTCGAGTGATACGTCCTTTGTAGATATTCGCTTTTTTGGATTCGTGACCAGGACTTTCGATATCTAGATCAAAAAGTCGCTGTCCGTCGACCAAAGCGACACGCAACTCTTCTTTTTGAGTTGCGTTGATTAACATTCTTTTCATTGTAAAAAAATCTCGTTGTCTTTTTCTTTGTTTTCATTTTTCAGCTTGTCGTTTAGCACTTTGCTTGTGGTGTCTGATCCCATGGTTTTACGATGCAACCTCACGGCTGGAAGGGATGCTCTCGGACACTTCAGTTGCCACACCTTATTAAAAAGTGTGACCTGCCGAATTTGGCAGTCATAACTCAACACAAATAAAGAGAGTAGAACGACAAGTGACACTTCCATTTCTATGTCTGACGCCGACTGCTGCATAGAAGCTGAGAAGCGATCTACTCTTTATTGCTGATTGCTCATGGATTCTGCTACCAAGGAAACAGAGAATGGGTAAAGGTTGCGGTTTGAAAAGATCCAATAGCGGAAAAGTTGATCCCGGAATTGCCGGTAAAATGTAATTCACGCTTGTTTCTTGGAAAAGTTATCTGCGCAACTGACCTAACACAGCTCTGTTTATCGGTATGAGTACAAAATGTAATCAATTCGACCATTGCAGCACTGAACTATAGCAGTGCAAAGAAAAGTGGGCAATCAGGATTCATAGAAAGCATCAAAAAAATGAGAGATGAATAGTTTAACTGTTCAGTAATTCACTGTTATTAATGGTTAAATTAGTAAAACTCAATGAATTGTATATTTATTCGCCCACCAGTTATTCACAACTTTTTTCACTGCACAATTTTCTAAGTTTTTGCTTTTTGCCCAAATGGTCGTTCGCTTCTCTGCTAGCGCTCATTTTATCTAGCTTCAAAGATTGAAAATGTTAGAATGCGCGTCATGAACGAAATCAAAACTTCCGTACAGTTCGTCGATATCGACGACGACATGGCTGGGCAAAGAATTGATAACTTTTTGCGCAATCAGCTTAAAAATATCCCTAAAAGCATGATTTATCGCATTTTGCGTAAAGGCGAAGTGCGCGTGAATAAAAAAAGAATCAAAGCAGAATATAAGCTCCAGGCTGGTGATACTGTTCGAATTCCACCTGTTAAAACATCAGCAGAACCAGAAGCCGCCCCCGTGAGCACTAAGCTGAACAAAGTTGCGGAGCTAGAGCAGCACATCATTTTCGAAGATGATCATATGCTGATCCTGAATAAGCCGTCTGGTATTGCAGTGCATGGTGGCAGCGGTTTGAAATTTGGCGCGATTGAAGCTCTTCGGGCTTTGAGACCTGATGCTCGTTTTCTGGAGTTGGTTCACCGAATTGACCGCGATACATCGGGCATACTTCTGGTGGCGAAGAAGCGTTCGGCGCTGCGTCATCTACAGGCTCAGTTTAGAGAGAAAACGGTTCAGAAGTATTACTTTGCGCTAGTGATGGGGCAGTGGAAAAGCAGTTGCCGAGTCGTGAATGCTCCGCTTCTGAAAAATGAAGTCAACAGCATTGTTCGGGTAAACCCGAAAGGCAAACCTTCGGAAACACGCTTCAAAGTGCTGGAAAAGTTCGAGCAAGCAACCCTGATTCAAGCAAGCCCGATTACGGGTCGAACCCACCAAATTCGCGTGCATACGCAATATACAGGGCACCCGATTGGCTGGGATGACCGGTATGGCGATCCTCGTTTCGATGCTTATACAGCAAAAGTTGGTTTGAACCGTTTGTTTTTGCATGCAGCAAACATTAAGTTTGAGCACCCAGGGAGTGGAGATAAGGTCGATATTTCTGCTCCGATGGGAGACAAACTTGAAAAAGTGTTAGCTGGGCTTCGAAAGCTTAAAAGCTAACTGTCCAATCGCACAGACATAAAACAGATATAAAGAAGACCGCATGAATCGCGGTCTTTCTAGTTTGACGGCTAGATGACTTGAAAGCCTTGCTTCTCTAGCATTGAAATAAGCGTGATGAGCGGAAGACCAACTAATGTGTTTGGGTCTTTTCCTTCCAGACGTTCAAACAGTGCAATCCCCAAACCTTCACTTTTAAAGCTGCCTGCACAATATAATGGCGCTTCCTTATCTACATAATTTTCTATCATTGATGCAGAAAGTTCGCGAAAGTGAACTTTAAAGGTATCTATCTCCGCATCACACTGATCCGTTTGAGAGTTATAAAGAGCAACTCCGGTGTAAAAAGTGATGGCTTTACCGCTTTGTGAAGTAAGCTGCTTGATCGCATTTTTTCGGGTGTGAGGTTTACCGACGATCTTTCCGTCGATCACACAGATCTGATCTGAACCAATGACCAGAGCGTCCGATTCTACTGAACAAGAGCGTGCTTTCAGTTCGGCTAACCGTAGAACAAGATCTTCAGGCGATTCGTTCTCTAAAGGCGTTTCATCGCATTTGGGTGATGCGACTTCAAAGGGTACACAAAGCTTGTCTAAAATAGCTCGCCTGAAAGGGGAGGTGGATGCCAAAATCAAAGTGCGTGAAGTCATGGTTTTCGTCAGAATAATTACGGGTTTGTGGCAGAATAAACCAAGTTTTATCGCTTATCCTAATCGTAAGGAAAAAAACTCAAGTTTTTTACCTTTTTCTTTGACTCAAGAGGATTTGGACGATAATATTCGCGCCCTATGCAAAAGGTAAAAATACCGCGAACGGTTGACCCGGCGAAAGCGGCTCAGAAAAGATTAGATTACGATGGCATCATCCAAACTAGCCTTTTCAAACGCTTAACCGATACAGCCGAAGGCGTAAAACGTGACGCAGAAGTCTCATTGTCCTTTGGGCATGATGAACAGCGATTAGTCGTTATCTCTGGTAAAGCTAACGTCGAAATCGATTTAGAGTGTCAACGTTGTAATGAAGTTTTCGCACATGAGTGCGAAGTCCAATTTACTTATACTCCTTATTACAGTGAGAAAAGTGAAGAGGATGCACCGGAAGAGTACGATTTGGTAGATCTGAACGAGTACGGTGAAGTCGACCTCATACAACTGGTTGAAGACGAGTTCATCTTATCTTTGCCTCAAGTTCCAATGCACGACGAAGCGGATTGTAGCGTTAATTCAGACAATTTGGTGTTTGGCGAAATCCCCGAAGAAGTGGTGGAAGAGAAACCGAACCCATTTGATGTTTTAAAAGACTTAAAACGTTAATTTTTAAGTAATAACATAGGAGTAGGGTCAATGGCCGTACAAAAGAGCAAGAAATCACGTTCAATGCGTGGCATGCGTCGTTCACACGATGCGCTAACTTCTAGTGCACTATCTGTAGACGCAACTTCAGGTGAAACTCACCTACGTCACAACGTGACTGCTGACGGTTACTACCGTGGCAAAAAGGTTATCAACAAGTAAGGTTGACCTTTGCAAACTATTACCGTTGCACTTGATGCAATGGGCGGGGATTTCGGTCCCCGCGTAACAGTGCCTGCCGCCGTGCAGGCATTGTCGCATTTCCCAGAGCTAAAAGTGATCTTAATTGGTGATCGCGATCTGATCACATCTCAACTTTCCCGAATTGGGTATATCCCAAATTCACGCTTAAGTATCAAACACAGCGATCGTACCATCTCCAATACCGAGCGTCCGTCTCAGGCTTTGCGTAACAGTAATGGCAGTTCGATGAAACTGGCGATAGATTCTGTTGCCGATGAATCTGCGGATGCATGTGTAAGTGGCGGAAATACGGGAGCGTTGATGGCGTTGTCGCGTTTTCGCTTAAAACTGTTACCTGGAATAGAAAGACCTGCGCTGGTCTCCGCATTACCCACAGCCAATGGCAACAAAACCTGGATGCTGGATTTGGGGGCGAATGTATCGTGCGATGCCGATACTTTATTCCAGTTTGCAGTTATGGGCAGTGCACTCGCTGAACAGCACTTGGCTCGTACACCCAAAGTGGCGATTCTAAACATCGGTGAAGAAGACATCAAAGGCAATGATCTGGTAAAACGCTGCTCCGAATTACTTTCAGAGACCGAAGCAGTGGACTACGTAGGATACGTAGAAGGGGATCAGTTATTGCATGATTCAGCCGATGTGGTCGTATGCGATGGATTTGTCGGCAATGTTTGTCTCAAAACAACGGAAGGGGTTGCTCATCTTTTTATAGATAAGTTGAAAAGCCAGCTTGGAAGTTCGGGTATAAAAGCCTGGATTGCAAGAAAATTGTTCGGTGGGCTAATGGATGAGCTAAAAAAACTGAACCCCGACCAGTATAACGGCGCAAGTTTGTTAGGATTGCGCGGCATTGTCATTAAAAGTCATGGAAGTGCTGACGTATCTGCAGTCGTCAACGCGATTGGCGAAGCAGTACACGAGGTCAAACGACAGGTTCCCAGCCGGATTAGCGATCGTTTGGAAGCGGTTTTACTCGAGAGGCATTATTAGTCTTCATGTATAGCAAAATTTTAGGAACAGGCAGCTACCTGCCGTCTCAAGTGCGTACTAACGCCGATCTTGAAAAAATGGTAGATACAAGTGATGAGTGGATCGTAACTCGTACTGGCATCAAAGAGCGCCGTATCGCAGCAGAAAACGAAACGGTAGCGGACATGGCTTACCATGCTTCGGTAAATGCCATAGAAATGGCGGGTATTGATCGCAGAGACATCGACCTGATTATCGTTGCCACAACGAGCGGTAGTCATGCCTTCCCATCTGCAGCCTGCCAATTACAGGCTCAACTTGACATCAGCGGCTGCCCGGCATTCGACTTAGCGGCGGCTTGTTCAGGTTTCGTTTATGCCTTATCGGTTGCTGATCAACACATCAAAACGGGTATGTGTAAGAATGTTTTGGTTGTTGGTTCGGATACTCTATCCAAAACCTGTGACCCGACTGACCGCTCCACCATTATTTTGTTTGGTGACGGTGCGGGTGCTGTTGTAGTCGGTCAGAGCGAAGAGCCTGGCATTCTATCGACCCACCTGCATTCCGATGGTCGTTTTGGTGATCTACTTAACTTACCTTTGGCAAGCCGTGAAGATGCAGAAGCGGATAAGTGGCTGCATATGGCAGGTAACGAAGTCTTTAAAGTGGCCGTTACTCAGCTTTCACGTCTGGTAAAAGACACGTTAGAAGCGAACCAAATGGAAAAAGCTGAATTGGATTGGCTGGTACCTCACCAAGCTAACCTAAGAATCATTTCGGCTACAGCGAAAAAACTGTCTATGCCTATGGAACAAGTGGTGGTCACACTCGATCGCCATGGTAATACCTCTGCGGCAACCATCCCAACCGCCCTTGACGAAGCGGTACGAGATGGACGAATTCAACGTGGTCAGACGCTTCTTCTTGAAGCATTTGGCGGCGGCTTTACATGGGGATCGGCGCTCGTTCGATTCTAATCATTTCTGCCAGGCAGCCAGTTACCTGCTGTCTGGCATTTTCAATTTTATTGCATTGCTTTAAAGGAACTTTACGATGAGCAAGTTTGCTGTTGTATTCCCAGGTCAAGGCTCACAAGCTGTTGGCATGCTGGCTGAACTAGGCGAGCAACATGAAGTAGTAAAAAATACATTTGCAGAAGCTTCTGACGCTCTAGGCTACGATCTTTGGGCTCTGGTACAAAATGGTCCGGCTGAAGATCTGAATCAGACATTCCGCACTCAACCAGCATTACTGGCATCTTCTGTTGCCATCTGGCGTGTGTGGCAAGAGCAGGGCTTTGCAGCACCAGAAATGCTAGCGGGTCACAGCTTGGGTGAATACTCTGCACTGGTTTGTGCGGGCGTTATCGATTTCAAAGAAGCCATTAAACTGGTTGAGCTACGCGGTCGCCTTATGCAAGAAGCGGTACCAGCAGGTACGGGTGCAATGTACGCTATCATCGGCTTAGCGGATGATGCGATTGCGAAAGCGTGTGAAGAAGCTGCTCAAGGTGAAGTTGTTTCACCTGTAAACTTTAACTCTCCTGGTCAGGTTGTTATCGCAGGTAACAAAGACGCAGTTGAGCGTGCAGGTGCATTGTGTAAAGAAGCGGGCGCTAAGCGTGCCTTGCCGCTTCCTGTTTCCGTTCCTTCTCACTGTGCGCTAATGCAGCCAGCCGCTGATAAATTGGCTGAAGCATTGGAAGCGATCGAATTCAGCGCGCCAAGCATTCCTGTTATCAATAATGTTGACGTGGCGACTGAAACCGATCCTTCAAAAATTAAAGATGCACTGGTTCGTCAGCTTCACAGCCCGGTTCGCTGGACTGAAGGCGTCGAGAAGATGAGCGAGCAAGGCATTGAAAAATTATACGAATTGGGTCCAGGTAAAGTGCTGACTGGTCTTACAAAACGAATCGTGAAAACGCTTAGCGGTGCAGCTGTAAATGACGCAGCAACGTTAGAAGCGGCTAAGTAGTTTTAAATTTAAGGAATAATCAACATGATGAATCTAGAAGGCAAAATTGCACTGGTTACAGGTGCAAGCCGTGGTATTGGTCGTGCAATCGCTGAACTTTTGGTAGAACGTGGTGCCACAGTAATTGGTACTGCAACAAGCGAGAACGGTGCGGCAGCGATCAGTGAGTATCTTGGTGAGAACGGTAAAGGTCTTGCTCTGAACGTGACTGATGCGGAATCTATTGAATCTGTTCTTAAAACCATCAATGATGAGTTTGGTGCGCTGGACATCTTAGTAAACAACGCGGGTATCACACGTGATAACCTGCTGATGCGTATGAAAGATGATGAGTGGACAGACATCATGGATACTAACTTAACTTCGATCTTCCGCTTATCTAAAGCGGTACTTCGCGGTATGATGAAAAAACGTAACGGACGTATCATCAATGTTGGTTCGGTTGTTGGTACTATGGGCAACGCTGGTCAGACAAACTACGCGGCTGCTAAAGCGGGTGTAATCGGCTTTACTAAGTCGATGGCACGTGAAGTTGCGTCTCGTGGTGTGACAGTGAACACAGTTGCACCAGGTTTTATTGAAACTGATATGACAAAAGCGCTGAATGATGAGCAACGTGCTGCTACACTATCAGCGGTACCAGCCGGTCGTCTTGGTGACCCGCGTGAGATCGCATCTGCAGTGGCGTTTTTAGCATCACCAGAAGCGGCTTATATTACAGGTGAAACCCTGCATGTAAACGGCGGTATGTACATGGTTTAAGTCTTGCGTAATTGATTTATGCATGATTTAGGTCAAAAATGTACCGAATTTCGGGAAAAATCGCGCAAATTGTGGTTTGACCAGCAAGGACACCCTTGCAACTTTTAAAAGTTTGAATAAACTACGGAAAACATCGCATAAAGCGAAGTCTGTAAAGGAAAAGAAAAATGAGCAACATCGAAGAACGCGTAAAGAAAATCATTGTTGAACAGCTAGGTGTAGACGAAGCAGAAGTTAAGAATGAAGCTTCTTTCGTTGACGATCTAGGTGCTGATTCTCTGGACACTGTAGAGCTAGTTATGGCTCTAGAGGAAGAGTTCGACACTGAGATTCCAGACGAAGAAGCTGAGAAAATCACTACTGTTCAAGCTGCAATTGACTACGTGAACAGCGCTCAGTAATTTGCACTCCCAGGCGGTCATCCTTGACCGCCTGAGTTTTTATCGTCTATCTTCTATCCTTTCACTTTATCAATTTCAACTCCGGAGAGTTATATCGTGTCCAAGCGTCGTGTAGTTGTCACTGGCATGGGTATGTTGTCACCGGTAGGCAACACTGTAGAATCATCGTGGAAAGCCCTGCTAGCAGGTCAGAGTGGTATCGTCGATATCGATCACTTTGATACTTCCGAATTTTCAACTCGTTTTGCAGGTTTGGTCAAAGACTTCAACTGCGAAGAGTACATGTCTAAAAAAGACGCCCGTAAGATGGATTTGTTCATCCAGTATGGCATTGCTGCGGGTATTCAAGCGCTTGATGACTCAGGTCTGGCGGTTACCGAAGAAAATGGTCCTCGAGTGGGTGTTGCCATTGGTTCGGGTATCGGCGGTCTAGGCTTAATCGAAGCTGGTCACACTGCGCTATACGAAAAGGGTCCACGTAAAATCAGCCCATTCTTTGTACCTTCAACCATCGTTAACATGATTGCGGGTCACCTTTCTATTATGAAAGGTCTTCGTGGTCCTAACATTGCTATTTCAACCGCTTGTACAACAGGTTTGCACAATATCGGACATGCGGCACGTATGATTGCATACGGAGACGCAGATGCCATGGTAGCGGGTGGTGCAGAGAAAGCATCGACCAGGCTTGGTATTGGCGGTTTTGGTGCTGCAAAAGCCTTGTCCACGCGTAACGATGAACCTCAGAAAGCATCACGTCCATGGGACAAAGATCGCGACGGTTTCGTTCTTGGTGACGGTGCTGGCATGATGGTACTTGAAGAGTATGAACACGCTAAAGCGCGCGGTGCGAAAATATACTGTGAGCTTGTCGGCTTTGGTATGAGCGGTGACGCTTTCCACATGACTTCTCCAAGTGAAGACGGTTCTGGTGGCGCGTTGGCAATGGAAGCAGCAATGCGTGACGCAGGCGTAACTGGTGAACAAATCGGTTATGTGAATGCGCACGGCACTTCAACACCAGCGGGTGACATTGCAGAAATCAAAGGCATCAAACGTGCTCTTGGTGAAGCTGGTTCTGAAAAAGTACTCGTGTCTTCTACCAAGTCTATGATCGGTCACCTGTTGGGTGCAGCTGGCTCTGTAGAAGCCATCATCACTGCTTTGGCTCTGGTCGATCAGAAAGTGCCACCAACAATCAACCTGGACAACCCAGACGAAGGTACTGAAGGTATCGATCTGGTTCCACATACGGCGCGCGATGTGAATATCGAATACGCTTTGTGTAACTCGTTTGGTTTCGGTGGAACAAACGGCTGTCTGATCTTCAAAAAGATCTGATGCGATTCTAAAAGAATCGATAGAGTAGTATAGTTAAGCTTGTTTTAAAGCGGCTTGATGCTTAGCATTGAGCCGCTTTTGTTTATATGGAGTAGCTATGATTCTCGTCAACGGACGACCACAAGAACTCTTTTCTGTTACCGATCGAAGCTTCCAATATGGAGATGGATGCTTTTCGACACTATTGACCTGTAAAAAGCAGATTCAATCCTGGAATTACCACAAAGAACGTCTGGCAGAATGCCTGACGGTGTTAAAAATCCCGGCTCCGAATTGGCAACAAGTTTATGAATGGTGTAACAAAGTCGCTTTAGATGATGAAAAAGCAGGCTTAAAAATCCATATCAGTCGCGGGACAGGGGGCAGAGGCTACGGAACAGAAGGTACTTCTGCTCCAGCCGTTACAGTAACGGCTTTTGCGTTTCCTGCGCATTACAACAAATGGGTTCGTGAAGGCATTGAGTTAGGCGAGTGCAAAACTCAGCTTGGCCATCAGCCTTTACTCGCGGGGCTAAAGCATAACAATCGACTGGAACAGGTTCTGGCTAAGTCTGAAGTCGAGAAAAATGGCTGGAAAGATGCGATCGTCTGCGATATTGATGGTAATGTCGTAGAAACTAGTGTTGCGAATCTGTTTTGGCTAGATGATGGATTCAGGCTCTGCACACCTAAGCTTCACCTGGCTGGTGTTGCAGGCATCATGCGAAAACAGGTGATTGAAGAAGCCATGAGTAGGCGTATGACGCTCGTTGAGCGCTCGTTTTCTATGGAAGAGGTCTTGGATGCAAAAGAAGTCTTCATCACTAATGCTCTTCTACAAATTTGCCCCGTGACAAAAATAAACGAGACTGAGTTTGAAATCGGTCCAATTACCAAAACATTTCAGGAGATATTTTTAACGTGATTAAAAAGATTGCGGTTGTTTTGGCTCTCGGCATCGCAGTACTGATCGCTGGTGGGCTTTACGTCAGTCAACAGGCTAAAAACTATGTTGGTCAAACTTTAGAAAATGCTCAGCCTATACTCATCACCATTAAATCTGGCACCAGCTTTCAGGGCGTATTGACGAAACTGGAGCAGACAGAATTGATTGCTCCAAGCCCATTTTCTAAGTTAATCCGCCATTTGTACCCAGAATTAGTTAACGTTAAAGCGGGAACGTTTATGTTACCGGCGTCGCTTTCACTAAGTGATGCGCTGAAATTTTTAGGTGAAGGAAAAGAACACCAGTTTTCCATCACCTTTGTAGAAGGAACGACGTTTAAAGAGTGGCGAGCGGTCTTGGACGGTTCTGAACATCTTCGTCATTTAACGAAAGACAAAACGGAAGCAGAAATTGCACAAGCGCTCAAGATTGGTGGTGAAAAGCTAGAAGGTCTTTTCCTCGCGGAGACATACCACTATACCGCTAGCACCTCTGATCTGGATATTCTTAAGCGTGCGAACAGAGATTTAAATCGCGTATTGAGCAGTGCCTGGGATGGGAAGCAAGAAAAGCTTCCGCTTAAATCCAGCTATGAAGCGCTGATTCTGGCTTCTATCATAGAGAAAGAGACGTCCATAGATGAAGAGCGTGAGCGTGTGTCTTCGGTTTTTATTAACCGACTAAATAAAGGGATGAGGCTGCAAACAGATCCTACCGTAATCTATGGTATGGGTGACAGCTACGATGGCAACATACGTAAGAAAGATTTAAGAACGCCGACCCCGTATAATACATATGTGATTAAAGGGCTGCCGCCGACTCCAATTGCCATGGCGGGACCCGCGTCCATTTATGCGGCGGTCAATCCAGAAGAAAGTAATTATCTGTATTTTGTGGCCAGTGGTCACGGTGGTCACGTATTCAGTAAAAACCTTGCTGCTCATAACCGGGCGGTTCGAGAATATTTAAAAGTATTAAGAAGTAAGAAATGATCCCAGCGAAATTTATCGTCATTGAAGGGCTTGAAGGGGCAGGTAAAAGTACTGCTATTCAAGCGGTAAAAGAAAAGCTTGAACAGATCGGTGTTGAAAACATCGTAAATACGCGGGAACCTGGCGGAACAGCGTTAGCCGAAAAAATGCGTGCTCTGGTGAAAAAAGAGCACGAGGGTGAAGCGTTACAGGACATTTCTGAGCTTCTGCTCATGTATGCCGCTCGCGTTCAGCTCGTCGAGACGGTGATTAAACCTGCTCTGGAAAGTGGTTCTTGGGTAGTAGGGGACAGGCACGATATGTCGTCTCAAGCATATCAGGGTGGTGGTCGCCAAATCGAACGCGATACCATGAGCGCATTAAAGCGAGTCTCGCTTGGTGAATTCAAGCCAGATCTGACGATTTACCTCGATATCGACCCGAAAGTCGGATTGGAACGCGCGCGTGGTCGTGGTGAACTTGATCGTATTGAAAAGATGGACATCAGCTTCTTCGAACGAACTCGTGATCGTTACCTGGAAATGGCCCATGCAGATTCAAGCGTTGTTATTGTTGACGCACAACAATCCATCGATCAGGTGGCAGACAGCATTCGAAACGCATTACAAGCTTGGTTTGAAAACCTGGAGCACTAATGGACGCGTTATACCCCTGGCTACAGACAACTTGGGAACACTGGCAAGCTCTGCTACGCAATGATCGCGTAACAGGTGCTTTGCTTTGTCATGCCCATTCTGGTCTTGGTGCAGAGCAGTTAGCGTCAAAATTTGGAGAAGCCTTGGTCTGCGTAAACTCAGACGATGATGCGTGTGGGTTTTGCCACAGCTGTGATTTATCTAAGTCAGGCAGCCATCCCGATATCCATCAGATTTCACCTGAGAAAGAAGGCAAAACCATCTCGGTTGACCAGATTCGACAGGCAAATCGTTGGGCGCTGGAATCGTCTCAACTGGGTGGAAAGCGCCTAATTGTTATAGCACCTGCTGAAGCCATGAACGAATCTGCCTCTAATGCGTTGCTAAAAACGCTGGAGTCTCCAGCTGAAAACTGTGTCTTCCTGTTACTGACAGGTGATAAGCATCAACTGTTGCCAACAATAGTGAGCCGCTGTCAGCAATGGGACATTGTTCAGCCAGACCAGCAGCAGGCGATGAGCTGGCTAAACCAAAATAGCGATAAACCAGTCAGTGAACTAGCGCTAAAGCTTACTCACGGTGCTCCGCTATCAGCTCAGGCGTTTGTTGAAAGTGGTTCGGAAAAGGTATTTTTAGAGATGACCCACGTTCTGGTGGAGCAGCTCTCTGAACCGATACCGTCATTCGGTCAAGTCTGGAAGAGCTTAAAAGATGCGCCTGTTGAACGTCTGGGCTGGCTCAGTATTCTCCTGACTGATATCCAGAAAAGTCACTTCGTTCAAAACCAAGAAAAGCAGGTGGAGCCACTAGCCAAACTGGTGAGTTATGATCTTGCTTATAAAAAAACACGAGAAGTAAACCAGCTTATTCACCAGTTAAAAACATTTCCCGGCTTAAACGCGGAATTACTGACTGCAGAGTGGTTTTTAGATTTACACGAGAAGAAAAATGTTTGTTGATTCACATTGCCACTTAGATAAGTTGAATTATGAAGATTTGCACACCGATGTGGCAGATGTTGTAGAGAAAGCAAAACAAGCTAAAGTTGAGCACTTATTATCGGTGGGCGTGACGTTAAACAGCTTTCCGAAAATGATGGATATGATTCGACCATTTGAAAATGTGTTCGCATCGTGCGGCATTCATCCTTTAGATGTAGAAAGCGATTTTACACTCGAGAAGTTGCATGAATATGCTAAGCACCCTCGTGTTGTTGCGGTTGGTGAAACGGGTCTTGACTACCATTACAAACCGGAAACTAAAGCCCTTCAAATCGAGCGATTCGAGCAACAAGTAGAGCTTGCTGTTGAAATCAATAAGCCGCTGATCATTCACACGCGAGAAGCCAGAGAAGATACTCTTAGTATATTAAGAAATGGTCAGGCTCAGAAATGTGGTGGTGTCATCCACTGTTTCACAGAGGATTTACCCTTCGCAGAGGCGGCAATGGAACTGGGTTTCTATATCTCTGTTTCCGGCATCGTGACATTCAGGGCGGCAACAGAGCTTAAAGAAGTGGTGAAAGCGCTGCCGATGGACAGGCTTCTGATTGAAACCGATTCACCTTATCTGGCACCGGTTCCTCATCGTGGAAAAGAGAATCAACCAGCTTACGTTGTAGAAGTCGCTCAGTATATTGCGCAGCTAAAAGACGTGTCTTTAGGGGAGGTTGCTCAAACAACCACCAGAAATTTCCAAAATCTTTTTTTGAGATAAAAAGTTCAAATTCGATAAAAAGGGAGCGAAAGCTCCCTTTTTTTATTCCAAATCAAACTTTGTGAGACGTTCACTATATGTGTTGGCGAATAAAGTAGCAAAAATAAGAACTTGTAAATTTGTTACGTAAAATAACAAGTGTTTATTTTTTGTTTACCTTATGTCAAGTGTGGGTGTGATATTTATCTTTATTAAAAAACAATGAATTAGATATTTGAAAAGCATTACATCGTAAAATTTGAACTGTGATCCCGGTACTGTTTTGGAACTAAATTTCACAATCCAATTTAAAGGGTGAGATAGGTCACGAAATATTTAGAGGCTAAAAATATAATTCTCAACAGGAATTCGTTCCTTTGAAACCTGACATGTTTACTAGTGTGATTGGTATCGAGATACAGGTACTGATCGTGGATGGTACAAGGCTACGGGGGTGTGCCGTCAGTGTTCAAAATATAATAATCAATCAGGAGCATAAACATGTTTAAAAATCTTTTCGCTAACCTGCAAAAAGTAGGTAAGGCGCTGATGCTTCCCGTCTCTGTGCTGCCAGTCGCGGGTATTCTATTAGGTGTCGGTGCCGCCGATCTCAGTTTTATCCCAGAAGTCGTATCAAGTTTAATGGAAAAAGCAGGGGGCTCTGTCTTTGGTCAGATGCCACTACTTTTTGCTGTAGGTGTTGCTTTAGGCTTCACAAATAATGACGGTGTATCCGGTCTTGCTGCTATTGTCGGCTACGGCATTATGGCGGCAACTTTGGGTGTGCTTGCTCAAATGGATGTTGAATCTGCTCAGGCTGCTGCACAGGCGGCAGGTCAGGTTCTGGATGACAGATCTATCGATTTGATCACCAAGCAATACGAGACCGGTGTACTAGGTGGCATTCTGGTCGGTGGTATTGCGGCTTGGTCATTTAACCGTTTCTTCAAGATTCAGTTGCCTGAATACCTCGGCTTCTTTGCGGGCAAGCGTGCGGTTCCAATTATTACTGGCTTCTTAGCCATCGCATTGGCGCTTGTTCTTTCAATCGTATGGCCTCCAGTCGCAGTGGTTATGCAGACGTTCTCCGATTGGGCTGCCCATCAGAACCCAACCGTTGCTTTCGGTATCTACGGTATTATTGAACGTTCACTAATCCCATTTGGTTTGCACCACGTTTGGAACGTGCCTTTCTTCTTCGAAGCGGGTTCGTGTCTGAATGCAGCGGGTGAAGCTCAAAACGGCGTACTTACTTGCTACCTTGTTGCAGATGAAGCGTCTCGTGCTGCGGGTAACGGTTTCGGTCAGCTTGCGGGCGGCTACATGTTCAAGATGTTTGGTCTGCCAGCAGCAGCAATCGCTATTGCTCACTGTGCGAAGCCTGAAAATCGCGCAAAAGTAATGGGTATCATGGCATCTGCTGCCCTGACTTCATTCCTGACCGGTATTACGGAACCAATTGAGTTCTCATTCCTGTTTGTGGCGCCTGTACTATACGGAATCCACGCATTGCTAGCAGGTTCTGCGTATGTTGTGTCTAACATGCTAGGTTTTGTACACGGCACGTCTTTCTCGCACGGTCTGATCGACTTCATTGTTCTGTCTGGCAATGCTCAGAAACAAGTACTGATGATCGCTGTAGGTCTTGGTTATGCAGCAATTTACTACTTTGTTTTCCGCGCAGTGATCACTGCACTGGATCTGAAAACACCAGGTCGTGAAGAGGAATCAGAGGAAGAAGCGACAGTATCAACAGGTACTGAACTGGCTGGTGACCTTGTTTCTGCGTTTGGCGGTAAAGGAAACATTACTGGTTTGGATGCGTGTATCACTCGCTTGCGTGTTTCAGTCGCAGACACTGAACAGGTTGACCAGGATCAGCTGAAGAAGCTTGGTGCAGCAGGTGTTGTTGTGGTTTCAGGTGGTGTTCAGGCAATCTTTGGTACTCGCTCAGACAACCTGAAAACGGATATGGATGAGTGGATTCGCAATAACGCGTAATACTTGGTAATCATTAAAAAACCAGCCGAACTTCGGCTGGTTTTTTTGTTTTATTAAGCAGGGTAGACGACAGGATATTGATGTTTAGGATGCTTTTCGATGAAGGTTTTGAATCCGTACACATCTTCGATCAGCTGGGAGTTCAGAGCTTCCCAAGGTGAGTCATCTTCAACAATCTTTCCGTTATTCAGGAAAATCATTCTGTCTGAATATTGTGCCGCCAAATTCAGGTCGTGCAATACAACGATAACTGCCGCTCCTTCTGCTGCCAATTCCCTTGCCAATGCTAACGTGCTGTGTTGATGGGCAAGATCCAGAGCCGAAGTAGGCTCATCCAGCATCAGGATTTTATTCTCACTACTGGAAATCTGCAGCAATACTCGCGCTAAGTGAACCCGCTGCTTTTCTCCGCCAGAAAGAGAAGGGTACAGGCGGTTAGCCAAGTCTGAAACGTCCACTTTACGCATCATCTCGGATGCCAGCGGTTTTATTTCTGAGTTCGGAAGAGCCAATGGCATGGCACCAAGTTCAACCACTTCCTGAGCAAGAAATGGGAAACTCAAAGTACTGTGCTGAGGAAGCATGCCTACGTACTTCGCTAATTCGGTTTTATCCCATTCAGTACGTGACTTATTCAGATAGTAAACGTCGCTTTCACTTGGGATTTCGCCATTTAAAATTTTCAGCAGGCTGCTTTTACCTGCGCCATTTGACCCCATCAACGCAGTCACTTGACCTGCGTAAATGTCGATAGAAAGATCATCGATGATTTTTCGATTGCCAAAGCTCAGATTAAGGTTTTTAGCCGAGATAACTGGAGTGGTCATATCATTTTCCCTCTCTGTTGGATCAAAATAAGAAGGAAGAAAGGTGTACCAATCAGAGCCGTCACAATACCCACCGGGAGTTCGGCAGGTGCCACTGCTACTCGAGCAATCATATCTGAGCCAGTTAATATCAGCGCGCCAAATAAAGCGGAGAGGGGAAGTAAACCTCTATGGTCCGGACCAACCAGCATTCTTATCAGGTGAGGGACGATAAGACCGATGAATCCAATCACTCCAGTCAGGCTGACCGCAACGCCCACACCTATGGCAGACAACACAATCAAACGACGCTTAAAGGACTGAACGTTGACACCCATATGCGCGGCTTCAGATTCTCCGAGCAACATGGCGTTTAAAGGCATCGCCTCACGACGGAAAGTGATGTACAGCAAAAGCAAAGTCACGCTTCCTAAGCCAATTCCTGACCAGGTAGCACCCGCTAATGAACCCATAGACCACAAAGAAAGGTCACGTAGTGCCTGATCGTCTGCTGCGAAATTCAGATATCCTATTCCAGCACCGCTAAGTGCACTAATGGCAATGCCTGCCAGCAGCATGATGGTTACGGATGTCCCAAATTTGCTGGTGCCCAGACGATAAACAATCATGGTTGCGATTAAGCCACCGATAAACGCAAAAATCGGAACAGCAAACAGGCTAATTATGGTTGCTGCTTCTTCGAGCCAACTGGCAAAAAGCACCATTGCAATGGCTGCTCCGAGCATTGCCCCAGCAGAGACGCCAATAATACCTGGTTCAGCCAGTGGGTTGCGAAACAACCCCTGCATTACCGCACCACAAAGCGCGAGAATCGCACCAATAATTATGCACATAAGTGTGCGAGGTAGACGGATTTCGTTGATAACAATTTTGATGTGATCCGGCAGCGTAAAAGCCGATGGAAACAAGCTTTTGAAGCTGTCGGCAATGGTGATGTTCATTGGACCGACAGCGATAGAGCTTGCAGAGGTAAACACCAATAACGCGACAAACAGCATTACTAACGCTGAAATTGGAATTTTTCTGAGCATAGATAGCGTTTTCTTATGGGTAAAGGATTTGGTTAACTCGCTGAGCTTCTTCTAGGGTTCTCAACCCAAGACCGCCAACCAGTGCTTTTCCATCAATAGTGACAAACGCTTTGTTTTTGCCTGCTGGAGTGGCGGCAAGCAAAGGCATGGTTTTCAGAATGGCATCTGCACCACCTAGTTTTTCCCAACTGCGACCACTTACCAGAATGACGTCTGGCTGCATCTCTACAAGAGATTCAGTCGAAAGAGGCTTATAGGATTTTACCGAAGCCGCTACCGGATTAAATGCACCAGCAAGAGAAATCAGTGCATCTGGTGTTGTTTCGCTACCGGCAACATTGGCTGGGCGACCTTCATGAATCAGCAAGAAAAGGACGCGCTTCTGCTTGGCTTTATCAGGATGGTTATTTGTGATGGTGTCGATTTGAGTCTGAACTTTATCTTTTAAAGCAGGTGCTTGCTGCTGAGAACCCGTAATTGAAGCCACTTCGTCAATTCGAGACAGCAGACCTTCAACAGTAGGAGACGTGTTCACCACTTCTACCTTTACTCCAGCGTTTTTTAGCTGGCTTAGTGCCGTTGCTGGTCCCATTTCCTCAGAACCGATCAAAGTGTTAGGCGCCAGAGCCAGAAGCCCTTCTGCCGAAATTCTTCTGTGATAACCGATCACAGGAAGCTCTTTGCCCTCAGGCTGGTTGCTTGTTACGTCGATCGCTACAAGCTGAGAGGAAGCCCCCAGAGCGTCGATCAATTCTGTGACTGCTGCTCCGGCGCTGATCACGCGTTCTTGAGCAAAAAGGGACGTACTAATGAGCAAAGTTGCCATTGCAATGGTAATGGACTTAAAAGTAGATAGGATCTTTTCCATGATTGAAATGTTCTTAATTTGGATGAGGTTTCAGTTAATCACATTGCATATTGGCGCATTTAGAAATAAAAATACTATTGTGACAGACTGATACGAATGACACTAATTATCAATTGCATTATCATAATCTGAAAATTACTATATTGCGAGCTTAGTTATATATACCCAAGTGACCTTAGGATTCGGCGCTCAGAGTTTCATATTCTGTCTGATGCTAGTAAGAGTAATTGGCTGAGATTCGTCGTTTATTTTGATGGTAATCGCAGAGACCGAGCACAGCTGAATACCAAGAGATTACTTCGGTATAAGCGTTATGAGGCACATTGTGTGTAAACTAAGATGACTATAAACCTTCAAGTGCTGGACGAATCTGTATTGGGAACATCCACCCCGGATCCGTTGAGATTTGCCTTCGAAAAAAAGCGCTCAGCGCATGCTGGAGGTCGTTCACAGCCTCCACTTTCTCAAGAGCAATTATCTGAACAGCTAAAACTCGCATTGTCTGGGTCGGAGTTAAACCCAAACAAGAAAAGATGCCTTTATGTTCATATTCCCTTCTGCCGGGTTCGTTGTACGTTTTGCAACTTCTTTCAGAATGCAGCAAGTCGCAAGCTGGTAGATGAATATTTTTCTGCATTGCTTGTAGAACTGGAACATAAAGCGAAACAAGCCTGGACTCAGTCCGGTGCGTTTCACGCTGTGTATATTGGTGGCGGTACTCCTACGGACCTGTCATCAGAACAAATTAGGATCCTGGGAACAAGAATAAGGACTCTGTTTCCATTGACCACGGATTGTGAAATTACACTTGAAGGTCGAATTAATCGCTTTAGCGATGAAATGTTTGAAAATGCGTTGGAAGGAGGATTTAACCGATTCTCCTTTGGTGTGCAAAGCTTTAACACGCTTGTTCGTCGGACCGCAAAACGTTTGGACGACAGAGAAGTGGTACTTAATCGCCTTTCTGAACTGAGTCGACAAGATGAAGCGCCGATTGTGATCGATCTGCTTTACGGGTTGCCACACCAAGACAGGCAAGTCTTTGAACAAGATTTGAATGACTATCTTGAAACAGGCGCTCACGGTATTGATTTGTACCAGCTTATGGTTGGTGGTTCAGCGCCGATGATCAATCTGGTCGAGAAAGGAAAAATGCCTCCGCCAGCAACAACACCTGAAAAAGCGGAGTTGTTTGCTGCTGGGGTAAGTTTTATGGATAAGCACCATATGCGTCGCTTAAGTGTGAATCACTGGGCGCTCGATAACCGCGAACGCAGCTTGTACAACAGCATCGCGAAAACGTCGGCAGAAGTACTGCCGGTTGGCTGTGGTGCTGGTGGTCATTTATCAGGTTACTCCCTGATGAATGTCCGAATGCTGGATCAGTATTTGAAGCGAGTGAAATCTGGTGAGCCAACTGCGGCAATGATGATGCCCAGAAGCAAAGACGCCGATTTGCATGACGAGATTAAAGCAGGCTTTGATGCCGGAGTTCTCGCCGCGAGAAACCTGGAAAAACTGGGTTACACTGGTGTGTTTGAGTGGCTTGAACCGCTATTTAAACATTGGGAATCAAACGGTTTAGTTGAGCGGGATGGGCGTTATCTGCAACTGACACTTGCTGGATCATTCTGGTCTGTCACCCTTGCACAAGGCGTGATTCAAGCACTTCAAACTTACGAAAATGCTGCGAGTGTTGCGTAGCTGTTAACTGGAAATATTATGGATAAAGAACAATTAAAACAAAATGTTGCTGAACTGCTAGAGCAAGATGAAACGTTACTTCCTTCGACCATCGCAGAGCAATTAAATGTATCAGAACTGGAAGTGGTTCGTTCACTTCCAGGTGACATGGCGACGATGATTGCGGGTGAATCTGCTCAGGAAATTCTGGAAGGTTTAGTCGATTGGGGACCGGTAACAACGATTGTTCACTCAATGGGCTCAATTTTTGAAGTGAAAGCCCCGTTCCCTAAAGGCAAGGTAGCACACGGTTATTACAACCTGATGGGTAAACAAGGCGAAATGCATGGTCACCTTAAGCTAGATCTGGTCAAAGCCGTTGCTCTGGTCAGTAAGCCTTTCCGTGGTAAAGAAAGCCATTACTTCGGTTTCTTTACGGAGCAGGGAGACAGCATTTTCAAAATTTACCTGGGTCGAGATGAGAAGAGAGTGCTCATTCCAGAGCAGGTAGAAAAGTTTAACGCGCTAAAGAAGCAATACGCGTAGTTCAACTGACGTGCAGCGAAAGAAAAATGAGATCGACTCATGGCTGCATGTTAGATTAAATATAAGTGTTAGGAGAGAACAATATGGATCAAGCTGCAAAACAAGAGCGCTTGCAGACTCGTTTAGGACCTGAAATCAAAGAGTTCCGTGAAGAGCGTAAGACATTACAACTGGCAACAGTAGACGAAGAAAACCGTCCAAACGTGAGCTACGCACCGTTTGTTCAAAACGAAAATGGTTACTTTGTACTGATCTCTGAAATTGCTCGTCACGCAAGAAACCTTGCAACAAACCCTCAAGTTTCGATCATGATGATCGAAGATGAGGACACATCAAAGCAGTTGTTTGCACGTAAGCGTCTAACATTTGATGCAACGGCTTCAGTGGTTGATCGTGAGGCGGCACAATGGGGTGAAGTTATTGACCAGATGCGTGACCGCTTTGGCGATATCATTGATGGTCTTAGCCAGCTTCAGGATTTCAAACTGTTTAAGCTCACGCCTATCAAAGGGCTGTTTGTAAAAGGTTTTGGACAGGCATTCCAGGTGTCTGGCGATGATTTGGTTGATGTTGTACATCTTGATGAAGGTCATAAGAAGATCGAACAAGACTAAAACCATCACACCGTATACATCATTAAAGGTCAGCAGTGCTGACCTTTTTTCTATCTCCAACCTTCTTTAGCCGTACAAGCCACACGTATTCATCAATAAATTGACACAACTTTAACTTCTTTTCTATTTACCCCAACCATAGGTTTACGGAAAATCCGCACAACGAAATTGTGTAAGGGTTAAAAATGAAAGCTGTTTCTCGTTCAGTAGCTGGTGTAGCAATGCTGCTAACAGTGGTTGCTCAGCCTGTATTCGCAGAGTCTAATCAGAAAGGTGAATGGAAGTTGGGTATGGGCTTAGACCAAGGTTTGAGTGTTGTGGCTCAATACAAAGATACCTACAACTTTGCGATCGGCAATCACGGCATTTCGGCTGATTATCTACTCAAAAAAGGTCAGTTCGAATCTTCAGAAGTGCCTTTTACCTGGTACTTTGGAGCTGGTGCCTGGATTGGCTGGGAGGAAAGCTTTGGACCAAGAATGCCATTGGGGCTGGATTGGGATTTCGCCAAAGGCTGGGATGCGTATGCGCAAGTTGCTCCGGGTCTGAACATCCATAAAGGTATTAACTTAGGATTGGATGCTTCGGTTGGTGTCCGATATTCATTCTAAAAAAATGCCGGCAACTGCCGGCATTTTTTATTTAAGCGACTGATTAGTCTTGTTTGTCCATCGCTCGCTTGATGCAGAATGCTGCGCCGCCCCAAGTGATACCCAAACCTAAAACCATCATGATGATTGCACCTGTTGTCATGCGTTGATCTCCTTACGGCTAGTTGCGTTAATGATAAGACCGAATGCAAATAGGGCAGCAATCAGAACCCAACCAAGAGTCAGGTCGTAACCACCGTAGCCATCGGTGAACAAAGCGCTAAGCTTGTTGATTAAAATGTAAATCAGAATCGCTGGCGTAATAAAGCGCAAACAGATATCAAACCACTGACCGATAGCGAAATCTGAAGAACCGTTAACGTATTCACGAACTTCGCCTACTTTACTCACAATCCAAGCCATCAATACGATTTCGATCAGACCGCCTAGCATGATGCCCACGTTGTTTGCGAAGTGGTCTACAAGATCCAGCAGTAACAAACCACCGTTAGTTGCAAACGCCATAGAAACCACAAGCCCGATACCTACCACAATGTTTGCGGCTTTCTTACGGCTCCACTTCAGCTTATCCATGATGGCAGACGTTACCGCTTCCATGATGGAAATATGCGAACTAAGACCTGCTACGACAAGTGCAAAGAACAGCAGTGGACCAAGGATATATGGTGCAGGAAGCAAGTTGATTGCTGCTGGCAGAGTAACAAATGCCAGTCCTACGCCCGCAGATACAACTTCTGTCAGAGGTTTACCCTGTTCCTGAGCCATGTAACCCAATACAGAGAAGATCATGATACCCGCCAGAATCGAGAAACCACAGTTAATCAATACTGTCATGAACGCGTTGTTCGTGATGTCTGATTTCTCAGGTAGGTAGCTTGAGTAAGCTAGCATGATGGCGAAGCCGATACTTAAGGAGAAGAAAATCTGACCGTAAGCAGCTGCCCACACCTTAACATCCCATATCTTGCTGAAATCAGGTTCGAACATGTAGTTAACACCGTCAAGTGCGCCAGGCAGGAAGATCATTCGACCAATCAGAACAATAACCATGATGAACAGAACAGGCATCATGATCTTAGACGCGCGTTCGATACCAGATTTCACGCCACCAACGATTGCTGCGTAGGTAATCCCCCAAGCAATCAGCATCGCTATGGCAATTTTCCACTGAATGCTACCAAGATTTGTTGGTGAGTTATTACCCAGTTGCAGGTATTCGCTGAAGAAGAATGCGTTTGTATCTTCGCCCCATCCTTGAGTAAAGGACATGCCAAAGTAAGAAATTGCCCAGCCGATAACTGCTACATAGTAAACAGCGATAACGGCGGCAACGCCTACCTGGAACCAGCCAAGCCACTCAAATTTAGGATGGATCTTAGATAACGTTTTTGGTGCTGAACCACGGTATTTCTGACCCATACTGAATTCGAGGATCATAAATGGAATACCTGCGGTAATCATGGCGAAAAGGTATGGAATAAAAAATGCGCCGCCACCATTCTCGTAGGCCATATAAGGGAAACGCCATATGTTTCCAAGCCCGATTGCTGATCCTACTGCTGCCAATATAAAACCGGCGCGGGATCCCCATTGTTCTCGCTTCATTAATTAACTCCTTTACGACTTACTGAGCCTGTCTATTCACACTTACACTTCCCATATTTGAATTTGTTTTTTGCTCACAATGCATGAATTTGAAATTAACAATCAATGCTAAGGCAATTTATTAGGGAATTATTTGGTTTTTAAGTGTGAAACTCAGTGATTAGTTCTATTTGTTACGATGTGTGTATGCATATTCTGGAACTTTCCGCTATGCGTAGAGTTGAGACTACCCATTAAGATTCTGTATGGCAATAGTTTCTATTGTGTAATTTGTTTAGGTGAAATGGGTTTCGATATCTTTAAATCATAGTAATTAAGAATAATATTCTGCTAATTTGTAACTTATGTTTAGTAAAAGTCTGTTTGTGGTTTTGATCGCAGATATGAATGACTTAATGGAAAAAAAGTTCATTTGACGGAAAAAACATCAAATGTGGATATTTGTGTACTGTACTTAACACGATCAGTGAACATTTTTGCAAATGTGATACTGGCAGCATACTTGTTTGTAAGTTGATAAGAAGTCTTGAATGAAAATCTTTCTGCTGTTATTAATTTGTTAATAACCGGAGGTGAAGTATGGACTTTGATTTGAAATTTGCAGTCGGCACAACCGTCATCGTATTTTCTGTATTGGTGGCATTTGCTGTAATCGCGATTACAACCGCTTAAGAAGCGGCTGTTGTTAGAAGCCGGATATGACAAATGCCGGAATAGTCACGGAGTCTGCCACCGCAATTGATACCGCTCGTTTACACAGTTATTTTGGTGGCAACACGTCTTTGGTCGCACAAGGTGGCGGTCAAAGAGGTATTTTTACGGCCGGTGTTTTAGACGCTTTTCTTTATTCTGATTTTGACCCCTTCGATACCTACTATGGCACCTCTGCTGGTGCATTAAACCTTTGCGCTTATCTGTGCCGTCAGGCTGGGTTGGGGCGTTCTTTTCTTCTTGATCTAACCACGCAACCTGAATTTTTCAGCCTGTTTGGCTATATACGCAATCAGCAAACGCTTGATATCGACTGGGCTCTGGATAAAGTTTGCCAGTATCCCTATAAACTCGACGTTGATTTGGGCAGACAGCAACTGCAGGGTAAGCAAGCCTTTGCTTCAGTAACCGATGCAGTTCATCTACAAGATCATTATCTACCTATGTTGAGAGATAACTGGGTGGATGTGTTGAAAGCGACTTGCGCCATTCCGAGGCTGTATAAGGGAGAAGTGGTTATTGATGGTGTGCGCTACCTTGATGGGGGCGTATCTGCTTCTGTGCCTGTCCAGCAAGCCTGGCGAATGGGTGGGCGAATGATTGTTGTGATTCGTACTGAACCGTTTGAACAACAATCTGCGGTAGAAGATGTACCTGACTCAGAGAACGCCATGCCAGTTTGGTTAAGGCAATCGGTCGATGCGCTGCAAAGTCAGTGGGACACAAAAGTATTGGAGTGGAAAAGTGACTGGGCAGATTTTCTATTGGAAAAATTTAATCAGTCTGGTCTGAATCGCACTCATAAAGCTCAACCAAGGTTACTTAACGGTGGGCGTTGGTTATTTGGTGCAGGGGATGTATACCGCCTCAGTCATATGCTGGGAGAAACGTTTGATTCTGGTTTGGCGGATATGTTGATGGTGCATTACCAGACTTATTCTCTGACTCAGCAATTTCTGACGTCACCTCCTGATGATTGTTTTGTTGTACAAATTCATCCAGAAGCTCCTCTGGAATCGACTTCTCTTCTGAGTGATAGGGAAGCGCTTCTGTCCGATTACGAATTGGGTTTGAAAGCCGGAAGCAGGTTTATTGAAACCTACTTGGAGGCAGAAGCGAGTCAAAACCCTCGCTCTGCCTGATTCCCAAACAGGCTCAAATCTATCTTACTTCGATAATTCGCATGCAGTTGGTCGAACCAATAACATCCATCACATCACCTTGAGTAATAATGACGACGTCTCCGGCATCGAGAAAACCTTGTTCTTTCAGTGTCTCCAGTGCTGAATAAGTAGTATCTAAACCTGAACCGCCTTCAGTTCCAAAGTACACAGGCGTAACGCCGCGATACAGGGTACAACGGTTGAGTGTCGCTTCATTTCTCGATAGAGCAAAAATAGGCAGACCAGAGCTCAAACGCGACATAGTCAGTACGGTTTTTCCTGATTCCGTCAGGCTGACCATCGCTTTTACGCCTTCTAAGTGGTTAGCTGCGTACATGGTTGCCATGGAAATAGTTTCTGAAGCTGACTCAAATTGCCTTGTCAGGCGGTGACCAGATACATTTACAGACGGCATTTTCTCTGCCCCAATACACACTTCTGCCATTGATCTGACGGTCTCTACAGGGTAATTACCCGCTGCAGTTTCTCCAGAAAGCATGACGGCGTCCGTACCATCTAACACGGCATTCGCTACATCCATCACTTCCGCCCGTGTTGGCATTGGGTTTTCGATCATGGATTCCATCATCTGTGTTGCTGTAATCACGGTTCTGTTGTGCTTGCGAGCACGTCGAATCAGTTGCTTCTGTACGCCAACCAGCTCAGGGTCACCGATTTCAACCCCCAAGTCACCACGTGCCACCATGACAGCATCTGAAGCCAGAATGATGTCGTCCATGCTGTCGTCATCAATAACCGTTTCAGCACGTTCAACCTTCGCAACCATTCGAGCCTCTAACCCTGCGTCTGTTGCAAGGCGACGGGCGTATTTCATATCTTCCCCGTTTCTTGGGAAGGAGACGGCGAGGTAATCGACTTTGATTTTTGCAGCTGTCAGGATGTCGGCTTTGTCTTTTTCAGTCAGTGCTTCAGCAGAAAGTCCACCGCCTTTTTTGTTGATCCCTTTGTTGTTAGAAAGGTCGCCACCAATGAGGACTGAGGTATGCACTTTAGCGTTTTCTACCGACAGGACTTTCAACTGCACACGTCCGTCATCGAGCAGCAAGATATCTCCATTACTCACATCCCGAGGCAGTTCTTTGTAGTCTACGCCAACAGCCGTCTCTGTTCCTTCACCCGCCGGAAGCTCTGCATCCAAAACAAATTTAGCACCGACATTGAGTTCTACCTTTCCCTCTTTGAACGTAGACACGCGGATCTTTGGTCCTTGCAAGTCACCCAAAATCGCCACGTGAGTACCTAATCTTGCTGCAATTTGTCTTACTTTCTGAGCTCGTTGAATGTGGTCTTCTGCGCTACCATGCGAGAAGTTCATTCGCACCACGTTTGCTCCAGCTTCTATGATCCCTTCCAGATTGTTGTCTTTGTCAGTCGAAGGACCCAGAGTAGCAACAATTTTTGTTCGTCTGATGAGTTTAGACATATGAATCTCCGTTAGATCGCCTTAATTCCATGTATTCTTGCTTTTGTATAAACAAGTGTAGCGAGTAGGAGATATTTTCGTTCGCAAAAAAACATCGAGTGGATCACTATTCTCAGGTTTAAAAAATGTCTAAATTCAAACTTGTATAAAAAGAATTGAGAGATACGTGATGGGAGTCACGACGATGGATTAAGCTGCTTCACAATTAGTTTTCAAAGTAAAAAAATTAGTAGGTTTACAATCTTCGGAGTTTCCTATGTACATGGCTCAACCAGGCCATATTGATCATATCAAGCAGGTCAACGCTGGCCGTGTATATAAGTTGATAGACTTAAAAGGTCCTATTTCTCGTATAGACTTATCGAAAACCAGCGAGCTGGCACCCGCCAGTATTACCAAAATTACCCGAGAGCTCATCGATGCTCACTTAATTCATGAAACGACGGTTCAGGAAGCGACGAGCCGTGGACGTCCTGCGGTTGGTCTTCAAACAGATAACGAAGGTTGGCAATTTCTGTCGATGCGTCTTGGTCGAGGCTACCTGACTATTGCTCTGCATGAACATGGCGGTTCCGTATTGGTAGATACGAAAATCACCATTGATGAAATCGAACAGGACGAAGTGCTGGAAAGGCTACTTCACGAGATTGAAGAGTTTTTTCAGGTGTATTCAGACAAACTGGATCGCGTAACCAGTATCGCTCTTACTCTTCCCGGGCTGGTGGATTCCGACAAAGGCATTGTTTTGCAAATGCCTCATTACAATGTGAATAACCTGGCGTTAGGACCAGAAATCTACAAAGCGACTGGTCTGCCTGTTTTCATTGCGAACGATACCCGAGCCTGGGCACTTGCAGAGAAGTTATTCGGGAATTCTCAGGGTGTAGAAAATTCTGTTCTGATTTCAATTCATCATGGCTTAGGTGCCGGTATCATCCTTGATGGTCGCGTGCTGCAAGGTCGACACGGCAATATTGGTGAGTTAGGGCACATTCAGATCACACCTGAAGGGAAGCAATGCCACTGTGGCAATACAGGATGTCTGGAAACCTTAGCGAGCTCAAAGGCATTAAGGGAAGTGATCACTGCCCGCATAGCTGACGGTGAAGAAACTTCGATTCCTCACGACGACATTACTATTGAGTCTATTTGTGCAGCTGCGGAAGCAGGGGATGCATTAGCCATAGAAGAAATTCAGAGACTCGGCAGATACCTCGGTGCGGCAATTGCCATTGTGATTAACTTATTTAACCCGGAAAAAGTGCTGATCGGTGGTGTAATAAATCAGGCTAAGTCTATTTTATACCCGTCGATTCAAGAATGTATCGAAACACAGACCTTGCCAGTTTACCATCAAGATCTACAATTGGAGGAGAGTCGTTTCTATACTGAAGCAACGATGCCGGGAGCTGCTTTGATAAAACAAGCGATGTACGATGGTCAGCTACTCATGAAAGTGGTTGAAGGTTAATCCATTCCTGTACAGATTGAGCCGGATTAGTTGGTTCGTAATATGGCGCAGATGCAATTGATGCTGTACTCTGTAATTATTGATTAATTAGTGAGAAACCGTATGTCTGGAGTATTAAGCAGCGTTGACCAAAGAACAAAGCTAGTCGGTGAAAACCGTTTAGAGTTGTTATTGTTCCAGCTCAATAGCTCGCAAATTTTTGCCGTAAACGTATTTAAGGTTCGGGAAGTCTTAAAACTTCCGCAACTCACTAAACTACCAGGTGCGCATCATTATATTACTGGTGTTGCATCGCTTCGTGGTGAATCTGTCCCTGTTATTGATCTTCGCGCTGCGATTGGCTTTCGACCTATGCAGGATAGCGAAGAACAGAATCTCATTATTACTGAATACAACCGTACTATTCAGGGCTTCTTGGTCGGTCAGGTTCGCAATATCATCAATACCGCTTGGACAGAAATCCAGCCACCTCCAAAAACCGCTGGTCGCGCGAACTATCTGACCGCCATTACCAACATCATGGAAAATGAGCAAAAGCGCATCGTTGAAATAATTGATGTTGAGAAAGTTTTGGCAGAAATAGTCGACTATGACGTTTCAATTTCCGACGGCGTTTTAGATGAAGATTTAAGTCACGAGATGGCGGGTCGTAAGATCCTGATTGTCGATGATTCTTCAACGGCTCGAAATCAGGTTCGAGGCACGTTGAGCCAGTTAGGGCTTGAAATCATGGAATGTAATGATGGTCTTGAGGCTCTTAATCTTCTCAAGTCATGGTGTGATGAAGGGAAAGATGTGGCTAATGAATTGCTCCTCATGATCACCGATGCAGAGATGCCTGAAATGGACGGCTATAAACTGACGCACGAAGTGCGCAGCGATCCCCGAATGAAAGATCTCTACATCACATTGAATACATCTCTCAGCGGTAGCTTTAACGAGGCGATGGTTGAGAAGGTAGGTTGCAACAAGTTTATATCTAAGTTCCAACCTGATTTGCTGGTAAAAGTGACTCAGGATCGGTTAAGAGACATTATCTAACAAAAACGCCCGGCACTGAGCCGGGCGTTTTTCTTTCGTGCGAAACTCATCTATTTCTTGGGTTGAGCGTCAATACACTCTCCATGTACGCTTTTACCCTCTGGAGCCATTAGGTAAAGATAAAGTGGCATGATATCCAATGGGGTCTTCAATAATTCTGCATCTTCTGCCGGGTAGGCTTTTGCACGCATTCCCGTTCTTGTACCACCAGGATTGATCGCACTAACTCTAACGCTTGTATCTTCCAGTTCATCTGCCAGTACCTGCATCATGCCTTCAGTTGCAAACTTAGACATGGCATAGGTTCCCCAGAATGCTCGCCCATCGTGCCCAACGGTTGAAGAGGTAAACACCAGACGACCGTCTTCAGATTTTTTCAGAAGCGGTAACACAGCCTGAGTCATCAGAAACTGTGCTTTTACGTTGATTTGCATGACATCGTCGTAGGTGTCTTCACCAATTTGGTCAAAAGGACTGATCACACCAAGAATGCTGGCGTTATGAAGTACACCGTCTAAACGACCAAACTGACCTTCGATGGTCTCTACCATATCCTGGTAATGTTGTTTGGTTGCTCCTTTCATATCAAGTGGAATAATTGCAGGCTGCGGTGCGCCGATTGCTTCAATTTCGTCGTAGGTTTCTTCAAGTTTGGCAACGGTTCTTCCCAAGAGAATTACGGTAGCTCCGTGTTCGGCATAACTGATAGCCGCCTGCTTACCAATACCTGCTCCTGCACCCGTGACCAATATGACTCTGCCTGCTAAGGCTTTATCTGAGACTGAATAATCCACTTTTCTCACCTTGTAATATGAATTGGCGACCACCATTAATGTCCTATAAGTGATTGATACATCACTATCGAAAATCGGCATTTACTATTGGTAATCGTGACAAGATGGTTACAATACACCAATTCATTCTCTTGGGGATATCACATTGGAATTTTTATTAGATTACGGATTATTTTTAGCCAAGATCGTCACAATACTGGCAGCCGTTGTAGTGCTACTCGTGGTGGTAAAGTCTGTGGGTGGAAAGCAGGGCGGTGCAAAAGGTGAGTTGGAAGTAACCAATCTTACTGAGCGATACGAACACAGCGTAGAGCAGCTTGAGAACCACCTTCACGATGAAGCGTTTTTAAAAGCTAAACACAAGGCAGATAAAAAAGCGCAGAAAGAAAAAGACAAAGAACGTGAAAAAGAAGTGAAGAAAACGGTAAAGGATGGCGAGTTAGAAGCGAATAGAAAGCCACACCTTTTCGTATTGGACTTCAATGGATCCATTGACGCAAAAGAAGTGACAGCACTGCGCGAAGAAGTCAGTGCTATTGTAGCTGTTGCGAAAGAAGGAGATGAGGTTCTTGTAAAACTCGAGTCCGGTGGTGGAATGGTTCACGCTTATGGTTTAGCGTCTTCTCAGTTAGATCGTATCAAAGCGGCTAATCTGCCCCTTACCATTTCTGTCGACAAAGTTGCGGCTAGCGGTGGTTACATGATGGCGTGTGTGGCCGATAAAATTGTCTCTGCCCCTTTTGCTGTAGTAGGTTCTATTGGTGTTATTGCTCAGTTGCCAAACTTCAATAAACTTCTGAAAAAACACGATATCGAGTACGAGCAACTCACTGCAGGTGAGTACAAGCGTACCCTGACTATGTTTGGTGAAAACACCGACAAGGCACGTGATAAATTCAAAGAAGAGCTAGAAGAAACACATGGTTTGTTTAAAAACTTTATCAATGAGCGCAGACCGACACTTGATCTGGATAAGGTAGCGACTGGTGAACACTGGTTCGGTACTCAGGCAAAAGACCTAGGTTTGGTTGACGAGATCTCAACCTCAGACGACTTGGTGATGAAAGCCTGCCAAGACAAGACGGTTCTGTCTATTCATTATGTTCAAAAGAAAAAATTGTCTGACAAGCTTACTGGTGTAGGTGCAAACATTATTGATAATGTGATCATGAAGTGGGTGTCTAAAGGTCAAAGACCGATTCTATAGACTATTATTTAGTAAGGTCTGATATTTCAAACAAAAGTCCGTTTTGTGTAAGTGGTGTTACATTTTCTTGTATAAACAGAAGCTTGTATCACATGTATACAAAATATAACGGACTTTTTTGTTTTTTATTCATCATAGCTTTCGGTATAATAGCGCGCCGATAAAAGTGGGTGGCATAAGAACGCTCACTACAAACGAAAACGGAGAAAAACATGTCCCTTCAACCTCCAGTTATTACTGTAGACGGTCCTAGCGGTGCAGGGAAAGGTACCCTTTGTATGTTGTTGGCGGAAAAACTTGGCTTTCATTTGCTCGATTCGGGCGCGATTTATCGTGTTCTTGCACTTGCTGCGATCCATCATGGAATAGACACGGAATCTGAAGATGCTTTGGTTCCGATTGCCACGCACCTGGATGTTCAGTTTATCGCTGAAGGTGACCTGGTGAAGGTTATTCTGGAAGGCGAAGATGTATCTAAAGAACTTCGCAAAGAAACCACTGGCGAGGCAGCTTCAAAAATTGCAGCGTTGCCGCGTGTTCGCGAAGCACTTTTACGTCGTCAGCGCTCATTTGCGTCCGAACCTGGCTTAGTAGGTGATGGTCGTGATTTGGGCACGGTAGTTTTTCCATCCGCTGTAGCGAAAATCTTCTTAGATGCCAGCGCCGAAGAAAGAGCGAATAGACGCTACAAGCAGTTGCAAGAAAAGGGGCATGATGTTAAATTTGATGACCTTTTGCGCGAGATCCAGGACAGAGACGACCGTGACCGAAACAGAACGGTAGCACCTTTACGTCCAGCGGAAGACGCGTTAGTGCTTGATTCTACATCACTTTCTATTGATGAGGTGGTACAGAAAGCGCTTGAATTTATTGAATCTAAACTGTCTCAATAATGTCTATTGGGGCAGTCGGACTGTTGGTCGCAAGGAAGATGACTGGCAATTTTATCAACCCCACGAGGTAGGACACCCGTGGACGTTTAAATATTGAAGATCAAATAATGACTGAATCTTTTGCTCAACTCTTTGAAGAGTTTCTAAACGAGACTGAATTCCAACAAGGTACTATTGTTAAAGGTACTGTAGTAGCTATCGAGAACGGTTTCGTTCTTGTTGACGCTGGTCTTAAGTCTGAGTCTGCTATCCCAGCTGAACAATTCAAGAACGCTGCTGGCGAACTTGAGGTTGAAGTAGGTACTGAAGTAGACGTAGCGCTAGACGCTGTTGAAGACGGTTTCGGTGAAACTCAACTTTCTCGTGAGAAAGCGAAGCGTCACGAAGCTTGGATCGTACTTGAGAAAGCTTACGAAGAAGCTGAAACTGTTGTTGGTGTTATCAACGGTAAAGTTAAAGGCGGTTTCACTGTTGAACTAAACGGTATCCGTGCTTTCCTTCCAGGTTCTCTAGTAGACGTGCGTCCAATCCGCGACACTGCTCACCTAGAAAACAAAGAGCTAGAGTTCAAAGTAATCAAGCTAGACCAGAAGCGTAACAACGTTGTTGTTTCTCGTCGTGCTGTTATCGAATCTGAAAACAGCGTTGAGCGTGACGAGCTTCTTGAAACTCTACAAGAAGGTACTGAAGTTAAAGGTATCGTTAAGAACCTTACTGACTACGGTGCGTTCGTTGACCTTGGCGGTGTAGACGGTCTTCTACACATCACTGACATGGCTTGGAAGCGTGTTAAGCACCCATCTGAGATCGTAAACGTTGGTGACGAGATCCTAGTTAAAGTTCTTAAGTTCGACCGTGACCGCACTCGCGTATCACTAGGTCTTAAGCAGCTAGGCGAAGATCCGTGGGTAGCAATCGCTAAGCGTTACCCAGAAGGTCACAAGCTTTCTGGTCGTGTTACTAACCTAACTGACTACGGTTGCTTCGTTGAAATCGAAGAAGGCGTTGAAGGTCTGGTACACGTATCTGAAATGGACTGGACTAACAAGAACATCCACCCATCTAAAGTTGTGAACGTAGGCGACGAAGTTGAGGTTATGGTTCTTGAGATCGACGAAGAGCGTCGTCGTATTTCTCTAGGTCTTAAGCAGTGTAAAGCTAACCCATGGCAGTCATTCGCTGAAGCTCAAGCTAAAGGCGATAAAGTAACTGGTAAGATCAAGTCTATCACTGACTTTGGTATCTTCATCGGTCTTGAAGGCGGCATCGACGGTCTTGTACACCTATCTGACATCTCTTGGAACGTTCCAGGTGAAGAAGCAGTACGTGAATACAAGAAAGGCGACGAAATCTCTGCAGTTGTACTTGCAGTAGACGCAGAGCGCGAGCGTATCTCTCTAGGCGTTAAGCAAATGGAGAACGACCCGTTCAACGCATATGTTGCTGACAACAAGAAAGGTGCTCTAGTAAACGGTACTGTAACTGCAGTTGACGCAAAAGGTGCTACAATTGAACTTGTAGAGGGCGTTGAAGGTTACATCCGTGCTTCTGAAGTATCTCGTGACCGTGTTGAAGATGCGTCTCTAATCCTAAGCGTTGGTGACAGCGTTGAAGCGAAGTTCACAGGTGTTGACCGTAAGAACCGCGTAATCAACCTATCTATCAAAGCTAAAGATGAAGCTGAAGAGCAAGAAGCAATGGCTTCACTGAACAAGTCTGAAGAAGGCGCGTTCGGTAACGCTATGGCTGATGCATTCAAGGCTGCTAAAGGCGAATAATAAATCGCTAAAGGGGAGCCATTAGGCTCCCTTTTTTTCGATAAGTGCCTTTTTGATTCCATTGAAATGAGGGGAACTATGACTAAGTCTGAACTAATAGAAAGACTCTGCGCGCAGCAAACACACCTTTCTGCAAAAGAAGTAGAAGATGCCGTCAAGGATATTCTTGAACATATGGCGTCAACCCTGGAAAGCGGTGATCGTATTGAGATCCGTGGTTTCGGTAGTTTCTCATTGCACTATCGTGAGCCAAGAATGGGTCGTAACCCAAAAACTGGTGAAAAAGTTGAGCTAGACGGCAAGTACGTACCTCACTTCAAGCCGGGTAAAGAGTTACGCGAACGCGTTAACATCCACGGCTAATCACCAATTGGTGTTATAGAAAAGCGGCATGCATCTCGTATGCCGCTTTTTTATAACTAAAATACTTAGATTCATCAGATTCTTGATGGTTTGATCGTATAAATTCCTGCATAATCTAATCCCTAAGCTTATTCCGGAGTAGTGATTTATGAAAATTATAAAAATAATCTTGGTAATTGCTCTTGTGCTGATCGCCTTGGCTTTAGGCGCGCAAAATCAGCAGGTGGTTTCATTCAACTATCTGTTAGCAAAAGGTGATTTCCACTTGTCATTACTGTTGGGTTTGGTGTTTGTTGTTGGCTTTGGGATAGCGGCTCTTGTATTTGGTAGTGTTCAGTTCAAGCAAAAGCTCACCATCCGTAAGCTCAGAAAACAACTCAATAACCAGCCAGCAATAGAGAAGCAACAGAGTAACGCCTAAGGCAAATTGAATGCTTGAACTTCTCTTCTTGTTGTTACCAATTGCGGCAGCCTATGGATGGTACATGGGTAACCGCAGTGCAAACTTCGACAAGCAGAAACAATCAAATCAGATATCCCGCCAGTATGTTACTGGTCTAAACCTACTTCTTTCCGATCAGTCAGATAAAGCGGTCGACCATTTTATCGAGTTGCTTCAAGTCGATGATGAAACCATCGATACTCATTTAGCCCTAGGTAACTTATTTCGATCTCGCGGTGAAGTAGACCGCGCGATCCGAATTCACCAAAACCTCATTTCCCGTTCAGGGCTTACCATTGAGCAAAAGAACATTGCGCTTCAGCAGCTTGCTAAAGATTTTATGGTATCTGGTCTGTTAGACCGTGCAGAGAAAATATTCCTTCAGTTACTGGATGAACCAGACCACCGGGAAGCCGCACTGACACAGCTAGTCATCATTTTTCAGCAAACTCGGGAATGGAGTAAAGCCATCGAGTACGCTTCTGCGCTGGTGAAGTTAGGTAAAATCCGAATTAAGAAAGATATCGCACACTACTACTGCGAACTTGCAATGCAGGAGCAAGGTGATGGGAACATTAAGAAATCAGTAGCGTTACTGAAAAAAGCGCTCACCGAAGACCCAAATTGTGTTCGTGCCAGCATTGCATTAGGGAAGATTTATCAGGCTCAAGACGATTACAGCAATACCGTCCGCTACCTTGAGCAAGTGCTGGATCAAGACGTAGACTTTTTGGGGCAGGTTTTGCCGACTATTGCTGAGTGCTATCAAAAACTGAGCAAAGAAGGGGAGTTACTTGAGTTTCTGCATCGGTGTATCGAGAAAAAAGCCGGTGTATCTGCAGAGCTTATGTTAGCTCAGTTAGTCGCAGAGCATGAAGGTGTTGCGGCAGCACAGACGTTGCTCACAAGGCAGCTGGTTAAGAACCCGACCATGAAAGGGTTCTATCGTCTGATGGATTACCACCTTGAAGAAGCAGAAGAAGGTCGTGCCAAAGAAAGCCTGACAACGCTTCAGGGCATGGTAGGTGAACAGCTTAAGGTGAAACCCCATCACCGTTGCCGAAAATGCGGCTTTGCAACTCGCTCTCTGTATTGGCATTGCCCGTCTTGTAAAGGGTGGGGTACCATTAAGCCGATTCGCGGGCTTGATGGTGAATAGAATTTGCAGATCATGGTTTAACCGTGATCTTTTGCTTAGAAATAGGCTCATTTAAAGTAGGAGATAAAAGTGATCGACCAGAAAGTCATCGTGGCACTTGATTACGACAAGCAAGAAGATGCACTAGCGTTTGTCGATAGAATTGACCCAAGTACTTGCCGCCTGAAGGTGGGCAAAGAGATGTTTACTCTGTTTGGTCCTGAATTTGTACGTGAGCTGCATAAACGAGGCTTCTCAGTGTTCCTTGACCTGAAGTTCCACGATATTCCTAACACCTGTTCAAAAGCGGTAAGAGCGGCAGCAGAACTAGGAGTATGGATGGTTAACGTACATGCTGGTGGTGGTGAACGAATGATGAGTGCTTCTCGCGAAATCCTGGAGCCTTACGGTAAAGACCGCCCACTGCTTATAGGTGTAACAGTATTAACCAGCATGGAGCAGAATGACCTTGCGGGTATCGGTTTGGATGTTGCTCCTCAAGAGCAAGTGATGCGTCTAGCCAATCTGACTAAGCATTCAGGTCTTGACGGGGTCGTGTGCTCTGCTCAGGAAGCTTCTCTGCTTAAGTCTGAGCTAGGTCGCGAGTTTAAGCTGGTAACACCGGGAATACGACCAGCAGGTGCTGCTGTGGGCGACCAGAAGCGTATCATGACTCCAGTTGATGCCATTGAAGCGGGTTCAGACTACTTGGTGATTGGTCGTCCAATCACGCAAGCTGCCGATCCTGCTAAAGTTCTCGCTGAGATCAATGCGACACTCGCATAAAAATTTGGAATAATTAAAAAATCGCCCACTTCAAAAGTGGGCGTTTTTTTAGGCGGGTTTACCGCTGTGGAATTTGAAATCTCTATCTGGGGATGAGATTAAATCCGCTTCTAGCTGACCGAAAAATGCCACTCTTTCAGAAATGTCTTCTCCTGCAATTTGTTCGGCTAAGGTCAGGTAATCTTGATAATGTCTGGCTTCTGACCGTAGGAGAGAGATATAGAATTTGCAGATGTCTTCGTCCATATGATGAGCAAGCTTTGCAAATCGTTCGCAAGATCGAGCTTCGATATAAGCACCGATGATGAGTTTGTCGATCAGTGTTTGTGGCTCGTGAGTTTTCATTTCTGAGAGTAAGCCTTTCGCATATCGGCTGGCTGAAATGTTTTCATATGGAATGCCTCGCGACTCCATTATCTCGAGTACTTGATAGAAATGATGCAGTTCTTCTTTGATCAAGAGGACCATTTTATCGATAAGATCCTGGCTATAGGGAGAGTCGCCTCTCGCCATGATGGACTTGGAAATATTACTCTTCCCTTTTAATGTCTCGATAGTTCCGATTTTTCTGTAGGCAAAATCTTCGTAGGGTTTAAACCAATCGAGTAAGGTATGTGCGCTGTCTTTATCGACCGCGTATTTGCGGATGAGGTACATGGCTGACTGACCTGCTTTAAGCTCACATAACAAATGATCCAGCAAAACGACTGGCAGGTTTTCAGGTTTTTTGGCTTCTTCAATCCATTCTTCGGGAGTATCACATTGAAGGAAGGATTTGATTGGCTGGAGCAGTTCTTGAATAGTTTCGTTATCAATCATGGTTAATAGCTAACATAAAAAAGGTCGCTGAAAGCGACCTTTGGTTGATTTGAGTCTGGTGGTAGTTTACCACTTTTTCTTTTCGCCGAAGAGTGCATCCATATCGTCGTTACGTTCTTTTTCGTCACGATCTTTTGCATGCTCCGCTTCTTTATCCTGTCTCTTCTGATTCAGGTCATCAAGCATCGCCTGAAGCTTCTCTTTTGCTTTATTTGAGTAGGAATCATTTTTTGAAGCTAGAGCATCTAAGCCCTTCTTCAGAAGCTGTTTTGCTGTACCTGCTTGACCACGTAGCACAGAATCATTGGCACGCTTGATTACGTTTTCTATGTTGATTCGAACTTGAATCTGCTCCAAACGAGCATTTTCAGCAACGTAACCTTGCGTGTCAAAGCGACCTTTATTGTGCTCGCTTCGAATGGTTTCTCTAAGTCTCTTTACCAGCTTAAGCATAATAATAGCTTGCTTGTCGCTACTTGGGACTTTAAAAGAAGCTGTTTCACCGCCTTGATAATTATCCTTTAGTTGCTGAATCTGCGATTGCATGTTTGCAATGCGAGCTTTGAGTTGTTTATTTTTAGGATCAAGCTCGAACATAGATTCTAGTGCATCAAGAATTCGTGTATTCAGGCACACCAATAACTCTTTACTGTAAGGCAAGTGGTGTGCGTTACCGATTAGGTCTTCTGTTGCGTCGATAACGGCTAAATGACGAGTGGATTCTTGTTTCTTTGCAGTCTCTACTTTCACGCGGTACTGGAGCATTATGTTGTAACCGATAACGAGAACCAACAAAATGGCAACAAGCGCAATTATTAAACCAATATTCATAAACTTAAGTCTGCATTCCGTACAAAAAAGCTAACCCCCGAGGATACACGATAATGTATTGTTTCTGTACCCAAGATAAGAACAAAGTTCATTATTATCCTTACTTAGAGGAAAAATTAATGAAAAAATTAAATTTGCCCCGATTTATGCGGGGTCTATAGCAAAACCTACCTAATACTATAGTTGATAGTCAAACTCCTCACATAAGTATCTGCGTTTTTACTGTCTTTTTTTAGCTGAAGGCGTTATAACTAATACTTATATACCCAAGTAACTTCAATATGAAAAAGTCGTCGAGGCTACTTCGGTATATAAATTGAGAGTAACGGAATACGGGGTCGCGATGAAATTACAGCAATTGAAGTACATTGTTGAAGTTGTGAATCATAACTTGAACGTGTCGGCAACAGCGGAAAGCCTGTTTACCTCTCAGCCAGGCATCAGTAAGCAGGTGCGATTACTGGAAGATGAGCTCGGTATACAAATCTTCGAGCGCAGCGGAAAGCACCTTACTCAGGTCACCAGTGCAGGTGAAGATATTGTTCGTATATCGAGTGAAATTCTGGCGAGAGTGGAAAGCATCAAAGCCGTAGCAGGGGAGCATACCCATCCTGAAATGGGAACGTTGAATATCTCCACAACGCACACACAGGCTCGCTATGCATTACCAGATGTCATTAAAGGGTTTACTGCACGTTACCCGAAGGTGTCACTTCACATGCATCAGGGCACGCCTTCGCAAATGTCTGAAGCTGTAGCAAAAGGTACGGCAAACTTTGCTATCGCGACAGAGGCTTTGCATCTATACCAGGATGCGATCATGCTGCCTTGTTACCACTGGAACCGCTCTATTGTAGTGACCAAAGACCACCCATTGGCTAAGAAAGATCACGTGACAATCGAAGATTTGTCGACCTATTCACTGGTGACATACGTCTTTGGTTTTACTGGTCGTTCTGAGCTGGATACCGCGTTTAACAATGCAGGGCTGACACCACGTATCGTATTTACCGCAACCGATGCCGATGTGATTAAAACTTACGTCCGCATGGGAATTGGTGTTGGAGTGATTGCTTCTATGGCTGTCGACAAAGAGCTGGATTCTGATTTGGTGGCGATAGATGCCAGTCATATCTTCGGTGCAAGTACGACAAGTATCGGTTTCCGACGAGGTACCTTCTTACGTTCTTATATGTACGATTTTATGGAGCGTTTCGCGCCTCACCTAACTCGACCTGTAGTTGAACAGGCGATCTCTTTAAAAAGTAACGCAGAAATTGAAGAGATGTTTAAAGACATCGAATTACCAGTCCGATAAAGCACTTCCCCTTACCTTTGATTCCCCCTACAATCGCCGCATTCGGGGGAATCATGAACCATACCTTTTTAGACATAACATCCATTCTTAAACGATACGACTCTTTATGGCGTATTCAGCCATTTCATTTGAGTCTTCAGTCTGAGTACCCTTGGGATTCAAGTCATCCCGAACTTAACACCTGGTTATTGGATCTGACCGAGGACGAAATAATCGAGCTAAAATCAGATCCTGATGAATTAATTCGTAGAATCTCAGAGACTCTTCCTGATGCTTTAAGGCTAAAAGAATTAACCTCTTTGCCAAGTCGAGGCTTAAGTCATATCGTTCTATCTAAAGGCGCTGAAACAGGTATACCCGGCAAGAAGCTGAGCCAGATTCTTTCCATGGGAGAGGCGTGTATTGAATCTCATCATGGTTCTGAATGGTTAGAGTGGTGCTCCGGAAAGGGCTTTTTAGGTCAGGTATTGTCATCAAAATCTCAAGAGCATGTAACCAGTTTTGAATGGCAACACAGCTTGTGTGAGAGCGGACAAACGCTTGCTGATAAAAAGAAACTGCCGATGACCTTTATTCAGGGAGATGCTCTTTCAGATAGCTCTAAAGCCATATTCAAGCCCGAAATGCATGCTGTCGCGCTACACGCATGTGGCGATTTACACATTAGCCTGATTCGACACGGCAGCGACGCAAATTTGTCGGCTTTTTCAATAGCCCCTTGCTGTTATCACCTAATCCAAGCTGAACATTACACTCCGCTTTCCAGTGAAGGTAAGCGTCTGGATCTCTCACTTTCCAGATCAGAGCTTCGTATTCCACTACAGGCAACGGTAACTGGTGGAGAAAGAGTTCATAAGCATCGAAGGGAAGAGATGATATTTCGCCTCGGTCTCGATAGCTATTTGAGACAAAAACAGCAAAGTGACTATACGCCAATACCAAGTATTAAAAAGTCCATGCTTTCGGAAGGTTTTCAGCATTTTTGTCATTGGGCAGCAGAGAAAAAAGAGCTGAATCTCGGTGATATGGATTTCGAATACTGGCAAGAAATTGGCGAACAGCGTTTTTGGATCATGGAGCGTTTGAGCCTGGTTCAGCAGATTTTTCAAAGACCATTAGAGCTCTGGTTGATATTGGATAGAGCCCTTTATCTTCAAGAAAAAGGTTACGAAGTGACGCTTTGCGAATTTTGCGAACGGAATGATACTCCAAGGAATATTTTAATTCAGGCGAAAAAAAGACCTGCATAGAGCAGGTCTTTCAAAACCAAAACCGAATTTAGTTGAACATCGTGATAGCTTGTTTCGCGTCAACGTATTCAAGGTCAAAGCTTTCTGCAACTTCTTTACAGGTTACTTTACCGTGGATTACGTTTAGACCTTCAAGCAGACCTTCATCAGCAAGAAGTGCTTTCTCGTAACCATTGTTTGCCAGCTTGATAATGTAAGGCAATGTTGCATTGTTAAGTGCAAACGTTGAAGTACGAGCAACCGCACCCGGCATGTTAGCAACACAGTAGTGAACCACGTCATCTACGATGTATGTTGGCTCTGCGTGTGTTGTTGCTTTTGATGTCTCAAAGCAACCGCCCTGGTCGATAGCTACGTCTACAACAGCAGCGCCTGGCTTCATGCGCTTGATGTGTTCTTTTGTAATTAGCTTAGGCGCAGCCGCACCTGGGATTAGTACCGCACCAATCACTAGGTCAGCTTCAAGTACATGTTTTTCAAGCGCGTCTTCAGTAGAGTAAACCACTTTTGCACGACCCTGGAACTCTTCATCAAGGGCTCTTAGTGTGTCGATATTACGGTCTAGGATAGTAACGTCTGCACGTAAACCAACCGCCATACGAGCTGCATTTGAACCAACAACACCGCCGCCGACAACGACAACTTTTGCAGGTTCAACACCCGGAACACCGCCCAGAAGAAGGCCGCGACCACCATGAGATTTCTCCAAAGTTTGTGCGCCAGCTTGGATAGACATGCGACCCGCAACCTCAGACATTGGTGCTAATAGTGGCAGACGACCCATATTATCTGTTACAGTCTCATATGCTATGCAGACAGCTTTACTCTTGATAAGCTCTTCAGTTTGTGGAAAATCTGGTGCTAGGTGTAAATATGTGAACAATATTTGCCCTTCGCGCAGCATAGCGCGCTCGACAGCTTGAGGTTCTTTAACCTTAACAATCATGTCTGCTTTCGCGAAAACGTCAGCAGCAGTAGGAAGAATGGATGCACCTACGGCAATATAGTCTTGATCGGAAAAGCCGATGCCACTACCGGCGTTCGTTTCGACAATGACTTGGTGACCGTGAGAGACAAGTTCTCTCACACTGGATGGAATCATCCCCACTCGGTATTCGTGGTTTTTGATTTCCTTCGGTACGCCAATAATCATCCTGACTCCTCAATATTTCTGGTTGTATTATCTATGTGTAGGGTAATTCTGTCGAATTAATATCTAGTATAGAGTTGTGTTTGAAAAATTTGATACTGAATATTAAAAAGTTGTAGTATATTTTTTTGCAAGGAAGTAATAAGGTGGGATAAAAAATGGTGGATAACTATAAGAAGCCGTCCAAGGAACTTGATCGTATTGATAGAAACATTCTTAACGAGCTTCAGAAAGATGGTCGTATTTCGAATGTAGAGTTATCTAAGAGAGTGGGGTTGTCTCCTACGCCATGTCTAGAACGTGTGCGTCGTTTAGAGAGACAAGGGTACATTACGGGATACACAGCGTTGCTGAATCCTCAGTACCTGGATGCGTCGCTATTGGTGTTTGTTGAGATTACATTGAATCGAGGCGCGCCAGACGTATTCGAACAGTTTAACCATGCCGTGCAGAAACTGGATGACATTCAAGAATGTCACTTGGTATCTGGCGACTTCGACTATCTTCTTAAAACACGTGTATCTGATATGAGTGCATACCGTAAGCTGCTGGGTGACACACTTCTGCGTCTACCAGGTGTGAACGATACCCGCACATACGTTGTGATGGAAGAAGTCAAACAAACCAACCAGCTGGTTATTAAAACCCGATAAAGCAATCACAAACGAATACAGATGAGTATGTATTCTGAAATCCTTTGAGATCTGGATTCAGCTTCGGAAGATTCGTTTGTTTCATTGCCCTTATTTTGTTCAGTCGCTAGCCTTTTTCTCAGGTTTGTATACAGAACAACGATTGGGTTTTACTGCTTGATGTGGTTAAATCATCAGACAAACCGAGCGGCTATTGCCGCTCGGTGCGTTTTGGAAAATGATAAATATAAAGTTGGTATATGTTCAGAGAGAACAAAGAAAAGGTTGAAACCATCATCAAATCCCAAGAAGAGGCATCTTCGCCTCGCTTAAATGGGATCCAAAGGCTACGTGATTGCTGCTTCATTCTCGGTTGCTTAACAGCAATTCTTATCTCTATTGCTCTGCTTTCTTTTGACCCAGCAGACCCTTCCTGGTCGCAGACGGCATGGGATGGGGATGTTAAAAATCTTGGCGGTCAATTTGGTGCCTGGGTTGCAGACAGTCTTTTCTTTGTTTTTGGCTCTATTGCCTATCCTCTCCCTATCGCTATTTCCGTTATGACCTGGGTCTTTTTCCGTAAACGCACGGAAGAAGAGCCGATCGATTTCGTGCTGTGGGGAACTCGCCTGCTTGGTCTAGTGATTGTTACGATCACTAGCTGTGGTCTTGCAGACATTAATTTTGATGATATTTGGTATTTCTCGTCAGGAGGAGTGATTGGTGATGTGATCACAAATCTTGCTCTGCCGATGTTTAACCTGCTTGGTACCACATTGGTATTGCTTTTCCTATGGGGAGCAGGATTTACCTTACTGACAGGAATTTCCTGGCTTTCTATTGTTGAGTGGTTAGGTCAGTCCGCTATAGCTGCCGTTGCATGGTTTATTAATCTTTTACGTGGCTCAAAAGAAGAGCACATCAAACCAGAACTTCACGAACCAGTTTCAGATCTAAAAGGTGAAGCGGAAGAGTCAGAACCTCATTTCTCGGCTCTTGATGAATCAAAAGAAGAACCCGAGTCCAGATTCAATATTCATATTCCTCATTCGGCTCAACAACCTGAGCCAGAACCTTTGGTACATGACACAGATACCCCTGACTCTCAACCGTCGGTTCAATCTGACTGGGATGCTGAAGAAAGACAACTTTCACCTGATGCGACAATAGAAGAATTGACGCAGCAAGCTGAACAGGCGAACGACTACGCGGAAAATGCCGGAAAAGTAGCAGCTAGTGAACAGGTTTCTGAGCACAGCTCTGGTGACCTGCCATGGGAGAGTTTGCCTTCTGATGCTAATCCAGAAGAAGAGGTAGAAGAATTATCTCGAGAAATCGCTCATGAAACTATTAACTTTGATGCGGTGGATGTGGAAGAGACTCACCCAACTATTTCTGAGTTTGAGTCACAACCAGTAGAGAGTGAGATTGAACCTGAGCCTATTGAAGTTTCTCAATCAGAAGAGGCGGCGTCGGAGCCTGTCGAAGAACAGCAGTCAGAACAGCCTGCTGAAGAGAAAGATGAAGACGTGGCTGCATTTCAGTCTTTGGTGGCTGATGCTCAGAAAAATATGGCAGCCAGCCAGAATCCTTTCTTGATTCAAAAGGATCAAACGCTGCCTGTTCCTACGTCACCTATGCCAACACTTGAGTTGCTTTATCACCCTGAGAAACGTGAAAACCATATCGATCGAGCTGCGCTAGAAGATATTGCACGTCTGGTAGAAGCGAAGCTGGCAGACTATAAGATAACAGCGAAAGTTGTCGATATTTTCCCTGGTCCCGTCATTACCCGCTTTGAGCTGGACTTGGCTCCAGGTGTTAAAGTTAGCCGAATCTCAGGTTTATCTATGGACCTGGCGCGTTCACTTTCTGCCATGGCAGTTCGAGTAGTTGAAGTGATTCCAGGTAAGCCGTACGTCGGGCTTGAACTACCGAACATGAGCCGTCAAACCGTTTTCTTATCGGATGTGATAAATAGCCCTCAGTTTGAGAGTGCAACATCGCCAACAACCGTTGTGTTAGGTCAGGATATTGCGGGTGAGGCGGTAGTCGCCGATCTAGCAAAAATGCCTCACGTACTGGTGGCAGGTACTACAGGTTCTGGTAAGTCGGTCGGTGTGAACGTCATGATCCTCAGTATGCTTTACAAAGCGAAACCTGAAGATGTTCGCTTTATCATGATTGACCCGAAAATGCTGGAGCTTTCGGTTTACGAAGGTATCCCACACCTGCTTTCTGAAGTCGTAACCGATATGAAAGACGCATCGAATGCACTTCGCTGGTGTGTGGGTGAGATGGAACGTCGATACAAGCTTATGTCGGCACTTGGTGTACGTAACATCAAAGGTTTCAACGAAAAGCTGAAAATGGCAGCCGATGCGGGGCATCCAATCCACGACCCGTTGTGGCAACCTGGCGACAGCATGGATGAGATGCCACCTTTACTTGAAAAACTGCCTTACATTGTTGTTATCGTTGACGAATTTGCCGATCTGATGATGGTAGTGGGTAAGAAAGTGGAAGAGCTGATCGCCCGCTTGGCCCAAAAAGCTCGTGCAGCAGGTATTCACTTAATTCTCGCCACGCAGCGTCCGTCGGTCGACGTAATTACCGGTCTGATTAAAGCGAATATACCAACCCGTGTCGCCTTTACTGTATCAACCAAAACGGACTCCCGAACTATTCTGGATCAGGGCGGTGCGGAATCCTTGCTGGGTATGGGTGATATGCTTTACCTACCTCCAGGTTCAAGCCACACAGTACGTGTTCATGGGGCATTTGCTTCAGACGATGATGTTCACTCCGTCGTAAACGACTGGAAAGCGCGTGGTAAGCCAACCTACATTGACGAAATTACCAACGGTGAGCAGACCGCAGATACTCTGCTTCCGGGAGAATCAATGGAAGCGGATGAAGACGTAGATCCACTGTTTGATCAAGTGGTAGAGCACGTAGTGGAAAGCCGCCGTGGTTCTGTGTCTGGTGTGCAGCGCCGATTCAAGATTGGTTATAACCGCGCCGCTCGTATTGTCGAGCAGTTAGAAGCTCAGGGAATTGTGAGTGCTCCTGGTCACAATGGTAACCGAGAGGTACTGGCTCCACCGCCAATCAAAGATTAGTTAAGGTAATGAAACAGAGGAAAGTATTCGTTGTCCAATCGGTATCAAGAGAAAACCGAGTAGTAATAGAGAATTAAAATGAGTAGATGGTTAATAATCTGTGCCTTAGGCATCTCGACTGCGGTATTTGCGTCTCCCAAATCAGAATTGAGCGAAAGGCTGAGCAAGAACGAAGGCTTTAGCGCTGACTTCTCTCAAACTGTTACAGCGCCCGATGGTGAGGTTATCCAAGAAGCCAAAGGAACAGCAGAAATCGCTCGTCCGAACATGTTTCGCTGGTCCACTGATTTTCCAGATGAAAGCGAGTTAGTCTCTGATGGTAGTAGCGTATGGTTTTACGAACCGTTCATGGAGCAGGTTAGTATTTACAGCCAGGAGCAAGCGACCGGGCAGACTCCATTCGTACTTTTAACTCGTGACCGAAAAAGCGACTGGGATAATTACGAAGTGGAGCAGAAAGACAACCGCTTTGTGCTTAAGCCAGTAGATAAAAATACAACGCAAGGTCTGTTTGTTATCGAAGTGACGGGTAAGGGGAAGATAGAAAGCTTTTCCGTTATTGAGCAGGACGGTCAGACAAGTGAGTTTACATTTACTTCAATGAACTTATCAGCGCCATCTGAGGATACCTTCACCTTTACTCCGCCAGAAGGAGTTGAGGTGTACGATGAACGCGATGGGTTAAGTAATGAGTAACCTTAACCATGAGTAATTACACGCTGGATTTTGCTGGTGGCGATGATTTTCGACCTCTAGCCGCGAGAATGCGTCCAGAGACTGTTGAACAATACATTGGTCAGCAACATGTCCTTGGTGAAGGTAAACCTCTGCGACGTGCCCTAGAAGCGGGGCATCTGCATTCCATGATTCTATGGGGACCGCCGGGCACGGGCAAGACAACGCTGGCAGAGGTTGCTGCGAACTATGCCAATGCCGAGGTTGAGCGAGTATCGGCAGTAACGTCTGGCGTGAAAGACATTCGAGTAGCCATTGAAAAGGCCAGAGACAATAAGTCGACAGGTCGTAAAACTATTTTGTTTGTAGACGAGGTGCATCGTTTCAACAAAAGCCAGCAAGATGCCTTTCTTCCACACATCGAAGATGGCACGGTCACTTTCATTGGTGCTACCACAGAAAACCCCTCTTTCGAGCTAAATAACGCTCTACTTTCCCGAGCCAGGGTATACAAACTCTCTTCTTTGAATAACGAAGACATTCTTCAGGTACTCAATCAGGCTTTGAATGACAAAGAGCGCGGATTAGGTAACGAAAAGCCAACTTTGAAGAAGGAGTTTTGGATCGTTTAGCTGAACTCGTTAATGGCGACGCCAGAATGTCACTCAATTACCTTGAGTTGTTATTCGATATGGCGACCGAAGAAGAGGGCGCAAAGTACATTCCTTTAACGCTATTAGCCGAAGTCGCTGGTGAGAAAGTCGCGCGCTTCGATAATAAAGGGGACGTTTGGTACGACCTTATTTCTGCTGTGCATAAATCAATTCGAGGTTCAGATCCGGACGCGGCACTGTACTGGTCTGCCAGAATGATTTCTGCCGGATGTGATCCGCTTTATATTGCTCGCCGATTACTTGCTATCGCCTCCGAAGATATTGGCAATGCAGACCCTCGTGCAATGCAAGTTGCCCTGTCAGCTTGGGATTGTTTTGCTCGTGTTGGACCAGCGGAAGGGGAACGCGCCATTGCGCAGGCGATAGTTTACTTAGCATGTGCTCCAAAAAGTAATGCTGTATATAACGCTTGGAAACAAGCACTGAGAGACGCTCAGAATCACCCCGAATACGAGGTACCGCCTCATCTTAGGAATGCACCGACCAGTTTGATGAAAGATTTGGGTTACGGTGAAGAGTACCGATACGCACATAATGAACCCGGAGCCTACGCTGCTGGGGAAGTTTACTTTCCTCCTGAAATGGCAGAAACCCGCTACTATTTCCCTACAAATCGGGGCTTAGAAACCAAAATCGGCGAAAAGTTAGATTATCTCGCCTCTTTGGACACAAAAAGCCCACAAAAGCGCTATGAAAAGTAGCGCTTTTTGGATATCTTTACCGAGTTAAATTTCTTAGTAGCAGGGGAGCCTGCTACGTCTTCAAAACAAACCAAAAGGCATAGGATTAGCAATGCTGGATTCTAAATTACTTCGAACTGAGCTGGATGAAACAGCTGCAAAATTAGCACGTCGCGGCTTTAAGCTAGACGTAGAGACAATTCGTCAACTTGAAGAACAACGTAAGTCCATTCAAGTAGAAGTTGAAAATTTACAATCCTCACGCAACTCCATCTCCAAGCAAATTGGTCAGAAAATGGCTGCTGGCGACAAAGAAGGCGCGGAAGAGATTAAAAAACAAATCGGCAACCTTGGCAGTGAGCTGGATGCAAAGAAAGTGCAGCTGGCTGAAATTCAGTCTCAGTTAGAAGACGTAACCCTGTCTGTACCAAACTTGCCAGATGACTCTGTGCCAGACGGTAAAGACGAAAGCGAAAATGTTGAGATTTCTCGCTGGGGCGAACCGAAATCGTACGACTTTGAAGTGAAAGATCATGTCGACCTTGGTGAGCTTAGCGGTGGGTTGGACTTCGCAAGCGCGACCAAAATTACGGGTGCACGTTTCATCGTAATGAAAGGTCAATTTGCTCGTCTGCATCGTGCAATTGCACAGTTCATGCTGGATCTTCACACCGATGAGCACGGTTACACTGAAATGTACGTGCCGTACCTTGTGAATGCAGATAGTCTCTATGGTACAGGTCAGCTTCCAAAATTTGGTGAAGATCTGTTCCACACTGAGCCACTGACTGAAAAAGTCAGCGATGAAGAACCTCGTAAACTATCGCTGATTCCAACCGCAGAAGTGCCAGTAACGAATATGGTTCGCGACACCATCTCTGAAGAAGCTGATTTACCGCTTAAGATGACAGCACACACACCTTGTTTCCGTTCTGAAGCGGGGTCTTATGGTCGTGATACACGTGGTCTTATCCGCATGCACCAGTTCGACAAAGTAGAGCTGGTTCAAATCACTAAACCAGAAGATTCAATGGATGCACTTGAAGAATTGACTGGTCATGCTGAAAAGGTACTTCAGCTTCTGGAGCTTCCTTACCGTAAAGTCGTACTTTGTACTGGTGATATGGGCTTCGGTGCTCGTAAAACTTACGATTTGGAAGTCTGGGTTCCGGCTCAGGAGACATACCGCGAAATTTCATCTTGTTCAAACATGTGGGACTTCCAGGCACGCCGTATGCAAGCTCGTTTCCGCCGTAAAGGTGAAAAGAAACCAGAGCTTGTACATACATTGAATGGCTCCGGTCTGGCAGTAGGTCGTACCATGGTTGCTATATTGGAAAACAACCAGGAAGCGGATGGTCGTATCGCCATTCCAACCGCACTTCAGAAGTACATGAATGGTGCAACGCACATCGGTTAATTAACTGAGTTAAAACGTAAAAAAAAGACTGGCTTATGCCAGCTTTTTGCGTTTTGAATGCCCTTCCTTACTGGAAGCAAACGTCTTTTTCTAAAGCGCTTGATATAGCAGAAATCAGTATATCGACATGCTGCTCTTCACTAATGTACGGAGGCATCATATAAATTCTATTCATAAACGGGCGAATCCAGACACCCTGCTGAACAAAATGCTCCTGAATCACTTCCATATTGACGTTCTGATGGGTTTCTACAACGCCAATTGCTCCGAGCCAGCGCACGTTGTTAACGCGTTTATTAGATGCTAGTTTTGGAAGCTTTTCTGAGAACCAATTTTCTATATTCTGTGTTTGTTGTTTCCAGTCATTGGTTTCAAGCAGCGCTAAACTTGCGCTGGCAACGGCACATGCTAAAGGGTTACCCATAAACGTGGGACCATGCATAAAACAGCCTGCTTCGCCTCCGCAAACCGTATTCGCGACTTCTTTTGATGCCATAGTGGCAGAGAGGGTCATGTATCCCCCGGTAATGGCTTTTCCTACGCATAGAATGTCTGGTTCAATCTCAGCGTGTTCAGATGCAAACATTTTACCCGTACGACCAAACCCAGTGGCAATTTCGTCGAGAATCAGAAGAACCTTGTACTCATCGCACAAGTGACGAACCTCTTTCAAAAACTGGGGATGATATATATGCATGCCTCCAGCACCCTGAACAATGGGTTCTAAAATGACCGCAGCAATATCGCTTTGATGAGTTTTGAGTTTCAGCTCAAAATCAGTGATGTCATCTGGCTTCCATTCATCGAAATACCCAGATTTTGGATTTTCAGCAAAAATGTGTTCTGGCAGAAAGCCTTTATACAGGCTGTGCATGGAGTTATCAGGATCGGTGACTGACATCGCCGCAAACGTGTCGCCATGGTATCCATTTTTCAAAGTTAAAAACTTCGGACGCTTTTCTCCTTTGGCATGCCAGTATTGCAATGCCATCTTCAAACTGACTTCGACAGCGACTGACCCAGAATCGGCGAGGAATACGTGTTCCATTCTACTTGGTGCGATGTTTAATAGCTTTTTGCAGAGCTCAATGGCGGGTTCATGAGTAAGCCCACCAAACATCACGTGCGACATTTTATCGATTTGAGTTTTTGCTGCTTGATTCAGAACTGGGTGGTTATACCCATGAATAGCCGACCACCAAGACGACATCCCATCAATAAGCTCTTTACCATCTTCCAAGTGGATCTTAACTCCATTGGCTGATACGGCTGGATAGCAGGTCAGAGGTGTGAGGGTAGAAGTGTAGGGATGCCAGATGTGCTCTCGGTCGAAGGCTAAATCCATGGTGCTCTCTTTAATTTTAATTGTTTAAAAAATGAACAATTGTAAACCTTGGTTGGGTTTGCAATGTTGACAGTCTATCGGTTGTCAGTACACTAGCCAAGTAGCAATTAACAATAATCAAAATTAAGGATACGCACGTGGAAGTACGTCATAACTGGACTCATGCTGAAGTCAGAGCCCTTATGGATAAGCCGTTTATGGATCTGTTGTTTGAAGCACAATTGATTCACAGACAACATCAGCAGCACAACCATGTTCAGGTAAGTACCCTGCTTTCAATCAAAACCGGTGCGTGTCCCGAGGACTGTAAGTACTGCCCTCAGAGTGCCCGTTACACAACTGACGTCGAAAAAGAGCGTTTGATGGAAGTGGAACGAGTTCTCGATGCGGCTCAGAAAGCCAAGAATGCTGGTTCAACTCGTTTTTGTATGGGAGCTGCCTGGAAAAACCCAAAAGAAAGAGACATGCCACACCTAACCCAGATGATCAAAGGGGTAAAGGGTATGGGTTTAGAAACCTGTATGACTTTGGGTATGTTAACGCCGGATCAGGCCAGTGAACTGGCAGATGCTGGTCTGGACTACTACAACCACAACCTGGATACTTCACCTGAATTCTACGGCAGCATTATCACCACTCGTACTTATCAAGATCGTCTGGATACGCTTTCGCACGTTCGTGATGCAGGTATGAAGATCTGTTCTGGCGGTATTATCGGCATGGGTGAAAGTGTAAATGACCGTGCTGGTCTTTTGGTTGAACTGGCGAACTTACCGGTTCACCCTGAGAGTGTTCCTATCAACATGTTGGTTAAAGTGAAAGGTACGCCACTTGAAAGTGTGGATGACGTTGAACCGTTTGATTTTATCCGTCTGATCGCCATCGCACGCATCATGATGCCGATGTCGGCAGTTCGCTTGTCTGCAGGACGTGAAAACATGAATGAGCAGATGCAGACGTTATGCTTTATGGCTGGTGCTAACTCTATCTTCTATGGCTGTAAGCTACTGACCACACCAAACCCTTCTGAAGACAAAGATATGCTTCTGTTCAAAAAACTTGGAATCAACAGCCAGGCTGTTAGTCAGAAGCCAGACGAAATTGAAGAGAATGAATTGCTTGATAGGGTAGTGGAACGTGTAGCAGCACGCCCAGCAAAAGACGATTTGTTCTACGATGCAAGCGTTTAAAGACCGAATCCAGTCCCGGCTAAAAGAGCGTGAGGAGAAAGGGCTGTCTCGCCGACTCACGGCTTTGAGCGGGGCAAATAGCTCGGATTTTCAACGAGATGGTAAGCAATACCTAAATTTTTCCAGCAACGATTATCTTGGTTTGGCAACAGAGCCAGACTTAGTGTCTGCATGGCAGCAGGGGCTGAGTTTATATGGTGCCGGAAGTGCGGCTTCTCCGCTTATTACTGGCTTTTCCGATGCTCACTGCAAGCTAGAAGAGACTTTGTGTGAATGGCTGGGTTTTGACCGAGCCATCTTGTTCAGTTCAGGTTTTAGTGCGAATCAGGCTGTGCTTTTTTCCCTTTTGGAAAAAGATGATCTTCTTATCCAAGATAAGCTAAACCATGCGTCGCTAATGGAAGCGGGGATGTTTTCTCCAGCGTCCATGAAGCGCTTCAGACATAATGATATCGACCACCTGAATTCGCTTGTTGACCCTTCGAAATCTACGTTGGTAGTGACTGAAGGCGTTTTCAGCATGGATGGAGACCTGTCTCCATTGTCCTGTCTGGCAGAAAAAGCCGAATTGAATAATGCCGCTTTGATGGTGGACGATGCCCATGGAATTGGCGTACTGGGTGAAGAAGGTCGGGGTAGTTGTGAATATGCTGGTATTAAACCAGACATTCTGGTGGTGACATTTGGTAAAGCCCCAGGCTTATCTGGTGCGGCAGTGATGTGTAACGCCAATTTGGGTGATTACTTTACGCAATTCGCTCGTCATCATGTTTATTCGACCGCAATGCCGCCTTCCCAGGCGCATGCTCTGACTCATTCTGTTTCCTTGATGCGTACACAGCAATGGAGAAGGGAAAAACTAGCCGAGTTGTCAGATGCTTATGATGAAGCGCTTGCCGATTTACCCGGATTCGTCCACACAGATACTCCGATTAAACCTTTTCTCTGTGGGGAAGCAGAGGTAGCGGTAGATGTAGCTCATAACCTCAGAGAACAGGGGATTTGGGTGACGGCTATTCGTCCTCCCACAGTGCCTAAAGGTCAGGCGAGGCTGCGCATTACATTGACAGCGAATCACTCGATAGCAGACGTAGCAAAGATGGCAAACAAGATTAAACAAGTAGTAGCGAGTCGCGTATGTTAGAACAAGCGGTTTTAATCTCTCATCACACATCCGATAAACGAGCCATTTCCGAATCTTTTGGGCGTGCTGCAGCAACGTATGATCAGCATGCCGCGTTCCAGCGCCAGGTTGGTCATCTTCTTCTTGATAAAATGCCTGAGGATCTGACAGGAAAAATCATACTGGATTTAGGCTGCGGTACTGGTTACTTCTCTGAAATTCTGGCTACCAGAGGCGCTAAGGTGGTGGCGGCAGATCTATCGGAAGCAATGTTGTCCGCGACAGAATATCGATGTGAGGGACTGAACGTGCACTGCGAAAATGTCGATGCAGACTCTCTACCATTTTCTGACAACAGCTTTGATTTTGTTTTCTCCAGCTTGGCGTTGCAGTGGTGTGATGATTTATCCGTGCCGCTAAGGGAGATTCAACGAGTAGTAAAGCCGGGTGGGAAAGCATGGTTTTCTACTCTTCTGGATGGCTCATTGATAGAGCTAAAGAACGCATGGAGCAAAGTTGATGCATATCAACATGTGAATGCATTTTTATCCAGTAAACAGGTAAAACTTGCGTTAGCGCAAGCAGGATGTAGTACTCATCACATAGACTCGTTTCCCATCACTTTGAGATACAACTCTGCTCTGGAGTTGATGCGAGACTTAAAGGGCATCGGTGCTAACTATGTCGAAGGTCGCTCAGTTGGTCTGGTTACAAAGTCCAAGCTGAAAGACGTAGATAAAGCCTACCGACGCTTGTATGCCCATCAAGATCTATTACCTGCAACTTACCAAGTTTGTTTAGGAGAGATATCAGCATGCTAAATGCATTTTTTATTGCCGGTACGGACACCGAAGTGGGAAAAACGGTTGCTTCAAAAGCAATTCTCCAAGCCCTTAATGACAAAGGATTTTCAACCATTGGCTACAAACCGATTGCCTCGGGGTGCGAGCTGACAGAACAAGGGAAGAGAAATTCAGACGCTCTTCACCTGCAAGAAGCTTGCAGTCTTGATGTAAGCTACGATGACGTAAATCCATTCCCAATGATGCTCCCTGCCTCTCCACACATTGCGGCTAAGCGCGACGGTATGGAAATTGATTATGACGTGCTAAGCGAGAAGCTTTCTCAGCACAAACAGAAGGCAGACGTGGTTCTTGTTGAAGGAGCGGGAGGCTGGAGAGTTCCAGTTTCAGATTCTGACTGCCTGTCGACTTGGGTTAAGAAAGAAAAACTGCCTGTAGTGCTGGTGGTTGGGATTAAGCTTGGTTGCCTGAGCCACGCTATGTTGACGGCTGAAGTTATCAAAAATGATGGTTTGGAGCTTGTAGGCTGGGTGGGTAACCGAATTAATCCGGGCACTGAGCATTATGCTGAAATCATCAAGATGCTTGAAGACAAAATTCCTGCACCTAAGCTGGGAGAGATCCCATACGTACCAAGTGCCAAGAGCAAAAACATTGGTAAGTATATTGATGTGTCGGCTTTGGTTGAAGAAGCCATATTTGCTTAATTGACCGCTGCTTTGGAACAACAAAAAACGGCTGCTCAGAAGCAGCCGTTTTTTGTTTTTGAATTTCTTATTTTTCTGCAGTTAGACCCATCAATGCTTGCTGAGTGTCAGTGATCTGCTGCTGGCGTTGAACGTCTGATTTCAACCCTAGCTGCTCACGCGCCTCATCTTCGGTTAAACCCAAGTGGCAGCAAAGCATATCAATAGCCATCTGAAAATTTCCGTTGTCATTCATGTTTCCATTCTCCGTGGATATTCTATTTGGGAATCGCTTTCCGACGTCCCAACTCTAGATCTAGTGTCATTCGACGGCAATAAGACTATGGTCTAATACCCGAGTATAAGACCGCTTGTTTGTGCGATAACTTCCTGAAGTTCTTAAGATTGAATGAATATTCACAATTTGAGCATCTCAGACATCAAATGTTGCAATTTTGCTCTTAACCTTGTTTTTAAAATTTAAGACTATATGTATATGTTACATTCTTAGGTGTTTTGTCGAGCGCTTATAAGGTATAAGAAAGCTCTTCATTCTAGGGTCAACAGATCCTAAAGTATGACTAGCCGAAGAGTTAGATAAAGTAAGCTTCCTATTTGGAGAAAAATTAATGAAGCGTGTGATGTTATTCTTGGCAACCAATTTAGCCGTTATATTGGTGCTAAGTATCGTATTAAACATTGTTTATGCTGTAACTGGAATGTCACCAGGTAGCCTGTCTGGTTTACTTGTCATGGCAGCGGTATTTGGTTTTGGTGGCGCGTTTATCTCACTGCTGATGTCTAAGAAGATGGCATTGCGCTCTGTGGGCGGTCAGGTCATCGAAAGCCCACGTAATGAGACAGAACACTGGTTGCTTGAAACCGTTCAGCGTCAGTCTCAGCAGGCAGGTATCGGTGTGCCACAAGTTGCTATCTATGATTCACCTGATATCAATGCCTTTGCAACAGGTGCAAAGCGCAATGATTCTTTGGTCGCAGTTTCGACAGGTCTTCTGCACAATATGACCCGAGATGAAGCTGAAGCGGTAGTCGCTCACGAAATTAGCCACATTGCTAACGGCGATATGGTTACCATGACTTTGATGCAAGGTGTTGTGAATACCTTCGTTATCTTCTTGTCTCGCTTTATCGCTAATATTGTCTCATCTAATGACGATGAAGAGGGCGGCACTAACATGATGACGTATTTCGCGGTATCTATTGTGCTGGAGCTTGTATTTGGTTTCCTAGCTAGCTTCATTACTATGTGGTACAGCCGTCGCCGTGAGTTTTATGCTGATGCCGGAGCTGCGGATCTGGTTGGTAAGCATAAAATGATTGCAGCGTTGGAGCGATTGAAAGTCAGCCACGAGCCGAAACTGGAAGGTTCGATGATGGCATTTGGTATCAACGGTAAGAGTGCACTTTCGGCACTTATGTCTAGTCACCCACCTCTAGATAATCGTATTGCTGCGCTTCGAAACAGCTAAAACATACTGAATAGTAAAAGAAAAGGTCCGATTTTTATCGGGCCTTTTTTGTTTGTGATCCGTTTTGATTTTCCCCTCGTAAACAAAACTGACAGCAAAAGTTATACAAAAATATATTTGTACAACTTTTACAGCTATATTAAATATGTGTACAAAAAAAATAATTGTATAACTAATGGGAAGTCAGTAGCGGGGTAAAGATGGATATTGAGCATGTAGCAGATTTTTACCGTTCACTTGGGAAGCACAATTTAGGCACGGTGAAAGAACTTTATCACCCAAACGTGGTATTTGAAGACCCTGCTCATCGTTTAGAAGGAAATGGCGTTCTTTATGCCTACTTCGAAAGCCTGTACCAGAATGTTCAACAGTGTAATTTTCACATTCACGAGAGCCACCAGTTCGGCGACACAGGGTTTATCGTTTGGACCATGTCACTGAAGCACCCCAAGCTAAACCGAGCTAGAGAAGTAAAAGTGGATGGCGTTAGCCAGATCTCCTTTGAAGACAATAAAGTCAAGCACCATAGAGATTACTTTGACTTGGGGTCAATGCTTTACGAGCAAATTCCGGTGCTCGGCTTACTTATTAAGAAAATTAAGTCGGGGTTAGGGCAATGAGCAAGCAGGTAGTATTGATTACCGGAGCGACTTCAGGCATCGGGCTTCAGCTTGCCAAAGATTATGCACAGTCCGGGCATCAGGTATGGGCATGTGGTCGAAACCACGACCGATTGCAGGAACTGGAACAACACTCAAGCAATATTAAAACGTTGCAGTTTGACGTCACCGACAGTGAACAGACCGCGAAAGCCTTCAATGAACTATCACCACGCCCAGAGCTCTGGATATTTAATGCTGGTGATTGTGAGTACATCGATAACGGCGAGGTTAGCACTCAAGTCTTTCAGCGTATTGTAAACGTCAACTTCCTTGGAGTTGTTAACTGCTTAGAAGCCAGCCAGACACAGGTTATGAAAGGTGATCATCTGGTCATAATAGGTTCTATTGCCAGTGAAATTGCGCTTCCTAGAGCAGAAGCTTACGGCGCATCCAAAGCCGCGCTCAGTTACCTGGCCAGAAGTCTGGCTTTACCGAAGAAGAAAGAAGGTGTCGATGTTTCCATGGTTTATCCAGGGTTTGTCGAGACACCGCTTACTGATAAAAACGACTTCCCGATGCCTTTGATGGTCAGTGTGGAAGAAGCATCTGAAAAGATTCGTCTTGGTGTTCATGAGAGACGAGAAAGTATTTATTTTCCCAAAGCGTTCACCTGGATTCTAAGAACGATTGGGCTTTTACCTTACTCGTGGCAACGAAGAATTGTCTCGAAGTGGGTGACAACGGGATAGGGATGGAGGACAAATGAAGATTGCTATTATTGGGTCGGGCATATCAGGGCTAACGTGTGGATACTATTTACATCAAGAGTACGATGTTACGATTTTTGAAGCCAACGATTACATTGGCGGGCATACCGCCACAATTGATGTAGAGCGAAAAGGCAGAACTTATGCTGTAGATACTGGCTTTATCGTTTACAACGATCGCACATACCCTAACTTTATATCAATGATGAATGAGATAGGGGTGACAGGTACTCCAACTCAGATGAGCTTTAGCGTGAGCAATCAAAGCAACGGGTTGGAATATAACGGTCACACGCTTTCTACGCTATTTGCTCAAAAACGTAATTTTCTCAATCCCAAGTTCTATCATTTCATTTACGAAATTCTTCGCTTCAACAAACTCGCAAAAAAGGCAGTAGATGAAAATGATTGGGTAGAGCAGACCCTTGGAGACTTTCTTCAGCAGAACCGTTTCAGTCACTACTTCACCGATAACTATATTCTGCCAATGGGAGCGGCGATATGGTCTTCTACACTGGCTGATATGCGAGCGTTTCCTCTGCAGTTTTTCCTCAATTTCTTTTTGAATCACGGTCTGCTTGATATTACTGACCGACCTCAATGGTATGTGATCAATGGAGGTTCTAAAGCCTATATTGATCCACTTACCAAAGGCTTTAAAGACAATATCCGTCTTAACAGCCCGGTGGAAAGCGTAGAAAGAAGGCATGGTGGAGTACTGATAAAGTCACGACACGGAATGGAGCATTTTGATGCTGTCGTCTTTGCCTGTCATAGCGATCAGGCTCTCAGGTTGCTGAGTGATCCGTCTGAGAAAGAGCAGTCTTTGCTGTCAGATATGCAATACCAAGCTAATGAAGTTGTTCTTCACACCGATACCCGACTGCTTCCTGAAAAACGCGCGGCTTGGGCATCTTGGAATTATCTTCTCTCTGGGGAAGATGGCGAGGAGCAATCTTTACCTTCTTTGACCTACAACATGAACATTCTCCAGCATATAGAAAGCGATGAAACCTTCTGTGTTTCCTTGAATTCGAGTGACAAGATTGATGCGTCAAAGGTTATCCGACAATTCACTTACCACCATCCTGTGTTCACTAAAGAATCACACGAAGCACAAAAGCAGAAGACCTCAATCGATGGTTTGAACTCGACATGGTACTGCGGAGCATACTGGTACAACGGGTTTCATGAAGACGGTGTTCGAAGTGCGATAGAAGTGGTTGAAGGCATCAGAATGCAAGCAGCGGCACTCAAGAAGGGGGTCGCATGACTTTCTCAAGCTGCATGCTAGAAGGCGAAGTGACGCACAGGCGGTTTTCCCCTGTGAAGCACAGCCTGAGATATCCGCTGTTTATGCCTTGTTTGGATCTGGATGAATTAGAACATCTGAAAGAAAAACTGATTGGATTTGGTGACAAACGTTGGCACTGGGCTCGTTTTCGCCGAGAAGATTACGTGGGTTCTGGTGATTTGAAAGAAGCAGTTCAGCAAAAAGTTCGAGACCTGACGGGTGTAAAGCTAAAAGGAAAGGTGAAAGCTGTCTGCCATCTGAGGTATTTCGGCATCTATTTTAGTCCGGTCAATTTTTACTATCTGTACGATGAACAAGATGAATGGCGCTATCTTCTGGCAGAAGTCAGCAATACCCCCTGGAATGAGCGCCATTACTATGCTGTGAAAGCCGAACCTGGGGAACAACGAGAAAACTGGAAACACGATAAAGAATTTCACGTATCTCCTTTTAATCCTATCGAACAACAATACGTTTGGTCGTTAAAACCCTTGACTAACAAGCTGATGGTGCACCTTGAGTGCCATCAGGAAGAAAAAGTGTTTGATGCTTCCATGGCGATGGATGCGAAACCTTTGAACCGATGGACGCTGATTCGATACCTGGTAAAAACTCCAATCATGGCTGTGAAAGTGGTTGTGGGCATTTACTGGCACGCACTCAAGCTCTGGGTCAAAGGCGCGAATTATTACTCTCACCCTGATAATAAAAATAAGGAAACACCTCATGCTAAATAGCCGTTCCTTTGCCTCTGAAGGTGTCCTGTCTGTTCGTCAGCAGGCTTACCGATCTCTGGTTTTAAAGTTGTTAGGTAATTTGTCCAAAGGGCAGGTCACGATTACCGAAAGATTTGGTGAGCAAATGGAGTTTGGAGACCCATCTGCTGAACAAAGAGCAATCATAGACATTCTGGATGCAGACTTTTACGAGCGGGTGGTAAAAGGAGGAAGCATTGGTGGAGCAGAAGCTTACATGGACGGTTTATGGGATAGCCCGAATTTAACTCAGGTAACCCGTGTAATGGCGGAGAATCTGGATACTCTGGATGCGGTGGATAAAAACGTTGGTTGGATCCAGAAAGCTGGATTACGGGTTGCACATTGGCTGAATCGAAATTCACTTACTCAGTCAAAACAGAACATAGAAGCGCACTACGACTTAGGCAACGATCTATATACATTGTTTCTTGATGAGAACATGTTGTACTCGTCAGGTATCTACAATTCAGAGAATGATTCGTTAGCTTCGGCACAAATCAACAAGATGGAACGTCTTTGTCAGCAGCTCCGACTGACTAAAGACGATCACGTTCTCGAAATCGGTGCTGGGTGGGGAGGGATGGCGATTTACATGGCATCCCGATACGGATGTCAGGTTACCACCACTACGATCTCAGAAGAGCAGCATGCGTACGCCAGAGATCAGATAATACAGGCTGGGCTAGAAGATAAGATCACACTGCTCAAAGAAGACTATCGTATGCTTGATGGTCAATACGACAAGGTCGTGTCGATTGAAATGATTGAAGCGGTAGGCAAGCAGTATCTGCCTTCTTATGTTGAGAAATGTTACTCCCTGCTTAAACCGGGAGGGCTGTTAGCCATTCAGGCGATCACCATTGCGGATCAAAGGTTCGAACAATACAGCAAACAAGTCGACTTTATTCAAAAGTACATCTTCCCAGGCGGTTTTTTGCCGTCCGTTACTCATCTTTTGGAACAAACGACACGTCATAGTGGTTTTGTTGTCAGGGACTTATATGACATAGGGCAAGATTATGCCCGTACGCTCTCCGACTGGCATCATGCCTTTAATCAAGCTTATCCTCAAGTGATTCAGCTTGGATACGACGAAAGGTTCGTGCGTATGTGGCGTTATTACCTGAGCTACTGTGAAGGTGGTTTTCTGGCGAATACGATAAGCACCGTTCACCTGACATTCCACAAGGTGAGCTGATTATGATCAGCAAGAGCAATGTACCTGTTATCGCCAGCAGCTTATGGTTTCAGGGGCTTTGGTTCCTTGCTGTCATCGGTAGAGAAAACACTCAGGCATGGTTAGTTGTAGCCAGTGTATTGACTCTGTTGTTCTGCTTTGTTGATGAAGTGAAAAAGCTGAGGCTAATTTTTGCCGTTAGTGCTCTCGGTATTTTAGTCGACCACATTAACTGGCAAACAGGGCTTTTCACTTTTCCTTCTGTGTCCTTCCCTGTCTGGCTTACGTTGCTCTGGGGGCTGTTTGGTTGGTATGCCGTGCAAATGAGAAGTCTGGTGAACCGATACCCAAGAATTTTCGTATCGCTATTAGTAGGGGTATCCGGATCATTAAGCTACTTTGCCGGCTATCGCTTAGGAGCGGTAGACTGGGAGCTTGGCGTCTTACTCACCCTCTCCATTTTGTTCTTGGAATGGTTTTTGCTCGGCTATTTTGTGACCAAATTACTAAGCTCTCGCTGGGGGATGTTATGAAAAAGTACGTAGGTATTTTGATGTTCGGGATTTTGATGGCTGCTAATGCTCAAAGCTCGACACCAAGCTCACAAGATAACCAAGACTGGGACGGATGGAAAACCGTTGGTAAATCCAGCTTAAGCTGGTTGTTTTTCGATATTTATAAGTCTGAGCTAAAAACCCCTGATGGCGTATACAAAGAGAGCGGTGATGTGTCGCCTCATCCTATGGCGTTGCTTATCAACTACCTTCGAGATATTCCTAAGCAGCAATTGCTGGATGTAACTCAGGAGCAATGGGAGCATTTGGGTTATAGCAAGGAACAAAGAGACGATTGGATCGCGACTTTGTCAGGTATATATCCAGACATCAACAAAGGTGAAAGGTTGGTGTACGTGTCTGATGGCGAGAATGGTCAGTTCATTTTCTACGATTCTCAGAACAAGGCGAACCACCTTGGTGATATAACCAGCGAGCAGTTAAACGACGCATTTCTTTCTATTTGGTTCTCACCTAATACCGAATACCCAAAACACAGAAAACAATTGATAGGTCAACAGACCTTAGGAAAACGTAGATGAAAAAAATCCTGATTCTCTGGCTTATTACTCTTTTAGCCGCTTGTTCAGCCGACATCGATGATTATCAAGCGGCGACGCCGAATTTCGATTTATTTGGCTATTTTGAAGGAGAGTCTCAGGCCTGGGGAATGATTCAGGATTACACAGACAAGCAGGCACGCCGCTTCACGGTTGATTTGGTTGGTACTGTAGAAGAAAACACGCTCACTTTGGTCGAGGACTTTGTATTCGATGACGGAGAAAAAGACCAAAGGATATGGGTCATCACCCGAGAAGACGATGGCAGTTATATTGGAAGAGCCGATGATATTGTTGGAGAGGCGACGGGTGTCGAATCAGGCAACGCTCTTCATTGGCGTTACGACTTTTTGCTCGAACTTGATGATTCGACAATTGAAGTTCATTTCGATGACTGGCTATACCGTCAGGATGAAAAACACGTGTTCAACCGAACTTCAATTCGAAAGTTCGGAATCGAAGTCGCTGAAGTGACGATATTTTTTCAAAAGTGATCTATGTGGCTCAGATCTATTTTGAGTCCAGCTTCCTTTCTAAATCTGCTTTTACGATCTCCAGTGCAGCCAATGCTGTCTTGGCTTCAATTTCATTCGATTCGAGAAGATAAATAAGGTCGACAGCCAACTTGATTTCGTCAGGTGCTGAATCTAGTGGAGTAGGGTTGCTCATGGCTGATTACGTTCTCTATAAGTAATTTGATTTTCGAGTTTTAGTTTGGATTCCTGACAGCGCTTTAGCCTCTGTTCTGTGGCTACTAATGCTTGTTGCGCCTGACCCTGCATATAGGCTGGCGAGGCATCCAGTTCCCGTTGTTTTTCTAAAACCAGCTCCTTGAGGCGACGTTCCCATTCTTGGTGCTGAGCCATTTCCTGATATAGCTGGTTAATCGGTTTTTGAAAGTGGCTGGAATGCTTGATTTCACTTTTACGTATGGTTTGAGTTGACAGCTCTCTTTGAATGGCTTCCATCTGAGCAACCATCTGAGAGGTTAAATGCTCTGCTCTAAGAGCTGTTAATCGCCCGCTTTCTTGCTCTCGGACGATAGAATCATAAGTCGCTTGGAGTTCTTTTACGCATGGTACAAGAAGACGAGACCTACTGTGAAAAAGCCTTTCATCAAACAACGGCTGATGGTGTTCGCCTCTCTGCCTGTCGAGTTGTGCAGCTTGTTCACTAAGCTGCTCGATTTTCTGTTTTAACGATCTGAAATTGCTCATAGGCTTACAAACCATGCATCAAACGCTAATTTTCCAGCCAGAACTACGACAACGGTAATGAATACTGGTCGTATGAACTTTGCTCCGAACCTGATAGCTGAGTGAGCGCCTACATAGGCACCTGCCATTAAGCATACACCCATGGTGAGCCCAAGTACCCAGTTAATGTGACCTAAGATTGCGAAAGTAATCAGAGAGGTGAAGTTACTGGTAAAGTTCATGGCTTTTGCCAGTCCAGACGCTAGCAGAATGTTCATTTTGTACAAAGCCATACTACTGACGGTCCAAAATGCCCCGGTTCCCGGACCAGCAACCCCATCATAAAAACCTAAAGTGAGGCTTTGTAGCCACTGCTTTCGAGTCAGGCTTGGGCACGGTTCAGGAACGGCATTATTGGATGCATTTACGGGTTTGTGCCAAATGGTGTAAAGCGCTGAGAGCAAAATGACTAATGGAAGAACTTTTTCCAACCACTCTGTGCTGATCGCATCAACAACGAGTGTTCCTAGTGTCGCACCTATTAACGTTCCTATAAATGCTTTCTTCCAGCACTCAGGTCTGAATAGACGTTTTTTATAGTAAGTGATGGCTGCAGTCGAAGAAGCAAAAGTTGCAGCGAGTTTATTGGTACCTAGTGCAATATGTGGTGGCAGACCCAGCGAAAGTAGGGCAGGGACAGTAAGCATACCGCCTCCACCAGCTACAGCATCGATAAATCCGGCTAAGAATGCCACTAAAGCGAGCACCACCAACATTGTTGGCTCAATGAATTCCATGTATTAGTTTTTCTTTATTTATAATCGACACGTCGTTATTAGTATTCGATACGTCGTTTGAATGGGGGCAATGAGTCAATCAAAGACTTGCCATATCGCTTGGTGACAAGTCTTCTGTCTAAGATGATGACTCTACCAGAATCTCTTTCTTTACGCAGCAACCGCCCGACAGATTGAATCAGCTTTTTACTGGCTTCAGGCACAGATATTTGCAGGAAAGGATTTCCACCTTTTCTTTCTATATATTCCGCATGCGCTTCCTCTACAGGGGATGTCGGAACGGCAAACGGAATTTTTGTGATGATGAGGTTTTCAAGTAGTTTACCCGGCAAATCTAAGCCTTCAGAAAAGCTGCCTGTTCCAAATAGAATACTGGTCTTTTGTTTTTCGCAATAAAACTTATGCTTCTTCAGAATTTCATTTCTTGAAGATTCCCTCTGGACTTGTAGCATCCACTTTTCAGATTTGGCTTT
>NZ_AFWJ01000279.1 GCF_000222685.1 Vibrio nigripulchritudo ATCC 27043 | reverse complement strand
TGAGGAAGCGCGTAGAAGCTGCCTTTGTGAACACGGCTAGGTACCAAGTAGTCACGTGCACCTTCTGGCGTCGCTTTCGTCAGTACAGGCGTTTCAATGTCTAGGAAGCCATTGTCATCCAGGAAACGACGAACAAAGCTGGATGCTTTTGCACGAAGCTTGATGCGGTCGCTCATTTCAGGACGACGAAGATCCAAGTAACGGAACTTCAAACGCTGCTCTTCAGAGTTATTCTGGTTGAAATCCAGAGGAAGAACGTCACTGCGGTTGATGATTTCCAAGCTCTTAGCCAGGATTTCAACTTCACCCGTCGCCATGTCTTTGTTTACCTGGCTGTCTGGACGAGCGCGAACTTCACCTGTCAATTTGATGCAAAATTCATTACGAAGTTGGTTTGCCACTTCGTATGCGTCCGCCATATCCGGGTCTACCACTACCTGAACAACGCCTTCGCGATCTCGCATATCAATGAAGATAAGACCGCCTAAATCACGGCGACGGTTAACCCAGCCGCACAGTTCTACAGTTTGTCCTGCAAGGGACTTGTTCAGGTGACCACAATAATGGGTACGCATAATGAATTTCCCAATCTCTAATTAGTTATCAATTTCTAAGCTGCCGATGCTTGAGATTATCGACAGAGCAAAGTGCCATTTATACGCTGAAAGTCGGTTAAAATCGACCTCGATACATACAAATTGTTGCGATTTATCGAGCCTTGGTGCCATTTTGCCATTCAATTGACCAAATAAGCATCAAAACTAAGATTCTGATGCGGGATTATATCTTGAATTTGTCCTTCTCTTCAAAAATCTCGTAAGGTAATAGCTTCGGCTAACAATAAGACATCGGAATATGCAGAACTTACCTCTTCGCCTTGGATTAACCATGTGGTCACACAGTGCATGGCAAGCTGGATTTTATGGCAGCGGAACGCAAAATTCAGAGCGACTGGAAAAGTACGCACGCGTATTTCATACCGTAGAGGGGAACACCACGTTTTACGCCACGCCCTCGGCTTCAACGGTACAAAACTGGCGGGCAGCGACACACGATGACTTTCGATTTACTTTCAAACTCCCCAAAAGTATCACCCATGACCAAAAGCTTCGCGGTTGCGAAGGCTTACTAAAGGATTTTATGGCTGTGATGCAACCCATTCATGATCGAGTTGGTATGTGGACAATTCAGTTGCCTGCACAGTTTGGTCCCAGAGACCTCCCCGCTCTGCGCTCTTTTTGTCGTCTGTTTCCCAAAGAATTTCCTTTAGGGGTCGAAGTGCGCCATCTGGAATTCTTCAACAAAGGAAAAGAAGAACAGGAGCTTAACCGATGGCTGCATGAAGAAGGCATAGACCGAATCATTATGGACAGCCGACCTGTTCACTCCGCAGCACCAGTCTCTGATGCCGTTATTGATGCCCACAAGAAAAAACCTAAAGTTCCCGCGCACGCCGTGTCTACCAGTAATCGCCCTATGATTCGCTTTATTGGGCACCCTGAATTGGAAGCCAACCTGCCATTTTTTCAGCCATGGATAAAAAAGCTGCCTGACTGGATTGCGGAGGGGAAACAGCCTTACTTGATGATTCATACGCCAGATAATAATGAGTCACCTGAATTTGCTCGCCGCCTGTATGGTGAACTTCAAAAAGCTGTGGAGCTGCCAGAGTTAGCACACCCACCAGCCCTTTCAGACAATAAACAAATCAGTATGTTTTAATGGCTTAAAAGCACATCCATTTATCCCTGATGACACAGGGGCAAAATTTTCTTAGAATACGCCCCTTTTCGAGCTGTGTATCTAACCTGAGCTAAGGATAAGAGACTGGCTTACCCTAACTGTGAATGTTTACCACGAGTTAAGGTTAATATTCCTGAGTTTGCAATTGCGAGTTTGCTATGAGCCACAAAGACACCATCTTTTCTGCACCTATTGAAAAGATTGGAGATTTTACTTTCGATGCCAATGTTGCCGAAGTATTCCCGGATATGATCCAACGTTCAGTTCCAGGGTACAGCAACATCATTTCTGCCATTGGAATGCTGGCAGAACGCTTTGTCGAACCGCAATCTAATATCTACGATCTGGGCTGCTCTCTTGGTGCTGCAACGCTTTCCATGCGCCGCCATATCAGCAAAGAAGGTTGTAAGATCATTGCGGTCGACAATTCTGAAGCAATGGTTGAGCGTTGTAAGTTACACGTCAACGCTTACCGCTCCGATACCCCTGTCGAGGTCATAGAAGCAGATATCCGGGATATTGATATTGAGAACGCTTCTGTGGTGGTTCTGAACTTTACATTGCAATTTCTCTCACCAGAAAACCGCCAAAATTTACTAGAGAAAATCTATCGCGGATTAAGAAAAGGCGGCATTTTGATTCTCTCAGAGAAGTACGTATTTGAAAACGAAACCTCGAACGAACTTCTTATCGACCTTCACCATGACTTCAAACGCGCAAACGGCTACAGCGAACTGGAAATCAGCCAGAAGCGCAGCGCCATCGAAAATGTGATGCGTCCTGATTCCATTCAAATGCATAAAGATCGCTTTGAAAGCATTGGCTTTTCAAGCAACGAAGTGTGGTTTCAATGCTTTAACTTTGGCTCTATGTTCGCCATCAAATAACATCGCTTACTCGCACTGATTTTAAATTAACGACGATTACGACTTAAACCATGTTCAACTTTGCTAATTTTTACCAACTTATCGCTCAAGATACTCGCCTTCAGCCTTGGCTGAACATTCTTCCTCAGCAGCTGACGGATTGGCAAAATGCAGAACATGGCGACTTTGAACGCTGGCTGCGTGCGCTGAATAAAATTCAGGAAGGCACACCAGACAACATTGATTTGAAAGATTCGGTCTCGTTATCGAACAACGAACCTTTGCATACGGGCGAGCTGAAAAAGTTAGAGAACCTGCTTAAGACGTTCCACCCTTGGCGCAAAGGTCCATACAACCTGCATGATATTCATATTGATACGGAATGGCGAAGCGACTGGAAATGGGATCGCGTTCTACCGCACATTTCACCGCTGAAAAATCGCAGCGTGCTGGATGTAGGTTGTGGCAATGGCTACCACATGTGGCGAATGCTGGGCGAAGGCGCGCGTTTGTGCGTAGGCATCGACCCGTCTCATCTATTTTTGGTTCAGTTTGAAGCGGTCAGAAAGTTGATGGGCGGCGATCAACGTGCGCATTTATTGCCACTTGGTATCGAGCAACTTCCTGAATTACAGGCTTTTGACACCGTGTTCAGCATGGGCGTGTTGTATCACCGTCGTTCTCCACTGGATCATTTGATTCAGCTTAAAAATCAACTGGTATCTGGAGGGGAATTGATTCTTGAAACTCTCGTTATCGAAGGTGATGAGAATGCTGTGCTGGTTCCGGTTGATAGGTATGCTCAGATGCGCAACGTGTATTTCTTCCCATCTGCGAAGGCGTTAAAGGTGTGGCTGGAAAAATGCGGATTTGAAGATATTCGTATTGTGGATGAGAACGTCACATCTGTCGGAGAACAACGCACAACGGAGTGGATGACGCACAACTCGTTACCAGACTATTTAGACCCGAACGATCCTAGCAAAACCGTTGAAGGTTACCCTGCACCAAGGCGCGCAGTTTTAGTGGCAAGGAATCCATAGGTCTCATTCTTGTCCGGCTCAGGCAGCTCTGACATCAGATTAACATAAGGGTGCTTCACGCATCCTTTTTTATAATATACACTTTGTGTCACTTCCTGCTTTAACCCGCTAAAAATAAGGTCATTATGCTTAAAAAGGTTGCCGCCTTAGCTGCCGTGACAGTGTTGTCTGGATGCACGCTGATCGACGGAGAGAAATACACTCAATCTACCCAAGCTGCCATTCAACAATCAGAGTCAAACCTGACCAACCAGCTTCAAACTTACGCTGACCAAATTGATAAGCAAAACGATCACATTAACTACTTAAGTATTGAGCTGACCAATCTAAATAACGAAGTCGCCAAACTTCGACAAGAACAAGCAAAACAGTTCAAGAAGCTGAAAACCCCAAAAGCCGCGCCGATACAGCCTAAGCAAACCCAGCCAGCACCAGAACCAACTCAGACCGTTGTGCTAGGCGCGATAGAAAAAGTGAAAATCGATACGATTAAGCAGCAGTTTGATGCCCGAGTTGATACAGGTGCCGCAACGTCTTCAATCAATGCCGTTGATATTCAGGAATTCGAGCGAAACGGTAAAACCTGGGTGAAGTTTCACATCAGTGACGAAAAGACCAAGAAAGAAGATCAGCTCTGGATTGAATCGCCTGTACTCAGGTACGCCAAAATTCGCCAGTCCACCAGTGAAGAAGCGCAACGCAGACCGGTTGTCGAGCTGTGGGTTCAAGTTGGCATGATCCACGAAAAAGCACAGTTCACACTGGCAGACCGTTCTCAAATGAGCCACCCGATTCTGCTTGGTCGTGAATTTATTAAAGACATCGCTCTCGTCGATGTCAGCAAAACTCACCTGCAATCTAACACTCAGTAAACGTTAAGGAATTCAAAGCCATGACATCCAAAGTGCCCTTTTATCTTGCGGTCGCACTTCTTATCGTTGCAGGGATTGCACTCAGTATTCTTCGCCATACCGATTATGGCGTGCCATGGACGCCAGGTGAAACCAGACAAGTCTGGGATGTAGAAGCACGCGTTGAATTCACTGCCAATGGCGATGCTGTGAAAGCTTCGTTAGCCGCTCCTGCAACACAGTCTGGTTTTACATTGATTAACGAGAGTACTTCATCTCCGGGTTATGGTGTTGCCTACGTCAGTACTGAAAGCGGGCGACGCGCAGAGTGGAGTATCCGAAGCGCAACTGGTCCTCAGATTATTTATTACAAAGCGCAGTTCTTGGTGGATGAGCAAGCGAACGTAGCGGTTATTCCACCTTCTGATGACCCCATTGAGAAACCGATTTTTGATGGTCCTCAAGATGCTGCTGCGCAGTCACTATTGCAACAAGCTACGGACAGAAGCGCTGACAATGTAACTCTGGCAAGAGAGCTGATTAAGCAGTTGAATGATGGCGACAACCAGAATGCAGCATTGCTTTTAAACACAGAGGATAAGGTAAACACCACGTCTAAATTGCTGAGTTACGCCGCCATTCCAAACAAAGTAGTAGGAGTGATTCAGTTAGAAGACGGACGTCGTCGTCAGAACATTGTCCCAATGGTCGAAGTGTGGGATGGCGAAAACTGGGAACTGTTCGACACCCATTCTGGTGTACAAGGTAAGCAGAAAAACTGGCTTGTATGGGACGATTCGAATATCTCCCTACTTGACGTAATTGGCGGTAAGAATAGTCAGGTGCTGTTCTCAATGATTGCTCAGGAAGTCACTCCACAACAGGCAACCTCCAAAAAAGTAGAAGCAGACAGCCTGCTCAACTTCTCAATTCACAGCCTGCCAATTGCCGAACAGTCGATGTTTAAAACCATTATGCTGATCCCTATTGGCGCGCTTATTGTGGTCTTCCTGCGCGTTATTGTCGGGTTGAAAACTTCTGGCACCTTTATGCCAGTCTTGATTGCAGTGGCATTCGTTCAAACCCAGCTACTGACTGGTATTGTTGGCTTCTTGCTGATTGTAGGAACGGGGCTGGTTATTCGCGGCTATTTGTCTAAGTTGAACTTGCTGCTAGTTGCCCGAATCTCTGCCGTCATCATCACGGTTATTCTGATCATCTCAATCTTCACGATTGTCTCTTTCAATATTGGATTGAATGAAGGTCTGACTATCACTTTCTTCCCAATGATCATTCTTTCCTGGACCATTGAACGTATGTCTATCTTGTGGGAAGAAGAAGGCGGAAAAGAAGTCTTTATTCAAGGTGGCGGCTCCCTACTTACTGCGGTCTTAGTGTATTTGGCGATGACCAATCCGTTTGTTCAGCATCTGACCTTTAACTTCATTGGCTTGCAATTGATCGTTCTTGCTCTGATTCTGCTTCTGGGTACCTACACGGGCTATCGTCTGACAGAACTACGTCGCTTTAAGCCGCTGGCGGAGGATTAAGTATGTGGAGTCAGTTCACCTCCCCTTTCAAGCTGAAAAGCAAAGGGATCATGGGAATGAATCAGCGTAACCACAGCTATATCGGGCGATACAATGATCGTTCAAAGTATCCGTTGGTCGATGACAAGCTGAAAACCAAACTCATTGCAGAGCAGGCTGGCGCAACCGTACCAAAACTGATTGGCGTTATCAGCCATCAGGCAGAGGTGAAGTCAATCCATAAGATGGTCAAAGACTGGCCGGGGTTTGTGATTAAACCTGCTCAGGGCAGCGGCGGAAAAGGCATTCTTGTGGTGACCTCCCACAAAGATGGCGAATACATGAAGCCCTCTGGCTCCGTGATCAATAAAGAAGACGTTGAAAGACATATCAGTAACGCTCTCGCAGGTCTGTTCTCTTTAGGTGGAAAGAACGATGTTGCAGTGGTTGAAAACCTGATTAAATTCGACGATTGCTTTGAAGGCTTCAGTTATGAAGGCGTGCCTGATGTAAGAATCATCGTGTTTAAGGGCTACCCTGTGATGGCAATGATGCGTTTGTCGACTTCAGATTCGGATGGAAAAGCTAACTTGCACCAAGGTGCAGTAGGTGTTGGTATCGACATCGCGACAGGCAAAGCCGTTCGTGCCGTTCAGTTTGATCAGCCAATTAAACACCACCCAGACACGGGGAAAGAACTGGCGACTTTGCAAGTCCCACATTGGGAACGATTGCTGACTTTGGCTTCAAGCGCATGGGAGATGACAGGGCTGGGCTATATGGGAACCGATATGGTACTCGACAAAGAAGAAGGTCCTATGGTGTTGGAGCTGAATGCTCGCCCGGGGCTGGCGATTCAAATTGCTAATGGCAGTGGTCTGTTGCCTCGGCTTCGTCATATCGAAAGCCTGGGAGAACCCGCAGAATATCCAAAACCAGCTGAGCGTGTTGCCTATGCAGCCAAAACCTTTGGTTCACATAGCTGATTACTCTTCCCCCAAACGAAAAATGAGCACCACTAAGGTGCTCTTTTGCTATTCATGCTTTAAGCCTGTTCTTATCCCGGGTTCAGGTTACTTACCTAACGCTTCTTTGTAGTGCTTGCGGCACACAGATACGTAACGGTCATTTCCACCAATTGCCACTTGGTCACCCTCTGCAATGGCATTACCATGCTCATCCGTTCGGATCACCATGTTCGCTTTACGTCCGCAGTGGCAGATGGTTTTCAGCTCTACTAGTTTGTCTGCCCATGAGAGCAGGTATTTACTGCCTTCAAATAGCTCCCCAAGAAAATCTGTTCTCAAGCCGTAACACAGTACAGGAATACCCAATTTATCAACAACTTCTGTTAGCTGATAAACTTGATCTTTTGACAGGAACTGACACTCATCCACGAGGATACAATGACGTTTTTGTTCTTCATTGTGTTTCTTTATTTCTTCAAACAAATCCGTTTCATGATGAAATAACTGGGCTTCAGACTGCAAACCGATTCGAGAGCTGACCTTTCCTATTCCGTAGCGGTTGTCCAATGCAGCGGTATAAATCATCGGATTCATCCCACGCTCTTGATAGTTAAAAGAGGACTGTAAAAGTGTCGTAGATTTACCCGCGTTCATCGCTGAGTAATAAAAATACATTTGTGCCACAGATTGTTTCCAAGAAAATAAAATCAGAAAAAAGGGCTGAAACCTCAGCCCTTTATAAAATATGGATTACGTTACTTACGACGCCAAGTGGTTCCTTCCGGACCATCTTCGAGTTCAATGCCCATCTCGTTCAGCTTATCGCGCGCCATATCAGCATTCGCCCAGTCTTTTGCTGCACGAGAATCATTACGAAGCTTAATCAGGGCTTCAATTTCTGCCACTTCGTCGTCGTTATCTGCCGCACCACCTTTCAGGAAGGCTTCTGGATCCTGATGAAGAATACCGATCACGTCTGCCAATTCACGCAGTAGCGCGCCAAGTGCAGAGGCTTGTTCTAGGTTTTCACCTTTGATTCGGTTCACTTCACGAGCCATGTCGAACAGAACCGAATACGCTTCTGGCGTATTAAAGTCGTCGTTCATCGCTTCGGTAAAGCGAGTAACGTATTCTTCGCCACCAGCAGGAGAAGCAGAAAGGTCAAGACCACGTAATGAAGTGTACAGACGCTCAAGAGAAGCACGTGCCTGATTCAGGTTCTCTTCGCTGTAGTTTAGCTGACTGCGGTAGTGACCAGACATTAGGAAGTAGCGCACGGTTTCCGCATCGTAGTGACCCAAAACGTCACGGATAGTGAAGAAGTTACCCAGAGATTTTGACATTTTCTCGCGGTCTACCATCACCATGCCACTGTGCATCCACGTATTCACGTATTGCGTGTCGTGCGCGCAGCAAGACTGAGCAATCTCATTTTCATGGTGAGGGAATTGAAGATCAGAGCCACCACCGTGAATGTCAAAGTGATCGCCAAGAATCGATGAGTTCATCGCCGAACATTCAATGTGCCAGCCAGGGCGACCAGGACCCCATGGTGATTCCCATGTCGGTTCACCCGGCTTAGACATTTTCCAAAGAACGAAATCTAGCGGACTGCGTTTTGCAAGCTCAACATCAACACGGGCACCTGCCTGAAGCTGATCCAAATCCTGACGAGACAGTTTTCCGTACTCGTCGTATTTCTTCACTTCAAACATGACGTCGCCATTGTCTGCAACGTAGGCAAAACCGCGTTCGATCAGTGTTTCAACAAGATCAATGATTTCCTGAATGAATTGTGTTGCGCGAGGTTCAACGTCTGGGCGCTTCATATTTAGCGCATCGAAATCGGCGTGCATTTCGCCGATCAAACGTTCTGTCAGAGAGTCACAGCTTTCGCCGTTTTCCGCCGCACGCTTGATGATCTTGTCGTCAATGTCTGTGATGTTACGAACAAATGTCAGATCGTAGCCTAGGTAACGCAGGTAACGAGAAACCACATCAAATGAAACAAAGGTACGACCGTGTCCGATATGACAGAGATCATAGATAGTTACTCCACAGACGTACATGCCAACTTTGCCAGCATGGATGGGTTTGAATTCCTCTTTCTGTCGGGTGAGTGAGTTAAATATCTTAAGCATGATCTCTTTAAATTCGGTTAGTGGTTTTAAGAACGCCCGAGTATATCAATTCAACTGACGTTAAGTAATAGCTCAATTTCAGAAATCGCTTCGGAAAATGTTATTTCGTTCTAATTGAACAGGTTTTGTTCTTAGGGGTCGTTAACCTAGGCACGCAGAGGGCGTATGACTTGTGTAAATTTGAGGTTACGCTAGAATTCTGTTTCCATTCCCATTAAATATTTAAAGGAAGTAATCATGATCACCCTTCACACGAACTTTGGTGACATCAAGATCCAATTGAATGATGAAAAAGCACCAGAAACCAGTGCTAACTTTTTACAGTACTGCCGTGATGGTTTTTATGACAACACTCTTTTCCACCGTGTCATTGATGGCTTCATGATCCAAGGTGGTGGCATGACTTCTGGTCTGCAAGAAAAAGACTCTCGTGCACCAATCAAAAACGAAGCAAACAACGGTTTGAGCAACAAAGTGGGTACTCTTGCTATGGCTCGTACTATGGAGCCGCATTCTGCTAGCTCTCAGTTCTTCATCAACGTAAACGACAACACATTCCTGGACTTCAAATCTGAAAGTCTGGATGGTTGGGGTTACTGTGTATTCGGTGAAGTGGTAGAAGGCATAGAGATCGTTAACAAGATCAAAGGCGTTGCTACTGGTTCTATGGGAATGCACCAAGACGTTCCGCTAGAGGAAGTCGTTATCACTGGCACGACAATCGAAGAATAATTGCGTTGGGGAGCATCACGCTCCCCTTTGTTTAGGGCTTATGACCACACTTTTTATTTCCGACCTGCACTTATCCCCTACCCACCCTGAAATCACTGAAGGCTTCTTCCATTTCCTTGAAAAATACGCCTATCAAGCCGAGAAAGTCTATGTGCTCGGGGATTTATTCGATTTCTGGATAGGTGATGATGATAACTCTCCTTTCAGCAGCTCCATTATCGATGCATTCAAAGACCTGACTGATTCTGGCGTGAAGTGCTATTTCACCCATGGCAATCGTGACTTTCTGGTCAATAAGCGGTTCAGTAAAGAAACAGGCATTGAGCTTCTTCCTGAAGTGACAAAAATTGACCTCTATGGCACCCCTGCTATTCTTTTACATGGGGACACCTTGTGTCTCGAAGATGTGAAGTATCAGGAATTTAGGCGAAAAGTGCATCAGCCGTGGCTGCAGAAACTGTTTCTATGTGTGCCTCTTTTCCTCAGAAAAAAAATAGTAAAAAACGTTCAGAACAAGACCCGTAGTGATAAGCAGAAAAAGTCGCTCAACATCATGGATGTGACACAAAGCGAGGTGACTCGTGTGATGGAGAGCTACGATGCACCACTGATGATTCATGGACACACACATCGCCCCGCTCAGCATGATGTTCAGCTAAGCAACGCCGTTGGGAAAAGGGTTGTACTAGGAGACTGGTATACCCATGGTTACATTTTGTCTTACAGCGAATCAGGTCAGGAAATCATTACTTTTCCACTGTCGGGTGGCTAAAAACAAGCTCGAATGTAACACAGCGTAACGCGCTATTGAGCTAAATATAGATTAATTGTTCCGTATGTTTATTATGCATTCCATTATTGATGTTTAGACGTGGACAATACCATTGAAATACTCTTACGTAGCACGACAACCTATTTTTGACTCTGACCGCCAAACCATGGGTTACGAACTGCTGTTTCGTGATGGTCCTAAAAACACATTTCCTGACGTCGAACCTGAACTGGCAACCAAAAGACTACTTTCCGACCAGTTCCTGAGCCCAAATCAAAATAATCTGGGTACAAAAAAGGGCTTTGTTAATTTCCCGTATCAAAGCCTGATCAACCAGATCCCAGCTCTGTTTCCGCGCAGTTCTATCATCATAGAAGTTCTGGAAGACTGTGAACCTACAGATGAATTGTATGACGCGCTAAAAGATCTCTACCGTCTGGGCTATAAAATCGCACTAGACGATTTCATTCCAAATCCAGATTGGAAGCGTTTTCTGCCGCTGATTTCTATCATCAAGTTTGACATTCGTACTGTTCCTATCGGCAAGGCGTCTTTTTTTATCGCCAAACTGAAAAGTACAAAAATTCAGTTCCTTGCTGAAAAAGTAGAAACTTACGAAGAGTTCCAACAAGCTAAAGAAGTGGGCTTCACTCTGTTCCAAGGTTACTTTTTTGCCAAACCTGAAATGATCCAGCATCGTGCCATTGAACCTTCATTGCTTAATGTCATTCAACTGTGTAAAGAAATTTCGAATGATGAGCTGAATTACGATGTGATTGAGCGTTTGGTTTCGTCTGATGTTTCGCTTTCTTATAAGCTGCTGAGGTATGTAAATTCGACCTCCAGTGTTGCCAACGAAATTAAATCATTCAAACAGGCATTGGTTTACCTTGGTGAAGATAAATTGCGTAAGTTTGTCTCTCTGGTTGCCGTATCAAACGCCAATGAAGGCAAACCAAATTCCCTATATACCCTGTCCATTACTCGTGCACGATTCTGCGAGCTTGTCGCTGATCTTTATAAGGGGCAAGTAGACAAGAGTCTTGCCTTTTTAACTGGCATGCTTTCTTTGTTAGATTCCTTACTTGATCAGCCAATGGAAGACATATTGCACTCGATTCCTGTCGATCCATCGGTGAAAGAAGCGCTTCTTAACCAAACGGGTGTACTGGGTAACATCATTACATTGGTGAAAGCATTTGAACAGGCTGACTGGGATACGACTATCGCGAAAAGAACAGAACTCAAACTTGAAGAGAATTGCATTGCAGAGTGCTATCGCGGGGCGATCAACTGGTCTCAGGAGCTGATGGAAGTCGACTGATTTCCTTCCTCTACCTTTACCGATAAAAGCGTGGTAGCCTTTGCTCCAACTTTAAGTGACGTTAGCTCTGATCCTGTCACGCTTATTCGGTAAAATCATCATGTCTCATTGTCCTTGTGGAAATACACTGTCTTACCAAGACTGCTGCCAAAAAGTTCATCTCAATCATTCCGCGGCTAAAAAGCCTGAGCAACTGATGCGTGCTCGTTACAGTGCTCATGTAAAGAAGCTTGTGGACTTTGTTGTTGATACCTACCACCCTTCAAAAAATGCGGAAGAACAACGTCAAGGTATCGCTGAATCTATAAACAGTGACTGGTGCAAACTGGACGTTATTAACACCAAAAATGGCAGTCATGATGATGAAGGTTACGTTGAGTTTAAGGCCTACTTCAATGAAGATGAACACCAATATTGCTTGGGTGAACGTTCAAGGTTTTTGAGAGAAGATGGGCTTTGGTATTACGTTGATGGAACGTTTCCTGAAGAAGAGCAGCCAGAACCAGAAGACCCACGATTAACGCAACCTATCAAGAATTTAAAAGTAGGACGTAACGATCCCTGTGTTTGTGGAAGCGGTAAAAAGTTTAAGAAATGCTGCGGGTAGCAATTTAGATATCTGACATAATAAAGCCTCTGATTTCAGAGGCTTTATTACGATTTCTAGACTCGAAAAGAACTGCGATTAGTTATGGCGTTCTTTGAGCTTATTAATGACATCGCTCATTGATAACCCCTGATCTTGTAGCAGCACAAGCAAGTGGTAAATCAAATCCGCAGATTCGCATACTAACTCCGCCTTATCGCCCGACGTCGCCGCAAGCGCAACTTCAACCCCTTCTTCGCCCACTTTTTGCGAAATACGCTTGGTGCCACGGGCATATAGGCTGGCGGTGTAGGAAGAATCTGGGTCGGCACTCTTGCGGGCAGCCAGTAGCTGCTCAAGTTGATGAAGCCACACCATTTGCGACTCCTCTTGAGGATCGACATCCCAGCATGTGGTATTTCCTAGGTGACAAGTAGGACCGATTGGCTCAACTTTCACTAGTAGAGTGTCGTTATCGCAGTCCAGCGCCATGTTTTTTAGCTGAAGTACGTTGCCAGAGGTTTCCCCTTTGGTCCAAAGACGTGCTTTGGTACGGGAGAAAAACGTAACCTGCCCAGTTTCTCCTGTTTTCGCCAAGGCGTCTTGGTTCATGTACCCCATCATCAGCACCTGGCTAGATTGGAAATCTTGCACAATAGCAGGTACCAGACCGTCCACCTTGTCCCAGTTAATTTTCTCGGACAACGCACTTACTTCGGCGGTTCCATAACTCATAGTCGTACCTCAATGCCTTCGTTTTTCAGATATTGTTTTAATTCACCGATATTGATGACTTGCTTATGAAAGACTGAAGCAGCCAGTGCCCCATCCACATTCGCAGCTTGATAAGCTTCTGCAAAGTGCTCCATCGCGCCCGCTCCACCAGAAGCAATCAAAGGCACATTACACACTTCACGTACCATGTTGAGCTGCTCAATATCGTAGCCATTGCGAACGCCATCTTGGTTCATCATGTTCAGTACAATTTCACCCGCGCCGCGCTTTTGCACTTCCTGAACCCAGTCGCGCGTCTCCCATTGGGTGGCTTTGGTACGCGCTTCATCACCAGTGAACTGGTAAACCTGATATTTACCCGTGTCTTTGTCGTAGTAGGAATCGATACCGACCACGATGCACTGAACACCAAATTTATCCGCCAGGTTAGTAATGAGCTCTGGGTTAGCGAGTGCGGGCGAGTTGATGGATACTTTATCCGCACCAAACTCCAGAATACGTGCCGCGTCTTCAGCGGACTTGATTCCACCAGCCACACAGAAAGGAATATCAATCACCTCAGCAACTCGTGCAACCCAGCTTTTATCAACAACACGACCATCGCTCGATGCAGTGATATCGTAAAAAACCAGTTCGTCTGCCCCTTCTTCTGCATAGCGCTGAGCCAGAGGCACAATGTCACCAATGATCTCGTGGTTACGGAACTGAACGCCTTTTACCACTTGCCCATCACGAACATCGAGACATGGAATTATTCGCTTTGCCAGCATGCAAATGCCTCCTCTGCGGTGAACTTACCATCAAGCAGTGCACGACCGACAATTACACCGGAAACACCGCTGCCTTTCAGTGCTTCAATATCCGCCAGTGAACCAATTCCCCCTGAAGACTGGAATTGAACTTGTGGGTATTGCTTACACAAATCGATATAAAGCTCGACGTTGGAACCTTCTAACGTACCATCACGTGAAATGTCGGTACAAAGAACATGCTTTAGACCAACGGTTAAGTAGTCGTTGATCAGTGCTTCAATCGTGATACCGGAATCTTCCTGCCAGCCTGAAATCGCCACTTTACGCGTGCCACTTTCATCAATATTGATGTCCAGAGCCAGCACAATTTTCTCAGCGCCGTATTTTTCCATCCAACCTTTTACAAGCTCAGGTTGTTTAACCGCGGTAGAGCCCACCACGACACGCTGAGCACCTGCTTCTAACAAATCCACAACGTCTTGCTCATTACGTACGCCACCACCAATTTGAATGTTGGCTGGTGTGCTGGCTAACAGTTTGGCAATAAGGTCCAACTGACGTGCCGAAGTGTCCTTTGCACCAGTTAAATCTACAAGGTGCAGCCAATTCGCACCGGCTTGGTGGTACAGGTTAAATTGCTCAGCAGGGTCAACTTTATATTCAGTTACCTGACCGTAGTCTCCTTGATAAAGGCGAACAACCTGACCTTCTATTAAATCGAGAGCTGGAATAATCACTTTAATTCCCTTTATAAATTCAGAAAGTTTTCAATCAGCTTTGAGCCGGCTTTTGATGAGCGTTCAGGGTGGAACTGCACGCCATAGTAGTTGCCACTTTGTACTGCAGCCGTAAATGGCTTGCCATAATCACACTGGGCAATGGTGTACTCACTAACTGGCATAGCAAAGCTATGAACAAAGTAGAAATACTCTCCCTCTTCAATCCCTTTAAAAAGGGGATGGTCAGGGGCAGAAGTGACGGTATTCCAGCCCATGTGCGGAAGAGGTAAGTCTCCTGTTTCCATCAGTTTGACTTCACCTTCACACAAACCCAGGCAATCCACTCGTTCATCGGCTTTCTGACCTTTTTCTTCAGAAAACTTGCCCAGCAGTTGCATACCTAGACAAATCCCTAGCAGAGGCTTTTCGACCTTTTTCACAAGATCAATCAGGTCACGCTCTTGCAGGTTTTTCATGGCTTCGCTGGCTGTACCGACTCCGGGTAAGAAGAGTTTATCGGCAGCCAGAACAACATCTGGGTCTTTTGAAATAGTGACTGATTGCCCCAAGCGTTCGATAGCAAATTTAACTGAGGATACGTTGGCGCATCCGGTGTCAATAATGACGACTTTTTGTTTTGCCACGTGATTCTTCCTTTTTAAAGCATGCCCTTGCTACTTGGTAATTCGTTGCCTTCTACCTTAATAGCTTGGCGAAGCGTGCGACCAAATGACTTAAACAGGCTCTCTACAATATGGTGGTCATTGTCGCCTGTAGAAGACAGGTGCAATGTACACGCCATAGAGTCAGCTAGTGAGCGGAAGAAGTGCACCGTCATTTCCGTTGAGAAATCTCCCACCATTTCACGGCTGAACTTAGCGTCAAAGACCAAGTAAGCTCTGCCCGACAAGTCGAGCGCACATTGGGCTAAACACTCATCCATTGGCAAACTGAAGCCAAAACGGCCAATGCCACGTTTGTCACCCAAGGCTTCTTTTAGTGCCTGCCCTAAAGCCAGAGCGGTATCTTCAATGGTGTGATGGTCGTCAATGTGTAAATCACCTTCCACACTGCATTTAATTTGGAATCCACCATGCGTTGCAATCTGATCCAGCATGTGATCAAAGAATCCCAGGCCGGTTTTAATGTCGTTACCACCTTGCTCATCAAGGTTCACAGACACTTTAATATCCGTTTCTTTGGTTGTGCGTACTACTTCCGCAACACGTGCTTTTACGGTCAGATCTTTGACAATTTGCTTCCAACCCATGGTTTCTGGGTTGTACTGAATGCCACGAATCGCCATATTCTGGGCCATTTGCACATCCGTAATGCGATCGCCAATCACGGCTGAGTGTTGAAAATCGATCTTTCCACCTTGAAGGTATTCTCTTACCAGACCTAACCTAGGTTTGCGGCAATCGCTGTTATCTTCTTCGAAGTAAGGGCTAATAAGCACCTCGTCAAAAATGACACCCTGTGAAGAGAAAATATCCATCATCATGTTATGTGGACCGTCAAAATCTTCTTGCGGGAAGCTGTCTGTACCCAAGCCATCTTGGTTAGTCACCATCACCAAACGGTAACCGGCGTCTTGAAGAGCCAATAAACTTGGGATGACAAATGGTTCAAGCTTGAGCTTGTCTAAGCGGTCTACCTGAAAGTCTTCTGGCGGCTCAACAATTAAGGTGCCATCACGGTCAATAAATAGAATTTTTTGTTGCTTGCTCACTACGATTTCCTTTCTTAAGCGACACTTTTAGCTAATTGATTGCGGATAAACGCGACGATTTTTTCACACTCTTCACGGTTACCAACGCTAATTCGAACACAGTTTTCAATTGGGGAGTTTCTGAGAATGATGCCGCTTTCCCATGCCGATTTAAAAATAGCATCGCCATCAGGGAATTTAACCAACAGATAGTTACCCCACCCTTCGAACACTTCGACCCCTTGCAGCATACTCAATCCAACTTGCATGTAAGCGCGGTTGGCGTTGAGATCCAGCGTCTGAAACTTCATTCTTGCCAGACCTGCTTCAGACAATGCCTGCACGGCAATTTCAGATACCGGAATAGGCACTGGGTAAGGTGCGATCACTTTTAGCAGTACGTTGATGATCTCTTCATTTGCCAAAGTAAAGCCGCAACGAAGCCCTGCCAAAGCAAACGCCTTCGACATGGTTCTTAAGATGGCGAGGTTTGGATACTGTTCAAGAAGATCAGCAGTCGTCGCTTCTGGGCAGAAGTCGATATAGGCTTCGTCCATCACCACAATGGCTCGATCTTTGGTCATCTCGAGTAAAGAGACAATATCTTCACGGTTAACCAAATTGCCTGTCGGGTTGTTCGGGCTACACACAAACACCAGTTTTACATTCTCAAGATTGGCTTGAATACTTTCGAGATCCAATTGCCAATCTTGTGTTAATGGGACTTTCTTTTGCTCAACACCAATGGTTTCTGCACTGATGGCGTACATGCCATAAGTCGGTGGGCAGAACAGAATGGCATCTTCACCCGGCTCACAAAACGCACGGATGAGGAGTTCAATCCCTTCATCGGCCCCACGAGAAGTCAGTGTCTGTTCTGGTTTAACGCCGGCATAAGCAGCGTATGCTTCAATCAGGTCTTTTGGCTGACATTCGCTGTAACGGTTCAGACGAGCGAAATCCGTCTTGTATTCGTTGTTGAATGGCGATTCATTAGCGTTCAACCAAACGTCACCATCGCCACCAATTCTCCGGGCAGAAAGATACGGCGTCAGTTCTTGTACTTTCTTACGAGCCAACTTTTCCATTATTTCTCTCCTGCTTGCAGCTTTTCTACACGAATGGTGACGGCGCGGCGGTGCGCATCTAACCCTTCTGCATCCGCCATGGTCACTACCGTTGGAGCAAGTGTTTTTAAACCTTCAGCAGTCAGCTCTTGTACTGTCATTCGTTTAGAGAAATCAGCCAAGCCCAGGCTGGAATATGTGCGTGTATAACCGTATGTTGGCAGAACGTGGTTGGTTCCCGATGCATAGTCGCCAGCTGACTCTGGCGACCAGTCACCCAGGAAGATAGAGCCCGCATTATCGAGTAGAGGAAGCAACTCACGAGGATTTTTGGTTTGAACAATCAGGTGTTCAGGACCATAGAAGTTTGAGATAGACACACACTGCGTCAGTGACTCGGCAATAATAATGAGGCTTGAACCCAGCGCCTTTTCAGCAATCTCAGCTCGTGACAGCTCTTTCAACTGAGCCTGAACGGCGTCTGTTACTTTGTCTGCAATCACTGGAGATGGCGTCACTAAAACCACCTGAGAATCCGGACCGTGTTCCGCCTGACTAAGTAGATCCGCTGCGATGAAATCTGGATCGGCAGTATCATCAGCGATAACCAACACTTCAGAAGGACCTGCTGGCATATCAATCGCAGCACCGCGGAAATCATTGCTCACCTGACGTTTTGCTTCCGTCACGTAGGCATTACCCGGACCAAAAATTTTATCGACTTTACTGACACTTTCCGTTCCGTAAGCCATTGCTGCAACAGCCTGACCGCCACCAACATTGTAAACTTCATCGATATTACACAGCTGCGCGACATAAAGAATTTCATCGGCGATAGGCGGTGGTGAACACAACACAACTTTGCGGCAACCTGCAATTTGTGCAGGAACGCCCAGCATCAATACGGTAGAAGGAAGTGGTGCACTGCCCCCCGGAATGTAAAGACCAACCGTATTAATTGGACGAGTAACCTGTTCACACACTACACCCGGCTGGGTTTCAACTTTTATCGGCTGAGGTTTTTGAGCTTTGTGAAACTTAGAAATATTGGAGTAAGCCTGCTCAAGAGCTTTTTTCATATCGTCGGTCAAACGATCTGAGGCTGCTTGGATTTCTTCTTTTGAAACCCGAATAGACTCTGGTGTCACTCCGTCAAACTTTGCGGTAAGTTCAGTTAGCGCTTTGTCGCCTTCACCACGTACTTTTTGAATCACTTCCGCCACAGCCGCCGTTATATTTGCTCCTTCGGTAATCGCAGGGCGTTCTAGTACGGCATCTTGCTGTTCTTCACTCAATGATTGCCAAACAACGGTTCTCATGGTGTTACTCCATCATTTTTTCAATTGGTAGCACTAGGATTGAGCTCGCACCCAACTCTTTTAGTTGTTCCATGGTTTCCCAAAACAGATTTTCAGTACTCACAAGATGGACGGCTACGCGATTCTGCTCTGCAGACAGAGGCAATACTGTTGGATCTTCAGCTCCTGGAAGAAGTGCTTTCACTTGCTCAAGCTTATCTGTTGGAGCGTGTAGCATGATGTATTTGGATTCTTTTGCCTGAAGGACGCCTTGCATACGAGTCAGAAGCTTCTCTATAAGAGCTTGTCTTTCTGCGTCAAATTCACCAGCACGTTGAATCAATGTCGCTTTTGACTTGAAAATCACTTCCGCTTCTTTAAGACCATTGGCTTCTAGAGTTGCACCTGTAGAAACCAAATCTGCAATTGCGTCTGCCAGACCCGCACGAGGGGCTACTTCAACCGAGCCCGTCAATACACAAGTGCTGAATTCGACACCTTGTTCATCCATATAGCTTTTTAGTAGCTGAGGGTATGTAGTAGCAATGCGTTTACCCGCCAGATCTTGTGGTCCGTTGTATTCTTCATCTTTATCGATAGCGATGGACAAACGGCAGCCACCAAAATCTAGTCGACGAAGAGAGACAAATTCACATGGCTCACCTAATGCTTTACGGTCCAGACGCACTTCTTCAAGCTCGTTTTCACCAATAAAGCCAAGGTCAACAACACCATCCATGATCAAACCTGGGATGTCGTCATCGCGAACAAGCAGTAGGTCAATGGGCATATTTTCAGAGTGCACCACTAAGCGCTCTCCCATGATGTTGAATTTAGCACCACACTTTTTCAGTAGATTCAGACACTCTTTACTCAAGCGTCCTTTTTTCTGGATGGCAATTCTTAGGCGTTGTGTTTGCATTGCAATGTCCCTATGCGAAATTTAGTGAATATTTAATGTTTTATAAGTCGTTAAAAATGAAAAAACCCTCGGGAGTTTTGCTCTCCCGAGGGTCTAAATCTGATATTTTTGATTCAACCACCGAGAGTTCTGAGCCTCTCGGGTATGCGTAAACCTCCCGAAAGACTAGTCAGGATGATGATGGTGATGAATGTTCATTACACTTTTACGCATATTTAGTTTTCTCCTTGAGTTAACTTCACACTAACCCAAGCCGTTGGTGATTTGCAAGACCTAAGTCCAAAAAATTTTCTGAGTGAAAAATTGCTTTGAGTTAGAAATTCAGAAATGAAAAAGGCAGGTCGTATGACCTGCCTTATATAGCTAAACGGGATTATGCTGAAACAGGAGTCTGTCGACGTTTAGAAATCACACTCAAAACACCACAAACGATGACAAATGCCACGCTTGCTGACGCGAATGAGAACAACACCGACGATGTCATACCTAAAACAATGAATCCTACGCACGAAACAACAGCAACAGAAACGGCATATGGAAGCTGTGTAGCAACGTGGTCAATATGATTACAGCGAGCACCAGTAGAAGACAGAATCGTTGTGTCTGAGATTGGTGAACAGTGATCGCCAAATACAGAACCTGCCAATACAGCACTTAGCATAGGAAGCATCAGTGCCAAATCTGTTGCGCCAGCCATATCACCTGCGATTGGCAGCATAATACCAAACGTTCCCCATGATGTACCTGTGGAGAATGCCATCAAACCAGAAAGCAAGAATAAAATAACAGGTAACCAATGTGGGTTAATATTTCCCTGAACGAGTGAAGATAGATAAGTACCTGTTTTTAAATCACCAATTACAGAACCGATAGTCCAGGCAAAGAATAGAATTAATATTGCGCCAAACATAGAACCTGCGCCAATCCATAAAGTGCGAATAATTTGCACAAATTCTATTTTTTGACGTAGTACGGTAATTAAAGCAACAATTAAACCAATCAGTCCACCGTAACAAAGAGAAGTACCAACATCGGTATTTTCAAAAGCACCTAACAGATCGAAATCTTTTCCTGAATCCGCTAATGATTGTGCACCTGTATATAACATGAAGAATACTGTTGCGAATATTAGTGCAACAATAGGCATAACTAAGTCTGAAACTCGACCCGTTTCACTTTCGCTGATATCAAGATCTTCACTTAATTCATTATTCGCAGAATCTTTTTCTATGTCATCGAAACCGACTCCCTGAGAGGCTTCAATTTCTTTTTTACGCATTAAGCCAACATCAAGTTGGAACCATGCAACGGCAAATACCATCAATAGTGCGAATACCGCATAAAAATTCATCGGTATCATATTTACATAAGCACTTAAGGCTGATGAATATTCCGTTAATCCATGTGTAACCAGAATGCCACCTACAATGGTCATAATATACGCACCCCAGCTTGAGGCAGGCATCAATACGCACATTGGTGCAGCGGTTGAATCTAGAATATAAGCAAGTTTTGAACGTGAAACATAAAAGCGATCAGTAACTGGTCTGGAGATAGCACCGACAGCCAGGCTATTAAAGTAGTCATCAACAAAAATGAAAACGCCTAAAAACGCTGCCAGTAATTTCGAACCACGCTTACTTTTTACTCGGCTTTGAGCCCATTCAGCGAATGCTCGAGTACCACCAGATAATGTCAGTAAAGCTGTCATCATTCCCAGCAGTAATAAAAATGCAATAATACTCATATTCCAGCTATTTAAGCTGGCTTCTTCTACTTTAACGCCATCGATAACAGTTTCATTGGTCTCAATAACGACGCCATATACTTTATCCCAGATATATTTAAACGATTCAGACAGTGAATAATCTGTGATAAGTAAGCCGCCAAGCAAAATTCCCATCCCTAGGGAAATAAGAACTCGACGTGTAATAATGGCTAGACCCAGAGCAACCAGTGGGGGAAGCAGCGAAAGCGGAGATGACGCAAAATCTAATAAATTCATGATCTTCAGAAACCAATATTTGGTTAGAGATCTACTGCAGACGGTATTAGTTATACCTTAAGTTGAACAAGCGAAAGGGAAGTGAACACTTCACCCAACCCTACAGTAGCGCTCCATAGTTTAACAACAACATAGACTATGGCAGTGTTATATCTATTCGAATATAACCCCAGCATTGAAAGGCGATAACTTCCAATACTTCGGCAATAACTCCTTTCAGCTCTCATCTTAGACATCACTCTCTTAGAGCTTACTGATAGTTATTGCGCCTCTACCTTGGACGAAAACTTGGTTAAAAAGTCGCCACCCAAATCAGGTGCGAGCCATTCTACGGATGCCAAACCTTTTTGCAACATATAATTTCAAGTTTTAACCAGAATGATGAAACTTTCATCTGGATGAATGGTCTACAAGTTCCGTACTTACACTTTTTTGACACTTAGCGTAATAAATATTGACGTATTCTATTCGGCTAATAAGAAATTAAATATATTTCTAGAAATGTATATTTGAAATTCGATATATTTGAAATAAAATTATATTGTATTCTCGTCTTACACTGTTATTATTGTGTACGTTTACTAAAATAAGAATGGGACTGAACATGTCAGATATTGCAAAAACTCTGCTAAATATTCGCAGTCTGCGAGCTTTTGCTCGTGATCTACCGCTAGAGCAATTGGAAGAAGCGCTAGATAAAATAACTACCGTTGTAGAAGAGCGCCGTGAAGCTGAAGCTGCAGAATTAGCAGAAAAAGCCGAACGTGAAGCTAAATTAGCTGAATACGCAAGTATGATTGCTAAAGATGGCATCGATGTCGATGACCTAATTGCTGCACTATCTGGTGAAACTAAATCTAAAGCGAAGAAAAAACGCGATCCTCGCCCAGCAAAATATAAATATGTTGTTGATGGTGTAGAAAAGACTTGGACAGGTCAAGGTCGTACTCCTTCTGCTATTCAAGCTGAATTGGATTCCGGCAAATCTTTGGATGATTTCCTAATCTAACTTTCAGTTTGTTACAAAAATTAATGCAACGCTGAGCATGTCCCTCGATTCTATACTTCAGCGTTCAGTATAAATTGAGCCGAAACTTATATAAGTTTTGGCTTTTTTAATGCCACTATTTGCATTACGACTATTCTCAATTCCCATAATAAATATTTATAGAATCGATATCTATTAAGATTAAATTAACCTGTCTATATTCATTCAGGCTCATTATTACTCTCTTACATCCTTTTTTCTAATCTACTTACTACGTTTTTGATTTTTTTGTCATTTCTTACTCATGTAGCTCACTAGTCCAGAAAAGTGCTTGCAGATCTTTTCTGAAGTCATATACTTCAAAATACTGTATATCCATACAGGATTATTGAGCAATGCATGAAATAATACAAACACTACACCACAAAAACCTTCTCTGGAAAGGAACTGAAACATCAACCAGTGTCGACACTACCTCCTCAGGTTACCCTGAGCTAGATAGTAAGCTGGGTGGTGGCTTCCCCAGAAAAGGGGTTATAGAAATTAACACCTGTATTGGGATTGGAGAGCTGCGACTTTTGCAAAACTTCATAAGCAATGCCAGAGAAGACAGGCTAAGAGTCTTTATTCAGCCACCAGGAAAACTATGTAGCGAGTTTTTTTTAGCCCAAGCACTACCTCTGGATAAAATCCTGATTGTCTCTACCAAGAGCACAAAAGAGGCATTGTGGGCTGCAGAGCAATGCCTGAAGAGTGGTGCATGTTCACATGTTGTCTTATGGCAAGAGAAATTAGAAATACACCAGGTCAAACGCTTACAGGTTGCCAGTGAGACTGGGAAATGTTCTCAGATTATCTTTAAGCCACAAAAACAAACTTTTCCACTACCCGTCTCCCTTAGCATGACATTAAAAGCTCATTCTAAAGGGTTAGATATCACTATTAACAAACGAAAAGGTGGGCTGGGTAGATCCAAATTACAGTTGGACATGTCATCTCAATGGGAAGATCTTACTCATACAAAAGTGCCAGACACAGTTGTCGCTTTTCCTTTACTCAAAAGGGGTTAGTATGCTGTGGCTTTATCTTCACTTTCCATCACTTCAACTGGATTCTTGTTTTTTCGATTCCAACTTGGAAAACAACATTGCTATCGTCGATGAACATCACCAGATAATTCAGCTTTCCAAAAGCGGATTTGACGCAGGGCTCAAACTCAATATGGGTTTAGGGACTGCCGCATCACTTTGTCAGGATTTGCAAGTCCATCCATATGATATTGATATCGAGCATAAGAAATTAAAAGAAATTGCACAGTGGTTATATTTAATTACATCGGATATCACACTTTGTGAACCAAATGGAATTCTATTAAAGATCAGTAATATGCTGTGCCTTTATTCCAACCTTGAACATTATTGGCTTACCATTCAACAACACCTTAAGAAATTTAACGTACGCTATCAATTTTCTACTGGATTTTCTCCTTATTCAGCCAAAATACTGGCTCAGCAAAAAAAACAGTTTATTACGGATGACTCTGACTTAATGAAAAAGCAGCTCTACACGCTTCCTCTTGGTGTGAGTGATCTGTCTGAAAAAGTGGTAGATAAGTTATCGAGAGTTGGCATAGAAACTTTTGACGCTTTGTTTACTATTCCCATGGCTGATATTGCCAAGCGCTTTGATATAGATCTCATTAACTATATTGGCAAACTTACTGGGCGATTTAAGCACCTTGTCGACTTTTACCATCCTCCTCAAACTTTTAAATATTCTCTCGATTTATTATATGAAATTGAGAATATTCAGTTTCTTGAAAGACCTCTTGGTAACCTTCTGAAAAAACTGGAACATTTTCTAAAATTACGAGACCAGTTGGCTAATGAAATACAAATCATCTTACAACTGAGAAATAAACAGAATACCGAATTTAAAATCTGCTCCGCACAGGGAGAATATCTTGCATCAAAATGGTTATCACTATCTCAATTAACTTTCGAGTCGCTCTCTATTGACTCCCCTGTTGTTGCCATCACACTGAGTGTTACGCGGATCACTCAGCAAGAAGGAAGTTACACAGATTTATTTGAGGGGAAACAAGGTACAACCAACGCATTAGAATTGATGTCTTTACTCCATGCCAAACTTGGTGAAAGAGCACTGCACAACCCTGGTCTTTTAGAAGACCCACGACCAGAGATCGCTTATCAGTACACGTCTCCAAATACTGCACTGTCCCCTACCCCCAGTATTCCACCAAAGCTCAGACCTGCCATCCTATTACCACACCCAAAACCTCTTGAAGAGAAAGTGACGCTGTCTTTGGGACCAGAGAGAGTAGCAACAGGCTGGTGGGATAATCAGCCTATGGTTCGTGACTACTTTATCGCACATACCAATGAGGGTCGCTGGCTTTGGGTTTTTCGAACACCTAAACAACAGTGGTTTCTTCACGGCGTGTTCAGTTAGATCGAATCATGAAGTACGCCGAATTATTTTGTCAGACTAATTTTTCTTTTCTTGAAGGTGCCTCCAGCCCCGAAGAGTTAGTCACTCAAGCCGACTTTTTACAATATTCAGCCATTGCTATCACCGATGAATGTTCAGTTGCGGGAGTGGTTAGAGCACATACGGCAGCCAGAGATCAGGAACTCAAAGTGAAACTGATTGTGGGTTCACTATTTCGGATGAATGAAGAAGTTGAACTTATCCTACTTGCGCCTGATCGCCAAGCCTATGGCGAACTTTGCCGAATCATCACGAATGCTCGCCGGCGAAGTGCAAAAGGTGAATACAGCCTGTCAGAGTGGGACATCATGTCTGCTAAAAATTGTTTGGTTATTTGGCTTCCAAAACACCAAAGGAGTGATTTTGAGTGGGCGAAATGGTTAATTAAACATCACAACAACCGGTTATGGATCGGGCTTCAGCGTCATCTGCAACATAATGACCATCGTTTTATTGAGCACTGCGAATGCTTAAATCGACTTTATCAACTCCCCATCACGGCTTGTGGGGGAGTACTTATGCATACAGCGGAGCGCTTACCTCTACAACATACTCTGACCGCAATAAAACACGGGACAACAGTTCCCAAAGCGGGAAAGCTTTTACAAAGCAATTGTGAGCATTCACTTCGTTCCAAAGAGAAACTACTCCGAGTATTCAAATCAGAATGGCTAGAAGAATCTCATCGCATCCAGCTTCGCTGTAGCTTTGATATGGGGAGCTTACGCTATGAATACCCAAGTGAGCTTGTGCCTAATGACTACACGCCAATGTCATACCTACGCGAGCAAGTGCGAGCAGGAAGTCTTCGCCGATTCCCGTCGGGAGTCCCAGAGCACGTACAAAATTTGATAGACAAAGAGCTGAGCCTAATCGAAGAGTTGGAGTACCCCTATTACTTTCTGACCATCTACGACATTGTCATGTTTGCTAAGCGCAATCATATCCTTTATCAAGGACGCGGCTCTGCAGCAAATTCTGTTGTCTGCTACTGCTTAGAGATAACAGCAGTAGACCCAAGGCAAATCTCCGTACTTTTCGAGCGCTTCATCAGCAAAGAACGCAATGAACCACCTGATATTGATGTGGATTTTGAGCACGAGAGGCGTGAAGAAGTAATCCAATACATCTATCAAAAATATGGCAGACAGAGAGCCGCTCTTTCTGCCACAGTGATTACTTACCGCTTTAAAAGTGCTGTACGTGAAGTAGGAAAAGCTTTGGGGATCTCTGAAACCCAGTTGGATTTCTTCATCAAAAACGTCAATAGACGGGATCGAAGTTTAGGCTGGCAGGCACAGATTGTTGAACTGGGTCTGGAGCCTGAATCCCACCAAGGGCAGCTATTTATCAAACTCGTCAGTGAAATTATGGGGTTCCCACGCCATTTGTCTCAACATGTAGGAGGCTTTGTTATTTCTTCTGGCCCTCTTCATGAACTGGTACCTGTCGAAAATGCAGCCATGGACGATCGTACCGTCATTCAGTGGGATAAAGACGATCTGGAAAGCCTAGGCTTGATGAAAGTCGATGTCTTGGCTTTGGGTATGCTGACCGCCATTCGTAAATGTTTTGATACTATCAAAACCTTCCACAATATCGAATTGAGCATTGCCGATATTACACGGAAACAGGATGATCTAAACGTGTACGGTATGATACAGAAAGCCGACACTATTGGTGTTTTTCAGATCGAATCCCGGGCTCAAATGAGCATGCTACCGAGATTAAAGCCCAAGAATTACTACGATTTGGTCATTCAAATTGCGATTGTAAGACCAGGTCCCATTCAGGGGGACATGGTGCATCCATTTCTAAAAAGACGAAATGGTATTGAAGAGATCACTTACCCTTCAGAAGAAGTCAAAGATGTCCTTTCAAGAACCATGGGAGTACCAATCTTTCAGGAACAGGTGATAAAGCTGGCTATGGTTGCAGCAGGGTTCAGCGGCGGCGAAGCGGATCAATTACGACGTGCAATGGCTTCCTGGAAGAAAAACGGTCAATTAATGAAATTCAAATCGAAGCTCATTAATGGCATGTTAGAGCGGGGATACGAAGAGGGATTCGCAATCAGGATATTTGATCAGATCTGTGGATTTGGCGAATATGGGTTTCCTGAAAGTCATTCAGCTTCCTTTGCTGTACTTGCGTACGTTTCCGCCTGGCTAAAACATTACTACCCAGAAGCTTTCTTTACCGCATTGATGAACAGTCACCCAATGGGCTTTTACAGTATTTCTCAGCTCGTTCAGGATGCCCGACGTCACGGAATATCTGTTCAGCCTATCTGTGTGAATCAATCTGATTATGACCATTTAGTCGTTAAGCGTGACAAACGATTCCATATAAGACTGGGCATGCGCATAATTAAAGGGTTAAAGAAAGAAACCGCTGAAAAGATAGCAGCAAGTCGTTCTCAATCTGGGTATCGTAACGTTTCGGATTTAAAAAACGTCGGTATTGAACGGAAAGACTTAGAAACTCTTGCTTCTGCTGATGCATTGAAGGCATTTGTCGGTAATCGATTCTCGGCTCGCTGGAATATCATGGATGATGACAATGATCTTCCCCTATTACAAAGTCTGGATACTTCCTCGCAACCCTATCACTATCAACCAGATGACTTCAGCAATCTTACAGAAGATTATGCAGCAACAGGGCTGTCTTTAAACAAACACCCTATCACCTTACTCAATGAGGCTGGCTTATTACCTCGTTTCTCCAGAATGAGTCAACTCCCAGACAAACAACACAAGTCTCTTATTACCGTTATAGGAGTAGTTACAGGGAGGCAATCACCAGGAACAGCAGGTGGTGTTACCTTTTTTACTCTGGAAGATGACACAGGCAATATCAATGTCGTTGTTTGGGGGGCGACTGCCCGAGCTCAAAAGCAAGCCTATCTTACCGCCAAGGTACTTAAGGTAAAGGGAGTTTTGGAACGTGAGGGGGAAGTGATCCATGTTATTGCAGGAAAGCTAACTGACATGACTGACAGCTTAGCGGATCTAAGGACACACTCCCGGGATTTCCATTAAGAGGAAACAGAATAGAGTGGCTAACACCTCCCTATTCCATTAAATTCTTATTCTTGATCGATCATCCATTTGCGAAATGCTTTACGCTCTTCTTTGGATGCTTTTAAGTACCATGCTTGAAGCTGTGATAGTGCTTGAGATGCATCTACTTTCTCAGGCGTTACAGCTTTAGATTTAGTAGCACTTTTAACTTCAGCAACGGCTACCGTGCTTGCACTCACTGCAGCAAAGGTAATACCGTTTTTCTCGTTATAATCTCTAACCAGAGCCTTAACATCCCAATAAGGAACAAAGCCCCCTTTACCTTCTAAAAATACAGTCTCGCTATCAATCAGATCGCCGTCTTCATAGACTAACCACTGAGGGTTCTTGCTGAACAAATTTCGAGCATGCTGGACACTATAAACTTTAGGATGAGCAATCGTAATGTCTTTACCACTAGCTTGGAAAGACACAATATAAGGGCTGGAGGTAAATATATCCTTACTACCACCAGACCCGAAAGATTTGGACATTTTAACTACAGCCTGATTGGTTCCCTCAGATAGTTTGAAACCTTCTTCAAACTCTGAACTCTCCATACCATTCAATACCAAAAGATCGACACCAGGTTTTAGCTCTAACTGTGCTGCACTTAAAAAAGTAGAAAAGCACATTGCCAACGGAATGATAAACGTATTTCTAAACTTCATGAATTCTCCATAATAAAAAAGCCACCCTAAGGTGGCTTTTATACAATACTTTAAAGCGAATTAGAATGACGCTTTAACACCGAAGCCGTAGCCAGTTTCAGTGTTGTCTGCAGAAGTATGACCAACTTCCGCGTATGCTGTTACGTTAGAAGTAAGAGCGTAACCAGCGTTTACGAAGCCATCGTTGATAGCATCAGCGTCTTCTGTCTTAGAGTTAGAGAAGCCAGCACCAAATGTCCAAGCATCCATAGTGTAAGTAGCCGCTAGACCGAATACGTTTGTCTTAGATGAAGAACCAGACTTGTCAAGCTTACCTTGAGAAGCCAAAGCTTCTAGTTTAAGAGCATCGATTGTGTATGCTACTTCTAGAGCTAGAACAGTTTGGTCGTTACCAGCTGCAGTGCCTTTAGTTTTACCGTAGAAACCTTGAACGTCTAGGTCACCAAAACGAGCACCAAGCTTAGCATCGATGTGGTTGCTGTCAGTGTCTTTCAGCTTATCGTTGTTCTTAGCTTTGTCTTGAAGGAATGCGATACCACCGTAGAATTGACCTTTGTCGATAGTGTACTTAACAACTTCGTCGCCAGAGAAATCGAACTCGTCAACTTTAGACTTGATACCGAATAGGTAGTCGTTACCGATACCTAGATCGTCAAGGATAGTTGCTGTACGACCAAATACTAGATCACCAGCGGAAGCAGAGTAGAAACCGATGTAAGCGTCACCAGTTTTAGTACCAGTGTCTTGAACTTCGAAGAAGCCGCCTACTTTAAGGTCATCGTTTAGAGCGTAACGTAGGTCGAAAGCGAAATCCGCGTCATCAACTTCTTGAGTCAGCTCAGCGCCGTCAGCCGTACCTTTCTTGTAACGAACTTCGATGTCGCCTTTCAGGTTAGCTGTAACGCCATCTTTGTTGTAAAGTTCGATCTCAGCGTTTGCTGTACCAGCAACCGCCATAACTGCTAGAGCTACTAGAGTCTTTTTCATAATAATCCACTGCCTTTTCTTAGCTGGGAATTCCTTTTCGGTTCCCTTATTTAGTTTTTATCAAAGTTGAATCTTAAACCGAAGTTCAAGGCACAACTCCTCTAAATTTCGATGTTAAGATTGCAGAAGAATCCGCTACATGTCAAATGACTAAAAAAATAAAATAAAAATTCATAAAACAAAAAATATCAACAACTTACATTGACAACATAAACTTTTAGAACAAAATCACACCAATTAACCATCAAAAATCTTAACCTGTAGTTTTTATTTTTTAGTACAAAAAATTAATAAACAAAAAATAACACACTAAAAACAGAACAATAAACCAATTGAGTGTCTTTCTTGATATAAATGTCTATATCATTTCCCCACTTTACCTAACCCCATGATCGTTCAATTTTTTTTGTGATTGAGATCTAGATTTGCCTAAAAAGCACGCCATTCTGACGAAAACACATGCAACAGCAGGATTGTGCTACAATCTCGCGCGTTCAAATTAGAGGCAGAAAATGCTTAATACAACTATTCAAAAGTCCATTCGTAGCAGCTATAGCAACCTGCAAAATCATTTAGAAAACTTTATACCGAGACGGGCGCAAAACTACCTTGTCTCGGAAATTGCGCGTACCTTGTCAGGGCAATACCACAAAGCCAACAGAATGATAGTTGCTGAAGCTGGAACAGGAATTGGTAAATCTCTCGCCTATCTAATGAGCGTTATCCCGTACGCCACCTTTAATATGAAGAAAGTCGTCATATCAACTGCAACCGTTGCACTGCAAGAACAGTTGATGAATAAGGACCTTCCTTTATTTAGACGCATAAGCGACACGCCCTTTTCATTTGCTTTAGCTAAGGGTCGTCAACGATACTGCTGTGCAGAGAAACTAGCCATTGCCAGTGGTGGCTCTGATCAACAGATTGCGATATTTGAAAGTAAGCCATCCAGCAAAGATATTGAATCCCTTAAAGAGATGTACCAGTCGCTATGTGAAAACAAATGGGATGGTGAACGCGATTCCTGGCCCTCACCGATTTCAAACGAGATTTGGTCAAAGATTGTCAGCGACAAACACAGTTGCAACGCTACGCTACCAGTCCATAGAGACTGCCCATTTCAAAAAGCACGCTCAAAGCTGGATAAAGTAGATGTCATCATCGCAAACCATAGCCTGGTCATGGCCGACGCCGAGCTAGGTGGTGGTGTTATTTTGCCAGAGCCTGAGCAAACCATATTCGTATTTGATGAAGCGCATCATTTACCCACAGTCGCTCGCGATCATTCTTCAGCTTCAGCCTCGTTGAAGGGCGCTGCTTCCTGGCTGGAAAAATTGAACACTCAATCAGCGAAGCTATGCAGTATGGCAGATGAGAAACGAGTGAATCGCTTCAGAAATGAACTCCAGGATGCCATTCAATTGTTGGTGCCAAGTTTAAATCAGCTCGCTAAGCAGTTCTCCCCGACAGCCTTTGTCGAAAAAGCCTATCGATTTGAGCATGGAGAATTACCTGACTGGTTAGAAACTGAAGCGCAAGGTCTAAAACAATCCAGTAAAAAAGGGGCTCAGTCTCTGGGAAAAATCGCGGATCTCATATCAGAGCGAGTAAAAGAAGGAGAGCTATCCAATAAACTGGCGGAGCCAGCGTTGGCGGAAATAGGCTTTTTTCTCCAGCGTTTTGAAAACCTCGCCAAAGTCTGGAGCTTAATGGCAGAACCTACTAGGGAAAAAGGTGCACCGTTGGCTCGCTGGGTTGAGCTTTCAGAGGAGAGAGAAGGAGACTTTATAGTATCTGTGTCGCCACTGGAAGTCGGCTGGCAACTCGACCAATTGTTATGGAGCCGATGTGCAGGTGCAGTACTGGTTTCTGCAACCATTCGGGCATTAAACTCTTTTTCGTTCTTCTGTCGACAAGCAGGAATCAGCGATAAACCAGATGAAGGCACTCAATTTCTCGCCTTGGCATCACCTTTTGATTACCAAAATCAAGGGGAGCTATATATTCCTAAACTGACTTACGAACCTCAAGCTAACGAATTTACCGATTATTTAATCGAAGTTCTTCCTTCTTATATAGAAGAAGGAAAAGCTAACCTTGTTCTGTTTGCTTCCTACTGGCAAATGAATAAA
>NZ_AFWJ01000280.1 GCF_000222685.1 Vibrio nigripulchritudo ATCC 27043 | reverse complement strand
CCTATATCGGTGAATCCGTGGCTAAGTTAGATGTCGGGAGAGACTTCCCTTGGCTCGAACCTGATTCACAGCAAGCCAAAGATATTGAACGTTTCCGCTGGTTTTCCAATGGGTATGTCGCGCAGGACCCAACCGATGAGTTACGTATCATTGACGTACGTTATTCTGTTGTGCCAAATCAGCTAAATGCGCTTTGGAGCATCAGGTTATCTCCAACCGCTTCTGAGGACACACATGTAGAGTATGCTACTCACAGGGACAACTCCGCAACGTCCAGAGCATTGTTTTTTGAAATGCTATTGGATGATTGATGGAAGCCACTTTGGTGGCGCATAACATAGGGAAATGAATCGCTTATGAACTATCAGACCTTTCAACCGCACCCAGATCTAGAGTCGCTAATCAGTTGCTACTGGACTTTGGAAGTCCCTGAAATGGAGGAGACTCAAAGACAGCGAATCATCCCAGACGGCAATATCGAAATGGCATTCATTCTGGGAGACGATATCAAAAGGTACACTTCTGAAGACAGCTTCATCCTGCAGCCTAGAGCCATGGTATTAGGACATATCATCGACCCTTTTTATATTGAGGCGACGGGGCGCGTCGACACATTTGCGATCCGATTTTACCCCTATGGCTTTGCCAACTTTATAACCGTACCTATCAAAGCATTGGAAAATACCGAGACGCCGTTAGCTCAGTTATTCGACGAAAAAACGGCTAATCAACTGGAACAAGACATTATTAGGGCAGCAGATACGCAACAAAGAATAGAGATAATTGAATCGTTTCTTCTGAATAAGCTTAGTGAACAGAAGACAGTTGATAATATCGTTAAAACAACAATAGACACTCTATTCGCAACCAAAGGAAGCACGTCGATCAGCAAGATCCTCAAAGAAGACCCATCCAAAAGAAGACAACTTGAGAGGATGTTCGTTAAACAAATTGGTGTCAGCCCGAAACAGTTAGGTAAATTGATTCGGATTCAAAGCGCGTTAAAAATGATGCTTAACCAAGAGGAAAACCTTACCCAAATCGCCTACCAGAATGATTACTATGATCAATCGCACTTTATTAAGGATTTCAAAGAGTTTACTGGAGTCAGCCCAAAAGAATTCTTAGGAAATGAAAACATGACTCTCTCTTCCATGTTCTATAAGTGAATTTAATCTGTCGCATTTTTACAATTCCTTTTTTCATTGCCTGCATAACCTTTCCGTAACATTACAATCAGTAGATGTGAGGGTTACATGAGAAAGGCAATACTGAGCCTTACCGTTGCAATGTTAGCTTTTGGCTACACTGTTTGTTATGGCGCAGACCGAGTTGAACCAGAAAAACCAAAAGGCGATTCAGTCATGAATCAAAATGGAGAAAGTATGAACAGTTATATTTCTATTTTTGAAATCCCAGCAACAGATATTTCAAGAGCCATCAGTTTCTACCAGGCAATTCTCGGCATCAATATCGAGCAGATGGAAATGCCGGGCATGGAAATGGGCTTATTCCCTTATGAAGATCAGACAGTGATTGGCGTGGTTTTAAAAGAAGAAGGTTTTCAACCTTCGTCAGGTGGTGTCACGGTATACCTAAACGGGGGAGACAACCTTCAGGTTGTTCTTGATAAAGTGGAAAAAAACGGTGGCAAAATCGTTATTCCTAAAACCGCTCATGCTGACGAAAGTGGATTCTTTGCCATATTCCTTGATTCAGAAGGAAACAGAATGGGGCTACATTCCCCAAATTAATTCAGGAAGAGCTTACACCTGATACCGGTTAACGAATAACGCCAAGATCAGGTTTCAGTCTCTGAGTTTTCCTTAACCCTGCACATCGACTCTGTTTATTTGAAAAGCCTCGAAGAACGTAATTGGTCTGGAGGCTTTTTTGTGTTGTAGGGAAGTGTGATTTGCGAAAAAAATCCCTGCTTTGGATTAACCAGAACAGGGATCAAATGAGAGAATACTAAAAATAGCGGGTATTAGTTGGCAGGTTCCCAGTTACCCCACTTATCTTTTTGATATGACACTTTAGGGTTATCACCACCCTGAGCCCAGTTTCGCGCTCTCCATTTTTTGTTTTCGAAAGTTACAATATCACCAGTTCGGTAAATTTTTGTCGCATCCCATAGGTCTGCAGGTGGCTCAGTTGGCTTTGTTGGTGGCTCAATTGGCTTCGTTGGCGGTTCAATTGGACCGATAGAACCAGCTTTAACACCTGTTAGGATTTTACAGTCCTCTTCAGTCAGCTTGTTTCCGTTAACGTCGATAAGTCCACACGTATTAATTACGTTAGTCATGTCCAGTTTAGTTTGAGTGACTTTGTAGCCTAAACCTTCACGTGCAGCATTGATGTGGTAACCAGGATCGTGATCGACCATCCAGTTGAAAATACCGCCCAGATTACGTTTTTTCGCGTACGCCGCTTTCGCGTAAACTGTTCGTGGAGTATCAACACTTACGTACTGTTTTGTGGTCTTGTTGAACAGGAAGTCTGCATTCGCATCGATGTCGGTGTAAATCTCATAGCCCTGCATGCCAGCAGCACCTGTGCTCTTAAAGCTCACAAGTTTGTTCGCATAATCGTAAAGCTCAGAAGAACCCGTATCATAAGATTTGTTTGCAGCATTACCCGGCGTAAACGAACCAATCAGTGGAGAAACGCTTTGAAGGTTCACTTGACCAGCGTTACGGCTGTAGTTTGCATAACCAATCTGAATCGCAGTTGATGGAATGCCAAGCACATCGATCATGTAATCAATGGATTTCTCAGCAGAGTGGAACGTATCGTCATTCTTAAGCTGCTCGCCAGACAGGTTAGTGTGGTGAGCAAGTTTGTCCTGCCATTCACCCATGAAGTCATACGTCATTAAGTGAACATAATCCAAACCGTTATCGATCAATGCTTTGATGTTTGACGCGTCCAGTTTTGAAGCAGGCGCACCAGCGGCGATAGCAATTTTCTTGTTTTGCATACCAGCAGCATCTAGAGCCATACGAAGCTCTTTGATAAGAAGCGCGTAGTTCTTACCATCGTCTGGAGACCACGAGTTTTCACTCGCACCCGCACCACCTGGGTATTCCCAGTCAATGTCGAGCTGATCAAACATTGGATACAGAGTGAACCACTTCACTGCACTGTCGACAAACACTTTACGAGATTCAAATGTGCTTGCCATACGAGAGAATGGTTCAGATAGCGACCAGCCACCCACACTGAAGGCAAGCTCTAAGCCTGGGTCGCGCTTCTTCATTTCACGAAGAACAGCAACCAAGCCACCAGCGTGTTCCTGACCTGCTTCAAAAGTTGCAGGACCGTTTAGTTCACTTACCCAGTTACCGCTACCTGCGCCAAGATCCTTATGGAGATCTGCGTAAGGGTCGGTAAACACAATAGTGAAGTCAGGGTAACCGCCATCGGCACACACTTTCTTCGCAGACTTAACAGCAGAAGTAATCGTTGGATCACCAATCTCGGTGCCACAAAGCGCCATGAAAGAATAAACTAACTTGTCGTATTTTCCTTCGATGTCATTGATATCAAAACTACGCTCGTATCCACCCCAGTTAGAGACATAACCTGCTACTGGTAATAGCGACGCGTTGTCTTCATAAGTATTAAATACTTGTTCCGCCTGAGTCCATTTCGGACCACTATACGCAGCGGTACTACACGCCGCTAATATAGCTAAACTTACTATTTTCATAGATGTTTTCATTTTATCTACCTTTAATAAAATTTAAGTTTTAATGATTTTAAATATTTCTTGTTTTACCAAGATTATGTTTGTTGCTGCTAATAATTACGTTATATATTTTATAAAATTTGATCCATATGCTTGTTGTTGTATATGTGTTTTATTAAAGTCAGATTTTTACGATGATTTGGTTTTAAAGTTCAATAAAAACAAATGGTTGAATTTAAATGTCAATTTGATGTTATTATATTTTTCCTTTGTTAATGCTTGTTCTGTGATTTTTATTCGAGTTATTTTTTGAAGAAAAAATACTGTCTCAATAAGAAGACTGAGATATTTTGGAAACAAGAACTCGAATAAAAATTCAAAATTAATGAAGAAGAATAATGATTGAAGTTAGATTTTTAATGAGAGATATCGATTTTTATTATCAGCATGAATATTTATTTACAGACAAAGATACCGTACAGGGTAAATATTGATAATCGACCAATACTGTTATTAATTGGAGTGTGATACTGTATTTTTCTGTATCAGATAATATTATTTTTGAACGCGATTCAGAATATTAGGCGACAAGGCAAACGGCTCTTTTTCTAGAGATGCCAGACCAAGTTGTTAAAGCCCTGGTTGTAACCCTAGCAGAATGTTAGATTTTGGCGTACGGGATATACCTTATTTGAGGCAGGGCAGTAGTGGCTGCTGTACTTTTTGATGTGTGTGATACAGAATCTCGGAAACTTGTTTTCGCGTCATTAGATGCTGTTTCTAGGGGGAGGCGCATAAGAATGTTAGAAAGCCTCTTCTCCCTTAAGCCAATTCGTTACCAAGTACTTCACCATTCTCATGAATTTTCCTGATCAACTTAGCAGGCGTTCCACCATACAGTGAATCTGGCGGAACATCGCTATTAACTACTGAATTGGCTGCAATCACAGATCTCGCACCTATGGTGACACCTTGGTTGATCACAACATTGCCGCCAACCCACACATCGTCCTCAATGTTTATAGGAGCACAGGAAGTTTCCCAGTTCCGACGTGCAAGGTAATTCAGTTCGTGGCTAGCACAGTAAAGCTGGGTATTCGGACCAATCAACACGTTATTGCCAATGGTAATTTTCGCGCCGTCCAGCATGGTCACGTTCATGTTGATGAAGGTCTTTTCGCCAATTGAGATGGTCTTACCAAATTCACAATAGAAGGGAGAGCGGATCAAGCTAGAATCTGGAATGTTACCCATAAGCTGTCGAAATAATTCACGGCGTTGATCGCCATCGGTATTTTGGTTAATGGCTTGCAACAAGCTAGACGCATTCTGACGGATACGGTCAACACTGTCTGCACTACCATCAAAATCTTTCCCTGCGAGCATCTTTTCAAATTCAGTCATCTTGCCCCTCAACTCGTTATCTATCGGTTTACTGCGGTAACATTGTATCACTGGTGGAGCTATCTATTCATTGGTTCACCAGTAGAGGGAAACCGTCCATTGTTCGAATTCTGTTTTGAAAACTATCCAGATATTTTAAATATTCGAATGCTATTTTATTCGACTATTACAATGATGTTTGTGAAAACAAGAATATCAATATAAATCGATATTTAACTTTTTAATTTAAGTTTTATTAAGGATTATTTAACTTCAACTCCTAACTATTAATTGTTGAATGAAATACTCATTGTAAATATTTTATTTTATGAGTCTCAGCACATAATGAATAACTGCTTATCTCTGATTTACATAAACCCCTGTACGATTGCAGTTCGTGAATGTAGCAATAAACCCATTTTATAACAGTATGTTAAGTTAAGTTTACGTGCTGGTTAATTGTCTTTCTTCGTTGAGTGTTTACCTCATAGTTACAAGTGCTGAATGGGTAATATTGCGCTGTTTCAAAAGATTTTTATTTGAATTTATGGACAATTAAATATGAAGACAAGGTTTTACGAAATAGATTTGCTCAGGTTTTTGTCAGCAATTTTTGTAGTGATTTTTCATTATACCTATTCTGCACATATGGCAGGACATGCTCCTGTTATTGATCTAGAAAATGCTCGTATTTGGAGCCGATACGCCTATATGGGTATCAATTTCTTTTTTGTTATAAGTGGCTTCGTCATTTTTATGAGCGTAGAAGGGGGCAGCGCTCGCAAGTTTGTTGCATCTCGTTTTTCCCGTCTGTTTCCTGCCTACTGGGTCGCATTGGCTCTGACCAGTATTGTTACCATCTATTTTGGCGCTCCCAAATTCACGGTTGACGGTGCACAGTTCCTTGCCAATTTAACCATGGTGAATCACTGGTTTGGGCATCTGCCTGTAGATGGGGCGTACTGGACGCTATTTCTGGAAGTGAAATTTTACTTATTAGTCTTCGCGCTGCTGCTCTTGAGAATGATGAAGTATTTTCTGCATGTTATAGCCTTAGTGCTCATTGTATCAACCGCCACACTATTCCACCCTTGGGCTAAAGAAATGAACATGTGGGTGTCTATTTTTCCTCACTGGAGCGGGTATTTTGCCGCCGGAGGCGTGTTCTACTTTATTCGTCGTGATGGTATTCGCCGTGATGGCGCGTCTGCCTTTAAAATGCTTTTGCTGGCACTGTCGTTCGTATATATGGTTAAGCAATCGACATTGTTTGGTGAGTTAATGTCTGGATGGTTCTCTATCACATTCAACACCACGGTCATTGCCATTCTTAACATCGCCTTCTTTATGCTGTTCTGCGTTACCGCCTTCTGTAAAGAAAACGTACTCAGACAAAAGTGGCTGTATTACCTTGGTGTGCTGACTTACCCAATTTATCTAGTTCACCAAAACATCGGCTATATCATCTTCAATCACTTTGGTGATTCGGTTGATCCCGTTGTTTTAGTCACATCAACCATCGCTCTCATGCTGGTAGTCGCTTACGTAATCCATACACAAGTAGAACGCAGACTGGCTCCAGTGTTTAAAACGGCAATGCTGAGGCTTTTGCGTATTCCAAACGTCGGGAAAAACCGGAAAGAGGTGGAGACAGTGTAGTAAGGGGGGGCTGGTTTTGAACTGTGAGAGGCATTTGGTAGTAAGCCACTAGTTAGTGGTCTGCTATCACGATGTTTGTTATGCCTATATGGGGTGATCAGGGACTGCCTTCTTTTTTGTGTAGAGGCAGGGTTTGGGGCATGTAGTTTGGATTCTGAAACTTGTTTTTGCCCCAGAATGAGTTAAATATCGTGGCGCTAACTGAGAGAATCAGCTAACTTTGCACTATACTTACTAATTGCAAAGGAAGGTGCCTCTTGAAGTGAATTGTATCCCCTTTGCTATCAAAGTCTACGATTTACAAAGGAGGCTTAGAAACGTAGTTTTACCTAAACTCGGATGTTACCAATAAAAAGCAACCTGAAAGGTAACTATTTATTTTATTGGTGATTTTGTTACATTATAGGTAATTCGTTATAGGTTAGATGGAGTATCAGATGAGCGAACTAGCAAAGCAAAGTCCGTTTGAAGAAGCATTGGTTCGAGTCGCTCCTGTTACACCTCTCCTGCCACTTGTACACAATTGCGATGCTCACACTTTTCGTTCGATATTGAGTAGTAATCAATTAAAGGTTTCTAACTGCGATACATTCGTCGGAGACACTCTTTCTTATTTTTATTATGGGCGTCCTGCATACCGAGTTACAAAAGATACAGACAGTACTTCAATCAATAGCCTGTTTCCAGTTTGCTTTGTCGTCTCGCCCCCTGACTCCTTAAAGCTAAGAAGAGTATTTCCGCTAGATTCTGGAGCGTTTTCCGCTGATATGTTCAAAGAGTATTTCCATAAGAATACAGCTGTAGAAGATCTATCATTAAAGCCAGAACTAGAGAGTGCTGGCAAAGTGGTATCTCACTTCTTTGGTTCCAATTTGAACTACTTCCATTCTGAATCTAAAGACGTCGAAGTAGAAGCAATGGACTTTGAGGTCCAGTCGTATAAAGAGTTGATAAGTTCGAAATCAAAGACTAAATATGATGATCGTCGTGCAACGATTGAACTTCAGTATGGTAATGATATGAATCTTGATTCGTCAAATGTTATGATGGTTGTTCTGCCGACTTGCTTTATGGATAGTGGAAAGGTTAGAGCTAAAATAGCTGAATGGAGTTGTGAAGTTAGAACTTACCATACATCTCATTGGAACCCTGATGAGTACATACCTCTTATTAATAAAGAGCTTTGTGATTACTTAATGGATAAATCATTCATGTGATGGAGACTAAATTGAAATTAATAGGGACAGTAAACCCTCATGGTGTGATTCCTAGCTTCGGTCTCCCATTATTCACTGATGGTGACAGCCTATTTGTGGCGAAAATTAATACTGAGAATAATGAAATATCCCGTTTTGTCCGCCTTGAGGATCACAAGTATGATATTACTATTTTAGAAGATAGCTCTGGACTGTCTGTTAAAGTGGGGGATCCTGCACTATTTTCATTTATTCTAGATAATGCTAACTGGTTAGTAGGTAACAAGAAACAAATCGATAAGTATCTTGAACTCAACATAAGTAGACTGTTCGATAGTCCATTTGTTCTTTCCGAAGTTGGATCATTCCTTGGCAACCAGCGTATCATTGATATCGCAAATCAACGTCAAAAATATATTTTTAGTGAGGCTACTGATACTATTATTGAATATATTTGTAATGGTGAAAGTCGGTCTGAAGAGTTTGTGAAATCATGTTACCCCGAAATAGTATCTACTCCTTCAATGCCATTGTTTTGGTACGCTGATGATGTGCTCAGCCCTCTCCCTCTGGGGGTTTTACATAATCTATATACCAAAAAACATCACTAAAGCAGCAATCCTCTCACCCAGCTTGAACCATATAGAGCTGGTAGAATAATTTGACATGAACATAATCTATGTCATAGCTATTCTTTAGATAACCCTCTTTTACAAAATTTTAAATATTAATAACACGATTTTGTCCAGTGATGTGCTGGCGGGACAAATTGACGCAGTTTGGGACAGGTTGACTCATTTATGCCCCGAAACAAGTTGCGAGTCATTGTAACTCATTTTCAAACGAGTAAAGTTTGCATTAGATGAGCTAATACTACTAATGTCCAAACAATAGGTAAGACGTAACCTCCTCCCAGTAGTTGGGAGGAAGTTTGCTCTATGATTTATTTTGTTGGTATCGAACTACTCATCATCGTCTTCATCAAAGTCGATGTCATAAGGGAACAACACTACTTCATCTTCAGGTATTACTGGCTCACATTCCGCAAGTTCATCTGGATCAACAAAAGCCGTAGTCATAACGACAGTTTTAAAGTTGTTATCTGTAATCCACTCAGAGTTCCAAACATGCTGGTGAGGCACTGCGTGCACACCTGACACGATGGAACAAAGTATCTCTCCATACTCTATATCTGGATTGATGTGGTAAGAGATGCGCTGAAGCCAGATGTCTAGTATTCCTGTTCCAAGTATGGGTTCAAATTTATCTTTAATCTGCTCTAGTAGCTCTAATTTCTCGTCATCGTCTGTGACGAACTTAAGGACATTGCTCAAAACTAACGCACAAGAAGCAAACGTTCGTGGGTTATTAATCATCAGGTCTGCGATGATGCTGACGATTGGTCGAACATTCTCTTTAAGCTTCGTCATTCGCTCTAGACGCTTATTTATCTTCGCAAGGTATCTATCTAATTGACCTGAGTTCTTATACTTTCTGGAAAAGACAGCTAGCTTCAAGAGGGTCTTTTGGATAGTCGTAGCAGCTACGGTTTTGCCGAATAGCATCAAGGCTTCTTGCTTATCAGGCTTCATTGAGTTGAAGATAATGTCTTCAGATAGAGAGGTTTTAGAAGCATTTAGCTGTAATCCTAGCCCCTGAAGAATCACAGTTAGATGTCTCGCAATTTCCTCTGCGTCTTCCTTGCTGTTAGTAAAGACCCGATAGTCATCTCGGTAACGGATGATATGGTAGTCATCCATAAGCTCGTCATCCAGTTTTTGCGCTAGTAGATTATCAGCGTAGCCAAGAACAATCTCTGCAATAAAGTCCATCAATACTGAACCTTGAGGTATGCCATTTGTCTGCCCTTCTCTCATCTGACGTAAGGCGTAATCAATTCGATTACCAAGGTTAGCATTGTTACCTCTATTGGCTTTAGCGACCTCTCGCGTGTGTATAGCCCAAGGGATTGAATGGGTGTATATCGACGGATAAAAGTTAGCTATATCTGTCGTAAAAAGATATTTAAACTCAAGTGCTTTGCTTATAGATTCCTGCTCAACGTCTCGCCACCAACCTGTGACAGTTTCAGCCGTGTCAGATGTATCTTCCTCTTCTGATTCTCTAGGTAAACTCGCACAGACTATATTGTCATTATCTTGAAACTCATCAAACCGTTGAATTAATAGTTCCCATTCATCTTCTTCAGTAATCTTGTGAACCAAGTGGGCGTAGATAGCTGGATGAATTAACTCGAATGGTCGCCATGAATAATGACCGTCTTTGTTTGTCTGCAATGTGTAGTTAGTGCTTTCATAGTCACATGCTTTCCTATAACCAATGTCATTGATACCGTTTTGCTTTCTATCAAGCGCATCGCTTACAGCTTCAAGAAGAGGTTCAAAATTGAAGTAAATTGGAAGCGGAAAGTTGCAATAACTGGTGTCCTTTAAGAAGAAGTCTCTTGCATCTTGTGCCGTCATTTCAGTAATTAGTGCCATGAATACCTACTCGAATATCAAAATGTTGACACTATTTAATACTCATTTGGTGTCTATGTCTCATGTTGCACCTTAAAAACGAGTTAAAACTCAAATATCAAGATACAAACGCTCTGGTAAAGCAAACACGAAGAGTCCTGAATACCAGTCTATGACCTAGCTACTACATCCGTACATATACTCCATTGAATCATGGGTTTAATGCTAGACAATTACCACGGGTATGAGAACATAAAACCAGTGAAACCTTCTTCATCAGGAACATTACGTAGTATGACCATCCATCATGTACCGATAGAGCGCCGATTCGCAAAACCCTCTGAAAAGCACCTTGTCGATCCCGACTTTTTGTCCTTATGGGGCGAGAATATATCTGGCAGTCTGAGTTGGGATGATTTTAAGGATAATTGCTGTGTCGTTGTGCTTGCTGATGGTAAATGTGGCAAAACTCATGAGTTTAAGATACGAAATGAAATACTCCGAGCTAACGGTAATATATCGTTTTTCATACCGTTAGAGCAGCTCCAAGACAGTGAGGTTCTAGATATATTGTCAGATGAAGAAGAACATATATGGGAAGGTTGGCTTGCATCCCCTGAACAGACGGCGGTGTTCTTTTTGGATGCTGTAGATGAGCTTAAGCTTCGCCAAGGAACACTTCGTAAGGCTTTGAGGAAAGTTAAAGATACTCTAAGCGAAGCTCTATCGAGAGCAAGATTTTTTATATCTTGCCGTCCAAGTGATTGGAATGAGGAGTTGGACGTTAAAGCCCTATCAACAATACTGCCGCCGGAAAAAATAGACCAGGCACAGCTACAAGCTAAAGACGGAGAGCAGGCGTTCTTACAGGTTATTTCTCGCAAGGAACGGGCTGGCAATAAAACTGAGCGGGAGACGGGTGATAATGACTCCTCTAACAAGATCAGAGTGGTAAGCCTTCTGCCTTTTACTCAAAGCGAAGCTCTGAATTTTGCGAAACTATACTCTCCAAGTACCTCAGAACAATTTAATCGACAATTGTCAGAAAAAGAACTTTGGCACTTATATCGTACCCCTTACGAAATTATGTCGGCCCTAGACCAATTAGAGGAGCAAGGGAAATTAGGTAATTTAGAGGAGCAACTTGTTTATGGCATTAACCAAAAGCTTCGCGAAATATCAGATAAAAAGCGGAACGGTCTTAGTCAAGACAAAGCACTCGATGGCGCAGAACGAATAGCGCTAGCTTTTTTTATGACTAAAACGAGATCAATAAAATCGACTTTTACTGCAAGCAAGGAAAGCGCTCTAAAGATTCAAGATGTACTAACTGATTGGACAATTGATGAATGTGCAGAGCTACTTGGTAAGCCCATTTTTGACCCTACAGGAGTTGGAGCATTCAGATTCCATCATCGTTCTACGCAAGAGTATCTGGCTGCATTGCGCTTAAGAAAGTTAAGGGCGTTAGGTCTCAATACAAATGACTTGTTTAGCCAGTTATTCGCGTGCGTAAAAAATGAAGAAGTAGTAATTCCAAGTATGGAACCAGTGACAGCGTGGTTAGCTCTGTGGTATCCCGACATATACAACGAGGTTAAAGCACGCTCTCCCTCTTTGATGTTTCGTCAAGGAATCCCCGCTTTGCTTACAGTTGAGCGCCGTGCAGAGCTTATTCGAAAATACGTCGATATGTACTCGCAAGACAAATCGTGGCGAGGTATACGAATTGGTTTTTCCGATCTGAAACGGTTGTCGACACCAGAGCTATCACCTGTTGTTCGCGAGTTGTGGAACAAAGCTTATTCAGGTATTGACACAAGGGAGTTACTTTTAGAGTTAATCTACTTAACTCCAATGCCAATGTGTACAGATTTGGCATTAAATGCATTATTTGATGAAGATTTGCCTATACAGCAGAGAACTTACGCTGGATGGAGCGTGCTTGAGTTTGGGCAGCAAGAACAGAAAGAAAAAGTCGGTAAAGCTGTTCTTAAAGGGGAGTGGCCACACAAGCTGATTCGAAGCCTATTAAGCAACCTTATTCCTGATGCTATGTGTGTCTTTGATTTTTTTGCAGTCGTAAAATCCCTCCCGGAGACTCCCAATAATGTACATGGGCTAGACTTCTCGATAATGAATGCAATCAAGTCTGAATCGCTTTCGGACCAACAAAAGTATTGGCTTAGAGGTGAGCTTGCTCAAGCAGTATGGGATGCTCGGTGTGCTGATAGTCGTATCTACAACGGTAATTCAAAATATAACCATTTTGTGGACGCTATAATCCAAGCTTGCTTTTTAACAGTGCCTGCTGAACAAGAGAATGTTGATGAGTGGGCTTGGTGTCTTGCTGTCGCTTTTCACTTTGGTGAGCGTAGGACAAGTATTATTGCGAGTGACGAGACTAAAGCACTGGTCAAGTTGTTGTCACAAGATTTAAAGCTTAGGGAAGCATATTATTGGGCTTGTTTACGCTTAGTAGAAGAGCTTGAGAGTTATGATAGTTTCATCTTTAGTGATTATCTTATTGATTATGAAAACATCTTATCTCCATTCACTACTAACGATCTTTTGTGGTTAGAACGAGCTTTTATTGAAGGCGAATCAAAAAATAAAAAGGACGCAGCCTTTTATCAAATAATTCAACTTGTTAAGCATGAGCCTTCTTCAAGAGCAATTGAGTTCTTGTCTACATCACTTCCTGCAGGAACTGAATATGCAGATATGTTAGAGCGAATCTTAACCCCTCCCGAACGAAAGCCTGATGTATACGAACTTGAACATCGCAAAGCAATGGAAAAATTTGATGAAGAGGAAGCTAAAAGGGTCGAAAATTGGAAAGGGTGGAGGGACGAAGTTCTTGCTAGTGAGGATTTTTGTTTAGGTGAGGATGAATATGAGAACACGCTTTACAACCTGTTCAATTTTCTAGAACAGAGTCGTGAGCGTTCGACATGGGGGACGTGGGACTCTAATCTGATTGAAAGAGCCTTTTCTAAAAATTTTGTTGATGCCCTGAAGACAAGGCTATCAGATTATTGGAAAGCAGCGGATGTACAACTGTTTAGTGAACGGAATAACGAAGCCAAGAACTCTTTTTCCTATGAAACCTTGATGGCTCTTACCGCAGTTAAGTCCGAGTCTGAAAGCAAGTGTTGGCCGACAGGTTTGACTGATGAGCAGGTTCGTCTGGCTGTCAGAATCTCTACTATCGAGCTCAATAAGTTTGCTGACTACCTTCATTCGCTAACAGATAAGTTCCCTGTCATTGTTGAAGAAGTAATTACTTTAGAGGCTCAGAAACAATTAGAGTATTTTGCTGAGTTAGGCAAAGCTCCAATATTTCATGATGCCCTGTATTCAGATTACTTAATCGTAAAAAGCGGCGTTATCAAAGCGATATTGACGAAACTTGATGTAATCGAAGCTGGTATGTTCAATGGTTCCAATACCGACCTAAAGTATGCTTTTGAATTAGTAGCTAAGTTTGGTACGAACACTCCTAAAGCTTTATTAGCTGAAGTGGTGAGTCGCTTCCTCGATAATTCTATTGATTCCGTTGATGATCGTAATGCTTGGATAAAAAGGTTGGCAAATCTCGACTTGGTGAAAGGTTGCGATAGGATAATTGAGTTTACGGAAAATAGATGCGCTGATGGAAGTTTAGACCTTTTTGCTAATGTTTTTGGCGACCGTCATAGCACGCAACAACCGACGTTTGAGCATATAGAGTCGACTCAACAAAGACTAGCCGTATTGAAACCACTGGTTATTCGCTCTTATGAAGTCGTTCAGCCTTCTTCTGATATAAAGAGGGAAGGCTCCTTTAGACCGGGAAGGAGAGACTATGCTGAGCATGCTCGCAGCTTCCTACTTGAAAGCCTATTTAAAGTAGAGTCACTCCAGACAATTGACACTTTATACGAGTTGTCAGCGATGCCTTTGTTTAATGACGTATCTTGTCGGCTACATCAAGCTGCTGTTGATCTCGCAGCTAGAATGTCAGAGCCGAAGCCAATGCCAGTGGAAAGATTTAATCAATTTAATAAAGAACGAAATTATCAACCCTATGATGACCGCTCTCTATTTATGGTTATGAACAACAGGCTAGATGATTTTGAGCATAGCCTACTCAATGATGAGGCAAGCATAGTCGATACGCTGAGAAAAGTTGATGGTGAAACCGAGCTTCGCAGGTTTATTTCTAATTACCTATATCAGGATAGCCGTGGTGCTTACTCGGTGACTCAAGAAGCGGTAGTTGCTGCCGAAAAAAGAACGGATATTCGACTTAATGTAGATCGCATCGATAGGTACGCCTCTATAGAACTCAAACTTGATGATCGTCGAAACAACTGGTCGGGTTCTGCGCTGAAAGTTGCATTAGTTGACCAGTTAATAGGACGATATCTAAATCACAAGAAATGTTATGTCGGTTGCCTTCTTATATGTATTAGGGAGTCTCGCAATTGGGTAAATCCAGATACAGGTGAGAGAATGAACCTAGAAGAGACCGTAAGCTGGCTTCAAGGTATTGCAGATGAGATTGCATTACAACGCCCGGAACTACTAGTTTCAGTGAAGGGGATTGATTACTCCAAAATAGCGAATGAATGATGTAGTAGTATTTTGAGATATTAGGCAAGGCTTCGGTCTTGCCTTTCTATTCGGTGATTAGTTGTCCCATTGTGGCAAGGAATGATAAATCTAGACACTTTTTTGTATTTTTGCCATACCCCACATAATCCATTATTACCTAATTGAGTGAAATCGATAACACGTAAATGTCCAAATCTGGGCTAGTGACTACTAGCCCAATCCAACTCTAAGTATTAAATCTTAAGAAAGTTCACAGGGCACTCCCTTGAGCAATCAGTAGCTATCGAAACAGCCATCGTATCTCTTCATGCCAGGACTTCGGCAACTTCTGGGCTTTTCTATCAATTCGGGTGACACAATAACTTTTTTGGTGCACTCGAAATTTATGTTATTGAGAGAAGGGAGTAACCAAAAGCTGTCTGCAAAGATGTGGTCCCAGTCACAATCAGGGAAACGAGCTATTTTGAGTTTAGTATCTGCAAAAATATCACTGTCAAAACTTCCTAAGTAAAACCTTTTTAGCTCAAGCGTCTCAATGTTCTGCACAAGCCGTCTAGGTATTTTTAGTGGAGCACAAGTTGCGTCGGAAGGTCCTTTAGCGTTTAAACAGAGCTTTGAGGGTGCGACACCGTTAGGAATATTTTCTAAATTCAAGTCTTGAGGGCAGTTTACTAAATTAATATATCTGAGAGTCTCTGACAGGTTTTCCAATTTAATTTCACTTGATGAATGTTCACTCACATCTATACAGAAAGTTTCTAAATTGATCCCCAAAAGTAAATCAAAATTAAATTTCTGTTTCTTACCCCATACAGTAAGTGTTTTTAAGCTTTTGGGCAGAACGGTTATCGCGCTACTAGAATCCACGCTTAATGATTCTAAATTTGTATTTTTTAGAAAGTCGGTATTATGGAATTGCACATCTTCTGAAATTGCAAGTCGTTTAATAGTTGTCGGTATACCTTCAAAATCTAGAAAGTGGTTTTCTGGATAGTGTTCTATCGTGATGTTAGGTATATTCTCGGCTGCTTTCATCGTAACAAAGGGCGTCTCTATTGGGTTTAATAGCCAAAGCCCAAGATCCTTTATGCTTGTTTGGTGTAGGTGCGTGAAATCGATACTTTTCGTAACACCGACTTTGAAGCTATTGATGTTCATTCCTTCGAATATTGAAAAATCGAATTTATCTGTAAACAGGTAATATATATGGCTTAGATTTTTAAGTTCGGAGAGGGGGCTAAAATCAACTCCTTCCATAGAATATTGAGGACAGAAGTATATAACTTCGATATTCGGTGCTTTTTCTGCAATGCCTTTGAAATCTATAGAAATCAGTGGGACGTTAAGAAGATCAAGGCACTTCGTTCTCTTTGTAACGACTTTTTTGACGGTTTCTCCCTCAGGAGAGATTCCTATTACGTGAGGCATTACTTTTAAAATCCTATAGTTGTTTAAAGGCACACGTTCAGTCTACCTGATTACATCGAATGAAATGTTACTTCTTAGAATATTCTGTTGATGAGCTCAAAAAACTTCCTCCCTCCTACTCTTAACGTAAAACCACCCACTAATCACAACAAACCAAAAAGCGAAGTAGTAACAGAATGAAGAGAGGGACGCTAAGAAATCGAGGTGTTGTTCAGTCTCTTTCTGCGTGTAGCTCTGGGATACGAGTTTGTAATAGTAGGCGTAAAGAATACCTATCGACCCATACCCCAGGTTGAACATCAATCCCTTAAAACTCAAAACGGTGGCTCGGTTGTGCGATTCGGTCTTTTTATTAAGGTGGTAGCTAATGAAAATGTTCATCGTCATATTGATGAAAATCAGCACCAGAACGGGTATTACTCCGTAAATCGACCAGCCAAGGCTGATCAAATAGTAAGTAATGGCAGTGGCGATACCCATCACTAATAGAAAAGTTCTGGGTGCTATGCTTTCTGCTAATCGTCGGCTTTGCCCTGCCAGCAGAATCTGCAACATACTTATCCCAGCCCCGATAAATCCGAAATAGATAATCGGGATATCGATGGCGCGATAATACTGGCTGTTCATGGTTAAAAACATCCGTGATATGTGCTCGAACAAGCTGTAATAGAGCAATATAAACAGCACGTAGGGGGTAGCAATTACCCACTTTCCTGTATCGAGTGTCAGCTTAAAGCTGGCGACGGTGGTTTCCCATTTACTGCTGTGGGTTGGCAAGGCGTGATTGTCTTCTTCCATGTTTATCGCAGCATAAATGGCGACGATCGCAACAAATAAGGTGGCAAAGACGGGAATACGCATGATGTTCTGCGTATTCTCTGGTGGAGCGAATCCAAGAAATTGATAGACGCTTGCCATAAAGTTCACGTCGTACATGGCGGCACCCAGCAAAGTAACAAAAATGCCGATCCCAGAAGAAAAACGAAGCTGGATTTGCAGCACCTGCGGCCACACTTCTTCTTTGCCTTGGGCTTTTAAGGTGTCGTAAGCCAGAGCTTCATCCGCACCACTTGCCAAAGACATGGCTAATCCACTCAATACCCGGTTGATCATAAACACCACGAAAACCAGTGTGGGGTTGCCCGTAGGCACAAGGGCGATCATGGCGATTTCAATAAACATCACCACCGAAGACAAAACGACCAGTTTTTTACGCCCCAAGGTGTCGGCAAACGCGCCCGACGGGACTTCAGAAATCACAATGGTTGCCGCCCAAATTACGTTGAGTATGGCGAATTGAGAAAGGGTTAAGCCGTAATCCAGATAGAGCAGGGTGAAAACAGGGTAGTAAAAGCGCGCAAAGTAACTGCTTCGAAACACTAGGTAGTTACGCACATTGCGGATTTGCAGGATTTCTTTGAGTGTCATGAAGTTTTCAGCACTTTGAACAACATACCATTAGGTATATACCCTTTTAAATTGAAGGTAAAAGCCTCTATGGGTGAAATCATGGGGCTGTTGCAAAATCCGTCAGTTAGTTAGGTGAGCAAGTTAGCTTTAATGTTCTAAATTCCAAATAAACAAAAGCCCCTGACGGGGCTTTTTCATGGGCGCTAACCCAAGACAGTGAATAAAAAGATCCCTTGCAAAAGGATATGGACAGAGGGAGAGATTCCCAGTGCAAGGGAGGGGAAACTTACAGTTTGTCTGCGCTTACGGTTTTGATTTCAGGCCAATTGCCATCAGCCGTTTGCACAAAGCCTTTTACATCTTCTAACCAGCGCTTCTGAACAGATTTATCTAAGTTCAGGTAAAGCTTGCCAGCTTCTACTTTCCACGCCAGTGGGTCGGTATCAAACTTCTTACCCATTGCCACACCAAATGCGCAGTAGCCGCCGTATTGTGGTGCGTATGCCGCTGGATCTGCACGGAATGCATCACGGTTTGCCGCAGTAGAGAAATGGTAAATCGCGTTTTTGTAGGTCGCAGAAAACTCAGGGTTGCCTTTTGTTGGCTCTGCTGCGTTGAAATACGCTACCGGGTCGTAACCCTGAATGGCCAGGTCATTGGCATCTGCGCTTACATCGATGTCGGCAGCCATCACAGAGAAAGGAAGCATTGCGATACCGCCTAAACTAATAAGGCGCTTAAGAGATTTGTTTGAAACAGACATAGGAAAACTCCTTTTTATTATCTTCTTAATGTCAGGTTTCCGTAATTTCTGCGGCTTGCCCTGACCGTGTGTGAAGTAATTTAAGGCAGATGTCCGGTCTATTTGGGTACATAAGTGCGTAAAAGTGTGCCAATAGTACGGAGGAAATATGGATGCACTTTCGAAATTAATTCAGCAACTCTCTATGCGATCAGAAGTTTTCTACTCTGGTCAGCTTTGCGGTGTGTCTTCATTCAGTGAACCGCACCGCAATCAGGGGCATTTGCACATTTTGCGTGGCGGGCATTTGAGGCTGCGAGACCACAAAGGGCGGGAGCTGGAAATCACCGAGCCCTCGCTGGTGTACTTTCCTTTAACGGTGCCGCATGTGATTGAAGGGCTTTCCGATGGCGCTCATCTGGTCTGTTCTACCATTGAATACAGCGAGGGAAAGTGGGAGCTGCTTTTTTCTGCTTTGCCCGATCGCATCGTGATCCCGTTCAAGACCATGCCGTCGCTTTCCCCAATCATGGAGGCGCTGTTTTTAGAGGCAGCAAACGCGGATTTAGGGCAACAGGTGATCTTAGATAAGCTGAGCGACGTCATGATGATCATGCTGTTTCGTCACATAGTTGAACAAAATTTGATGAAAGAAGGGGTGTTGGCCGGTTTGTCTCACCCACGGCTCGCGGATGCGCTTAATATGATCCATCAGCTTCCATATCATCCATACTCGTTAGAAGATCTGGCGGAAAAGTGTGCCATGTCTCGGACCGTGTTTATCGAAACGTTTAAAAAGGTTGTTGGGATGACCCCGGGGAATTACATCGCTCACTGGCGGATCGGGGTTGCGCAATCCCTGATATTGCAGGATAAGCCGATGCATTGGGTGCTGGATCAGGTTGGATACGAGAGCTACTCAGGTTTTACTAAAGTATTTAGGAAAATCACCGGCTTGTCACCACGGAACTGGATTGCTTCCAAGGAAGAAACAGGAAGAGGAGAATTATGAGCGGAATCATTGTATTCGGAAGTGTAAACGCCGATCACGTTATGCAAGTGCCTGAATTTCCTCGTCCGGGTGAAACCATAACCGGAAGAAATTACCGAATTGTCGCCGGTGGAAAAGGGGCGAATCAGGCTGTTGCGTGTGCGCGGTTAGGCGCAGATATCCGCTTTATTGCCTGTGTCGGCGATGATCCTTTTGGACTTGGCATCCGCAAGCAGTTTGAATCGGACGGCATCGATGTGACTGGTGTGAAAGTGGAGCCCGATTGCCCGACAGGTATCGCCATGATTCAGGTGACGGATTCCGGTCAAAACAGCATCTGCATTTCGGCGGAGGCGAATGGTTACCTGACCGCTCCTGTGGTTTCAACCTTTACTGACACCATTCAAAGCGGCGACTACCTACTCCTTCAGCTAGAAACACCGTTGGATGGCATTCAACACGCGGTGGACATTGCCCACCAATCCGGTTGTAAAGTGGTGTTAAACCCCGCGCCCGCTCGCGAGTTGCCCGATGATCTGCTTGCCAAGGTTACGATGATCACCCCGAATGAAACAGAAGCGGAAATCCTCACAGGCGTTGAAGTGACGGACGACAAGTCTGCATCTCAGGCGTCCCAAATTCTTCATAAAAAGGGCGTGGAAACCGTTCTGATTACCTTGGGCGAGAAAGGTGTCTGGGTCAGCCAGTCTGGTGTTGGGTATCTGGTTCCCGGCTTTGTGGTTGAAGCGGTGGATACCACAGCAGCCGGAGATACGTTTAACGGTGCGTTGCTTGTTGGGATGTGCCGTGGAAGCACGTTAGAAGGTGCGATTGTATTTGCACATGCGGCCGCGGCGATGTCGGTGACTCGTTTCGGGGCTCAGACTTCCATTCCTTACATTGGTGAAGTGGAAGCCTTCTTAAGAAATCAGGGGCAAATGGATTAGTCGCTCTGATCTAACAAACAAGCAGTTCGACTTCGTGCTGCTTGATCACTTCTACCAGCTCGGCGGCGGGCATTTCATCGGTAAACAATGAATCTACCTGAGAAATGTGCCCAAGGTTGACCATAGCACCGCGATTGAATTTACTGCTGTCTGCGGCGAGTAATGTCTGGCGGGAACTGGCGATAATCGCTTGCGCAATCTTCACTTCTGAATAGTCAAAGTCCAGCAAGCTGCCGTCAGAGTCGATGCCTGAAATCCCGATGATGCCAAAATCCATTCTGAACTGTTCAATAAACTCGCGGGTCGCTTCACCAATAATGCCGCCGTCTTTGTTGCGGATCTGCCCGCCAGCAATGATCACCGTGAAGTCTTCTTTCGCCATTAAAATGCTGGCAACGTTGATGTTGTTGGTGACTACTTTAAGATCTTTGTGATTAAGAAGCGCGGTAGCGACCGCTTCGGTAGTGGTCCCGATGTCGATGAAAAGCGAGGAGCCGTTTGGAATCTTCTTGACCAGCTCTGCAGCAATTCGGGCTTTTTCTTCCTGATGGCTGACTTTTCGGGTGGAATAGGCTTCGTTCTCGGTGCTGGAGTAGAGAGAGGCACCGCCGTGGTGTCGGCTGATCAGCCCCTGTTTTGCCAGTTCGTTCAGGTCGCGACGAATGGTTTGCGGGCTTACGTTGAACGTCTCAACAAAGGCTTCGGTGGAGAGGAATCCTTGCTCATCCAGCAAAGCGAGTATTTCATGATGACGTTGGGTTTGTTTCACAGCTAACTCCGGCTTCTATTGTCCGGCAGATAGCCTAACACAGATTCGCATTCGCCCAATCAGATCAGCGTCTTCTTATAAAAGATTTTGTCGGTTCCGTCTTTCGGGTAACCCTGATAGCGTCCTACTTCCTGATACTCGTGTTTTTGGTAGAACTCGGGAGCCTGGAAATTGTAGGTATCGAGAAAAATCTTTTTAACCTGCATTTTTCTGGCTTCTCTTTCTGCGGTTTTAAGCAGTTTGGTGCCAATGCCTTTGCGACGGTAATTGGCATCAATCCAGATGCGATGAATATGAAGGGAATCGTAAAACAGATGGGCAGCAATGCCACCTACCACACGGTGTTGGTGATCGCGAATAAACAGCGCGAGAACTTTCTCGTCTAAGTCGGGGAAATACGGCTCGTTGAATTCACGCAAAGCTTGGTAGATGGACTCTAAATCCTGCTTATCGGGGTGGTACGTTACCTCAATGATCATGCTGCCTACTTAGGTCTATCAGGTTGATTTATCGAAAGTATATACCCTTATTCTTTTCTATGCATTTTCAAATCTTAAATTTAAACGGGCTCTCATAAGTATGAGAATCAGACCGTCATCTGCCGAGCGTTACACCATCGCCTTGCCCGCTTTGTGGGCTCGGTGAATGGCATCAACAACAATCTCATGAGTGATTTTTACTGGCTCATTGTGCGCAATGCTGCCTGCTTCGCAGGTTTTGGTGGCGATGATATCGATGGCACGAGTGTCGGTCGGCTTAATGCCTAAATCATCCAAATTGCAGGGCAGATCTATTGCCTGAAACAGTCGGATGACTTTTTCGAGTTCTGACTGAGGTTTATCGTTGAGAATCATAGACACCACAACACCGAAAGCGACTTTTTCACCGTGCATTAAATGATGAACGCGCTCGTAGCTGGCTGGCAGTTCTGTTAAACCGTGATGGACAGCGTGTGCAGATGCCACTCCCACCGATTCGAACCCTATACCAGAGAGCAGAATGTTGGCTTCCAGCACCTTTTCAAATGCAGGAGAAAGACGATTGTTGCGGCAGTCTTCTACAGCCTGCGCGGCATTTGCGAATAACGTGTCACGGCAGAGCTGTGCCACCATGGTGGAAAGCTGAGTCGCAAACCCACCACAAAAATTCCCCGTACCTGAGTTGAGGCAGGATTCCGCTTCGTACCAGGTTGCAATGGCATCGCCAACACCAGCCGCAAAGGTTCGGGCTGGCGCTCCGATAACGATAGCGCTGTCCACCAAAACCAGATTGGGCGGGCGCTTCACAAACAGATCTTTTACGAAAGCGCCTTCTTCAGAATAAATCACCGCCAGAGAAGAACAGGGTGCATCGCTTGCCGCGACCGTTGGCACGCTGACAAAAGGAATGATTCTGCCCAGTTTGTCCGACAGCATGTCGGCACTCGCCCGACATAAATCGATCACCTTGCCACCGCCCATTCCGACAATGCAGTCTGCGTTGTACGATTGCAGATCCGCCAGCGTCTGCTCAATTTTTTTTGTGGTGCATTCGGCTTCCACAGAAAACACCGACACATGGCTGGGAATCGGCTGCAATGCGTCAATCACTGCCGAATAGGCATTTTGGTCGACGTAGATAACAGGGTGCTTCCCAAGCTTATCAAGCTCGGGAATAAGCTGCACCATCGCTCCAGAACCCTGCACATAGCGGGAAGGAAAGTTGGTGGTGAGCAGAGTTGGGGGTGTCATGGTTTAACCTTTTGATAATGCCTTGAGAAGTTCGTCGCCGTTGAGCGCCACAGGCAGTTCGGAAGGAAAGCGATCCCGAAGCTCAGGAAGCGGCACACCGATCACTTCCATGCCTGCGAGCATACCCGCTTTGGCTCCTAATGGGCTGTCTTCAATCACGGCCAGCTTTTCTGGTTCAATATCCAGCAGATATGCCGCTCTCAGGTAGCCCTCAGGGGAAGGTTTGCCGTTCCTCACATCATTTCTGGCGACCACGATCATTCCGGGGATTTCAATTTCCAATGCTGCCAGCGCTGCATTCACCAGAATGCGGTCTGAATTGGTTACTACGGCCTGAGGGACACCCGCCTTTCGAAAAGCTCGGAATAAATCACAGCCATACAGCGGTGTGATTTCGTCGCTATGCTGGCAAAAATACTGGTAGTTCGCGTTGCGATAATCATCAAAGGAAACAGACAAATCGTACTTGTCGCGGAAGTACTCAAAGGTTTTGATGCCTTCGGTGCCGAGCACATTGAGCAGATCTTCGTGTGTCGGGTCCACACCCTGCTTGTTGAGTGTGGTGCGAATGGCTCTTTCATGGATGGGTTCGCTGTCGGCAATAGTGCCATCCATGTCCCAAAGTACGCCTTCAAATTTCAGTGTCGATTTGTCAATGTCTCGCATTCTGATTCCCTATTTTGGGCTACCAGCAAGTGTAGCCGCCGTCTGTTTTTAAAATAGTGCCCGTCAGCAGGCTGGACGCCTGACTGCTCAGAAAAAGCACGGCAGAAGCGACTTCTTCGGGTTTCCCCAATCGCTTCATGGGTGTGTTGTCTACCCATTGCCGATACATCTCTTTATCTTGTGTCACGTAACGGTTCATTTCGGTGTCGATGTAGGTGGGCGCAACGGCGTTAACACGAACGCCACGTTCTGCCCACTCGGCAGCCAGCGATTTGGTGAGCTGGTGTACCGCCGCTTTCGAAGCGTTGTACTGCGCCTGCTCCTGCGGTCGGTTGACGATGTAACCCGACATGGAGCCTATATTGACGATGACCCCTTCACCTCGTGTCAGCATTTGCGCGCCAAACGCACGGCAGCAGTAGAATACGCCATCGAGATTGACCTGAAGTACCTTGCGCCAGACCTCATCCGTCATGGATTCAGCAGGGCGATTACTGATCGCAATCCCCGCGTTGTTGACCAGAATGTCTACCGAGGTTCCGTTGTTGGCAAGCGTTTCCGCCGCGTTGTTCACTGCCTCAGAATCGCTGACATCCAGAACCAGTGTCTGAATGGTGCTGCCTTTTGCCTGCGCCAGATCGTTCAGCGCCGACTGCGCTTTTTCTAACGCGTGTGAATTAATGTCTGTGATGATGATGCTTGCTCCGGCATCGAGCAGCGCATGGCAAATCTCAAACCCAATTCCCTGTGCACCGCCTGTAATCAGCGCGGTTTTTCCCGTTAACTTAAATTTTTCAAGGTACATGTGACTTTCCCTATTCTAACCGCTGCTTTTTGCACGTAGATGTGTTCCGTATTGCAAAAGCATGGCAATCACAATAATAAGACCCATAAAGACCTGTTGGTGGTAACCCGGCACCTTGGCAAGGTTCATTAAGTTGGCGATCACTCCCAGAATCAAACAGCCGATCAGCGTGTTTAACGCCGTTCCCCGACCGCCCATCAAACTGGCTCCGCCTATCACAACGGCGGCAATGGCATCCAGTTCCGCGGCAACCCCAATGGTTGCGGAACCCACGCCTGTCCGGCTGGTGGAAATGATGCCAGCAAGGGCGGCTAACCCGCCGGAAATTACATACACCGAGACGACGTAGCGGTTGACGCGAATACCGGAAAGGCGCACTGCTTCGCTGTTGGACCCTATTGCCGTCACTAAGCGACCAAATCGGGTGTAAGTTAAAATGCCCCCGGCGATCAAAAACAGGGTGAGCATTAAAATCACGGGTAAAGGCACACCAAACAGGTAACCGGAACCAAACTGAGTCAGCAACTGACCGGGTTCGCCCATCACGATGGGTTGACCTTCCGAGAAAATAAGCGCCAGACCGCGAACAATAGTCATCATCGCAAGGGTGGTCACAAACGGTGGAAGCTTAAGGTGGGCAATTAACACACCAGAAACCAGACCGCAGGTTGCGCCAATAAGCACAGTGACGACAACAGAAGTGCCCGGAGCCATATGTTCGACAAACATGGCAGACAGCACGCTGCCGAGTGCCGCAATCGAACCCACAGAGAGGTCGATACCTCGGGTTAAAATGACGAACAACATGCCTATCGACAGCAACCCAATGCCCGCAATCTGGCGCAGCACGTTCATGATGTTGCGCTCGGTTAAGAATACATCCGACTGGCTGCTGGCAAAGATCAGCAGCAGTACCAGTATCATGGGAGTGCCCCATTTCTGGAGGTGGTGTTGGATTTTTAACGCGGTTTCAACCATATCCATTTCCTTATCTTTTTTATTTCTGCCTGAGCTTTCTGGAATTAGCTGGCAGCCTGCTCCGTGGCAATCATTGCTAATCGAAGTAAATTGACTTCCTGATAATCGTCAGGACTAAGTTCGCCGGTGATTTCGCCTTCTCGCATCACCAGAATTCGGTCGCACAAACCAAACAGTTCCTGATGTTCAGAAGAGATCACGATCACCGCGACACCTAAGGTTGCGAGGTAGCGGATCAGGGTATAGATTTCGACTTTGGCGCCTACATCGACACCGCGTGTGGGTTCGTCCAGAATTAAGACTTTGCATTGGGCGTGAATCCATTTCGCCAACACTACTTTCTGCTGGTTGCCACCCGACAGACTGGAAACCGGATCGCTGCTTTGGTGGTATTTCACGGTCAGCTTCTTCGATAAATCGGTGACGATTCTGGCTTCTCTGGCTGGATGAATCAGGTCACCTGCGATCAGAACGTCTCTGAGGTTTGCCATGGTGATGTTGTGGGCGATGGAAAATTCGAGCACGGTCCCCTGCGCTTTGCGATCTTCAGGAACCAGACCGATACCGTGCTTCACCGCGTGATAGGGGGAGTGAATGGATACGGTTTTCCCTTCGATTTTGATGGTGCCGGCGCTGGCTTTGTCTGCACCAAACAAAAGGCGCATGGCTTCGGTCCGACCCGCCCCCACCAGACCACCCAGCCCGAGGATTTCCCCCGCACGAACGTCCATATTAAAGGGGGACAAGCGTTTGCCGTCCGACAGGTTTTCTATCGACAACACGGTATCTCCCAGAGCATGATCAGTTTTCTCACCAAACAGATCTTTCAAGGGTCTGCCGACCATCAGTGGGATCAGGTCATCGACGGTAAGCGATTCCGGTGTGGTGTTATCCAGCGTTTCAATGGACTGTCCGTCTTTGAGCACCGTGATGCGGTCTGCGATTTGCAACACTTCGTCCAGACGGTGTGAAATGTAAACAATGGCGACGCCGGTTTTTCTCAGATCGTCGATGATGGTCAGTAAGCGTTGCGCATCGCCTTCGGACAGCACGGCGGTTGGCTCATCAAACACAATGATCTTCGCGTGAGTCGAAAGAGCTTTGGCTATCTCGACAATCTGCTGGTGGGCAACGGGCAATTCACCGACAGGGAGGGATGGATCCAGCTTAAATCCAAGCTTGCGGATCAGTTCCGACGCGCGGCTTTGCAACGCTTTTCGGTTCACCAGACCGGGCAGTTCTTTCAGGAAAATATTTTCAGCAATTGATAAGTCCGGTGCCAACACCATTTCCTGATGGATAACCGCAATACCGGATCTGAACGCGTCTTTGGGGGAGCGGAAGACGGTTTCTTTTCCCTTAATACTGAGCTGACCTTTGGTGGGTTTGTATTCTCCCCCGATCACCTTCATCAGGGTGGATTTTCCTGCGCCGTTTTCCCCGATCAGGGCGTGCACTTCTCCCTTCTTCAGGGAGAAGTTAACACCTTGCAGGGCTCTGACACCGCCAAAGTAGCGGTGTAAGTCCTTCACTTCTATCAGTGGGTGTTCATTTGCCATAACTGCCTCAGAACACCGCGTCGTCGCGTAGGAAGTCGTCGACGTTATCCTGAGTAATGACAGCGGGCTTGGTGTAAGTGAGTTTGCCTGTTGTGGCTGGCAACGTTCCATCGATGGCTTGCTTGGCAAGATCCACTGCTGTGGATGCAACAAGTGCAGGGTCATTCAGACCAGTGGCTCCGTAACCGCCGCTTTTGATCAGCCTGAGTGCTTCTTTCTGACCATCGGCTGCCGCAACCAGTAACACGTTGTCTTTCAGCTTGGCGGCTTCAACGGCTTTTTTCGCCCCCAATACCATGGAGTCATTCTCACCCAGCACGACGTTCACATTGGGGTTGGCGACAAGGATGTCTTCCATCGCTTTCAAACCGCCTTCACTGTTCCAGCCACCCCAGCCCTGAGCGACGATTTCAATACTGGTTTCACCTTCGTTTTTAAGCTGACCTTCAATGATTCCAGCAATCACACCTAAGCGACGTTCTTTGCCTACTTCGTTACCTTTTTCACCAGACAGCAGCGCGACTTTCAGATCTTTGCCTTTCATCTCTTTGGCGATCCAGCCACCCACCAACTGCCCGTTCTGGGAGTTAGAAGACTGAACCAGAGTGATGAAATTAGCACTTGGGTTCAGAGTGGAATCAATCACAATCACCTTCACACCTTCTGCACTGGCGGCATTAACGGCGGGCACCAGTGCTTCACTGTCGCGAGGGTTAATGATCAATGCCTGAATGCCTTGCGACACCATATCTTCCACATCGGCGATCTGCTTCACCAGATTGTTTTGGGCATCGGTAGACAGCACTTCACACCCGAGGCTTTCGGCGTGTTTTTTGGCAGACACTTCCTGCGCAGCAAAGTAAGGCGCGCTTAATGTTTTCATTGAAATGCCAATTTTGCATTTGGCAGCGTAGCTCAGTGGGCTGGCAGCCAAGCAGGCTGTGACGATAGCCAGTTTTACTAATTTGCTCATGGGTCAATCCTATTCTTAATTAAAAGTACCGAATAATTCGGTTTTCCTGCTCTTTTTGCTTTTTTCTCGCCATAAAATGTAGTTTTAGAACATTGAGTGGCGAAAAAAATCCAAACCGATACACCTCATCGGTCTGGATAAATTCAGTCTTCTTCGAGTTGATCTAAAGCGGTGTAGAGACCGCTGGTGGCATCCTTTATCTGATTAAAAACGGGATACATACGATCGTATCTGGCTTTCCAGCTCCGGTCTGGGGCTATCTCTTTTTCAAATTGCACCAGTTGCCTGGCGGCTTGAGATAGAGAATCAAATTGCCCCGTCGCGGTTGCGGCTATGGCGGCACAGCCAATCACGCCACATTCCGGTTCTTTAGGTACCAAAATGGGGGTGTTGTACATGCTGGCTTTGATTTTCAGCCACAATTCCGACTTGGCACCGCCGCTGGCTGCAATGATGCGCTCAACCTGATTGTCGGCATGGCTCATCTGTTCGATATGACGTCGTACCGCGAATGCCACACCCTCCAGAACCGAACGGTGGAGATCCGCCAGACTGTGCCCGGAATTCAGACCAAAGAACTGCGCTCGGGAATTACGTGTCGCGCCAAGGCGTTCTCCGGTCAGGTAAGGCAAAAAGAACAATTGCCGGCTGCCTGCTGGAGATTGTTCTGCTTTTTGCGTGGCTTCCTGATAAGAAAGTGTGTTTTCATTCATGGCGCGTTTTGCCCAGCGAACGGCGTCGCCTCCCGCATCCAGCAACGAGAATGCCCCCCAATGGTTACCGGGGATCAGAACGTTGCACACTTCTTCATGTCGAACGGGTTCAGAGTTGGCAAGAGTGATGATGGAGGAAGTACCCGTCACATCAGAACCTAAGCCCGGTTCGGTAATGCCTGAACCCACAAGCGTTACCGGAAAGTCGCCACCCGAAACCACCACAGGAGTGCCTTCAGCTAAACCTGTTTCCCGAGCTGCTTTGGCGGTGATGTTTCCCAATATATCGAGTGGATCGCGCAACGGAGGCAGCAGACGTTTGGGAATGCCTAACTGTTGGATCATGGTATCGGACCATGTTTTCGAATCCGCATCCATTAAGAAACTGGCGGAGGCTTCTGTGGTATCAAATGCAATTTCACCCGTCAGTCGAAAGTTAATAAAGTCTTTCGGCATCAGTACTTTCCAACTGTTTTCAAGCAATTGTGGTTCATGCTCTGAAAACCATTGGAGTTTGAAGCCCGGCCATGCCGGAGTGGGAGGATTGGCGGTATTTTTCAGACAGGAATCCAGCCCAAAGTCCTCCTGATAACGATTCACCAAATCAATGGTGCGTTTGTCGTTCCACAAAGGGACGAATTCACGGGTGGGCTCGCCCGATTCGTCAATCAGAACCGTGCCGTGCATTTGCCCGCAACAGGCGATAGCGCGAATGTACTTAGATAAGCTGCCCAATTTGGCAAGCACACCGTGGATAGACTCACACGCGCCGTCCCACCAGTCCGAAGGGCGCTGTTCACACCATCCATACCTTGGAACATGCTGTTCATGCTCGCGGTTGGCAAACGCCAGTATCTGACCACTTTTGTCAACGGCGGCGGCTCTGACTGAGCCAGTACCGACATCGACGACCAAATAGATTGGGCTCGACATGGTTAATCCCCAATTCTCATTTCAGTTTGAATATCGAAATAGTGCGCTTTGGACATATCCACTTTGATTTTACTGAGCTGCCCTACACTGGCAGGGAAGTGGCTGTCGACTTGTGCGGTGAACGGTTCACCTGCTAACTCGGAGATCAGCAAGGTGTGAGAGCCGAGTGGCTCTATCGCTTTGGGTAAAATACCCACTACATTGCTGGTTTCCTCCAGCGCTTCCTGCGTGTGCTCTGGGCGGATGCCAATGACGACCTTTTCGCCTCGGTATTTAACCAGACTGGTCTGGTGGGGCGAGGCAATGTCCAGTGTTTCTCCGCTGTCTAAGGTAACGAAGGTTGCGTCTGCGCCCACCGTCACCGCAAGGAAATTCATGCTGGGTGTACCGATGAATTCGGCCACAAATCGGTTTGCGGGCTTTTCGTATATTTCGATGGGCGAGGCAAACTGCTCAATATGCCCGTTTTGCATCACGACCACTCGATCTGCCATGGTCATGGCTTCGACCTGATCATGGGTAACGTATACCGCTGTTGTGCCGAGTTTGCGTTGCAGCTGCTTGATTTCTGTGCGCATTTCTACGCGCAGCTTGGCATCCAGATTGGAAAGTGGTTCGTCAAACAGGAACAGATCCGGATGACGGACAATGGCTCGCCCAATCGCAACACGCTGGCGCTGCCCGCCCGAGAGGTGACGAGGTTTTCTGTCCAGCAATGCATCAATCCCCAGCAGGGCACTGGCATCGGAAACACGTTTTTTGATGACGTCTGCCGGTTCTTTGCGCACCTTCATGCCATAGGCGATGTTGTCGTACACCGTCATATGCGGATAAAGCGCGTAATTCTGGAACACCATGGCGCAGTTGCGAGTGCCGGGTTGCTCGTAGGTGACATCGCGATCCGAGATGGCGATGTGCCCATCGGTGACGGTTTCCAGTCCTGCGATCATTCTCAAGGTAGTGGTTTTGCCGCATCCGGACGGACCCACCAGCACCACAAACTCACCTTGCTCAATATTGAGGTTGAGATCCGGGATAACGCTGATGTCATCATACGACTTTTTGATGTTGGTTAAGCTAACGTGTGTCACCGCATCGACTCCTTGTACATCCTTTGGTTGAGTTCAATAAGCTGAGTTCCGCCACCGCTATGATGGCGGAACCAGACAGGCTTATTTCGCAGGCAGACCCATGGCGCTGCGATACGCTTTAAGCTGTGACTCGCGACCGAAATCGTCTGTGAGTCGATCCCATTGCTTGGCAATGCTGTCTAACGCTTCCTGTTCAGACACTTTGCCTGCCAGAGCACGAGACAGTTCGATTTCCAGAATTTCGGTGTAAGCGAAGAAACCCGGAATTCGAAGATCGAGCGCCACGTTGGGTGCATCCAGAGAAGCACGCTGCGCCGCTAAGTATGATTCCGCTTCGGGTTTAGAGAAGATCGCCAACCAGTTATCGATGTTATCGTAGTGGCTCAGACGGTATGGGTTAACCCCCGTATTCGCGGTGACGATGGCTTTGGAAGACTGCTCCTGACTGGTCACGGTTTTCACAAAGTCCCACGCTGCCGCTTTGTTTTTAGACGACTGAGGAACCGCTAACTGCCAGCCACCAAAAGCAAGGAATGGAGAGGCAACAACACCGCCGTATTCCACCCATTTGTCTTCTTTGGCGTTCCAGATGGATTTAGAGCCGGGCAGCATGGCGGTGCGTACATTACCCACAATACGGGATTCTTTCGGGTTAGCGCCTAGCACGCCAGAGTCGGCCCAGTCGATGTTCATCGCCACTTTGCCACCTGCGTACAATGGACGAACGTCACCCGAACCATTGTTAAGTGCACCCGGTGGGTTGTAGTCTAAGCCACGCTTGTAGTCTTTCAGAGCTTTCAGCCAGCCAGCGTTGTTGATTTGTGCATCCATAGTGTCTGGATCGAAGAACATTGCGCCCGGATTTTTTGGATCGTTGGTGTAGCTGGCAGCATGAGAGAAGAAGTACCAGAACTGTTGACCGCCACGTTTGTAGGCTTCCGCTGTGCCGTATAGACCTT
>NZ_AFWJ01000281.1 GCF_000222685.1 Vibrio nigripulchritudo ATCC 27043 | reverse complement strand
GCCCGTTTATGATCAATCCAAAGCGGTTATCCATAACAAATTCTCCTGATGATAATGCGAAGGGGCAGGTTAACTGACTGCTTGCCTTTGCTGACTTTCTCGATAGTTGCTGGCTGTCACCCCCGACATGCGGCGGAAAAAGCGAGCGAAGTAGGCGGGGTCTTGAAACCCGAGTTCGTAGCCAATCTGCGTAATGGGTTTTTGAGTTAACCCAATCAGACGTTTGGACTCTTGCAGTACGCGCTCATTAACTAGGCGCTTGGCGGATTTACTGCTCACACGCTGGCATATGCTGTTGAGCCGAGATTCGGTCACGCACAGCTCGGTGGCGTAGCGAGATAAGGTCCAGTGTTTAACAAAATTGGCTTCGATAAGCTGGTGGAACTGATGAAATATCTGGGCATCTATATCGCGTATAGAAGAAGGCGAATCCGACTCGCCAGACATTCGAATGATCTCAATCAGTATCAAGCGCACCAAGGCATACATGGCTTTGGCTTTTTCTGTGCGTTCCTGTTCGTGTTCATCTTCAAGCAGAGTGAGGTACGCCAGAGTACGCTTTAATGCGTTGCTGTGTTTTTTAAATGGAATGCATATGCCTTTGGTGGCGAACAGCCCTTTATCGTTGAGCGCCATGCACTGGCTGAGTATTTGCCAGACGAATTGCTGGCGAATGGTCAGCACATACCCTTCTGTTTCGGTGGAAATAGTGAAGCCGTGAGGCACGGTTGGCGGAGTGAAAAACAGAACCGGACCTTCACACTGGTAGGTGCGGTTGTCCAGTTGCAACCGAATCTCTCCTGACATCACCACATGAATTTGGTAAAAACGGTCGTGATAATGCACAGGCATGTCGTGACCGAAAAATTGTGCGAGGTTTTGAATCTGTTCGAAGTGAACTTCGCTGTCGATGTAACGACGATCGTAAGCCTGACCAATATCGATATTGGGAATGTGCTTGCTGGCAGCGTTTTTCATGTTCATGCTCCTCCCTAAAAATGCTTCTTCGCTTACGGTTAAGGGGTCATCAGCGAAGAAGCGTCAAACCGTGATTACTGTGCGACCGCCAGGTAATGCTTCACGAATTTAGGAGACACGATGTTCCAGCGAACTTTGGTGCCTTGTTCTACAAACCAAGAGTCGCCCTTCACGTAGGTGTGTGAGATTCCTGTTTCTTCATTAGTCAGCTCTACTTCTCCTTCCAGCACGGTTGCGTGCTCAGTAAACGGGTATTGCATGCGGAACTCGCCTTTTGAACAGCCAAACAAGCCGCAGCTCACGGTATCTTCAGGGGCGCCTGAAATCATCGCTACTTCGGCTTGAGGATCGCCAGATATAACTTCAGAGCCTAAGTTTTCAATGCTGCCTACAGACATCATTTCCGGAAGAGGTTGGTTTAGTAGGATCGGTTTCATGAGATTTCCTTTTGTTGATTTCTTTACTTCGAATCGTGATTGTCTTGCGGGGAGAGCTATCGTCTGCCCAACCAGTACCCAGATATTTGGTGGAACAGCTTGCCACTGGTTACCAGCAACGGGCGTGCGACGTCTTTGCCAATCACGCGAGTCAGTGGAACAGAGCTGACAAGGTTGTAGCGATCGGTTTTCTCACTCATACCTTCTGCCAGTACCTTGCAGACGATGTGGCTCGGGGTGACGCCAAAACCGGAATAGCCCTGCACATAGAACACGTTGTCGTGATCAGGAAGTGTCCCTACCTGAGGAAACAGGTTGGCGCTGCAGCACAAAGGACCGCCCCAAGCCATGTCGATTTTTACGTCTTTGAGGTATGGGAAAATGGTGAGCATGTGTTTACGGTTCCATGCTTTTAGATCTTGTGGCATGTATTCCACCCAACGAGTGGCACTGCCAAACAGCAAGCGGTTTTCTTTGGTGACACGGTAGTAATCGATAACCGGACGAATGTCGCTATAAGCGCCGTGAATCGGGCTGATGCGCTCGATCATCTCATCAGACAGTGGCTCCGTTGCCATTTGAAACGCATAAGTATTGATGGTGTGCTTGTGAAGGTGCGATTCCATTCCCTGTAAGAAGCCATTGCATGCCCAAAGCAACTTATTCGCTGTCACGGTTCCTCGGGCAGTGCGCACTTTGATACGTTCACCATATTGAACGTCAAGAGCTTGAGTATTTTCGTAGATGGATACGCCCAGCTCTGACGCCGCTTTGGCTTCACCGAGCAGCAAGTTCAGAGAGTGAATATGACCCGCACCCATGTGTTTGAGCGCGCAGGAATAGGCAGGGGAGCCAATGACTTCTTGCACTTCCGAGCCGGTGTGCAGGGTGATCTCTTCATCCGGCGTGGCTTTTTTAAACTCTTCTTGCCAGGCTCGAAGGGTTTTTTCCTGGCGACGGTTAAAACCCAGGTAAGCGTAACCCTGACAGAAATCGGCGTCGATGTTGTACTTCTCAACACGTTCGCGGATGATGCTTGCGCCGATATTGCCAAGCTTGAAGAGCTCTTCCAACCCGTCTTTGCCCACGTGTTTTTTCACCGTGTCGATGTCGTGCCCAAGCCCAGCCATGATTTGACCACCATTACGACCAGTACCGCCATAACCCAGGTGCTTGGCTTCCAGTACCGCAATGTCTGTGATGCCTTTTTCTGCGAGTTCAAGCGCGGTGTTAATGCCTGTGAAACCACCGCCAATGATCACCACATCGACATCAATATCCTGTTCCAAAGAAGGGAACGATAAATCGTATTTCTTCGTTGCTGCGTAGTAGGTAAGAGAATTTAAGTGTTCCATAATCTTATTCTTCTGATTTCCATTTGAGGTATGGCTTCCATTTAGCCAAGTTTTGTTTTGGGGCTATATCAACCATCGGGATGAGGTTCGTTAACTCATTAACTCCAAAGGAAAATTTTATAATCCACCCATTAACATGTACTTGGTTTCCAGATAATCCTCGATGCCCTGACGAGCGCCTTCGCGTCCTAATCCCGACGATTTGATGCCGCCAAATGGCGCGACTTCAGTCGAAATCAGACCTTCGTTGATGCCAACCATGCCCGCTTCGAGTGCTTCTCCGACTCGCCATGCTCTGGCAAGGGATTGGGTGTAGAAATACGCCGCCAAGCCAGAATCGGAATCGTTGGCACGTTCAATCACTTCTTGTTCTGAATCGAAGGGAAAAATCGCCGCGAGTGGACCAAAGGTTTCTTCATTCGCCGCATGCATGTCGTCGTTCATGTCGGTGACGATTAACGGATTAAGGAAAAGGTCTTTGGGGGGATTAGGATCACCAGAAATCAGCGTTGCGCCTTGCTCCAGGGCATTTTGGACGTGTTCGCATACTTTGGTGACAGCCGCTTGGTTGATCATTGCCCCTATCTGAACATCGGCACGAAATCCGTCGCCGACTTGTAAGGCTTCCACCGCCGTTTTGAACTTAGCAATGAATTCGTCGTGAACCTTACGGTGCACAAAAATGCGGTTGGCACACACGCAGGTTTGCCCAGCATTACGGTATTTGGCGACCATCAAGCCCTGAACTGCTGAGTCCAGATCGGCGTCATCGAATACAATGAACGGCGCGTTTCCGCCCAGTTCCAAAGACAACTTTTTCACCGTATCCGATGATTGATTCATCAGAATCTTGCCCACGTGAGTCGAACCCGTGAAACTGATTTTTCTGACGATAGGGCTTTGCGTGAGTGCTCCTCCGATTTGAACGGCGTCTCCGGTGACGATGTTTAATACGCCAGCAGGTATGCCTGCCCGAATCGCAAGTTCACCCAGTGCGAGCGCAGTAAAAGGGGTTTCGGGAGCGGGTTTTAATACGACCGCACAGCCCGCAGCCAGAGCAGGACCGCATTTTCGCGTGATCATGGCGGCTGGGAAATTCCAAGGGGTGATCGCGCCTACGACACCAATGGGTTCTTTAGTGACCACAATCCGCGCATCGGCTTTGTGGCTTGGTATGGTTTCTCCGTAAGTGCGCTTTGCTTCTTCCGCAAACCATTCGATAAAGCTGGCGGCATAGGCTATTTCGCCTTTTGCTTCGGCAAATGGCTTTCCTTGTTCTGTCGTGAGGATGGTGGCGAGATCGTCCTGATGTTCGATCATCAATTCATACCAGCGATGCAGGATTTGCGAACGCGTTTTGGCGGTTTGGGCTTTCCAGCCTTTTTGTGCCCGCTCTGCTGCGTTTATGCTTGCTTGTGTTTCTTCGTTGCCTAAACGGGGAACAAACCCCACTACGCTGTTATCAGCGGGGTTGTAAATTTGATCAAACTGGGCACCGTCACCCACCCATTCACCGTTGATCAGGCATCGTTGTCGAAACAAAGTTGGATCGTTTAATTTCATCGTGCGCTCCATTGCAAAAAAGCGCCCTTAGGAAGGGGGGAAGGGCGCAATGATTAAGGTTGGTGGTTAGACCGTGAACAGAACGTTGGCTTGACCCGTTCCAGAACTTGGGAAATATTCGCCAATTAAGGTGCCTTTCCCTTGGTAGCTGTCCCAGCCAAGTGCGCCGAACAGCATGGCAGTATCGTGCATGCCACCTTCGCCAGAACACAGCTCAGCGTAGTCAGGTAACATTTCCAGGAAGGTTTTTATTTCCCCTTTCTCCCAAAGCTCCAACACACGCAAATCCATTTGGCGGTTAAACTCACGAGAAATGGTGAAGGTGCCGTTGTTGGCTTCGTAGTCGTCGTTATCCCAGATTCGGTGAGACAGAGATCCTGAAGCCAGAAGCATGACTCGGCTGTCGCTCTCCTCAATGGCTTCTCGGATCGCTTCACCGACCTGGCGAGACGATTCGATGCTGTGTACTGCGCACCAGCCACCAATGGACACGACTTTGAAGTGGGCGTCGTCGTTCATATAGCGCATCGGCACTAAGGTGCCGTATTCCAGGTCGAGTGTTTCAACCTGGTGAGAAAGGGTATGCACGCCTTTTGCCATGGCTTTCTCTGCAATGGCATCGCCCAAGTCCGGGTTACCGTCGTAGTGATAAGCAAGGTTTTGAATAAAGTGCGGAAACTCATGGCTGGTGTAGATGCCGTCGAAGCTTTTATTGGCGTTGACGTGATAACCCGCGTTCACCAGCCAGTGCGTGTCGAGCACCACAATGGTGTCGACGTTGTTCTCTTTCGCCAGTGCCGCGAGATGCTTGTGACCGTCGATAGCCTGCTGGCGACAACCGAACAGTCGACCGGGTTGTTCCGACATTAGCATGGTTGGAACGTGTGTGATTTTGGCTGCAATGACCAGTTCACCCATAATCATTCTCCTTGTGTTTCACGTTGGATTCTTTCCATTCATTGGATCATTTGGTTCGCGCTGAACGGATCAGCGCGATGCTCACTTCGCCAGCTTTTGATGAATGTTGTTCTTCTTGTAATTCAGGGTTGGGTGGAGCTCCGTAATCTCCAGCCCAAAACTCAGGTAGTGGCGTTCAAAAACAGAGGTGAGATAATCCGTCATAAAGGCGTGTATGGTGTCACCCACGTCTTTGAGTGTGTCTTCTGTTCGCCCACTGCCCACCTTGATGGAAAGCTGCAAAAAGCGGTTTTCCGGATCGCCCTCAGCGACCCGAAACTGTTCACAGCGATGCGCTCGAATTCGAATTCCACCGAGAGGAAAAACGCCAGTTGTTTGAGCGACGTCTGCCAATTTTTCGAATAAATCTGGGAAGTCGATATCCGAATCGAGATTGGCGGAGTACTCCATCACGAAATGAGGCATTTAGCTCTCCTTACCCAGTTTCGGTACTGTGTGCTGGTCGTGAGCAATACAGATGTTTTTGGTTTCCATGTAGAAATCGAAACTCCAGTCACCTCCGTCTCGCCCTAATCCTGACATCTTCATGCCACCAAACGGGGAGGGAAGGTTACGGTTGTTTTCGGAGTTGACCCAGACCATGCCTGCCTCGATTTTGTGAGCACAGCGCAAAGAACGACCGGTGTCGCCTGTCCAGATATACGCAGCCAAACCATATGGGGTATCGTTGGCGATCTGGATTGCCTGTTCTTCGTTATCGAAAGTGATGACAGAAAGCACAGGGCCAAAGATCTCCTCACATGCGACTTTCATTTTGTTGTCGACATCAATGATGAGCGCAGGTGCAAAGTAATAACCATCTTCAGGGGCATCCGATGAAATGCTGCCACGTAAGACGCTGGCACCTTCTTGCTCGGCGGAATCCAGATAGCTCAACACTTTATCGAGGTGAGTTGGGTGAATCAGTGGACCGACTTCGGTGTTCACATCCAGCGGGTGACCGACTTTCAGAAGACTGACCCGCTCTTTCAACTTGGCAATGAAGGTGTCTTTGATGGACGAGTGAAGCAGCAGTCGGCTAGAACTGGTACAGCGTTGACCATTCAGGCTGTAAATCATAAAGACCACGGCATCCAATGCGCGTTCTATGTCGGCATCGTCAAACACTAAGACGGGGTTTTTGCCGCCTAATTCGAAATGGACACGTTTTAACGTTGGAGCACCTTGCGCCTGAATCATAGAGCCTGTGGTGGTTTCGCCCACAAACGCAATGGCTTTGATGGCTGGGTGTTCAGTCAGCGCTTTGCCTGCAACTTCACCAAACCCGTTCACCATGTTCCACACACCATTTGGCAATCCGGCTGCTTGCGCACATTCCGCCAGAATCGCCGCGCTGAGTGGGCTGAATTCCGCAGGCTTGTGAACAACGGTACAACCGGCGGCAAGTGCTGGCGCAATTTTCCACGTGGAGAGCATGAACGGTGTATTCCAGGGTGTGATGACACCCACAGGGCCAATTGGCGTTCTCACCGTGAAGTTGGTGTGGGATTCCTGAAACAGTGAGTCGCCGTTTTTGGCTTCTGGTGCTTTATCTGCAAAAAAACGGAAGTTTGCTGCGCCGCGAACGGCTGCCTGTTTCATGAAGCGAAATGCTTGTCCGCAGTCTACCGATTCTACCAGCGCGATTTCTTCTGCGCGGCGTTCAATTTCATCCGCTAGCTTATGCAAGATTTGACGTCGTTTGGCTCCGGAGAAGTTTGCCCATTCCTCGAAAGCGTTCTGAGCAGCAAGGCAGGCTTGATTCACATCTTCTGCACTGCCTTTGACGACGGTTCCCAAGCGTTTGTTGTTAATCGGGCTTTGGTTTTCAAAGGTGTCTTCGCCGCTACCCAGCGTCCACTCGCCATTGATGAAGTGACCTAGGGTGTCGGTTTTGAATCTCGCCAGATATTCTCGGGCTTTGGTGATTTGAGAGTCTAAAGTTGTCATTTTGCTTAATCCTTGCGTTCAAAATATTCCGTTTCACTGACCATGTAGGTGGTGAGCGTCCCCAGCCCTTCAATGGAGCAGTCCACAACATCACCGGGTTGGGTGTCTTTCAGACCTTTTGGCGTCCCCGTTGCAATCATGTCACCCGGCTGTAATGTCAGGGTTTGGCTGAGGTAGGCAATCAACTCTGGCACGCTGAAAATCATGTCATTGGTGTTGCCCGTCTGGACGACTTCACCATTCACTCGCGTTTCCAGTGCGAGGTTATCGATATCGGGTAATTGGTCTTTACTGATTAGCCATGGACCAATCGGGCAGAGTGAATCGCGGCTTTTTACTTTCAGGTTCGGGCGATAATAATTTTCCAGGTAATCGCGTATCGCGAAGTCGTTGCAGATGGTGTATCCGGCGACATAATCCATCGCGTCTTCTTTGGCGATGTTCTTGCCTTTTTTCCCGATGACTGCGACCAGCTCACACTCGTGATGCATAAAGTCCACATTGTCAGGCCGGTAGGTGTTGCAACGGTGCCCGGTCAAGGTATTCGCCCCTTTGATGAATACCAACGGGACTTCAGGTGCTGAAAAAGCCAGTTCTGATGCGTGATCTGCGTAGTTGAGCCCGAGAGCGAAAATAGTGCCCGGGTTTTCAATCGGGCAAAGCCATGTGATGTCGTTTTGGGGAACAACATGACCATCGGGACCAATCAAATGACCTTCGGTATCAATGGTGACGTGGAGCGTTTTGCCGTTTTTCAAAATGCGTGCGGTTTTCATGCGTGTGACTCCCCTAAACGGCTGGTTAGATGGTGATGCCCATTGATGCTGGATTCGATTTTGTCTCCGGCGCGAACCGGAATACGTTCGCCGTGGAAACAAGGGGCGATGATGTCCCCGGGCTCTAGCGTCATGATGCGAGAAATACGTTCGATCAATTCGGGAATGCTCATCTCAAATTGATCTGTAGAGATATCGCCTCGCCATTTGCCATTGATTTTGGTCGAGACCACGGCTTTCGTTGGCGAGTCGAGCAAGCTGACAGGCTGCCAGTTGCCATTCATGGCTGCTGATCTGTCGATGCCTTTACCCAAAATATCTGGTCGGTAGTAGCTTTCTTCTGGAGACGAAATGTCATGCACCACACTGATGCCACTGATGTATTGCAATGCGTCCTCTCGGCTGACACGCTGGCAACGCTTTCCAACCAGTAACGCAAGGCTCGCGCCGACCACAAGCGGTGCGTTGGGAGCATCCATTGGGATCAGTGAGTTGTCTTTGTTCCAGGTGTTTCGAGGCTTAAAATACAAAACGGGTTCAGTCGGCAGCGCTTTGTAAGGGGGCTGTTGAAACTTATCGCTCCAGATTTCGCGGTGACGTACGTCATTGAGTGCGACACAAACGAGTTTTGAGCTGCTGTCAGGTAGAATCGTCATGTGAATCCTTATTTAGTATCCGCTGCCTGTTGGCGCGGTATCTTGTTGTCCTTTAAAGCGAGAAACGAGGGCTTTCGCACCGTTAGAAAGCAGCAATGTGTCGACCCCAATGCCTATAAAGCTGGCGCCACAATCTGCGTAGTGCTGCGCTTTTTCAGGGTTCAGGCATAAGATCCCTGCGGCTTTTCCTGCTTCTCTGATGGTGCGAATCGCTTTTTCAATCGCTGCCACTACATCAGGGTGGTCTGGATTGCCCACATGCCCCATGGAGGCAGACAAATCCGTCGGGCCGATAAACACGCCATCCACGCCGTTGACCGAAACAATGGCTTCGAGGTTGTCGAGAGCCGTTTGGGTTTCTGCCTGTACCAGCAAGCACACGTTGTCGTTGGCCTGATGAACGTAGTTCGGAATTTGATTCCAATGTGCAGCGCGAGCCAGTGAACTGCCCATACCGCGGCGTCCTGCTGGTGGGTAGCGACAGTCCAACACTAGCGATTGCGCTTGTTCAGCTGTATCAACCATCGGTATTAGAAGCGTTTGTGCGCCGATATCGAGTAACCGTTTGATGACCGTGGTGTTGCCCTCAGCAGGGCGAACAATCGGGGCAGCGGAGTAGGGGGCAATCGCACGTAGGCTGGCAAGAAGATCGCCTAATTCAAAAGGGGCGTGCTCCCCGTCCAAGAGCAACCAGTCAAAGCCCGCACCGGCACAGATTTCTGCACAGGTGGGATCTGGCAAACCCTGCCACAAACCCCATTGCAATTCGTGATGAATCAATTTGTTCTTAAATGTGTTCTTCATGACGGCTCCTTACACGAAAGACACGGAAATTCCGCCTAACGGACCGTAATCGGCATGCACCGTGTCGCCTGCTTTCACGGCGACGGGGCGGGTGAAAGAGCCAGACAAAATCACCTGCCCAGGCTCTAAGCCAATCCCATGTGGCGCAAAGCGTTTGCATACCCAGCAGATGCCGTTGGCAGGGTGCCCGAGCACGCCAGACGCCAATCCGGTTTCTTCGATTTGACCATTGAGGTACAGAGCGGCACCTGCCCAGCGAATGTCCATTTCGTCGGGGCGAATCGGGCGTCCGCCAATAATGATTCCACCATTGGCTGCGTTGTCTGCGATGGTGTCGTACACCTTGCGGGTGTACCCAGTTTCAGGGTCGGTTCGGTGGCATCGTGCGGCAATCAACTCAATGGCCGGTACCACGTAATCGGTGGCATTGAGCACATCAAAGATGGTAACGTTTTCGCCTTTGAGCGGGGCTTTCAACACAAAGGCAAGTTCGACTTCAATGCGGGGGTCGAGGAAATCTCCCGCCGGAATTTGTGCGCCATCTGGAAAGAACATGTCATCCAGAAGCACGCCGAAATCGGGCTGGTCAATGTTGACAGCCATCTGCATTGCACGAGAGGTGAGCCCTATCTTGTAGCCTTTCACCTGAGCGCCGTTTTCGATCTTTTGGTCTACCCAGTTTTTCTGTATGGCGTAAGCGTCATCTATGGTCATTTCTGGGTGAGACAAGGTTAATGCTGGGATTTGTTTCCGATTGATTTCCGCTTGATACAGTTTTTGAGCTGCGCTCTGTATTTCTTCCTTAGTGAGCATACGACTTCCTTATTTTAATTATTCAATTGGGTGATTTTAATTTTGGCTAAGTTGTATTTATCTATATCAAATAGATTCATTAAGTAAAAACTATTGGATAATTCGCTTGGTATTATTGATTGTTAATATTTATATCTATTTCAGATATTTAAAATTATTTTGAGTTTTACTGAGATTGAAAAGTGCAATCCATTAATAGGAAAAGCCATATCTAAATATCCCCCTTTATCTAATATGGAATTGTGATCCTACACTCGAAGGGAATATGAAAATGGAACAGGATAAACAAAAGATATTTAGAGATGCCATGTCGAATCTTGCGGCTGCAGTGAACATTGTAACCACTGGAGGAAAGGCTGGCTTAGGCGGTATTACTGCCACGGCAGTATGTTCAGTGAGTGATAGCCCAGCAACCATGCTGGTGTGCGTAAACCAACAAAGTGGCAGTCACGATAAGTTCCGAGAAAATGAGAATGTTTGTATTAACATTTGCAGTCAGGAACAAGAGCCTATGTCGTATCATTTTGCGGGAATGACAAAGCTGACCATGGATGAACGTTTCCAGTTGCCGGATTGGACGCTCTCTGAAATTGGTGTGCCAAAACTGGATGGTGCGATTGCAAACCTCGAAGGTAGAATAAAGTCTGTTAATGAAGTGGGTACGCATTCTGTATTTTATGTAGAAATTGAAGATATCAATATTAACTCAAGTAAAGACGCCCTTATTTATTTTAATCGAGAGTTTAGAACGGTTAAAAATGAACAAGCAACGGCGGCTTAAATTAAAAGTACCAACCATTCTTTTAAAAATACAATAATGTGAGACGAATTATGAATACTCAAAACCCTTTACTTGAAGAATTAAATAAGATTCTCCCAACCATTGCCGAAAATGCTGCCATGGCAGAGCGAGACAGAACCCCTCCGGAAGTGAACATTCGGCTTCTAAAAAGCATCAATTTCCACCGTGCCTTGCAGCCAAAAGCTTACGGTGGTTTAGAAGTCTCACTTCCGGAGTTTACCAATTGTGTAGCAGCGTTAGCTGGCGCGTGTGGCGGAACTGCATGGGCAGCGAGTTTACTTGCTACACACAGCCACCAGATGGCGATGTTCTCTCAGCAAGCGCAAGAAGAGTTCTGGGGAGAAAATCCCGATGCTACGGCAAGCAGCAGCATTGCACCGTTTGGCAAAATTGTGGAAGTAGAAGGTGGAGTACTGTTTAACGGGCATATGCGCTGGAGCAGTGGTTGTGACCACGCCGAATGGGCGATTTTAGGTTTCTGGCGCGAAGGTATTCAGGGGGAACGCATATACTCATTTGGCGTTGTGCCAAGAAGTGAATACACCATTCAAGACGATTGGTTTGCGGCGGGCATGAAATCCAGCGGAACCAAAACCTTAATCTTAGAAGACGTGTTTATCCCTGAACATCGTATCGAAGCAGCTAAAGACATGATGGAAGGCAAATCTGCTGGGTTCGACTTGTATCCTGACAGCAAGATTTTCTATGCCCCTTACCGTCCATATTTTGCTTGTGGCTTCTCAGCGGTGAGTTTAGGTATTGCCGAGCGCATGCTGACCGTGTTCAAAGAAAAGACCCAGAACCGTGTTCGTGCATACACAGGAGCGAATGTGGGTGCCGCAACTCCTGCGCTAATGAGGCTCGCAGAATCGACCCATCAGGTGAACGCCGCTCGCGCATTTTTGGAAAAGACGTGGGAGGAACATAAAGAGTACGGCGAACAGAAACGCTACCCAGACCGCGAGAAGCTCGCACATTGGCGCACCAATCAGGCGTATGCCGTTAAAATGTGTATAGAAGCGGTTGATCGCTTATTTGAAGCAATGGGCGGGAATTCTTGGTTTGAAGACAACGAAGCACAGCGTCTGTTCCGCGATTCTCACATGACAGGTGCTCACGCATACACCGACTATGACGTGTGTAAGCAGATCTTTGGTCGTGAATTGATGGGGTTAGACCCTGATCCGACTATGGTTTGATGGTTCTTTTTATTGTTTTCACCTAAATTATTCAATTAACTTTGTCTCGCGGTTCGCTTTTTTTTTCAAGAGCGAACCGCGTTTTCTTTGTCGCTAACCTAATGAATAGAAAAGAACATTTTTTAGGTTCAGAGCAGAGTGCTTATGCATCAAATGTAACAGATGAGAATAATTCTCAATATTTTGTTGACAATGAAAATGAGAATGACTATTGTTTACCTGTCGGCGGGGAGAAGAAAACAGTTTGTTCCTAACAAGCCAATTCTTAATTCCGTTTGACACGACATTGCTCACATTGCTTCCAGTGTAATTTATAGCTTTTGGCAAGGTTGAAAATTTTCAGTCTGCCTCATTTTTGCTAAGCGACTCATGGTTATGAGTCGCTTTTTTCTTTTCTGCGTTCCAGAAATAGACACCCTCTACACGACTAAACCTGACGCTACCTGCCATATAACCTAGATTGGTTATAAAATGTGCAATTAAACCTAAAATTCCCTCTAATGATAGTTGAGCCACATCTCAGACCCATTCTCTATGCTAACTTGTTGAATATGGGCGGCTTAATTTTGTCGCCTTTGTGTCGCCACATAGCCTAATCAGGCTCTGTCAATGGATAGAGAAAACAAGAACTAAAATCTAGTGTAAGGAGGCGTTATGGGGATCAAAGAACTGGTATCAGACGACTTATACGTTCAAGCTTTAACGGAAGATTTTGAATATTCGTCAACCAAGACTATAGAGCCGATCGACGAGATTGTAGGACAAGAGCGCGCGCAAAAAGCCGTTGAATTCGCTATGTCCATTAAAGAGAAAGGCTACAACATATACGCGATTGGTCGTAATGGCTTAGGTAAGCGCACCATGGTGTTGCGTTATCTGAATCGTCACCCTGTCGATAATGAGTCAACATTCGACTGGTGTTATGTTGCCAATTTTGAAGACATCCGTACCCCTAAAGTGCTTAAGTTGCCTGCTGGAGTTGGTAGCCGCCTGAGTAAAGACATTGAAAAGCTGATGACCAAACTGGTCAAAGCCATGCCGTTGGCTTTTGACAACGAAATCTACTATTCACGTGCTGACAAGCTGAAAAACCAGCTTGCTGCCAAACAGCAAACCGAGCTGGAAGGCATTAGCAAAGAAGCGAAAGAGCGTGGTATCAGCTTAACTATCACCAATCAGGGTGATTACCAGTTTGTAGCCATGAATGGAGATGAACTGCATACCGAAGAGTCTTTTGATGAACTCACATTAAAAGAGCAGGACTACTTCGATAAAACCATCGATTCGCTGGAAATCTCCTTACGTTCCATGGTTCGTCAGTTGACGGAGTGGGAAGAAGCGTACACCGAGAAAATCCACAAGCTGAATAGCGAAGTAACGCTGGATGTAATCAGCCATTTCATCAAGCAACTGAAAAAAGACTATTCCGATTTCTCGGAGGTGAAAAAGTACCTGAGCGAGTTGCAAAAGGACATCATCGAGAACGTTGATATCTTCCTTGAAGAAGCGAATGAACACGGTGAAGTCTCTACCGCGGCACTGGATAAAAAGCTACCGCGTCGCTACAAAATCAACGTGCTTGTCAGCCAGAAAGATGAAAACTTCCCAATCATCGTGGAAGACAACCCGAACTATCACAGTTTGTTCGGTTATACAGAAACCGCGACCTTTAAAGGAACGGTGTTTACCGACTTCTCCCTAATTCGTCCTGGTAGTCTGCATAAAGCCAATGGTGGCGTGCTGCTTATGGATGCGATGAAGGTTCTGGAACAACCTTATGTTTGGGATGGTCTGAAACGAGCCCTACGCGCGCGCCAACTCAGCCTGACCTCACTGGAGAAAGAGTTAACGCTAACTGGTGCGGTTTCACTCGATCCAGAACCGATTCCGCTGGATGTGAAAATTATCCTGTTTGGTGATTACCGAACCTATCAATTGCTGCAGCACTATGATGCGGAGTTTGGTGAACTGTTCCGTGTGACCGCTGATTTTGAAGATGAGATGACGCGAACACCGGAAGCGGAGCTTCATTACGCGCGCTTTATTTCCAGTATCGTGCACGATAATGGCATGCTGCACTGCGACAAAAAAGCCATTGCCAGAATCATAGAACACAGCTCCCGCCGGGCAGGTGATTGCACTAAGCTTTCACTGCATTCAGCGCATATCGCCAACCTGCTGCGCGAATCAAACTACGTAGCTCGTGCAGCGAAATCGAACTTGATTCGTTCCAGCCACGTTGAACAGGCACTGGCTAGCCAGGAGATGCGAGTAGGCAGGTTGAAAGACAGTGTGATGGAAAGCTTTACTAACGGAACAACCCTAATCAAAACGGAAGGGGAAGCCGTGGGGCAGGTGAATGCGTTGTCGGTACTGAGCACCAGCGATCATATGTTTGGCGCACCAAACCGAATCTCAGCCACTACAGCCTATGGTGACGGTGAGGTGATCGATATCGAGCGTAACGTTGATCTCGGCGGTAACATTCACTCTAAAGGTGTGATGATTCTGTCGGCTTACTTAGCCTCCGTATTTGGCAAAACCGCTAGAGTGCCGTTAACCACTCACATCACGTTTGAACAATCGTACGGTGGGGTGGATGGCGATAGTGCCAGCATGGCAGAACTATGTGCCATTGTTTCGGCTTTCTCTAAATTGCCAAACCGCCAGGACATTGCGATTACGGGTTCAATGAACCAGTTCGGTGAGTCTCAGCCAATTGGTGGGGTTAACGAGAAAATCGAAGGCTTCTTCGACGTATGTGTGATCAAAGGACGTAACTCATCGCAAGGTGTCATTATCCCTCAAGCCAATGTTCATAACCTGATGCTGCGTGCAGATATTGTAGAGGCGGTAGAAAAAGGCGAGTTCCACATCTGGGCGATTGAACATGTAACCGAAGCCATCGAAATCTTTACCGGGAAGAAACCTGGCGATTTGGGTGATGAAGTTGCTTACCCAATCGATTCGGTGTTTGGCATTGCTCAAGCGAAGCTGAATGCGCTGCGTAAGTAATAACTGATGATCAGATTAAAGGGGCGAAAGCCCCTTTTCTTTTAGCTCGTATTTATACCCAAGTGACCTCAATATGCTAGGTTCAGCGAGAATTAACTGTCTTTCAGACAAGACACCGATTTGAAGATCTAGTGGGTCTAAATCAAGAATCGGTAACGCAGTATGGAAGCCAGTTAAACTCGCCCTTGGGAGCCCATATTCTGTCCCATTTCTTCGTCAAAGAACTTGGAAAGGACTCGTCATTCCACTGCGTTCTTTTCCTTGAACTGAAACAGAATATGAGGCTCTGAATCCTGCATCTTGAGCTCACTTGGGTATACAACGTAAATTCTAAAATTGGTTAACTAAGAATTTGTCGTGACTCCCCTCTAGCAATCAGTTGGCACAAGTAGTCACTACTCAGGTTCTCCATTACTGTATTAAATATTCACTTTTCGAAACTTTCTTTGAGTGTTCAGAACAATGTCGGGAAAAGACGATAACGCTCAATGAAAAGGTGACTTTATCTATCCGAAATGCGCGATTCTCCAGTACTCGTCAATCATAAAAATCCTCAGACTGGTTTCGCATTTCGTTTTTGCAAGGATCTAACATGTACAAACTTGAAATATTTTGCCAGCCAGACCAAAAAGATAAGGTGCTTAGCACACTGCACGAAGCTGGCGTCGATAAAATTGGCAACTACGATCACTGCTGGGCAATTAGCTCAGTGACGGGATCGCATCGAGCGTTACTGGGATCTAGCCCCGTATTTGGATCTATTGGTGGGGTGGAAAATTACCCACTGCTAAAAGTTGAAATAAACGTGGAACGTAAATTCGTACAGGGCATCGTTGCTCAGTTAAAAGAGTGTTTAGGTTGGGAAGAACCATTGGTTAACGTATTGAAATTGCACAACAACGAATTCGATTTTAGTTAGCGCTTGAACTCTGAATCATGGAAGACTTTATCAGGAGGAATCATTGAAAGTCGCGATATTGGACGATTATCAGAATGCCGTCACTCAGCTCAGTTGTTTTGATTTACTGAAAGATCATGAAGTCACCGTTTTCAATGACACAATAAAAGATCCAGAACGTCTCGCAGATAGGTTACAGCCTTTTGATGCATTGGTTTTGATTCGTGAAAGAACAGAAATTACGGAAGCGCTGCTTTCTCGTCTCCCCAACCTTAAGCTGATTAGCCAAACGGGAAAAATCAGTAACCACATCGATCCTACTCTGTGCCACCAATATGGCGTCGAAATTGCGGAAGGAAAAGGTTCGCCTGTCGCGCCATCAGAATTGTGCTGGGCTCTGATTATGGCAGCATCACGCCATATCCCTTCGTATTCGTCTCAATTAGCTCGAGGGCAATGGCAGCAATCGTCTATGGGGTTGGGGCGAACATTACTCGGTCAGACTCTAGGTATTTGGGGATACGGAAAAATAGGTCAGCGCATTGCGCAGTTTGCCAAGTTATTTGGAATGCAAGTGATGGTATGGGGCAGTGACAATTCACGCCAAAAAGCGGTGGAAGATGGTTTTCTTTCAGCAAATTCTAAGCAAGAGTTTTTCCAGTCGGTAGACATTCTTTCTCTTCATTTACGTTTGAATGAAGTGACCAGAGGCATTGTGCGACAAGAAGATCTGGCGGAGATGAAAGCCGACTCTATATTCGTCAATATTAGCCGCGCAGAGTTGGTTGAACTGAATGCTCTTTATGAAGAACTGGTCCGTGTACCCACCAAACAAGCCGCCCTGGATGTATTTGAAAACGAGCCTGCAACGCCCGAGAATGAACCTCTTTTAACCTTACCAAATGTTGTTGCTACTCCCCACCTAGGCTATGTGGAGCAAAACAGCTACGAGCTCTACTTTCAGATTGCGTTCGAAAACGTCGTTGCGTTTGCTAGCGGTCAACCCAAGAATTTGGTGTCTAAAGATAGTGAGTTAACAGAATAAGAAAGTTATGAATACCTTATTTCCTCCTAAACTAAATAAAGGGGAGAAGATAGCATTCTTTTCTCCTTCGTCGCCTGCCACTGTTTTCGCACCTAAAAGATTTGAACGCGCTAAGAAATTCCTTGAGAACAAAGGTTTTGAATTGGTAAGTGGTTCATTGACTGGTCAGTCAGATAAGTATCGTTCAGGGTCCATTCAAGCACGAGCGGAGGAGCTAAATTCGTTAATCCGCGCCCCGAGCGTGCGCTGCATAATGTCTACTATTGGCGGTAACAATAGCAATGCACTTCTCCCATATATTGATTACGACGCGCTGAAAAAAGACCCAAAAATCATCATTGGGTATTCGGACGTTACTGCACTGCTATTAGGTATTTATGCAAAAACTGGGTTAGTCACCTTTTATGGTCCTGCTTTAGTGGCGTCTTTTGGTGAGCTTTCTCCGTTGGTTGATGAAACATATGCATCTTTTGAGCAATTTCTGGTACGAAGATCTTCTGTTCCGTGTCCCTATCAAATGCCAGAAAACTGGACTGATGCTCGTATTGACTGGGAAACTCAAAATACACCAAAACCCGTTTCAAAGAATCAGTGGGCTTTCTTGGGAGAGGGGAAAGTATCTGGTCGAGTGATTGGAGGAAACCTCAATACAATGACCGGGATTTGGGGTAGTCCGTTTATGCCAGAAGTCCGTTCTGGAGACATACTTTTAATCGAAGACAGTTTGAAAGGGATTGAAACCGTAGAGCGATCATTTGCTCATTTAAAAATATGTGGGTTGTTCGATAAAGTATCGGCAATTGTATTGGGCAAACATGAGCTGTTTGACGATAAAGGTACAGGTAGAACACCACTGGACGTCCTAGTTGAAGTATTAAACGGTCAACGAGTGCCTATCTTGTACGGTTTTGACAGTTGTCATACACACCCTATGTTAGTGACACCTCTGGGTGTGGAAATGTCGATAAATTTTGATGAGAAGACAATCAGTATTGAGTCACCATGGATCTTAGACCAATGAACTTATCAACACTGCCTATTCAGGCTCAGTTAATTGAAGATGCTGTTAACGCGTTTGAGCCCAATCAAGATGCTTTAGCTGCAATTCTTGTTGGCTCATTGGCAAAAGGAACTGGTGACAGAGTTTCGGATGCCGACATTTTGGTGTTTACTCGTCATGGGTTCCATCGGACATGTCAGGCTGCTTTCGATGCGTTTGAGACGGGAAAAGATATCTTCTATCGATTGGAGGGTAACCACAGCGATAAGGCTTGCTTTCGAAAGTACCTGTTTGGTGACATGACCAGTGCCGAGATTCATGTACTGGATGAATCGGAAGCGTTTCCAGTTTGTAACCCTTACCAGATTCTATTTGATAAAGCGGATATTGTTCCGCCAAGAGTTGTTGAAACCCCTCCACCAGAGCATAAAGACTTTCCGGTTTATACCAATGGTGATGAGGGGCTGATTTGGGAGCTGTTTGATTGCATCAAATGGTTAAGCCGCGGAGACAATCAACTGGCGAAAGGATACCTCAAGCGATTAGCCGAAAAACTATGACCGATTGAACTGGCTGCGAAAGTCAGAAGGGGTCATGTTTTTGCTGCTTTTGAATTGTCGATTGAAGTTGGACATATTATTGAAGCCAGAGCGCTCTGCAACCAAAGAGACAGGGATTTCAGTGTTGACCAGCAATTCACAGGCTTTACCAATGCGAAATTTCTTCAGGTGTTCTGAAAAACTCTCTTTAAAGTGCTTTTCAAACAGGCGATAGGCAGAGCTTTCACTCATATGAAGGCTCTGGCAAAAATCATGGATCTTTATCGGCTTATCATAGTGACTTTCAATGTACCTTCTGGCAGCCTCAACCCGATTGAAGCTCTCGTCCGGCTCTTTCATTCTCTCTATCGCGTAGCTTGAACTGGCTAATGTTTTGGCTTGTTCATCTTCCGCCAGAACCGTCAATGCTTCTAATACGGAGAACAATTGCTGATGAGCGGACTGAGTTTTGTATCCTTTGAGAATGTTATGAACCGCTGCCCCAGTTTGTGAGGAAAACTCCAGTCCTTTATATGACCTTCTAAGCATGGGTTTGAGGTGTGTCAGTTCAGGAGCGGCTTCGATCAATTTGTCTATCCAGCTTTGAGTAAACCAGAGAATTAAGGTGGTGTGGGCACGAGTGGCGTCTGCTTTGGAGCGCCCAGAAATCATATGAGGCAAACCCGGTCCATATAGTAACAATGTATTGTGGTCCACGTTGCCTATATGGTCGCCTGCAAAGTAATTTCCATTGAAGGATTGCCCCGGATCGATATAAAGCACCAGTTCGTATTCAACGTGATAATGCCAGGCGCACGTAAACCCACTTTTAGGTACATCGCACACATAATCCTGGATTTTCCAGTTGAACTGAGTTTTATCGCTTATCGCTTCTACAAAAGGGCGCATGAACTTTCCAAGTATTCAAAATCGGCTGAGCTCATCATATTGTGTACTGTATTTTTCTGTCAAAGTGAAAAGGAAATTTGAAGGAAAAGTATCGACAGACGACAGATTTATACCAATCTATCAACATATATTGAGTAGACTTATTTTTAGCCACTGACTTCCCCTCGAGTCGGTGGTTGTTTATGTCGGAGTGGCCACTCTGCGTTTTTAAAATGCAATCTGAAAAAAACAATAAAACGAAAAGGATAAGGTCTATGTGGAAAGATCGAACCGTCTTACTCTTTATGTTTACGACGTTCGCTACAGGTTTGTGCGGGTCATTTTTCTTCCCGTTATCAAGCCTGTTTATGGTTGAAGCGTTGGAAGCCACTCCTGCAATGTTAAGTGCCTATTTGGTACTCACCGTTTTTAGTACGGTTGTGGTATCTCAGTTTATCGCTTACTACTCCGATCGTGGATGGAGCAGAAAGGTCATTTTGCTGGTTGCGTTCACCTGCTATCTCATAACGGTTTTGGGCTTTGCATTTATCCGCGATTACTACCTGGCAGTTGCCATCGCTTTTGTCTTTGGCAGCGTTGGTGGCGCTATCTATGGTCAGGCTTTTGCTCTTGCTAGGGAGTACGCTGATGAATTTCTGGCTGACAAAGCTACTACGTTTTTATCTTCAATGCGAGCAGCGATGGCGCTTGCTTGGGTTTTCGGACCGCCAGCGGCATTTATTGTGAAAGCAGAATTTGGTTTTGCGGCGACCTTTATGGTTTCGGCGGTGGTGATCGTGGCGACGATTGCGGTTATCTTCTTTTTTCTCCCTGACGGGGTCATGAAAGAAGAACAAACAGAAGATTCGCCAGTATTAATCCCTTGGTACAAAAAAGCCCCCATCGTTTTGTTTTGCTTCGCGATGTTGATGACATTTTTTGCCAATGGTCTCTACGTAACGGCAATGCCTTTATATGTGACCAAAGAACTGGGCTTGGGTGACAGCTGGCCTGGGACTTTTTACGGCGCCGCGGCACTTTTCGAGATCCCGATTATGCTGGCAGCAGGTTGGCTAGCCACAAAGTATGGCAGTAATAGAGTGCTGGCGGTGGGGTTAGTCTGCGGAATGTTGTTCTTTGCAGGTATGCTCTACGTGGTTTCTCCATGGCAGATTATTGCAATGCAAGTTTGCAATGGCGTATTTGTAGGGGTAACGGCAACTCTTGGAATGGTGGCGCTTCAGGATATGATGAGGGATCAACTGGGTGTTGCTTCGACTCTGTTTTCCAATGTTTTGCAAGGCAGTACGCTACTGTCTAGCGTCGCTATCGGTGTAGTTGCGGGTGTGTACAATTTTTACAGCACTCTTTACCTGAGTCTGGCAGGCACGATTCTGGGTCTGATGTTCTTGGTGTTCGCTGCTCTGAGCGCTAACAAAACCCAAGAAAGCGCTCAATTGGCAACGGAGTAAAATTAACTGACTTACGCAATTCGCGATATATGCGCAGGTTCTTCGTTTTTGAGCTGGGGTTCGTATTTGGGCAGATTTTCTGACTGATCGACAGGAGGAGACTCTTTCTCCTCCATCAAATGAATGAAGTAAGCAGAAAGCAGGAATGCCAGCGACACAAGAACCAGAACCTTATTCATAGACTCCCCCTTCAATTCGCATCGGAATTCAAAATAGGGTTTACGAAAGTGCTCAAACCCTAATGATAATTATTATTAGAAAATAATGAATTTTTTGTTAGGATCAATTCGGCGTAACTCATTGTAAATTATAGGTTTTTATAATCACCTAGATAAAAGGCGATGTAACATTTTGATAATAATGATAAAAGAATCACTAAATGTTCATGAAATAATTCGGCTTACGTTCGATAAATGTGAGTAATTTCAAAAAATTCGGTCGGCTTCATGTATTTATATGCCGTAAATTGCACTTACTGAATGGTTTACACAAGATACCGGATTGTTTTAGGGACAGTTGGAGTTTTATATGGATATGACTACTACCCTGGCTATCACCATTCCGCTGGTGCTGATTTTCTCGATACCTGTGATTGTTATTGCCATCATTGCCAGAAATCGACGGAAAGAAAAAGCTCGTCAGGAATTTATCGATCACTTTCCATTCGAAAATCATCTTCCAGACAGGATCAGAAAAACCTATCCACACCTAACAGATTCCGGGATTAAGTTTGTTATTCAAGGGTTGAGAGATTACTTTCACATCTGCAACGCTGCGGGTGGGAAAACGGTCGCGATGCCTTCACAGGTTGTTGATGTGGCGTGGCATGAATTCATTCTTTCTACCAAGGCTTATCAGCGTTTTTGCCAAAATGCACTTGGTCAGTTTTTACATCACACGCCAACCGAAGCCATGGCGTCACCTACGGTGGCTCAAGAAGGAATAAAGCGCGCCTGGAGGTTAGCTTGTCGGCGAGAGGGGATAGATATCCGGTATCCAGCCAAACTTCCTTTGATTTTTGCCATTGATGCCATGCTGAACATTGAGGACGGATTTCACTACACCCTGAATTGCGATGGTAAGAAAAGCGACCAATATTGTGCCTCGCACATTGGGTGTTCGGGTTCCACGGGCTGTTCGTCTGATACGGGGAGTAGCTGTGGAGGAAGCAGTTGCGGAGGAGGAGATTAGTGGGCCGAAGAAAAGTACTCGTATCGGGTTCAAACGGGTATGTCGGGCGACACGTTGTCCGGCAATTTGAATCCTGCGGATGGGAGGTCTTCAAAGTGCAAAGGGGAGAGTTACAGAGCGCACAAGATGTTCGTCTTGAAGATACGAGTATGCACAGCTGCTTTGATGCCGTTGTCAACTGCGCAAGACCCCATTGGTCTGAACATTCGCCAGATGAAATTGCTTCTATCGAGCGAACTCTTTTAACCGCTTTGAATGCCTTTGCTAAAAAGGGAGCAACCAAGATTCATACGTCTGGTGTCTGGTTGTTTGGAAAAGCCAACCCTTCAGAGCTGAATACGTTTCAAATTAAACCGTTTGATATTGTTGCGCCAGATGAGAAGACCATTTATCAAGCGAGGCAAGGTCTTTGGAAAATTGTCTATTGCCCCAGTCTTATCTATGGAGGGGAAAGCTGCCAGCTCTTCAGAATCTTGAGTGAAAATCCCGGGAAAGAACTGAAATATGCGTCGCCATCTCATGGTTTTAACCGCTATGTGCATGTCGAAGATGTTGCCGCTTTTTACCAAACACTGGTTGAGTCTCAGCCAGATGAGGCTGAGTACTTCATTGCTGAAGAGCGAGGATACACACCAGAAGACTATGCAAAGCTTTTACTTAATTCAGGGTATATTGAAGCCGCTATTCCGGTAAGCTGGGAGAAGTTCGAACAACAACATGGCAAAGATGCGGCTGATATAGAAAAGCTGAATATCCAGCCAGTTGTCACCACCCTTTTTAGAGCCCGCCATTCTCTGGCAAATTACTTGGAAGATCAGAGCTTACAGTATGCAACGAAACCAACCACCTGAAAATGATGAACTCTGGCGTGCTTTCTATCTGAAAACGTTAAATAGAAAGCCTTCTCCCTGGACAAAGCGCGCCATAGACCTCAACCGATCGGGACACAAAATCGCCGTAGATTGTGGTTGTGGTACTGGGGCGGACATTCATTATCTATATAACTCGGGCTATCAGGTACACGGGTTTGACATACAACCCGAAGCGATTCGAATCTGTCATGAACGCTTTAGTGAAAATGCGTTGGTAGAGGTCGAAAACAACAGCTTTGAGGAGTACGACTACCCTTCTTGCGGCGTGATGATAGCCATGTCCAGCTTGTATTTTGCCGATCCAAACCAGTTTGAATCCACCTGGCAAAGAATATCTGACAGTCTGGTATCCGGAGGTGTTTTTGCTGGTGGCTTTTTAGGACCGGAAGATTCATGGGTGAGTGAATCGGGCAGAGTTGTCACACCACTTCGTCGAGAACAAGTCGAATTGTTATTTGAAGGCTATGAGATCATAGAGTTTCATGAAAGAAATGAACCGGGTAAAACCAAAATTGGTAATCTCAAGCACTGGCATACATTTTTTGTCTTAGCAGTAAAAAGATAGAGGCAGCAGACTCTGGTATTTCGACCTCATTAACAAGCCAGAGCGTAGCCTGAATGAGAAAACCATATCTAAAAAACACGAATAAAAAACTTCATCAAAATTGGTAGAAGTCTAAGGCTAGGTATATGAAACAAAAATTTGATCTTCTCAGAGGGCAAGGTGGCGTTTTCTTTGCTGTGAACGGAATGACTGCCTTGTCGTTTGCGTTTGTCCTTCCAATCATGAGCCTGTTTATGGTCAGCGGTTTGAACGCCGATCCCGTCTACCTTGGTTTGTACACCACCACCTATTCGATTATTACCATCTTCGTCAGCCAAAAGCTGTTGGGGCTGATAGACAAAGGTGTGTCGAGTAAATGGATATTTGTATTAACTCTTTTTGGGCTGCTGTTATCCGCTTTGTCTTTTTCTCTTGCTACTGAATTTTGGCACGCCCTACTGGTAGGGGTGTTCTTTATGCCATTTGCCTCGTCTTCAATTCCCGTCATCCTTTCTATGATTCGCCGTTATGCTGATGCCACTGGAAAAGACAGCACTAAATTGAACTCGCAAATGCGATCTTCCGTTTCTCTGCTGTGGATTGTTGGACCTCCGCTGGCGTTTTTCTCCGTTGATAATCTTGGTTTTCAGTCTAACTTTTACGTTTCTGCGTGCATTGCTTTTGCGGTGATATTGTTGGTTTCGCTTTATCTTAAACCGCATCAATCATCTAGCCCCAAAAAGAAAGCGGATGAAGCTGAACCGAGCACCAAAATGCCCGTTACCATCTGGTGGCTAGGTGCGGTAATGGTTATTGCTAACATCGCGAACAGCAGCTATCTCAATACCATGCCTTTGTATCTTACGAAAGAGCTGGGGTTCCCCGATTCTTATCCGGGAATTTTACTCGGGCTAACGGCCGCGGTTGAAATCCCGGTTATGCTAATGGTCGCGACATGGTCAGCGAGAATAGGCAAGTTAAAAGTGATGGGGATTGGTTTCGCCGTTGCCATTGTGTTTTATTCGGGCATGTTTTTGTTTTCCTCAATGCCAGTATTGTTAGCACTGCAACTTCTTAACGGTCTGTTTTTTGGTATTTTTGTTGGGCTTGGCGTCACCATCATGCAGGATCAGGCGCCTCACAGCATCGGAAAAGCCTCGGCAATCTATACCAACTCAATGCTGATAGGCACTATGATTGGCTCCAGTTTGATGGGGCTGATTTCACAGTACTTTGGATTTAAAGCACCGCTTATGTTGTGTGCTGGCAGTATTATCGTGGCGGCGATACTGCTTATTGTGAGTGAAAAGAAAATTCAGTCTTTCACTACCCGTGAGCAAGCGTTACAGGCAGAAAATGGCTAAGGAGGCAAAGTGGACATATTGATTGAGCAGGAAAAAGCATTACATCAACCTGGCGTGCGAAAGAATGGAGAAGAAATTCATCGGCTTTTGCACCCCGAGTTTGTAGAAGTTGGCAAGTCCGGCGTCACATACAACTTTGAAGATATGGTCAAAAATATGGAGCAGGAACCAGACATCCAACCTCCCGTTCACTCTCAAGATTTTGTTTGCATGACTCTTAAGCCATCGGTTCAGATGCTCTTGTACAAAACAGCTTTAATCAATGAGCAGGGCGAGTATTTCGACCATGCCAAGCGTTCTTCTATATGGATGTTTACTGGTGAGGGCTGGCAACTGGTCTATCATCAGGGAACCTTATGTGAAGCATTTGAAGTGACTCAATAAAAGGGAAGGATTATGGGACAACAATCCGCAGAGCTATCGGACAAGCATATCGAGTTTATTCAGAAGCAGAAAATCTACTTTGTGGGTACTGCTGGTGAAACGGGATCTGTTAACTTATCGCCAAAAGGGGGCGACTCGCTTCGCGTTATCGACAGTAAAACCATCGCTTGGCAGAATTTAACTGGGAGCGGTAATGAATCCGCAGCCCATGTGCTGCAAAACCCCAGAATGACCATCATGTTCTGTGCATTCGAAGGCTCGCCGCTGATCCTCAGAGCGTACGGAAATGCGCGAGCTATCCATTCAAGCGATGAAGACTGGTCAAACTACGTTGATCTGTTTCCCCATAGTGTCGCAACCCGTCAAATCTTTTTGCTCGATATTAATTTGGTTCAGGCATCCTGTGGAATGTCAGTACCGTTTTATGACTATATCGGTGACAGAGAAGAACTGGCGAAGTGGTCCGAAAGACAAGGGGAAGAAGGAGTCAGAAAATACTGGCTCAAGAAAAATCAGCACAGCATCGACGGCTTTGAAACTGAAATCGTCAAACGCGCGGGTTTGGAGACGGAATAATGAAATTGCCCCGAGAATACGGGGCAATTTTTTAACTTTGTCGTAGAGCGATCGAAGTCACTTAATCGCTTTCTGCCAGATCCTGAGCGATGCTTCTCCAGTCATTCACTTCTTCTTTGAAGTGCGCTTTCTGTTTATCGTTCATCAGGTTAATGACTTTGGCAATGCGTTCGCTGGCAAGTTGCCTGTTAAATTCAAGTTTCTGTTTCAGTTCCTCGGTGTAGAAGCTTTCTGGGTCATCAAATATTCTGAAGAAAGTAGATTGGAAGTAACTGGCTTCGTCACGGCGTTTGAATAAAGTGTTGAGTTGTTCGAACATGACTTCGTCGTGTTTTGCCCAGTCAAAATACGTAATTTTGATGTCCTGTGACCAGTCTTTTATGATGGCTTTCTGTTCCTTGGTGAGCTTGCCGATCCAGTCTTCAAGGTTTTCTTCCATACGCTCCTGATAGGTTTCTCGCCTCTCTTCTTCCGTTTTGTCGTTGTTTTCTTCGCGAAACTCTTTGTTTTCTTTGGCGGTATTTTCCATCAATTCATCAATCTGCTCTTGGTCGAGTTGGCTGACAAGCGCATAAATATTGGGTGATGCCTTAGTTATAATACGTTCTGCGTGTTGACGAAATTTCTCAATCTGAGCATGAATATAATCAGCATCCACCGTTTCGGGATTCATCTTTTCCAGTTCATTCAAGTGCTCGATGTAACGAGGGAGTTCTTCTGAGCGATGCCAGTCACTGAGTTTTTGAACGCTCAGTTCAATAATGTCTTCCTGATCTGAGGTAAGGGAAACGTAGTCCTCGATATGATCAATCACGATCCAGTCGAGGTTGCTATAGATTAATTTGGTGGTACATCCAAAAAGCCCAAAAGCGAAGACAAGTGGGAAAAGACGTTTCCAGAACATAGCGATTCCTTGCTGATTTAATTCTCAGGGATGTTACTCAAGCAAAGGAAAGAACCTAGACCCGAGCATCAAAGGGTATATCTAAAATATACTTTCTTTATGACATCCGAGATCAATGTGCGTTCCATCGGGTATGAACCAGATTCTTCCGTTTGCAGCTCATAAATCCACCATCATTGATTTACGCATGGCGTTTTATAACTGAGACAATTTTTATTGCGTCATAAGTGAAACAGGTTTTATATTGCTATGATTTGCAAAGTGCATTTGCAATTTGCGAATGCCATTGTATTTTGTGGCGATTTTTTGAGAGATATGATGGGATTTCGAACAAAAATGTGATCTAAAAAGTTGGCACGGTTGCTGCATTAATAGGAGTGACCCTTTTTAAAGCCGAGGGTCACCTAGCCAACTGACGTTGTTAGTGAACCGATATTTGTTCACAATTGATTTAGCCACCCGCGTTTTGCGTGTGGCTTTTTTTCGTCTGAAGGTTATGTCAGGAATGTTGACGGGCGTTACGGGGTGATTGGGATAGCGTAGTGAATACAGGACGCCTCGGAGTTTTCTTTGTACTCTGGTCCGTAGATTTCCAGATCCGGACCCAGCGTGTGAACACAGTTCTGGTTCAGTAGCCAGTTGGAATAGATGTAATTGACACTCTCGTCTAACGCCTGCGGGTAGCCTCGATGGGCAAATTTGGCATAACGCCCACTTGGTATCCTGACCAGTGAAAATCCATCAGGCAGTGGGGTATCCGGTTCTACCTGAACGGCAGCATAGTATTCCAGCAGGTCTGTGTTGTCATGTACTGGCTGAACAACACCGTAGGCGGTTGAACTGTCTGTCAGATTACTGAGTTCCTGAATTCTGGGAAGAAAGTCATTCCAAAGTGCCGGGAGCTTATCGGCGATATTGTTCTTATCTGAATCTGAACTGTGAAAGCGGGTGTGCAAACCAGCAAGCCACATCTCAGGCTGATGATAAAACTCTGGCAAGGTATCGGAATTGCGTGCCAGTTGTTTTAGATAATCGGCGGTGATTTCATTTTTCTTCAACCACTGCTTTTTGTGTTCAACGTGACGGTATTGGTTAGGATTGATTCCAAACAGCGACTTGAACGCACGGGTATACGCTTCCTGAGATTCATAACCCGCGTCGAGAGCAATATCAATAATTCGGTGATGGCCGGATTCGAGCGCAGCAAGAGATTGCGAAAGCCGGCGATTGCGAATGTAAGTTTTCAAGGTTTCACCAGTCAGCGCTTTAAATATTCGTTGAAAATGCCACTGGCTCATTCCTGCGGCTTTTGCCACTTCATGCAATTCGAAACTACTGCTTAGATGTGCTTCTACAAAGGCAATTCCTGCCTGTATGCGCTCGATGTATCTCAAAATCAGTTTCCTTGTTCTGGGACTTCAAAAAATCCGGTTTCTGCAATCAGCTTTCCCTGTTCGTTGTATTCACCGAAGCTGATGCCTTCTCCCAATATTTCACCGTGGCGATTGCACATATTCCACTTGGCAACGCTTTTGTTATGGTGGCTTAAAAAATAGGTGGTGACAAAGTGTCCGCCATCAATTTGCTGGTGAAAATCCAGCATATATTGCACAAGATCGTCTTTTGTTCGAGCCTGTATCAGAGGGTCTGTATATACCGACTTTTCAGCCAGGCACTGGTCAAACAACGCCAGCTTCTCTTCTGCTGTTTCCACTTTCCAGCTTTGTACGTACGTTTCCCAAATATCACGATGTTCCATGGTGTATCTCCGTTTTTGTTTAACCCTTATATTTTGAACAGAGCGAGGTAGCGAGTTTTGATATTTTGTGCGGAATCGAAAAGAAGATCGGATCCTCTATTTGACAAGATTAAGATCCGGATCTATTGTACACCTTATGGTAAACATTAAAGATGAACAGCTCAGCCATGTATTTATGGCATTGGCAGACGGGACAAGACGCGAAATGGTTCGCCAGCTAGCGAATGGATCCCTGCCAGTGAAAGAGCTCTCGAACCCCAATAACATTTCCAAATCTGCGGTGACCAAACACCTAAAGATTCTAGAACGTGCCGGACTGCTTACTCGGCAGGTAGTCGGGCGAGAACATATTTGCTCGCTGAATCCCGATCCGCTGGTGGAAGTGAATGAGTGGCTGGCCTTCTATCAGACTTTCTGGGAAGACAAGTTTGATGCACTAGAATTCTACATAGACAAGCAGTTAACGGAGAGCGAGTAACGATGTCGGCTCAACGGGGTTACGCAGCACTAAAGTTGCAACGAGAATTCCGGGCAGATGATAAAACTCTGTTCGAAGCATGGACACAAGCGGGTGTGTTAAGCCAGTGGTTTGGTCCGACAGATCACAATGTGATTTCAGCAAACGTGGATGCAGTGCAGGGTGGAAAGTACAAAATTGTCATTCAATCACCGGAAGGAAATGAAATCAGCCATTTCGGGGAATTTGTGATTGTTGATCCACACGTGCAGCTGGTGTTCACATGGGTTCTGGCAGATCAGGCTTGTGGTGGATGTGAAGATCAGAATGTATCCACGTTGGTGACATTAAGGTTTGAGCAGGTAGAGAATAAGCGGACACGCCTAACATTACTTCATGAGAAGCTGCCTGATGAATCTGCTTATGAAGGGCATAAGCTGGGTTGGCTCAGCAGTCTGGACAGTTTGGAAAGATTGATAAGCGACTAGGGTAAACAGACCCTACGCGCGTCAATCGTTCTTAAGTGAAACGAAGCACTGGTGCAGTGCTTTTTTTAAAATCAAATAGTACACCTTTTGGTGTACATAAATAGCAAGGAGCACATTATGACGAGCATACATCATCATGTAGTCATGGAAACCACACCGGAAAAGCTGTATCAGGCGATCACCAGCAGTGAAGGGCTGTCCAACTGGTGGGCCAAAGCAGACGCCACCAGCATATTAGGGGAAAACCTTTCCTTTTACTTTGGTCCTCAGTGTGATCATAAAGTCGAAATGCAGTTGGTGAGCCTAGAGAAAAACCGAAAAGTAGTGTGGCAGTGTGTAGAAGGACCCTGGCAAGAGATGGGGCATTTTACGTTTATCATTTCTGAAGACGACCGAGGAGCAGCACTGAGCTTTACTCACGAAGGCTGGCCAGAAATGGACCCCTTTTTTGGGCACTGTAACTGTAAGTGGGGGCTGTTTATTGGGCTTAGCCTGAAGAGTTATCTGGAGACTGGAAAAGGGGTTCCACACCCTAATGAACAGAATATTTAAACTAATCCCTCACTCGGTTCTGCGAGTGAGGGGGTTCTTTTGAAACCTTCACCTAAGCCACCTATTGGTCGGCTCTCATAGAGAATTTATCTGGTTGTTTTCATCAATTCTGTCTATGAAGTACTGCACATATTATCTGAACTTAAGGTTGTTAAAATAGTTCTGTGTTTTCTTGTCCAAATCAAAAAACAAAGACTATCATTAACATGTAAAGTAATTTACATAAAAAATCAGTACTGATTGATTTTTAAGAGCATATTTTATGGGGAGAAACTTTAGTGAAGTATCATATAGAGACGGAACAAAGCACTAAGAATTATAGCAAGGTATTACAGTACTATCAGTTCGCCGAAGACGATGCTTTACACTTAAAAAAAGTACAGCCGATCATTGAAGAAAAAATGCATCTTTTATTGGATGACTTTTATACGTCAATTTTTAAATTTAAGTATGCCACGAGATTCTTAGGGTGTGACAAGGTTTTAAACCGGCATAAAGAAAGCATTTCGGTATGGATCTATCAACTTTTCGATGGTAAATACGATCAAAAATACTTTGATCGATTAAATTACATAAGCGAAGTACATGTAAAAATTGGGCTGCCAACTCATTATATTAATACTGCCTTTGGTTTTATTCGACGCTCAATTAAAGACTTGGCAATTAAGCATAAAGCCTATGATTCTTTGACTGCAATAGACAAGATAATTGACATTAACTTGGATATGCTCACTGTCTCTTACAAAGAAGAGGAACAAGAAAAATTACTTGACGACATTATCTTTCTGAAGGATGTGGTAGAAAACAATGGAGTTATTCCTCACGTTCAAGGCATTTTTGACACGACCTCACTTAACTTGTCAAAGTACGAGTGTTTAATGAGGTTGGAAGATCAAAGAAACAAGACACTTCAATCGGCATTCAGTTACCTATCTATGGCTAAAAAACATTAAGCTTTATGAATCCATGATGCATATGATGGTTGAAAAATCGATACAGCAATTTCAAAATGTTGATATGGAGTTCAGTATAAATATATCT
>NZ_AFWJ01000282.1 GCF_000222685.1 Vibrio nigripulchritudo ATCC 27043 | reverse complement strand
ATCGGCATTAGGAAAAGCCCCGTTTTTTTTTAAGAATTACCGTTAAGAAAGGAAGAACTGATAAGACGGGTTATCCGACTCGTCTTTGCATTGATAACCAAGTTCTCTGAGGTGAGCCGAGAATCGAGACAAGTCCGATTCATCCAGTTCAAAACCGCACAATACCCGGCCGTAATCGGCGCCTTGGTTGCGGTAGTTGAACAGACTGATGTTCCAGTGTGTGCCTAAGGTACTCAGGAACTTCACAAGTGCCCCAGGGTATTCAGGGAATTCAAAGCTGTACAAACGTTCTTTCAACGGCTTAGAGGGTTTGCCACCAATCATATAGCGAACGTGCAGTTTCGCCATTTCATCGTCAGACAGATCAACCACAGGGTACCCGCCATCACGTAGATCCTGAATAACGCTGTCGAGCTCCTGCTGGCCCTCTTGCAGCCGCAGACCAACGAATATATTGGCGAGTTTGTCATCGTTATAACGATAGTTGAACTCGGTAACCGCTCTGCCGCCAATCAGGTTACAGAACTCAAAGAACGCGCCTTGGCGCTCAGGAATAGTCACCGCCAATAAACCTTCACGTTTCTCACCCAACTCACAACGCTCTGAAACGTAGCGCAAGCCGTGGAAGTTGGTGTTGGCACCGGATAACACGGTTCCAAGCTGTTTGCCTTGTAAGGCATTCTGCTCGGCAAACTTTTTCAATCCAGCTAACGCCAGTGCACCAGATGGTTCGGCTATCGCACGAGTGTCTTCAAAAATGTCTTTGACTGCAGAGCAGATCTCGTCACTTGAAACGCTAACGTGACCGTCGATGTATTGCTGACACAAGCGGAAGGTTTCCTCGCCAATGCGCTTTACCGCGACACCATCAGCAAACATGCTGACTTGATCCAAAACCACAGGCTCACCAGCATCCAGTGCGGCTTTGAGGCAAGCTGACTCTTCTGGCTCTACCGCAATCACTTTGATTTCTGGCATCAACTGCTTCACGAGCACTGCAACGCCTGCTGCGAGACCGCCGCCACCTACTGGGACAAAAATGTAATCGAGATGACCATTTTGCTGGAGCATTTCCATACCAATCGTACCCTGACCTGCGATCACCATAGGATGATCGAAGGGTGGTACAAAGGTATATCTGTGTTCTAGAGAGAGTCGCTCTGCTTCAGCTTTGGCTTCATCAAAGTTATTACCATGAAGTACCACATTGCCACCAAAACTTCGAACTGCGTCGACTTTGATGTCTGGCGTGGTTTTGGGCATTACGATGGTGGTTTGAATGCCGAGCTTAGAGCCTGACAGAGCCATACCCTGAGCGTGATTGCCTGCGGATGCCGCAATAACCCCCGCGGCTTTCTGCTCGTCAGATAAGTTCGCGACCATGTTGTAAGCGCCGCGAAGTTTAAACGAGTGAACGGGCTGGCGATCTTCTCGCTTGATTTGAATATGGTTGCCAATGCGCGCGGAGAGCCGTGGCATCTCCTGAAAAGGGGACACCATTGCCACTTCGTATACCGGAGCGCGCAGGATTTGGCGCAGATATTCTGCGCCAGTTTGAGTGGTCAGTGTCATAAGCTAGCCCTCTAGCTTAGATTTGTCGCGGACGGCGCCCTTGTCTGCACTGGTTGCCAGGCTGGCAAACGCTTTAAGTGCAAAGGAGACTTCACGTTCACGATTTTCTGGTTTCCAGCCCAGTTCGTCTTGTTTGGCGCGACGAGCTGCCAGCTCTTCTTCGGACACTTCCAACGAAATGGTTCTGTTAGGAATATCAATCGCGATGATATCGCCTTGTTTCACCAATCCAATGGTGCCACCGCTTGCCGCTTCAGGTGAGGCGTGACCAATAGAAAGACCAGAAGTACCACCGGAGAAACGACCGTCGGTAAGCAAAGCACACTCTTTGCCGAGCCCCATTGATTTAAGGTAAGTCGTTGGGTACAGCATTTCCTGCATGCCCGGACCGCCTTTTGGTCCTTCGTAGCGAATAACGACCACGTCGCCAGCTTTTACCTTGCCGCCTAAGATGCCTTCTACCGCCGTTTCCTGACTTTCGAATACCACAGCAGGACCGGTGAATTTCAAAATGCTTGCGTCTACACCAGCGGTTTTTACGATACATCCGTCAAGGGCGATGTTGCCTTTCAGAACGGCCAGACCGCCGTCTTGGCTGAATGCATTCTCTTTAGTACGAATACAGCCGTTTTCACGGTCGTCATCAAGACAATCCCAGCGGCAGTCCTGAGAAAATGCTTGAGTGGTACGAATACCTGCTGGACCCGCACGATAGAATTTAAGAATGTCAGCGTCTTCGGTTTGCATGATGTCGTATTGCGCTAACTGTTCTTCCATAGATAGACCCAGCACCGTTCGGGTTTGGTTGTTCACCAATCCAGCACGATTCAGCTCACCAAGAATCGCCATTACACCACCAGCACGGTGCACGTCTTCCATATGGTATTTCTGAGTAGAAGGCGCCACTTTACACAAGTGTGGTACGCGTCTAGACAAGCGATCAATGTCTTCCATATCGAAGTCAACGTCGCCTTCCTGCGCCGCAGATAGCAAGTGCAAGATGGTATTAGTGGAACCACCCATCGCAATATCCAGAGCCATGGCATTTTCGAATGCTTCAAATGAGGCAATGTTGCGAGGCAGAGCCGTTTCATCGTCCTGTTCATAGTAGCGCTTGGTCAGTTCAACGATACGACGGCCCGCATTCAGGAACAGGGATTCACGGTCAGCGTGGGTTGCCAGCATTGAACCATTACCTGGCTGAGAAAGACCAAGTGCTTCCGTCAGACAGTTCATTGAGTTTGCGGTAAACATACCGGAACAAGAACCACACGTTGGGCATGCAGAACGTTCAATTTGCTGGCTTTGTTCATCAGATACGTTTGGATCGGCACCCTGAATCATGGCGTCGACCAGGTCTAGCTTGATGATTTGATCGGATAGCTTTGTTTTACCCGCTTCCATCGGTCCGCCAGACACAAAAATGACTGGGATGTTGAGGCGCATAGCTGCCATCAGCATTCCCGGAGTGATTTTGTCACAGTTCGAGATACATACCATGGCGTCTGCACAGTGCGCGTTGACCATGTACTCCACGGAATCGGCGATCAGGTCTCGGGAAGGCAGGGAATACAACATACCACCGTGACCCATTGCGATTCCGTCATCGACGGCAATGGTGTTGAATTCTTTGGCGATACCGCCAGCTTTCTCAATTTCCCTTGCCACCAGTTGCCCCATGTCTTTGAGGTGTACGTGACCCGGAACAAATTGGGTGAACGAGTTAACTACCGCAACGATAGGTTTTCCGAAATCTTCTTCTTTTACGCCAGTGGCACGCCATAAGGCACGTGCGCCAGCCATGTTACGACCATGGGTTGTGGTGGCGGATCTGTATTTTGGCATTGTTCTACTTCCTTACTTCGCTGGTGCATTCTCTGGATATACGTAATCCAGCCAGCCCCACTTGTCCTCTGTGGTGCCGTTAAACAACCCAAAATAGGCGTCTTGCATTTCTTTTGTAATCGGACCGCGTTTACCGCTGCCCACGTCAATTTTGTCGATGGTGCTCACTGGCACAATTTCCGCTGCAGTACCCGTCATAAAGACTTCATCCGCAAGGTAAAGTGCTTCACGAGCAATGTTGGCTTCACGCACTTCGTAGCCGCGATCTCGCGCTAGCGTCATGATGGAGTCACGAGTGATACCCGGAAGGATGGCGCTGGTTGCTGGGGGAGTAGTGATCACTCCGTCTTTCACAACAAAGATGTTTTCACCCGCCCCTTCAGAGAGGTAGCCGTCAACGCTAAGCGCAATACCTTCATCGTAGCCATGACGACGGGCTTCACCGCCTACTAGCAATGAAGATAGGTAGTTACCACCAGCTTTAGCTGCAGTTGGGATGGTGTTAGGTGCGGCACGATTCCAGCTTGAAATCATCGCATCCACACCGTTTTCCAATGCTTCTTCACCTAAGTAAGAACCCCATGGGAATGCCGCAATGATCACCTCCATTTCGGTACCTTCCGGTGGGCATACACCCAAGCCCACATTGCCAACAAAACCCAATGGACGGATGTAAGCGTTATCCAGCTTGTTCTGGCGCAGAGTCTCACGAGTGGCTTCCATGATTTCCTCAACTGTGTAAGGAATAGGGAAGCGGTATATTTTCGCAGAATCTTTCAGGCGTTTAGCGTGCTCTAAGTGGCGGAATACGATTGGTCCATTTGGTGTGTTGTAGCAACGAACACCTTCAAACACGGAAGTGCCGTAGTGCATGGCGTGTGTCAAGACGTGAACGTTCGCCTCTCCCCAAGGAACCATTTCACCATTGAACCAGATGTAATCAGCTGTCTTTTTTGTCATGTTCGCATTCCTTCCTTAAGCACAAACTTTTTGTTGTAAGTTATTATTGGGCAATTCGTCTCTATTGATTTCCGTGACCTCTACAGTGCGAATGTCCCACAGCTTTTCTATCTGATTGATCAGAGTGGTGATAGGGCGGTCGCTATCGACGATGATTTCTACGCTGGCAACCTTGCTTTCGTGGTTTTGAGTCGCAGCAACCTGCTTGATGACAAAACCACGGTGGCGAACCACACGAAGAACACGTTCCAGCAATACAGGCTTATCATCGGCTTTGATGTCCATTAAGTAACGTTGCATCAGGTGTTCTCCAGCATGTCATTGTTTGAGGCGCCTGGCGGAACCAGAGGCCATACATTTTCTTCTTCGTCGATCAAAACGTGCAGTAAGTAAGACGTTTCGCTTTCCAGCATCTCTTTTAGTGCTGGCTCAACTTCTTCTTTCTTGGTGATGACCTTGCCCGGAATACCGAATGCTTGTGCCAGCATGATGAAATCTGGGTTGTCATCAAGAATGGTTTCACTGTGGCGACCATCGAAGAACAGCGACTGCCACTGACGAACCATACCCAAACGCTGGTTATCTAGAAGCACCATTTTCACCGGAATCTGGCGGCGTTTTAGCGTTCCCAATTCCTGAACGTTCATCATAAATGAACCATCCCCAGATATAAGGATAGACTGGTCATCAGGACGTGCGACTGCCGCGCCCATTGCAGCTGGAAGACCGAAACCCATAGTGCCCAGACCGGCAGAGCTGATGAAGTTTTGCGGCTCACGAGGCTGAATGTGCTGCGCTGCCCACATTTGGTGCTGACCAACGTCGGTCGATACCATGGAAGAGTCAGGCATCATGTCGGAAAGCTGTTTAAGCAGAAGAGGGGCAAAAATAAGATCGCCAGGGTGGTCATAACGCCATTTGAAACCGCTTCTTAAGCTCTCGCTGTGATGAACCCAAGGAGAAATATCGTGAGACAGCTCAAGTTGAGGAAGGATGACATTGATGTCACCACGAAGTGCCGCATTAGCGGTTCTTAGCTTATTGAATTCAGCGGCATCGATATCGATATGAATCACTTTAGCATGAGGCGCAAAGGTATCGAGTTTACCTGTCACTCGGTCATCAAAACGTGCACCGACCACAATCAGAAGATCAGATTCCTGAACTACCAGGTTTGCCGCTTTGGTGCCGTGCATACCAAGCATGCCAAGATAGTGAGGATCGTGCCTTTCGATGGTTCCCAGCCCCTTAAGGGTGCTGACAGAAGGCATTGGATTAAGACGAAGAAACTCACGAACGGATTCCGTCGCGTTTGCCAGCTGAACACCGCCACCGACATATAAGACAGGACGTGTTGCTTTAGACAGAAGTTCTTGCGCTTGTGTTACGGCTTCAGGATCAACAACTGGGATCGCTGGTGGCTCGAAATGAGGAAGGATTTCGGTTGGAGCCTGAGCCAGTTGAACGTCTTTGGCGATATCGACGATAACCGGTCCGGGACGACCTGTTTTCGCTACTTCAAAAGCTTCGGCAAGAGTGGGGGCGAGCTCGTTGATGTCAGTAACCAGGTAGCTGTGCTTGGTACACGCCAATGACATGCCAATGACATCCATTTCCTGGAATGCGTCAGTACCTATATGAGAACTGGCAACCTGACCGGTAATCGCAACCAGAGGCACCGAATCTAGAAAGGCATCCGCCAGACCGGTAACCAGATTTGTGGCACCTGGTCCGGATGTTGCCATACAGACAGCAACGTCTTGTGTTGCACGCGCCATACCAATTGCTGCCATGGCAGCGCCTTGTTCATGGCGGCATAGGATGTGCTCCACACCACCATCATATAACGCGTCGTAGATTGGCATAATGGCACCGCCCGGGTAGCCAAATACCGTTTTAATTCCTTCTTGCTGCAGAGCCGCAACAACCAATTCTGCTCCTGTCATTGCTGCTCTCCTGCGGTTTGCGAGGGACGAAACGGCTTCATCCCTTTACTGCCTTGGCACATCGTGTGCTCCCATTCTTCCTGTATTAACCTGATTTCATTCGGTTAATGATGTCTTAAGTTATAAAAAAACCCCCGAGCTTCTCAGCGCGGGGGTTTTTGCTATTCTGTGGTTATTTTCTGCCCACAATCCCCCGCGCGGTACTAATAATGACCACGATAATCAGGGCAACGAGTGCGTTAGTGCGAGCAGATAATTTCATTAATTCTAGTTATTCAAAAGTTGTGAATTTGTTTGCGTTTCTAGTGGTAACACAATCCTTGGTTACATGACAAGCAAAAAGTAAGACTTTTTTCACATTTATTGCGTACGGAAAAAGGATATATAAGAAATAGTCTTTAAAAATTAATTAGTTATAAAATTGTCATTGTTTAAATAGTAGGCAGGGAAGCAACATGGCGTTAGCGATCATTCATAGCCGGGCGTGTGTAGGAGTGGAAGCTCCAGAAGTGACGGTTGAAGTTCACATCAGCAACGGAATGCCAGGGTTTACGTTGGTAGGATTACCAGAAACTACTGTGAAGGAATCTCGAGATCGGGTTCGCAGTGCGATTATTAATTCAGGCTTTGAGTTTCCAGCCAAGCGAATTACCGTCAATCTGGCTCCCGCTGACTTACCCAAAGAAGGTGGAAGGTTTGATTTACCCATAGCGCTGGGTATTTTGGCGGCTTCAGAGCAAATTGCCATTACCAAACTGGGTCAGACCGAGTTTATTGGTGAACTGGCCCTTTCGGGTGAACTCCGGTCCGTCAAAGGCGTGTTACCAGCGGCGTTAGCCGCAAACCGGGAAAACCATTGCTTGGTTGTTCCCGATGCCAATGGTGATCAAGCAGCCCTTGTAGGGGCGGATGTTCACAAATCCGCAGCCAATTTACTCGATGTATGCGCTGATTTGTGTGGGCAGAAAACACTGGGATTATTTCAAACCCCAGAACTTCATTTTGCAAAGGAATCATCACGATGCCTGCAAGATATCATTGGTCAGCAGCAAGGTAAGCGAGCACTCGAAATTGCCGCTGCGGGTAATCACAATTTGCTTTTTCTTGGACCACCCGGTACGGGGAAAACCATGCTGGCGTCGCGACTGTGCGATTTGCTGCCCGACATGAGCGAAGGTGAGGCAATGGAAAGTGCGTCAGTTGCTTCTCTCACCCAACAAGAGATAAATCAGTACAACTGGAAGAAGCGTCCATTCCGCTCCCCACACCATTCGAGTTCTATGGCAGCACTGGTTGGTGGTGGATCGATTCCTCGTCCTGGCGAAATATCTTTAGCTCATAATGGACTGCTATTTTTAGATGAGATGCCGGAGTTTGAACGAAAGGTTCTGGATTCGCTCAGAGAACCACTGGAGTCCGGTGAAATCATCATTTCTCGCGCCGCGGGGAAAACCCGCTTTCCTGCCCGATTCCAGTTAGTAGGGGCTTTGAACCCTAGCCCGACGGGGTACTATGAGGGGAATCAAGCTCGAGTGAACCCTCAGACGATCCTGCGGTATTTGGGGCGACTATCAGGGCCTTTGCTTGATCGCTTTGATATGTCACTGGAAATACCGGCACTGCCGAAAGGTACGTTATCAGAAGGTGGCGATCGCGGAGAACCGACTCAGGTGGTGAAACAGAGGGTCAACTTTGCCCGAGAGAAAATGCAGGCTCGCAGTGGAAAAGTGAATGCGCTTCTGGGTACACGTGAAATCGACAAATACTGTCCTTTGCACAAGCAAGATGCAGAGTTTCTGGAGAACGCATTGCACCAACTCGGGTTATCCATACGCGCTTATCATCGAATCATCAAAGTGGCACGTACCATTGCAGATTTGTCAGGAAGCCCTCAAATCGAGCGGCCACATATTGCTGAAGCGTTGGGTTATCGAGCGATGGACAGATTAATGAAGCAACTGACGGCTCAGGCGGTATAAAAAATGCCAGCGTTTGCTGGCATTTTTTAAAAGTAAGGTGGAATTAGAAGCTGTAGTTTAAGCCCGTAGCCACAATCCAGTTACTGCTGTCATAAAAATCGATGTTTGAAGAGACATTCTCATAACCACCGAAAGCGACCAGAGAGGTATTCTCCCAGTTCATGAAGTTCTGATACTCATAAGCGAGGAACAGCTTGAGTTGGTTGTCGTCACGGGTTTTGTCAAACACGGGGTTTATATCGTCGTAGCCTCTGTTCATGTAAGAAACAGTGGTTGCGATCTGGTGTTGACCTCTTAGCATCAACACGGTCAGATCTGCGCCTATCCCAGTATTCTGCATGGCAGAGCCGTCGGCATTACGCTGAACGTATTTCAATGAAGGCATCAGGAATGTCGTGCGGCTGAGGGGAAGAAACTTCTCTACCTTTGAGTAGTAGACATTTCCTTCACGAGCCAACTTCTCTGCACCTGAAGCCAGCTCAGAGCCCGACGTTTCCTTGTCGATATTGATTTGACCGTAAGCGAGATCAAAACTGAGTCCCCAAAGTGGCGTTTTCTTCAGTTGTAAGCGGTAAGCCGTACCGAACTCTTTGGTTTCTTTTCTCGAACCCACCAACTGATATGGGTCTTGCCATACATCAGATTGCAATACACTTGGCAGAGCCGCAACACTCCATGTCATACCGGATGGCAGTTCATTACGATAACCGAGCTCAAGTGCTAATGTACCAATAGCAACGTCCGCACGTGACGTACCGATGAACACCTGATGGTTTCGCTTATCTCCGAAGGTGTATTGCAAATTTCCGAGAGGGGCAATGAGCTCTTTATTTTGCGTTGGGGTTTCCCCGTCTACACGTTGAGCATCGGCTTCTGTGTTCAAATTGGAAGTCTGGCTGGTGTATCCAACATTAATAGCGACCTCGCCACTGATTCCATTTCTATCGTTCAGTTCTGCCTGTACGCCATAAGAGGCAAATAACGCTGCAAGTACAACACTTAACGATTTTCGTTTCATGATATTTCCTTTATCTAATGTTGCGAGATCTGTTTTTGGCTGAGAGTACAAGTGATCATGTTAATCCGTAGTTAACTCATTATTCCATGACAGCATACGAAAAATTCGACAAATCAGACCATTAAATAAATGGATTACATTAAGATGACAGCACAGTACAATATTGCACCGTTTTATTGGCTCGGTTCACTTTCCAACACTTATAGCGTCTATGTTTGGTTATCTTCTTCTTATCATCAATGTTTCGCTCGTTATTCTTAATTCCGCCATGTGCTCGATTCCAATAGTGATCTTAGCGCTGGTAAAGCTTCTACTTCCAGGGCAAAAGCTTAAAACGCAAATTACCCGTGCAGCCAACTTTTTCATGTGGCTATGGGCGACTGTGAATGGTTTGATTCTGTCTGCGTCTAATCGCGTAGAGTGGACGATTGAGGGGGGAGAAGGGCTGAAAAAAGACGGTTGGTACCTGATGATCAGTAACCATCTAAGCTGGACTGACATTGTAGTGCTTTGCACCGTATTCAAAGACAAAATCCCGATGCCGAAGTTTTTTCTTAAACAGCAACTGCTGTACGTGCCATTTGTAGGCATGGCTTGCTGGGCGCTGGACATGCCATTTATGCGCCGTTACTCGCGAGAGTATCTGATTCGTCATCCTGAAAAGCGTGGTCAGGATCTGGCAACGACCAGACGCTCCTGCGAGAAGTTTCGCCACCTGCCGACTACCGTAGTGAACTACGTGGAAGGAACTCGCTTTACCCAGGATAAACAACGTAAATCAAAAGCACCTTATGAGTACCTGCTGGCACCAAAGTCAGGCGGTATCGCATATACCCTTGCCGCCATGGGCGAGCAGTTTGACAACATTATCGATGTAACTCTCGCTTATCCAGAGAATGTGAATTCGCCTTTTAAGGATATGCTGATGGGAAGAATGAAACGCATTGAGGTGAGAATCCGCACCATTCCGATGACAGAAGAAGTACAGGGCGATTACTTTAATGATAAGCCTTATAAGCGTCAGTTCCAGCAATGGCTGGGGGATGTTTGGCTACAAAAAGACGAAGTGCTAAAGAATATTTATCAAAGCCGGTAAGGCTAGGGTCTGTTGACCTTTCGAGATGATTTTTGCAGCCATTTGTGGGTTCTTTATACAAGGCAGCGCTTATTCGGTGTAGTTGTTCTACATCAATAAGCGGTAACACAGTAGAAAGGAGCCACAAATGCTGCCCGAAGGGTTCGTTTCTATGCCTTTTACTCTTTGTTGCAAGGTATTTGCTTAGAATGACTAGGCTACAGACCTTGCGCCGCGATTAAAAGGCATAGAACTCGAACAAAATTTAACCACGAAAGTTCAACAGACCCTAGATATGTCATGCAACAAAAAAGGAGCCTAGGCTCCTTTTTTCTTAGCTCGTTGTAGCGAAGCGTTATTTCAGCTTCAGCAGGTAGTTAACCAAATCGAAGTACTGGTCCAGGGACTCAAGACCTTCTGTATTCACCAGGTACTTATTGTTTACCACTACTGCTGGCACACCACGCAGACCGCTATTCTGGAACTGCTTGTCGAAACGGCGAACCATTGAATCTACGGCAAAGCCTTTGTATGCCGCATCAAATTTCTTCGCATCAACACCTTCATCCAAGAAGATTTGGCGCAATTCAGCTTCATCTTTTGGTGGCTTACGCAGGTTGTGAATGCGGTTGAACATCACTGGCACCATTTTGTCTTCTACTTTTAGCGCAACCATAGTTGCGTAAGCTTTGCTCATTGGTGCGCCCATGTTGCCACCCATAAAAGATACGTGGTTCTTAACCAGTTTCGCGTCTTCAGGGATTTTCTTTTTCAGTTGCTGGATGATTGGCTCAAACGAGTTACAGTGAGGGCAATAAAAAGAGAAGAACTCGGTAACAGTCGGGGTTTTAGAGGCTTCTAAATCTAGCACTTTGTAATTGGTGCCTTCCTTAAACTGCGCAGCGTGAGCGCTGACGCTCAATACAAGTGTTGCGACAAGTGCAAACAGCTTTTTCATTGTGTACTCCATTATTACTTTTCTTAATATTGTGGCATCAGAGTCAGAGAAGGTTCATCCAGCGCCGCAATTTGTTCTTTGAATGCCAGTACCTGACTTTCCCAGTACTTTGGGTCATCAAACCATGGGAAGGCAGCAGGAAACGCTGGATCTTGCCAACGTCTGACCAACCAAGCCATGTAATGTACCATTCGTAGACCGCGCAAAGGCTCAATTAGTTTCAATTCATTGTGATTAAAGTTACAGAATTCCTCATAACCCTCAAGAATGATATCCAGTTGAGCCAGTTTGTCGTGGCGCTCGCCATTCAGCAGCATCCACAGGTCTTGTACCGCGGGACCGTTTCGCGCATCGTCTAAATCCACAAACATAGGACCGTCTCGCCACAAGATGTTTCCCGGATGGCAATCCCCATGTAGGCGCTGCAGTTTAAAGTCCGAATGCCAGTACGACTCAATCCTTGTAATAAGTAAATCTAAGTCATTGAAAAAGCTCTGTTCCAAATGCATTGGAATCATATTGGATTGCTGCAATACGGTTCTTGGCTGGTACAGGTACTCGTCTAATCCTATCGTGGGTCGATGCTTGAAGTGTTTCGTTTGTGCAACTTTGTGAATACGCCCCAAAAAACGACCTACCCATTCCAGTTGTTCAAAGTTGTCTACTTCGAACTGGCGTCCACCTACGCTCTCAAACAGAGTGAATAAGTAGCCTTGGTATTCGTGCAGCGTATTGCCATTGATTCGTAGTGGCGGTGCAAGGGGAATATCCTGTTCGAGCAATTCAAGCGCGAAATCGTGCTCTTCCTGAATTTGCGCTTTGCTCCAACGTGAAGGTCGATAAAACTTCACTACATATCGACGGCGATCTTCATCGGTAAACTGGTAAACCCGGTTTTCATAGCTGTTCAAAGCCAGCAAACCAGATTCCGCGCGAACACCGATACTTTCTAATGCGTACCACATGAAGTCAGGGGTCAGAGCTTCGAAGTTAAAAGCGTTATCAGACATACAAAAGAAAGGCGCATTGCTGCGCCTCATTCCATCTCAGAAAGTCTAAAGCTTTTTGATAAACCGGCTTTCGACTTCAACAGTAAATTGGTCACTGTCCGAGAGTATAAACTGAATCTTTGAGATAGGAGAGCGAAGTTTGTCTGGGTCTGCCCCCAGGCTGAGTGGAAGGTTCAAGACCTCACCGGGATTAACATGTACCGTCTGAGCGCCATACCAGCGAACATCGCTAAGCCCTTCTACACTGAGTGTGTATTCTTGTCGCTCTTGGGTCTTGTTGATGATCTTTAGCGTGTAGGTATTTTCCACCAGCCCTTCGCTGTTCATCCGAAATAGCTGATTTCTATCTCGCAATACCGACATCCCTGCGGGCTCAACACTGGCGAACTGGAACAGAAACAGACCCGTCATCAGTATCATCACCACACCGTATCCCAACAGTTTAGGACGCATAATGTGGGTTTTGTGCCCCGATAAGCGGTGTTCCGTGGTGTAACTGATGAGCCCTTTTTCGTAGCCCATGCGATCCATGGTTTTGTCACAGGCATCAATACAGGCTCCGCAGTTGATACATTCGTACTGCAAGCCATCCCGAATGTCGATGCCAGTCGGACAGACCTGTACGCAGAGGTCGCAGTCGATGCAGTCACCAAGCCCAAGTGATTTTGGATCGGCTTTGCGTGAGCGTCCGCCTCGGGTTTCACCTCGTTTAGTATCGTACCCCACGATGTAGGTGTCTTTATCAAACATCGCAGACTGGAATCGAGAATAAGGGCACATGTGAATGCACATGATAGAGCGCATCCAGCCAGCATTCCCGTAAGTACAGGCGGCAAAAAAGACGACCCAGAACACCGGCCAGAAACTGGCATTGAAAGTGAAAAAGTCAATCACCAGGTCTTTTACGGGCACGAAGTAGCCGACAAACGTGAAACCTGTGATTAAGGCAATCGCCCACCACGCTATATGCTTGAGCGTTTTTCTGAAAACCAGGTTGGATGACAGATTTCCACTGTCTTGCTTGCGCCTTTTATTAGCCGAGCCTTCCAGCTTCTCTTCAAACCAGATGTACATGAACGTCCAGACTGTTTGAGGGCAAAGATACCCACACCAGACGCGACCCAAAAAAGTGGTAAGAAAAAAGAGTCCAAAAGCCGCGATCATAAACAGTAACGCAAGAAGCGTTAAATCCTGAGGGTATAAGGTGGTACCAAAGAAGTTGAATTGCTGATTGCCCAGATCAAGCAAAATTGCCTGTCTGTCTCCGTAAGGTATCCATGGAGTTAAACCAAATATGAGCAGTAGAAACCAGCCTCCATATCGGCGAAGCTTTTGGTAAGTACCTTTGCTTTCCCGAACGTAAATTCGGTTACTTGGGTTAAAGCGATCTCCTTTCCCTTTATGTGTTTTGGGGTTAAAGGTTTTCGGAGTCACGTCTTTGACATCGATTCTTTCCTGACCCATACAGGTGTCCTTCTTAGGCGTATTGAGGCGAAGGTTCTTTTGCCTTCACTCTTCGACATTGCTACTTATCTTTTATTTTAGTCGCCCTATATTGTTCTCACACGATCAAGCCCTTTAACTATCGGGTTTGTGTTGATGAAGAATAAGGCGTAGCTCAAATTGCACACGAATTATACGGGTTTAAAAACATTTATTTTTTTATGGGTATCAAGGTTTAAAAAGAATCTTAGTAACAGTTGAGTAGAAAAAAGGGTAAACAGGGAACAGGGACAAAAAAAGCGGCTGACGCCGCTTCTGAGAAAGAGGGAGTTAAATTACGCCGCGTGCTTTAAGCAGCGCAGTTTTAAAATCGTCTTCCTGATCTTTTGCCAGACCTGGAATCATCTCGTCTTTTTCGCTGTTGCGCATCTTAAGGTGATAAATCAGCACATCATCCGTTAGATCTTCTAATTTACCGTCATAACCTGCTTCTTGAGTCAATTTGACGATGAACTCCATTAAATTGAGCTCAGAATCTTTTTGCCATTCAGGGTGGATCAGTTCAATCAGCTCATTGACGCGGTGACATTTCATTTCTTTCTCCACAATACTTGTGTTGTCTTATGTCGCTAAGTTAACAAAATCTGTTGAAATAAAAAAGCGCAGTCAAAGACCGCGCTTTTCATTAAGCCGCTTCGGTAACTTTATTGTCTTGCTGGCTCTTTTGAGCGTTGCGAGCAACTAAGTTTACTTGTGGAGCCGGTTTGCTGTTAACCGGAGCAGATACAAAACCTGGGCGACGTCGACTCGCACTACGATTCGTGTGCGAAAACCTGACAGGTGTTGGGCGCATTGGTTTACCTAACAGTCAGACACATCCCTTGCCAAATTAATGGCCCGATTCCCTATGAGATTTCTCTCTTCTGGCCGTGCCAATCCAATAGAAAATCAGGAGTAAAGATATGAAATCATATCCGGCTCAGAGAGTAGCACTAATTGTAAGAATGTGCGAATGAAATGCTGGTTTTTTGCTCATTTTTTAGTGAGTCCATTGTTTGAATGTTGCACAAGCCGACCGTACAGGATATGTATAGAAAATAAACGGAACTTTCTTCTGCCAATCATGACCTTATAAAGCAAAGGAAGACCCCAATTTAGAGGAGTTGTTCATGTCATTTTTTAAAAAAACGCTAGCTAGCTTTGGTATTGGCAGTGCCAAAGTAGATTCTATTCTTCAGCAGGAAGTGCTGATTCCTGGGCAAAATGTCAGCATTAAAATCCATGTGTATGGCGGCTCGTCGGCTCAGGAAGTTGACAACATCGATTTGAAGCTTTGTTGTCGTTATGTTCGCGAAGTTCCGGCAGATAATGACAAAAGCCACGTTCAGGAAGGAATGCAGACCAAAAAGCAGAACGTGAAATACGCTTTGGCGTCATGGCAACTGCCTTATGCTTTTACCATTGAACCGAGTGAAGAGCGTGTGTTTGATGTAGAGCTTCCCATCCCCTGGAATACCCCAGTGACGATTGGCGATGCCAAAGTCTGGCTAGAAACTGGCTTAGACATCTCCATGGCGATCGACCCAACTGATAAAGATGTGCTGACAGTACGTCCTGATCCGTTAATGGACGGGATTTTTACCGCGTTAGAGGAGCAGGGGCTTCGCATTCGTCAGGTTGAATGTGAAGAAGCTAAAGGGTTTGAGCTCCCATTCGTTCAGGAATTTGAGTTTGTCCCGACGACGGGACCTTATCACGGTCGTTGGCGTGAACTGGAAATCGTGGCCTACCGTGATGAGAATGAGCTGAAACTCTGGTTTGAAGTGGATCGCCGCAAAAGAGGCATCGGCGGTATGCTTGCCGGGCTGTTGGGCGGGAATGAACTTAAGCGTCATTTAACCTTGTCTTCTCAACTTTCAGGGGAAGAAGCGGGCAGACAGGTGTTGGAATTTTTAGAAAGCACCACCTGAATTTTGTGACGTAAAAGTTTAAGCTTACATGTGTACGCTGAGTGTGTCATACTTCACCTCTCTTGAGTCGTTACTCTATTGAAGGAGGGGCGTATGACACGTCCTGTAGCGAGTGAATACAGCTTAAATGAAGAAATCGCCAACAGCGTTACTCATGCATTGGGAATGATTTGCGGCATCGTTGGGCTGGTTTTTTTACTGATAAAAGCCGTAGACCACCATGCCGACGCATTGACCATTACCAGTATGAGTGTGTATGGCGGCAGTCTGATTTTACTGTTTCTTGCCTCTACGGCTTATCACGCCGTTCCTTATCGAAAAGCCAAACGTTGGCTGAAAACTTTTGACCATTGTGCTATTTACCTCCTTATTGCAGGAAGCTATACCCCGTTTCTTTTAGTGAGTTTAAGAACGCCACTAGCGATTGGTTTGATGATTGTGATTTGGTCGATCGCCCTGATTGGTATCATCGCCAAAATTGCCTTTGTGTATCGGTTTAAAAAGCTCTCGTTGTATACCTATCTGACCATGGGGTGGCTATCACTTATCGTGATTTATCAACTGGCTATTTCATTGGATATTGGCGGTCTGGTCTTGCTGGCAGTGGGAGGTGTGGTGTATTCACTCGGGGTGATTTTCTACGTCTGCAAACGCATTCCCTTTAACCATGCCATCTGGCATGGGTTTGTTCTGGGTGGGGCAGCGTGTCATTTCTTTGCGATCTATTTCTTTGTTGACCCGATTTAATCGGGTCTTCACTACCTTCTCCAGAATGCGGGGAAGAAAAGCACCAGAATCGTCAGAATTTCTAGCCTGCCCATCAGCATTCCTAAGCTCAGTATCCATTTGGCTGCATCCGGTAGTGGTGCAAAATTTCCAGTAGGACCAATCACATGACCCATCCCTGGTCCTACATTTGCAACCGCAGTGACCGCACCAGAAATGGCTGTCACCGGATCCAGCCCCATTGCTCCTAGCGCACCCGCAATAACAATGATGGTGATAAGGAACATCAGCCCGAATGCGACGAGAGAGCGCACAATGTCCTCATTAACCGGGCGCTGATTGTATTTCTGGACGAAGACGCCAGACGGGTGAATCAGCTTCATCATCTGCTTGTGGAGTAGAGTAAGTGCAATCTGGAAGCGGAACACTTTGATTCCACCGGAGGTTGATCCCGAGCATGCTCCAGCCATCATGATGAACGCAAAAATGACCCCGGGTAGGGCTCCCCAGGCGGTGAAATCTTCCAACCCAAAGCCCGTGGTTGTCACTACAGAGATGACGTTGAATAGCGAGACGCGAACCGCATCAGACATGGAATAATCTTCATGAAACCACAGCCAAGCCGCCACGACTGACGCGGTAAACAGCACCAGATAGGCGAACCCTATTACCTGAGCATCTTGCCATAATGACATCGGGCGTTTTTTCTTTAATGCCGTTACAAACAGCAAGAAAGGCAACCCACCCAAGAACATAAAGGCGATTGCGACCCAATGCGCGCCGTTGGAAAAGTGGTTCATCGAGCCATCCGATGTGGAGTAGCCACCTGTCGAAAGGGTGGTGAAAGCGTGATTGATGGCATCAAACCCAGACATACCAGTGATCAAGTACCCAATCAGGCACAAAGCAGTGAGCGTGAGGTACACATAGACGATATGGATGGCGACAATCTTAGTTCTTGGGGCGCTTTTGTCTGACCAGTCTGAGCTTTCAGTTTGGAAGAGTCGCATCCCTCCGACATTGAGCATGGGCAGGATCGCCACACCCATGACGATAAACCCTATTCCGCCCAGCCATTGCAGTATTGAACGCCACAATAAGATACTCGGAGCCATCTCGTCTAACCCACTGAGCACAGTGGAGCCAGTGGTCGTGATGCCTGACATGGTTTCGAAATACGCATCGGTAAAGCTGATGTGATTGATGAACACAAACGGCAAAGCGGCAAAGGCGCTGGCGATGGTCCACACAAACGAGGTGATCAGGAACATATCCCGAACCCCGAGTCGGAATTCAGCGGTACGACCAATAGTCAGACAAACAAAAGCAACACCATGAAGGATAAGTACCGATTGCCCAAACTCAATGAAGCCGGGCGTGCCTGAAAAGAATGCCACCGCTGTGGGGGCGTACATAAAGAGGGCTAGTTTAGAGAGCACCAGTCCAATGACAAATAAGATCGGGCGTAAATGAACCATATCGACTTATTACCACGGTTTGAGCGGCGCTCTGAAATCGGAGCGCCAACGCTGACTCTATAGGAAGAATGGGCTTGGTTGGAACAAACGCTCGACGTCTGGCACGTATTTCTTGTCGACGAGGAACATCACCACGTGATCATCTTGTTCAATCACGGTTCTGTCATGGGCAATCAGCACTTCTTCACCCCTAACGATGGCACCTATGGTAGTACCCGGCGGCAGCTTGATATCGCCAACCGCGCGCCCCACCACTTTGGAGGTGGTTTCATCACCGTGAGCGATGGCTTCGATGGCTTCTGCCGCACCACGACGCAGAGAGGAAACGTTAACGATATCGGCCCGGCGCACATGAGTAAGCAAAGCAGAAATGGTGGCTTGCTGTGGTGAAATAGCCACATCAATGGTTCCACCTTGGACTAAGTCTACGTAGGCGCCACGCTGAATCAGTACCATCACTTTCTTGGCACCCATGCGTTTTGCAAGCATGGCTGACATGATGTTGGTTTCGTCTTCATTGGTAAGCGCAATGAACACATCCACCTGATCAATGTTTTCTTCAGCAAGCAGCTCCTGATCGGCAGCGTCACCACAGAAAACAATGGTGTTTTCCAACTGCTCGGATAGCCTTTCCGCCCTTTGGTAGCCTCGTTCAATCAGTTTTACGCTGTACTCTTTTTCCAAGCGTTTGGCGAGGCTGGCACCGATATTACCGCCGCCTACAATCATGATACGACGGTAGGGTTTTTCAAGGCGCTGAAGCTCACTCATTACCGAGCGAATGTGGTTACTGGCGGCGACGAAGAAGACTTCGTCGTCGGCTTCAATAATGGTAGTGCCCTGTGGGCGAATCGGGCGACCTTGACGGAAAATAGCCGCCACACGTGTGTCGATGTGGGGCATGTGATCGCGCAGAGCAGACAAGGCGTTCCCGACTAAAGGACCACCATAGTAGGCTTTTACCGCCACGAGGCTGACTTTACGCTCTGCAAAGCTCACCACCTGCAGTGCACCAGGGTATTGAATCAAACGCTCAATGTAGCTGGTCACCAGTTCTTCGGGTGCAATCAAATGATCAACAGGAATCGCACCAGACTGGAACAGTGCATCTTTCTCAGCCAGATACTCAGGTGAGCGGATTCGGGCAATGCGGTTTGGGGTATTGAATAGGGTGAACGCCACCTGACAAGCCGCCATGTTGGTCTCATCGGTATTGGTAACGGCGACAAGCATATCGGCATCTTGCGCCCCCGCTTCGCGCAGCACATCTGGGTGACACGCGAACCCATTTACCACACGCAAATCGTACTTGTCCTGCAACTCACGAAGCCGGTCTCCATCACGGTCTACCACTGTGATGTCGTTATTTTCACCCACCAAGTTTTCTGCGAGGGTGCCACCAACTTGTCCAGCACCGAGTATGATGATTTTCATCGCTCACCTATTCTGCTTAGACCCTTGTATCGCGCCTAAGCTTTTTTCGTTAAAACGGCGTAATAAAACCCGTCCATATCTTCTTCGCCCGGAAGAATCTGTCTGCCCGGATTATCCAGCTCTGAACCGACAAGCTGAGCGCTATCGGTTCTTTCAAGGAACTGAATGACCTGATGTTTGTTTTCTTGTGGCGTGATTGAACACGTCGCGTAAACCAAGGTGCCCCCAGGTTTTAGCTGCTGCCACATGGCATCCAGAATTTCGCTTTGCAGCTCGGCAAGCGCTTCAATGTCGTCTGCGCGTCTTAGCCATTTGATGTCCGGATGACGGCGAATCACACCCGTTGCGGAGCAGGGTGCATCCAGCAAAATGCGATCAAATTGTTCGCCTTGCCACCATTCTTGAGGATTACGTGCATCACCGCAAACGACTTTCGCCTGAAGATTGAGACGCTTCAGGTTTTCATGCACTCGCTTCAGGCGGTTTTCGTCACAGTCGATGGCAACAACATCACTGTTGGTTGTTCGTTCCAGAATATGCGCGGTTTTCCCGCCCGGCGCCGCACAACAGTCCAGAATCAATTCCCCGTCTTTAGGTTTAAGGTAATTGAATGACAGTTGCGCTGCTGCATCCTGAACCGACACCCAACCTTTTTCGAACCCCGGAAGAGAAGCCACATCTTTTGGTGAGGCTAATTTTATGGCGTCTTCCGCTTCGGAGTGAGCACTCGCATCTATGTTTTCATTTTTGAGTAGCTCAAGGTATTCGTCTCGGCTGTGATGCTGGTGGTTAACGCGAAGCCACATCGGTGCTTTCTGATTGTTGGCTTCGATAATTGTTTCCCACTGCTCTGGGTAAGCATCTTGCAACAACTTTAATAGCCAGCTCGGGTGTGCGTATTTACCTGCATTATGGCTAACGGCAGCTTGATCCAGCTCTTCCTGATTGCGTTGGTAATTACGTAATACAGCGTTGATTAACCCTCTCAAGCGAGGACCTTTCAGCGCTTTGGTGCCTTCCACGGTTTCACCTACCGCGGCATGCGCGGGAATTCGCATAAAGCTGAGCTGGTAAATGCCGACCAGAATCAAGTGGTGGAATACTCGTTGCTTACCTTTTAACGGTTTGTCCATCAAGTTGTTAGCGATGGTTTCCAGACGAGGAAGGTAACGTAACGCGCCGTAGCAAATCTCTTGCAGCAGGGCGTGGTCACGAGAGCGGATATTCTGTTGTGCAGCAGGAAGGGCAGTAGATAATGAGTGACCCTTGTCGACAACAAGATACAAAACGTTGGCTGCTTCAGCGCGAACATTCATGGTGAATACCTTAAAGCAAAGGAGGGCATCTCTGCCCTCAAAAAGTTCGTAATGAAGTGATCATGCACTTCGTCGTTTGTTCTGGGTTAAACCAGTTGGCTGCCTACTTCAAACCAGGACGCTCTTGCGTTCAAAATGTCCTGAACTGACATGGCTTTTTTACCCGGAACCTGAATCTGTTCAAGCACTAATATGCCATTGCCTGTTGCGACATAGATACCTGTTTTGTCAGCTTGAAGGATGGTGCCTGCTGGCTTGTCAGTGGTTTGGTTGTCCAGACGGCTTTGCCAGACTTTAATGGTGTTATCAGCGGCATCGAAATGGCTGATTGGCCATGGGTTAAATGCGCGAACGCAGCGCTCTATATGAGCCGCATCGTCGTTCCAGTTGATGCGTGCTTCTTCTTTGCTGAGCTTCTTGGCGTAGCTGGCTTCGTCGTCATTTTGCTTAACAGGAACGGCTTTACCTTCTGCAATATCACCAAGGCAGTCAATCAGAGCCTGAGGACCAAGTTCTGCTAACTTGTCGTACATGGATGTGCTGGTATCGGTCGCTTCAATTGGAAGCGTTGCAATTTTCAGCATATCACCAGTATCCAGACCGATGTCCATCTGCATGATGGTTACGCCAGCCTCTTCATCACCAGCCCATACTGAGCGTTGAATCGGTGCTGCTCCACGCCAGCGAGGCAAAATCGAACCGTGAACGTTAATGCAACCAAGACGAGGTGTATCCAGTACGGCTTGTGGAAGCAACATACCGTAAGCCACAACGACCATGATATCGGCATTCAAATCGACCAGCGCTTGTTTCGCTTCGTCGGATTTGAAGTTTTCTGGTTGATAGACGGGCAAGTCATGCTCCAGCGCCAGGCTTTTAACCGCCGAAGGGGTGAGCTTCTTACCGCGACCTGCTGGTCGATCTGGGTTGGTGTAAACAGCAATAACCTCGTGCTCCGAAGACAATAACGCCGCCAAATGACGGGCGGCGAAGTCCGGAGTACCTGCAAAGACAATTCTTAAAGACTGACTCAAGGTAAACTTCCTTAAATATGTGAAGAAGGGTGTTAGGCTCTTTTCGCTTGCTTCTCGTTAAAACGCTTAAGTTTAAGCATCTTATCTTGAATACGCTTACGCTTCAGAGGCGAAAGGTAGTCCACAAAGAGTTTGCCCTCAAGGTGGTCCAGCTCGTGCTGAACACAGATAGCCAAAAGCTCATCCGCTTCAAACGAATATTCTTTGCCTTCACGATCCAGTGCAGTCACAGACACTTCTGCCGCACGAGGAACCAATGCGCGTGCACCCGGAATAGACAAACAGCCTTCTTCAATGCCGTCTTCACCGCGTTTGTCGGTGATTTCAGGATTGATCAACACCATTGGTTGATCACGGGTGTCAGACACGTCGATGACGACGATGCGCTGGTGAATATCAACCTGGGTTGCCGCCAGACCGATGCCTTCTTCGTCGTACATGGTTTCCAACATGTCGTCGACGATCTTTTGAATCTCTGGTGTCACTGCTTCGACAGGTTTTGCCACTGTGCGAAGGCGATCATCAGGGAAAGTTAATACTTGTAATACAGACATATACACTCGAAATATTGAACTGTGCCGAAACAGCTAAAACCTAGCTGGCTCAATTCTAGACATTTTATAACCTAAATGACAGCATCCTAGCCAATATTGGATAGGGAAACTGGGGTTATGAAAGGATTAGTGGCCAAGTTAGGTCGTACCTCTTTAGCTATAATAACATGTGTTGTGGCACATGGTGTCCTTGCAAAAGGTGATGTTTTATCGGTTAAGGAAAATGCACCTAAAACCTACGAGGTAAAAAAAGGCGATACCCTTTGGGATATTTCGGCTTTGTACCTTGATAGCCCTTGGCTTTGGCCGCGATTATGGCAAATCAACCCAGACATTGATAATCCCCATCTAATCTACCCTGGCGATAAACTCACACTGGTCTGGCGAAATGGTCAGCCAATGCTGAGCCTGAAACCGCTGCTCACTCTCTCCCCTAAAGCTCGTATCATCGACAAACAAGCCGTTCCAACTTTGCCTGAAGGGCTGGTTTTACCTTACATCAACTCCGATCGTCTGGTGACAGAAGAGGTGATAGATAACGCTATGCGCGTAGTGGGTACACAAGATGGGCGCCGTTTCCTCAGTAAACATGATCAACTTTTCATTGATGGTCCTACCGATGAGAAAAACTGGGGAATTTACCGGGCTGTGCATGAATATCGTCGCAGCGATACCGGAGCAGAAGTCCTTTCTTTGAAAATGGTCGCCACTGCCACCTTGCTAGAAGCAGGAGAAAAACTCAGTGCGCTGCAGGTGGAAACGCAGCAGCAAGAGATTCTGTCTAACGACATTGCACTGCCATTGCTGACCAAAGAAGGCTTTTCTTTATCCAACACTTTCTATCCAGAACCTGCACCGAAGAACGTTTCAGCGTCTATCTTAGGTGCGCTTGAAGGCAGCAAGTACATTGGTCGAAATCAGGTAGTGATCATCGATCGCGGTCTGAACGATAACGTTGAGCAGGGCACCATGTTTGATTTATGGGAAGAAGGGTTGGGTGTTTCAGGCAGCCGTGGCAATTACATTGTCGACGATGGCTGGTTGAGCGAGAAATTGCCTGACGTATCTGTAGGTGAGATGATCGTGATTCGACCTTATGATTCGTTCAGTATTGCATTGATCACCCGAAGCAAAGCGCCCATTCATACCCAGACATTAGGCCTTTCCCCTTTGTTAAAGGAAACGACAGACGAAGAGGACTCCAATACCTGACATGACGAACAATGAGTTACGAGCCTGGCTGACCTTAAGTTTCACCCCACAATTAGGCGGCCAGTCGTTGACTCGATTGCTCGCTATTGATTCTCCCGTCAACATACTGTCTTCCGGTCCAGAGCGCTGGCAAGCCATCGGTCTTAAACCAAAACAGATCGCTTATCTACAATCTCAATCGCACCCAGAAGTAGAAGAGAGCCTTGAGTGGGAGGCGGCTTCTGATTCCCATCATATTCTGACTCTGCTGGATACTGATTATCCACCTCTGTTGAAAGAAGTCCCTTCGCCGCCCACCACGCTTTTTGTGAAAGGTGACGTGTTGTCTTTGAGTGCACCGCAAATCGCAATGGTGGGTAGCCGAAACGCCAGTATTGAAGGGCTGCAAACCGCAAAAGCCTTCGCTAAAGACCTATCAGGTAATGGGCTGGTTGTGACCAGCGGTCTGGCCTTGGGCGTAGATGGATATGCTCATGATGGAGCACTGGAAGGAGGTGGCAGAACGGTTGCTGTATTGGGCTCTGGGTTGGAATGTATTTACCCGGCTAGGCATCGAAAGCTCGCTGCCAGAGTTGTCGAGCAAGGGGCATTGGTGTCGGAATTTCGCCCGAACACCAAACCTCGTCCTGAACATTTTCCCCGTCGTAACCGAATCATCAGTGGATTATCGGTAGGTGTATTTGTCGTAGAAGCGGCAGAGCGCAGTGGCTCACTCATTACTGCCCGCTATGCCGCAGAGCAGGGACGCGATGTTTTTGCCTTACCGGGCTCAATTCATAACCCCAATGCCCGAGGTGGTAATGCGCTGATCAAGTCAGGTGCCTGCTTGGTTCAGTCTTCCCAAGATATCCTCCAGGAAGTGGAAAATTTAGTTTCTTGGTCGTTTTCTCAACAAACATCTATATTTAGTGAAGAAGCCGAGCAAGAAGAATTGCCATTTCCCGAACTAATGGCTAACGTAGGAATAGAAGCAACACCCGTTGATATTCTTGCAGAGCGGACCCATATACCTGTGCATGAAGTCATGATGCAACTACTGGAACTTGAGCTTTCAGGGCATATTGTTGCAGTACCTGGTGGCTATATTCGAAAGGGGAGGGGCTAACTATGATGGACATACTGATGTATTTGTTCGAGACCTACATCCACAGCGATGCGGAATTGATGGTCGATCAAGATGAGTTGGAAGATGAGCTCCTGAGAGCGGGATTCCATCAAAAAGAGATCTACAAAGCCCTGAACTGGTTAGAGGACTTGGCAGCGCTGCAGCAAAGCGATGCACAATCCGCCATGAGAACCAGTGCAGCCACGTCGGTGCGTATTTACACTCGTACCGAAATGTCACGCTTAGACCTGGAATGCCGCGGATTCCTAATGTTCCTTGAGCAGGTCGAAGTACTAACCGCTGAAACCCGTGAAATGGTCATTGACCGTGTCATGGGGCTGGAAACCAATGATTTCCAGCTCGACGATCTGAAATGGATTGTGCTGATGGTACTGTTTAACGTACCTGGCAATGAAAACGCCTACACCCAGATGGAGGAGCTCCTGTATACTACGGAGAGCGGTATTCTTCATTAACGGTGGAGTGAATGAGCGGTAAAATCGATGCACAACTTTTCTCTGCCCATGAGCATGCACTGGAAACAGAGCCGTGCCCTCAATGTGGCGGAGAATTGTCTTTGCGCCATGGCAAACATGGTCCTTTCTTAGGGTGTAACCAATACCCTGCCTGCGACTACATTCGTAACCTTAACCAGAATGACGGTCACGTCGTTAAAGAACTTGGTGTACCTTGCCCGAAATGTGCCAGTGAGCTGGTATTAAGGCAGGGTCGATATGGCATGTTTATTGGTTGCAGCAGCTACCCCGAATGTCATCACATAGAATCTCTGGATGCACCAAAAGAAGAGCAAGCTCCTCAAGACGAGATAGCGTGCCCAGAATGTAAAACCGGGCATTTAGTGGAAAGAAAATCTCGTTACGGCAAAATGTTTTATGCCTGCGATAGCTACCCTAAATGCAAGTTTGCCGTGAATCACAAGCCAGTTGTCGGGACGTGCAGCGAATGTAATTACTCACTATTAGTAGAGAAGAAACTGGCGACCGGCACAAAAATCGTATGTGCGAATCGAAAATGTCAGAAAGAACAAATTCAAATAAAAAACGGCACTCAAATGAGTGCCGTTTTTTACGAGTAATTACGTGTTACAAAGCTTGAGCACTTTCCTTTAGGGCAGGAAAGGCATCAGTATCCAATATGCTTGCAAGCTTAACCAGTGCCGCTTTCAACGCTTCGTCGCTGCCTGCACACACATTGATGTGTCCCATTTTACGACCTGCACGCTTCTCCTTGCCATACCAGTGAACGTGACACTCAGGCATCGCCAGAACACTTTCTGGTACTCGGTCTTCACCTAGAATGTTGACCATAGATGTCGGACGCACAAGCTCCGTACTGCCTAAAGGCAACCCACACACAGCACGTAAGTGGTTCTCGAACTGGCACGTTTCCGCACCCTGCTGAGTCCAGTGACCAGAATTGTGAACACGAGGCGCGATCTCGTTAACCAGCAGTTCGCCATTTACATCGAAAAATTCCAATGCCAAAACACCAACATAGCCAAGTGATTCGGCAACCGCCGTGAACGCTTTATTTGCCTGGGCTTGCAGAGCTTTATCATCAATTGCCGTCGAAAGTGTAAGCACACCATCGGTATGAACGTTCTCTGCCAGCGGGTAGATGGCGATTTCACCTGCCGCATTTCGAGCGCCAACTAATGATACTTCACGCTGAAATGGCACAAACTCTTCTGCCACGATGGCTTGGTTTGGCGTTTCTGCGATGCATTCAGACATTTCTTGCCAAATCACCTCTGCCTGCGCTTTGTCTTTTAAGCGCCATTGTCCTTTGCCGTCGTAACCGCCAAGCGTGCTTTTCAGCACCATTGGAATGCCAACGTGTTCGATGGCTTGCTCAAAGTCCGCTTTGGTGTTGATCACAAAGTACTTGGCGTTTTTAACGCCAGCGTTATCGAGCAAAGACTTTTCGATGCGGCGATCACCACCAGCTTTGATGGCATCGGTCGTCGGGAAGAATTTGCCGCTTTTCTCGCATTCATCCAGCACATCATGAGGAATGTGTTCGAACTCAGCCGTAATCACGTTCGCCTGTTTTATTGCATTGGCTAGCCCACTGCCAGTAACCTGGTTAGTTAGCGGATGAACAATGTTTTCCGAGCCCACATCAAAGGCGGAAATTTCAATGTTCAGAGGCGCACCAGCCAAAGACATCATTCGAGCCAGTTGACCAGCACCTAAGACTAGAACGTGCATGGGTATCAGTCCTCTGCTGGATTCGGGTTAGCCAAAACCGTTTCTGTTTGCTCTTGGCGGAAGGCTTCAACTTTTGCCATCACTTCTTCATTGTGTGTACCAATGATTTGTGCTGCTAGGATACCTGCGTTTGCAGCACCGGCTTCGCCGATTGCCAGCGTACCGACTGCGATACCTTTAGGCATCTGAACAATGGAAAGCAAAGAATCCATGCCTTTCAGAGCACGAGACTGAACCGGAACACCTAGAACAGGTAAGCTTGTGAATGCTGCAGCCATACCCGGCAGGTGAGCCGCACCGCCAGCTCCGGCAATGATAACCTTGATACCACGCTCTTTTGCGCTGTTGGCGTAGTCGGCCAATAGTTGCGGTGTACGGTGGGCAGAAACCACTTTCGTTTCATAAGAAACACCAAAGCGATCCAGCATTTCTGCTGCTAGCTTCATGGTTGGCCAATCAGATTTAGAACCCATAATAATACCGACTTGCATCTCAAAACTCCTTCAGCGCTTTTATTGGGTGAGCGGATATTTTGCGCGCATTATACGTAGAAATGACATTAAGGAAAACGTTTGCGCAAATTCGTTTTAAGGTTTGATACAGTTTCCCGGCAAATTACTTTGAGTGGTCGTGTAAACTCTTTGTACACTATTGTTCAAATGTTAAGTAAAAGGGCATCAAATTGACCAATTTTGAAAACACAGTTCAAGCGCTGCGCGATGGCGAAGTGATTGCTTACCCTACGGAAGGCGTATTTGGTGTGGGCTGTGACCCTGACAATGCTGAAGCCATTATGAAGCTGCTGGAGCTTAAGAAACGCCCGGTCGAAAAAGGGCTGATTCTTATTGCTGCAAATTTTGATCAATTAAAGCCTTACGTAGATGAGAGTGCGCTAAGTGAAGAAGCAAAGGCGGCTGTGTTTGCGACCTGGCCAGGTCCTGTTACCTGGGTGATGCCAGCGAAGCCAGAGCTGTCAAACCTGCTTTCGGGTCAGTTTGACTCAATTGCGGTACGCGTAACTGACCACCCTCTGGTTCAAAAACTTTGCGAGACGTTCGGTAAACCGCTAACCTCTACCAGCGCCAACCTGACAGGTGAGCCTCCATGCATGACTTTTCAGGAAGTTCAGGCTCAACTGGGCGATCATTTAGTGGCGATTCTGGAAGGCGAAACGGGTGGACGCGAGAAGCCAAGTGAAATTCGCGACGCTTTGACTTCCCAAGTATTAAGACAGGGGTAACCTGCGAACAAAGGAAAATACGATGTCAGAGATAAACAAAGATGCAGTAAAGTACTTTTTATTGAGTCTGCAAGACACCATTTGCCAGAAGCTGGAAGACGCGGATGGTAAAGCGGTGTTCAAAGAAGACATCTGGCATCGTGAATCTACCGAGCGGTTAGGTGGCGGTGGTCGAACTCGTGTGATGACGGGTGGTCAGGTTTTTGAGCAGGGCGGTGTCAACTTTTCTCATGTCTCCGGTCGAGAAATGCCAGCTTCTGCGACCGCTCATCGCCCTGAACTGGCAGGGCGAAAATTCGAAGCCATGGGAGTCTCTTTGGTGATGCATCCAAATAACCCTTACATACCCACGTCCCACGCTAACGTACGCTTTTTCATTGCAGAGAAAGAAGGTCACGACCCCATCTGGTGGTTTGGTGGCGGTTTTGATCTGACTCCTTTCTATCCGTTCGAAGAAGATTGCCAGTACTGGCACAATACCGCTAAAGAAATCTGTGCGCCGTTTGGTGAAAACGTCTATGCCGAGCACAAAAAGTGGTGTGATGAATATTTCTTCCTACCTCACCGAAACGAGACTCGTGGCATCGGCGGATTGTTTTTTGATGATCTGAATGAATGGGGATTCGATAAAAGCTTTGAATACATCAAAGCCGTAGGGGAAGGGTATACCGACGCGCTGCTTCCAATCATCGAGCGCCGAAAAGAGACGGAGTTTGGTGAGCGAGAGCGTCAATTCCAGCTTTACCGACGTGGGCGCTATGTTGAGTTCAACCTGGTTTACGACCGAGGCACTCTGTTTGGCTTACAAAGCGGTGGGCGAACGGAGTCTATTTTAATGTCCATGCCGCCACTGGCTCGATGGGAATATGACTATCAGGTTGAACCTGGTACCCACGAAGACGATTTGTACCAAAATTACCTAAAGCCCAGAGATTGGTAGATTGCAGCCATAAATGCCGAGAGTCCGATGGCTTGAGGCTATCTGGGTATGATGATAGGGTCGGTTAAAACGACCCTAATTCTATTTTTGCAGGCAAGGAAATGACGCAAAACATCGATCAGTACGTAGTATTTGGCAACCCCATCGGGCACAGCAAATCCCCCTTTATTCATACACTCTTTGCTCGGCAAACGAATCAATCGCTCACCTATACAACCATGCAGGCACCTATTGGTGGCTTTGTTGAGTCCGCAAAAGAGTTTTTTGCAAATGGAGGTCGAGGTTGCAATATCACGGTTCCATTTAAAGAGGACGCCTACCAGTTTGCTGATCGATTGACCGAACGAGCACAACTCGCAGGTGCAGTGAATACACTGAAAAAGCTCGACGATGGAGAAATCATTGGCGATAACACCGATGGAGAAGGTCTCGTTCAGGACTTGCTTCAGTATCAGGTTCCCATCAAAGGCGCGAGAATACTGATTATTGGCGCTGGTGGTGCGGCGCGTGGTGTTATCAAGCCGTTACTGGATCAGTCCCCTGCAAACATCGTGGTGGCTAACCGCACTTTTTCTAAAGCCCAAAAATTAGAAGAGATGTTCAAAGAGTTCGGTGCTATTCGGGCAGTGCCAATGGAAGAGATCCAAGCCTCCTTTGATGTTGTTATCAATTCCACTTCAGCCAGCTTGAGCGGTGATTTGCCCGCCATTAGTCCGGCAATATTTGATAAACACACCGTGAGCTACGACATGATGTATGGACAAGGTCTTACTGCATTTAATCAATGGGCAAAAGACAAAGGTGTAGCTCAGACCTACGATGGGTTGGGAATGCTGGTTGGGCAAGCGGCAGAAAGCTTTATGCTTTGGCGTGGGTTAAGACCGGGCACCAAGCAAATCTTAAGAGAACTAAGAAAAAATCTAGAAGGATAACTCAGTGAATCAATCGATTTTATTTCCAGACATGCAGACATGGGATGAAGAGAATCAAGTGATTCGTTTTCCCGCCCAGCAATCAGGTATGTTGATTGAATGTCTGGTGTCGTTGGAAATGATTCAAGAGATCAGTAAAGAAGAGATCAAAGAAGAACAGCAAGCTCTTTCATTATTCTCACAGTATCGCTTCGAGATAGAAGAACTTGCTGAATCTTTAATAGAAGATGAAGATTACGACAGTAACGGTAAGATCGTCATCACTCGTTAATGTTTTCTACTTCTGTAAGATATTCATTTTTAGTCCGTACGTAGTTGCTGGCGGACTTTTTAAGAAACGCAGTTTCTTTTTCAGTTAGTGGTCGAGCTTGCTTTACGGGGCTACCGACATATAGGTAGCCACTTTCCAATACCTTGTTTGGTGGCACTAAGCTACCCGCTCCGATCATCACATCATCTTGAATCGTCGCGCCGTCCAAAACAATCGCCCCCATTCCTACCAGTACCCGGTCTCCAATGGTACATCCGTGAAGCATCACTTTGTGTCCAACTGTCACCTCGTTACCAATAATGAGAGGGTAACCTTCGGGGTTCTCAGGGTTCTTGTGCGTAACATGTAGAACAGATCCATCCTGTACGTTGGTGCGATCACCAATGCGAATATGGTTCACATCTCCTCGTGCAGCAACCAAAGGCCAGATACTGGCATCTTTCCCTATTTCAATATCGCCAACCAAAACTGAGCTGCTATCTATATAGACGCCCTCACCAATTTTGGGGCAAATACCCTTATAACTTCTCATTGAGCTCATAATTTCTCCTTAACTAAGGCGATTAAAGGGCAAAAATCGATAGAAGAGTAGTGAAAATACACTCTTTTGAATAAAAAACACCCAAACGATTTAGAAATCAAAAAAAACATCAAAAAGCGCTTGCCAATGTGATGCTGATCTCTATAATGCCCCCTCGCTGACACGGGATGGCTTCGAAAGAAACCAAGCGAGTCAGAGGTTAGATTAGAACGCTGAAAAGCAAACGAAATAAACTGAAAAAAGTGTTTGACACAAATGTTTATCTCGCTAAAATAGCCGTCCGATTTGAGCAGAGCTCAAATCAATGTTCTTTAACAATATAGACCTATCAATCTGTGTGGGCACTCGTTGATGATAATCCAATTAGAAACTTCGGTTTCAAATT
>NZ_AFWJ01000283.1 GCF_000222685.1 Vibrio nigripulchritudo ATCC 27043 | reverse complement strand
AGCTGGTACATGTGAACTTCGCAAATATGAATTTGGCGACATTCTAACTCTATTAAGATTTGAATTTAACAATCGCTCAAGAAAAAAGGCGAGCAATGCCCGCCTTTCGATTTTCGAGTGTGGGTTAGCTCGACGACGCCTTGTTCTTTTTATCAGAAGAAAAATCCACTTCTTTAACATTAACAGGGGCTTGTTGAGTAGGCGTTGCCAGTGTTTGCTGAGTTTTCAGAAGGTATCTTGGGCGTTGTTTAGATTCGATGTAAACGCGACCCACGTATTCCCCAATGATGCCAATTCCTATCAACTGTATGCCGCCAAGGAACACAATGGCCACGATAAGGGTCGGAAAGCCCGGTACAGGGTTTTCATTGATGAACTTATCCAGAATGATCCAGCCGCCATAAAGCAGTGACATAAAGGAGATGACAAAGCCGATGTAGCTCCAGACCCGAAGCGGCAAGGTAGAAAAGCTGGTAATACCTTCAATCGCGAAATTCCACAGTTTCCAGCCGTTGAACTTGGAATCACCCGCCGAACGTTCTTGCCGTGTGTATTCAACGATTTCTACGTTACCGCCCACCCAAGAGAGGATGCCTTTCATAAACAAGTTGCGCTCAGGAAGGAGCTTGATGTGCTCAACGGTGTCGCGGGAAAGTAAACGGAAGTCACCAACGTTTTCCTGTATCTGCAGTTCGCTGATTCTATTGTGCACCTTGTAAAACCATTCCGCGGTATTGCGTTTCAGGACGCTGTCCGTGGTTCGATCGACTCGTTTGGCGAGGACAACATCGGCACCATTGCGCCATTTTTCTACCATTTCAGGTATGACGTCGATGGGGTCTTGAAGATCGACATCGATGGGGATGACAGCGTCGCCAGTTGCGTGTTCTAACCCTGCCATCAAGGCGGGTTCCTTGCCAAAATTTCGAGTAAAGCTCAATGGGATAACACTATTATCAGAGACGGCAAGCGCCTCTATAATACTTTCGGTAAGGTCGGTACTGCCATCATTAATAAACAAGATCTCAATGTCGTATTTATTTAGTTCTTTATTTTCTTTTACAGTTTTATAGAAAAGAGGAATTGCCTCTTCTTCATTAAAGACGGGAACAATTAATGATATTTTTATATTATCTTTCATCTGTCACCCATAGAATATAATTATAATTTAGCGATTATTGAAGTGAGTACATCATCTTGTGTAGTAAACCTTGTGTACACTGGTTTTCTGTAAGTAAGAGTGTTTAGTTGAACGATGTCTCATAAAAATGTTAACCCGCTGAATGTTTCTTAAGTAATTATAAATCTGGTCATTATTTAATAATAAACTAGAATTCGACTTTCATCGAATTGATATTATTCTCATATATCGTCTACCTTCATCAATCTGCTTTTCATTTATTTACAAATGGATGAATTGATTATTATTTACGTTCAATTCAATTAGAAAGATCAGAATGTTTGAGTACAAAAAAAGCCGCCAGATTGGCGGCTTGGTTTTCATTAATGGCTCAGTGCAAATTAACGCACGTAGCGGCGAGGGTTTGAGTTACCCCAAATGGTGTAGATCTCTGGGAAAATCATGTCGGTGTGCGTTTCTATCTCACTGATAGTCACCGCTTCTTTACCTTGTTCACCAAACAGAACTACCTCAGCGTTCTGACGGATGCCTTCGATGTCTGTTACGTCTACCATGGTGGTGTTCATTGAGATTTTACCTACTACTGGTACGCGCTTGCCTTGGATTATCACTTCCCCTTTGTTGCCCAGGCTACGGTTGTAACCGTCGGAGTATCCTAGAGGCAGGTTAGCCAGAACGCTGTCACGTTGCGTAACGAAAGAGCTATCGTAACCAACCGTGCTGCCTGCTGGCAGGCGGTGCAGAGATGCTACCTTGGTTTTGTAGCTTACGATTGATGGGTACTCTGCGTGTCCAGGCAGATCACCGTAAAGTACGCCACCAGGGCGAACCATGTCGAACTGTGCTTCTGGAACGTTTAGAGACGTGAACGAGTTTGCAGCATGCAGAGTAACGTCTTCACGGTCCAGATCAGAGTTTTCAATTATCCAAAGTGCGCTTTTCTCAAAATCCGCTGCTTTTTCGCGAATGTAGTCCACTTCGTAGTTAGGGAAGTGAGTCATGATGCCAACAATTTCAACGTTGTCGAAATCTGTCATCTTAAGTGCGTCGCGCTTACCACGCTCTGTCGACATGTCCAGACCATTACGACCCATACCACCGGAGTTCAGAGCAAGGTGAACGTTGATCTCTGCGTCGAAGCGCTCTGCGATACGCTCGATCTGGCGCGCTTTAGACAGAGAACCCACAAGCTCTTCTACTTCGTACTGAATTGCGTCGGCAATTTCTTTGTTGCTTGCAGAGCGCACGCGAATTAGCTGACCGTTGAAGCCTGATTCACGAACAATACGCGCTTCTTCGTTGCTTGCGATAGCAACACATGGGATACCCTGAGCCATAACAGTAGGCATCAGACCCTGAATACCATTGCCGTAAGCATCAGCCTTCATTACTGCACAGATGCTTGTACCGGAACCAACGTGCGTGCGGAACTGGTCAATGTTGTCGTTGAACTGAGACAAGCTGACTTCCAGCCATGCATTACTGGTTCTGTGTTCGCGGTTGTATTCACCTTCGATACCAGAAAGCAGGGGAGCACTCACTGCTGGCATCGAAATCGCCGTTGTAGCAGCAAGAGAAAGGGCAAGAAGCGTAAGTTTGGTTTTCATTTTTTAACTCCAATAAAGCCCCCTCCCGATTTAACGGGTGTGAAATGGGGGCTGAAAATAAATGGATTAGATGGTGCGTATGGAACGGATTTCGCTGGGTTAAACCAGTCGGAATTTCGCCATTGATTGTTGCAGAGACTGAGAAAGCTGCTCTAGCTCTTCACAGGATTGAGCGGTCTGAAGCGACCCTTGCGCTACCTGTTCTGACGAGCTTTGCATGTTCTCGACGCGAACGGTCAGGTCGCCAACTACAGCGGATTGCTGGCTACATGCACTTGCGATTTGTGCACCCATATCCGAGATTTGGGTTACCGCGTTTTGAATGTCAGCCATGATGTTTTGTACCTGATCGCCCATGCTCAGGCATCGTTCGGTGCTTTCCTGACTGTCATCTGAAACGGTCTTCACTTTTTGAGTGCTGGCTTTGAACTGTTCGATGATGGTGCTGATCTCGCCTGTTGAATCTTGCGTTCTTCCCGCAAGCGAACGAACTTCAGCTGCGACTACCGCAAAACCACGACCACTTTCACCTGCACGAGCAGCTTCAATCGCAGCATTAAGAGCAAGTAGGTTCGTTTGCTCTGCAATATCTTGAATAACATCAACAAACACGTGGATCTGTTGAGAACGTTTTTCCAGCTCAGCGACGGTTTCGCTTGAAAGACGAATCGATTCCGCGACTTCCATCATCGCATCGATCATCAGCTTCACCTGATTGTTGCCGTCCTGAGTCAGGTTCATGGCATCTTGAGTTTCTTGTGCTGACGTTTCGGTGTTGTTAGAGATGTCGTGGATTACAGATTCCATTTCCGTCATCGCTGAAGAAACCTGACTTGTCTCTTCCTGCTGATGTTGCATACCAGTTGCAGACTGTCTGGAGATGGTATTCACTTCACCAGCAGAATGGTTGACCTGAGACACAGCAGAAGCCACTTGCTCAATCAGGGATTTCAGGTTGTTCTGCATCGACTGTACAGCTGTAGCTAGCTGACCAAGTTCGTCTTTGCCGATGGCATTGGTATCCAGGTTCTTGGATAAGTCGCCACTTGCGATATCGTTCGCCAGATCGACAACCTTCTTAAGTGGACCACAAATAGCCTTGGTAAGAATGATAGTGATGATGAGCATTGCGAGCAGGGCAAGACCATTGCTGATCAGGTTCTTGTTCTCAAGACCATTGATTTCATCAAGGATGGTAGAACGGTTGCTCAGCATCGCGTCATTCAAAATGCGTTTCAAAGTAGTGAAGGCGCGCGACATAGACTCAGCCGTTGCCTGATTATTCAATACCAATTCCTGAGCTTTTAAGCCTTGTGAGCTTGCAAGCAGCTTGTGGTATTGATCACTTTGAGTCACGTAAAGTTTCCAGTCGGTCATCAACTGATCGAAAGTGGTCTGCTCTTCCCCCGGCCAGACAGTCTTCCCGTAAGCCTTCAGATTTTCAGTCAGCTCTTTTTTTAGTATTTCGTTGCTCTGAATATCGCTCAGCAATTCTGATTGGTTTGAGTGTGCCTTCAATAGTTTGTACTGAGAAAGGCGTAGCTCTAGAAAGTCTTGTTGCAGAGATTCCACTGTCATTACGGCTGGCAATGTGTCATCTGCGTAGTTAAGTAGTTCATTGCGAATGTGTTTTAAACCATTCAGGAAGAAGACAGCAAAAATAACGTTTATGATCGCAATCAATGAAAACGAAAGTGCTAGTTTTCTGCTGATTGCCAGATTCTTAAGAAACATATATTCCTCTTTATTATATGGCTCAGATTGGTGTTGTGTATCTTTATGGATTTTTAGGTTCGTCCCTGAGTTGGCGTGATTTATATCACAATAAGTGATTAAAAGAACCTCATTTATATATTTGGTTACATTATTGAAAATGAGAATTCTTTTATATCAATGATTTATATTGATATGTAATTGTTTTTGTATGAAATTAGAGCTGATTGGTGAAATGGTGAGCTAAAAACGGAAACATTTTTAATTTTTTTACTATTTGGCTCATTGATGAGATTTGAGGGGTAGAGTTAAATTCGCCAATTGGCAGAATATCTGGAAGATTAGTGGGATTACGGGCAATAAAAAACCAGTTGGATAACCAACTGGTTTTTGTGAAAACAAAGGATTACTGAAGAATTACAGCTTGTCAGTTAGCTCGATTGCCTGACCAATGTAGTTTGCTGGTGTCATTTCTTTCAGGCGTGCTTTTTCATCTTCAGGCAGTTCTAAGCCATCAATGAAGTTGCGCATTGCTTCGCCATCGACACGCTTACCACGAGTCAGCTCTTTAAGCTTCTCGTATGGCTTCTCGATACCGTAACGACGCATCACTGTTTGTACAGGCTCTGCCAGTACTTCCCAGTTTTGGTCAAGTTCTGCCAATAGTGCTTCGCGGTTCACTTCCAGCTTACTGATGCCTTTTAGTGTTGAAGTGTACGCAATGATTGCGTAACCAGCACCAACACCAAGGTTACGAAGAACCGTTGAGTCTGTCAGGTCACGCTGCCAGCGAGAGATAGGCAGTTTTTGAGCAAGGTGGCTGAATACGGCGTTTGCCAGGCCAAGGTTACCTTCAGAGTTTTCAAAGTCGATTGGGTTAACTTTGTGAGGCATTGTTGAAGAGCCGATTTCGCCAGCGATGGTCTTCTGCTTGAAGTGACCCAGAGCGATGTAACCCCATACGTCACGATCGAAGTCGATCAGAATGGTGTTGAAGCGAGCGATCGCGTCAAACAGCTCTGCAATGTAATCGTGTGGTTCGATTTGAGTGGTGTAAGGGTTCCAGGTTACGCCAAGAGATTCAGTGATGAACTCTTCGCTGAAATTGTGCCAGTCTAGCTCTGGGTAAGCTGATAGATGTGCGTTGTAGTTACCTACTGCACCGTTGATTTTCGCCAGAATTTCAACGTCTGCGATTTGCTTGTACTGACGCTCCATGCGGTAAGCAACGTTCGCCATTTCTTTACCCATAGTGGTTGGGGAAGCTGGCTGACCGTGCGTACGGGAAAGAAGAGGAATATCGCGGTATTCTTCTGCTAGCGCTTTGATCGCATCAATGATGTTTTTGATTTCAGGAAGGATAACCGTTTCACGTGCTTCTTTTAGCATCAGAGCGTGAGACGTGTTGTTGATGTCTTCTGAAGTACAGGCGAAGTGAATGAACTCGTTCACTGCGTGCAGTTCAGGAACACCTGCTACTTTTTCTTTCAGGAAGTATTCAACCGCTTTAACGTCGTGGTTGGTAGTGCGCTCGATTTCTTTAATGCGTGCTGCATCTTCTTCACTGAAGTTCGCCGCTAGCTCGTCCAAGAACTTGTTCGCTTCTGCGCTGAATGCAGGGACTTCTGCGATTGCATCTGTCGCTGCAAGCTTCTGTAGCCAACGGATTTCAACGATTGAACGATACTTTAGGAGGCCATACTCACTAAAGATACTGCGTAACGCAATCGTTTTACTTCCGTAGCGGCCGTCTACCGGTGAAACAGCAGTCAATGCTGACAGTTCCATGTTTATCTCCTGAATATCTGAGTGATTTGTTAAGTTAAATTCGTGCCAGCAGAATTTGGGCCTGCTCGAGCATGCTCTTGCGACCAAAGATTAAGTGGCGACGCTTACCGCCGGTCTGGCGCCAAAGTACTGCACATCGAATACCCGAAAGTAATAGTGCGCGGACTTTATGCTGGTTAGCGGTTTGCTGTAAAACTGAAGGGGTACCAGTGACCTGAATTCGTGGACCAATTGGGCTGATCACGTCAAGGTAAATGCTGGCAAGGTTGCTGATCATGTTGTCATCAAACAGATCAAAATGTTCGGTTTGGCGTTGAGCCATTTGAATGCGGTCACCAAGCTGTGACAACGAGTCGCGGCGGGCGCTGAGTTTGCGTTCCAGCGCCATAAGAGAGATAAGGTATCGAGTGACTTCACTGCCTGCTGGTGTGCTGTCGATGCCTTTTTCCAGGCACTCTAACCCTGTTTTTAAGTTTGACTCATCGCCAAATACTGCCAACGTATTGGAAGGATTGGTGTTCAGAATAGCTTTTATAGAAGTCTCAAACGCGTCTTTATCACAGTGACCCTCTTTTGCGATATCTTGCATCAGCGCTACCGCTTGGCACATGCCAGCAAAAGCAATGGTACGGTCATAAAGTGTATTAGCCACGTAAGTGCTCCTTAATTATCAAATTCGTTCTTCTATAATGCCGCCGCCCAGGCAGACATCATCTTTATAGAAGACAGCAGATTGACCTGGAGTGACAGCGACTTGCGGTTCATCAAAGATGACTTTAATGGTTTCATCGTCGACGGGGATGATAGTACAAGGAATGTCTTGCTGACGATAGCGCGTTTTCACCGTACAGGACATCGGTTGCTTGATCGCTAAGCGATCTACCCAGTGAAGCTGAGATGCGATTAACCCATTTGATTTTAATAATGGATGATCGCTTCCCTGAACCGCAATAAGCACATTACGTTTTAAGTCTTTGTCGGCGACATACCATGCAGCTTCGTTGCCGCCACCGCCTTTTTGTCCACCAATATGCAGACCTTTGCGCTGACCAAGCGTGTGGTACATCAAGCCTTGATGTTCGCCAATTTCTTTGCCTTCAGGCGTTTCGATTTTGCCCGGTTGTGCTGGCAAGTAACGAGAAAGGAAATCAGTAAACTTACGCTCTCCAATGAAACAGATACCCGTAGAATCTTTCTTTTTCGCGGTGATCAGGTCTTGTTCTTCGGCAATACGACGAACTTCAGGTTTCTCTAGTTCACCAACAGGGAACAGGCTGCGCGCGATTTGGTCGGAGCTTAACGTATAAAGGAAGTAGCTCTGGTCTTTGTTGCCATCCAAGCCACGAAGCATCTGAGGCTGTTCGCCTTCTGCTGTTGGGAAGGTACGACGAACATAGTGACCCATGGCAATGTAGTCCGCGTCGAGGACTTCATCGGCAAATTCCAGAAACGCTTTGAATTTGATTTCTTTGTTACACAGAATATCTGGGTTTGGCGTACGACCCGCTTTGTATTCCGCGAGGAAGTACTCAAATACGTTGTCCCAGTATTCGGCAGCAAAGTTAATGGTGTGCAGGTGGATACCCAGTTTGTCACATACAGCCTGTGCATCGGCAAGGTCTTCTGCTGCCGTGCAGTATTCCTCGTTGTCGTCTTCTTCCCAGTTCTTCATAAACAAACCTTCGACTTGGTAGCCTTGTTGTTTTAGAAGATAGGCGGACACAGAGGAATCAACGCCGCCGGACATACCGACGATCACTTTCTTTTGGCTGTTATCTGACATTGGTTATACCACTTAAATTGCTTGGGGGCAGATTCTAACAGAAAGAATTTGCTGGATACAGATCCGAGAGTTAAATCACAAAAAGCCTGTCGACTTAACCATCAATAAAGGCATCAGTGACTTACAAAAAGGCATCCTCGAACTACAACGTGACGAATTTCCATTCACCTGGCTGAAGATCACCTACAGTCCAGTTACCCATTGAGTAACGAATGAGCCGAAGAGTAGGGTAGCCAATGTTGGCTGTCATACGGCGCACTTGTCGGTTTCGTCCTTCAATAATGGTGATGGCAAGCCAGCTGGTGGGAATGGATGCTCTAAAGCGAACCGGAGGGTGACGATCCCAAACCTTTGGCTCTTCCATGATCTCGATTTGAGCAGGAAGTGTCATGCCGTCTTTTAATTCAACGCCTTTTCGTAGTTTATCCAAATCCGCTTCTGTTGGTGCTCCTTCAACCTGAACCCAGTAGGTTTTTGGCGATTTGGATTTAGGCTGAGTGAGTTTGGCCTGAAGAATTCCGTCATTGGTCAGCACCATCAAGCCTTCGCTATCTCTGTCCAGGCGACCTGCGGCATATACCTCTTTAACCGAAATATAATCGGCAAGCGTTTTTCTGCCCTCTCCATCGGTAAACTGACTCAGAGTATCGAAAGGTTTATTGAAGATGAGGATCTTTCTGTCTTCAGCCGACACAGTAGCGATTTTTTGCGTGGGTTTTCGCGATTTTTTTGAGCGATTTTTAGAATTTGTTTTAAAAGATTGGGTGCGAGAAGAGCCGGAACTCTTTGATTTTACGCTGCGAGAGCGAAAAGACATGTTAACTACCTTGCAAAAATGTAAACGAACTGTGGGTGAAAGTTTAACTTCATTTGTGATTGGGCTATGATTTGCGCGCCAAAAAACAGGAATCACGAACTGAATGATAGACTAAACACTTTTGTTTGTTTAGTTTTACGTGAGTACGGTATCCGGCACTGGATACAAGCACGACACCCTTGCCATTAATTATGATAAAGAGGATGTGTACGTGTTACCAAACTGAGGCAGTGCTTCCTGTTGGTCAAATTACCGGAACAGGTAAGCAGGTAGACTACAATAAGAAGCACTATTAGGGTCGAAGACCTTAGAAGGAGTTTGGATAACCAATCGCGGTCAGCCATAGGAGGATGTAGTACGGACTGACTGACGATTCATTAATGCAGACCTATTTCTCATCCAATAGAGACTGTCAGATATATAGGGAAATTTCATGCCAACAACTAAGCCTACTATTATTTATACCATCACTGATGAAGCACCCGCTTTGGCAACATATTCGCTACTGCCTATTATCCGCGCGTTTACTTCATCATCTGATATCAACGTCGAAACAAGGGACATTTCACTAGCAGGGCGTATTATTGCAAACTTCCCTGACTACTTAACTGAAGAGCAACGTATTGGTGATGCTCTGTCTGAGCTGGGCGAACTGGCAAAAACACCTGAAGCAAACATCATTAAACTTCCTAACATTTCTGCATCTGTACCTCAGTTGCAAGCGGCGATTAAAGAACTTCAAGCAAAAGGCTACGCGCTTCCTAACTACCCTGAAGAACCAAAAACAGACGAAGAAGCCAAAGTTAAAGCGGTATACGACAAAATCAAAGGTAGTGCAGTAAACCCAGTTCTTCGTGAAGGTAACTCAGATCGTCGTGCTCCAGCTTCTGTTAAGAATTACGCGAAGAAAAACCCTCATTCAATGGGTGCTTGGAGTGCTGAATCTAAGTCGCACGTTGCAAGCATGTCTGGCAACGATTTCTTTGGCAGCGAAAAATCAGTCACCATTAATGGTGCAACAAACGTTCGTATTGAATTTGTAGGCACAGACGGTGAAGTCAAAGTGCTTAAGAGCGAGTTTGCTCTTCAAGACCAGGAAATCATCGATGCGTCTGTAATGAACAAAGCGGCTCTGGTTTCATTCTTCGAGAAAGAAATTGAAGAAGCCAAAGAACAAGATGTACTGCTTTCTCTTCACATGAAAGCAACCATGATGAAGGTGTCTGATCCAGTTATCTTCGGTCATGCTGTACGCGTTTACTACAAAGAAGTATTCGACAAGTACCAGGACGTTTTCGAGCAGCTTGGTGTTGACGTAAACAACGGTATCGGTGACGTTTACGCGAAGATCACTTCTCTACCAGAAGCACAGCAAGAAGAAATCAAAGCTGCGCTTCAGGCGGTATACGAAACTCGTCCGGCATTGGCGATGGTTGATTCAGATCGTGGTATCACGAACCTACACGTTCCAAGTGATGTGATTGTTGATGCTTCTATGCCAGCGATGCTTCGTTCTTCTGGTCAAATGTGGGGACCAGATGGCAAGCTGAAAGACACTAAAGCAATGATCCCGGATCGCAGCTACGCAAGTGTTTATCAGGCTGTTATCGAATTCTGTAAAGAAAATGGTGCGTTCGATCCAACTACTATGGGTAGCGTTCCAAACGTGGGTCTGATGGCTCAGAAAGCGGAAGAATACGGTTCGCACGACAAGACATTCATTCAACAGGCGGCAGGTAAAGTTCGTGTAGTAGATTCTGCTGGTACTGTTCTGATCGAGCAGGATGTAGAGGAAGGCGACATCTTCCGTATGTGTCAGGTTAAAGACGCACCAATTCAGGACTGGGTGAAACTGGCTGTGAACCGTGCTCGTGCAACTGGCGCACCAGCGGTATTCTGGCTGGATGAAAGCCGTGCACACGATGCAGAGCTTATCAAGAAAGTAAATGCGTACCTGCCTGAACACAATACTTCTGGTTTGGAAATCAAGATCCTTTCTCCTCTTGAAGCAACGAAATTCTCTTTGGTTCGTATTAAAGACGGCCTGGATACCATTTCTGTAACAGGTAACGTACTGCGTGACTACCTGACAGACTTGTTCCCAATTCTGGAGCTAGGTACATCTGCCAAGATGCTTTCTATCGTTCCACTTATGAATGGTGGTGGTCTGTTTGAAACCGGTGCGGGTGGTTCAGCGCCTAAGCACGTTCAGCAAGTTGAAAAAGAAAACCACTTACGTTGGGATTCTCTGGGTGAGTTCCTTGCACTGGCGGCTTCACTTGAGCACCTGAGTAACGTGACAGGTAACAAGAAAGCACAGGTTCTTGCTGATGCGCTAGACAAAGCGACGGGTGAATTCCTGGACAACAACAAGTCACCATCACGTAAAGTGGGTGAGTTGGATAACCGTGGTAGCCACTTCTACTTAGCTTCTTATTGGGCGAAAGCACTGGCAGAGCAATCTGATGATGCAGAGCTGTCAACTCAGTTTGGTCCAATTGCCAAGCAAATGGCTGAAAATGAAGACGCTATTGTGAATCAATTGAATGACGCTCAAGGTGTTGTCGGTGAGCTAGGCGGTTATTACGCGCCAGAAGATGCGAAAGCAGCTCCTCTTATGCGTCCAAGCGACCTACTAAACGGCATTGTTGACGCTGTTTAATAGAATCCGGCTACTTAGCGTGCTGAAGTAGCCGTTCTATTTAGAGAATAAGTCTTTTGTAATTAGTAAGAGACAAAAACAAAGAAACCCGCTTAACGCGGGTTTCTTATACTCTGAATTCCAATTATTTGGCTTGATCGCCTTCAATTGGAACAACAGAGCTTGCATGGAAGCCTTTTGGACCTTGTTCAACTTCGTAGTTGACTGGTTGACCAGCTTTTAGGGTACGGTATCCGTCCATTTTTATTGTTGAGTAGTGTGCGAAAATATCGCCTTCTTCTCCTTCCGGACAGATAAACCCAAATCCTTTGGCGTTATTAAACCACTTCACTGTACCTGTAGCCATGCTATACATCCCTCATGCATTTTTAGTAACTGATGTTGTTTACGTCGACGCAGCTGTATCTATCAATATTGATGCATCATATTGCTATGACTATCAATTCAGCAATTGCTAAATTTTTAGCCACCAAGAACACAATTTAGTCAATGGATAAGCCCAGTCAATAGTTTGCAGTAATAAAATCTAACAATTTGACAAAGATTTCATTTTTGAGATTAACAAAATTATAACTAAGGTGCATATTGACAATAATGTTGTTGTGGACATTTCCGGTGATATTTTTCTCAGTTAAAAATCTACCTAAACTTTGAAGGTCACCAATGGCAATGTTTTATTTGCAGGGATACAATTGGTGCATTAGTCTTAAGTAGAGGGTGATATTCGGGCAACATCCTTGAATCTCAAACCTCCTGAAAACCGACGAAATAATGAGCAAACAATACCAATGGGTCACTCCAGACTCAGATTTACTGGAGAAGGAAAAAACACAGGTAAAACCGCCGGCTATGTACAATGTCATACTCAACAATGACGACTACACGCCAATGGATTTTGTGATTGAAATACTCGAACGTTTCTTTTCAATGGATTTGGAAAAGGCAACACAAGTGATGCTCAAAGTGCATTACGAAGGGAAAGCAATCTGCGGTACTTTTACTGCCGAAGTTGCGGAGACAAAGGTGGCGCAAGTCACTATGTACTCAAAAGAGAATGAGCATCCGCTGTTATGTACAATGGAGCAGGCATAAAGCTTGCTTGAGCAACATAGGTTGTTCTTTGGGGAGGTACTTATGCTAAATAAAGAACTAGAGTCGAGCCTTAATAGTGCTTTTGCTCGTGCGAGAGACAAACGCCATGAATTCATGACCGTTGAACATCTGCTCCTCGCGCTACTCGACAACGACGCTGCACAAGAAGCACTAAAAGCGTGCCAAGCTGACCTGGAAGTTCTTCGTCAGGAACTTGACACATTTATCGATCAAACCACACCTCTCATTCCAGAAAACGATGAGACAAGAGAAACTCAGCCTACATTAAGTTTTCAACGTGTACTCCAACGCGCGGTCTTCCACGTTCAGTCATCTGGACGCAGTGAAGTCACTGGTGCAAATGTTTTAGTTGCTATTTTCAGCGAACAAGAGTCTCACGCGGCGTATCTACTTAAGAAAAACGACATCAGCCGCTTGGATATCGTTAATTACATTTCGCATGGAATCAGTAAATCACCTCAAAACAATGAAGAAGATTCCTCTTCAAACGTGTTTGGTGAAGAGTCTTCATCCGATGAAGGCAATTCAGAAGAACGTTTAGAAAACTTTGCTACGAATCTAAACCAAATCGCAAAACAAGGTCACATCGACCCGCTGATTGGTCGCGATAAAGAGCTTGAACGCACCATTCAGGTGCTTTGCCGCCGCCGTAAAAACAATCCATTGCTTGTCGGTGAAGCAGGGGTTGGTAAAACCGCTATCGCGGAAGGTCTGGCATGGCGAATCGTTGAAGGGCAAGTACCTGAAGTGATTAAAGACAGCGTTATTTATTCGCTGGATATCGGTTCGTTGCTGGCAGGTACTAAGTACCGCGGTGATTTCGAGAAACGCTTTAAAGCCATCTTGAAACAGCTAGAAAAAGAAGATGACGCAATTCTGTTTATCGATGAAATCCATACAATCATCGGTGCAGGTGCGGCATCTGGCGGGCAAGTTGATGCCGCCAACCTGATTAAACCATTGTTAAGTAGCGGCAAGCTTCGTTGCATTGGTTCTACCACTTATCAGGAATACAGCAACATTTTTGAGAAAGAGCGCGCACTATCACGCCGCTTCCAGAAGATCGATATTGTTGAACCATCGCTAGATGACACAACTAAGATCTTGATGGGTCTCAAACCAAAATACGAAGCGCACCATGAAGTTCGCTACACCAAGCAAGCGCTACGCGCAGCGGTTGAACTTTCGGCTAAATACATCAATGAGCGTCATTTACCCGACAAAGCCATTGATGTGATTGACGAAGCTGGTGCACGCAGTCGTCTGGCTCCGGCAAGTCGTCGTAAGAAGACGGTGGGTGTTTCCGATATTGAGAATATGGTTGCCAAAATGGCTCGCATTCCGGAAAAATCGGTTTCTTCTTCTGACAAAGATATCCTTCTGAATCTAGATGAGAAGATGAAGATGCTGGTATTTGGTCAGGATCCTGCCATCGAGGTGTTGAGCGAAGCCATTAAACTGAGCCGTGCGGGATTAGGAGCAGACAACAAACCTGTCGGTTCTTTCCTATTCGCTGGTCCTACAGGGGTAGGTAAGACGGAGGTTACCGTTCAGCTGTCCAACTTACTTGGTGTTGAGCTACTGCGCTTTGACATGTCTGAATACGGTGAGCGTCACTCCGTGAGCCGCTTGATTGGTGCTCCTCCTGGTTACGTGGGATACGATCAGGGTGGTCTGCTGACGGATGCAGTTATCAAACATCCGCACTCGGTAGTGCTTCTGGATGAGATCGAGAAAGCACACCCAGATATCTTCAACTTGCTGTTGCAAGTTATGGATAACGGTACGTTGACAGACAACAACGGTCGCAAAGCGGATTTCCGCAATGTGATTCTGGTTATGACAACGAACGCTGGTGTTGCAGAAACGGTTAAGAAGTCGATTGGTTTGATTCAGCAAGATCACAGCCATGATGCGATGGGTGAAATTAAGAAAGTCTTCACTCCTGAATTCCGGAATCGTCTGGATAACATCATCTGGTTCAACAGCTTGGATGAAAGTGTTATTCACCAGGTTGTCGACAAGTTTATTGTCGAACTTCAGGCTCAGCTCGACTCACGTGGTGTGTCAATGGAAGTGTCAGAAGATGCTCGCCATTGGTTGGCTCACAAAGGCTACGATAAGACAATGGGGGCGCGACCAATGGCTCGTGTCATTCAGGAAAACCTTAAGAAGCCTTTGGCGAACGAACTTCTGTTTGGCTCGTTGGTTGATGGTGGCACTGTTAGAGTCACACTCAAAGACGACGAACTTGTTTTCGACTACGAAAACAAAAAAGAAGCCGTTCCCCATTAATTAAATCGTTCTAACAAAAATGCGCCTTTAAGGCGCATTTTTTTATGCCCGCAAAATACACTTTCTGTTGTTTGTCTCGCAGTGAGAAACCTTCATTCTGTCTTAATCTAACCTTTAAGTTTACTGTGTAAGTCTAGGGTCTGTTGACCCTAAGAACTCTTTGAAATTACGTGGAAATATAAGTATGCACAGGTGGTTTTGTTTACTGTTAATCTTCTTTTTGGCTGCTTGTGGTGAAGACAAAACGGAAGTGGTTCTGGCTCCAGAAAAGTTCTCTGGCATCATCGAAAGAATTGAAAACAACCAAGCTAACAATTTACACGCTTTGGTGGTCTGGCAAGACAATAAGAAGCTTCTCGAAGTATTCCGGGAGGGGGGTGGGCAACACGGTCATATTCAGATGTCAAAGGTGCCTATCGGGCGTGACGCCCTTCATAATGTCCACTCGGTAACAAAATCATTTGTAGCGACACTGATTTTTATGGCAATTGATGAGGGACGACTAGAAAGCCTAGATGTGCCCGTTTTCAGCTTGTTCCCTGAATATCAGGAGGAGGATGCCCAGGATAAGATGGCTATTACGGTCCGGCACATTTTGAATATGTCGACTGGATACGCGCTCAACGAGCATGCAATGCCCTATGGTCTTGCGAACCCATTCCACCGTCATTACTCAGCTAAAGATCTCAAAGCCATGTTCCTGGGGACTCCTCTCAAATTTGAACCGGGCAGCCGCTTTTGTTACAGCGGCCTTTCTACTATTGGCTTGTCCAAGGTAATAGAACGCATTTACGAGAAACCGTTCGCGACAGTAATGCGAGAAAAGCTATTTGAGCCGTTGGGAATCGACAATTACAGATGGATAAATCAGTTGGGTTCTGGAGAGCCTGGAGCCGATTGGGGTTTGATGACAGATAGCGAATCCATGGGCAAGTTTGGTCTGATGTTACTTAATGATGGAGCTTGGGAAGGAAAACAGATTATCCAGCCTCATTGGGTTGAAAAGATAAAGGTGAGTGAGTTTACGAGAGGCATGATGGGCTACGGGATGCATTTCTGGCAATTGCCGCAGTTTTCCTCTGCTTTCGCTGCACTTGGGCATGGAGAACAGTATGTGATTGTTATTCCGAATAAGAATGCGGTTATTGTTACAACCGCAGGTAACTACAGTCAGGTAACACAAGCCAATCCAGTGCTCGAATTAGCGCATCAGGTTTATCAGTTGCTGTGAATAAATGTGACTAACAGTAAACGCAAAAAACGGAGCTAAATAGCTCCGTTTTTTGTAAAGACTCGAGAATTAACGAGCGCGGAAGACGATACGACCTTTTGATAGATCGTATGGAGTCATCTCTACAGTTACTTTGTCACCAGTAAGAATACGGATGTAGTTCTTACGCATTTTACCGGAGATGTGTGCAGTTACTACGTGACCGTTTTCTAGCTCAACACGGAACATAGTGTTTGGCAGAGTATCAAGAACAGTGCCTTGCATCTCAATTACGTCTTCTTTGGCCATTTAATCCTCTTTAGAAATTTGGCTGAAATTTTTAACGACCGAATTTTGCCGCTAAAACAATAAAAAGTAAAGTTGCGGCGTATTCTAACCCTGCCACCGATGATTTACTAGCCTTTGATGAGGATGAAAGCGTACTTTGTAATTCATGGCCTGACATTCATCGATCTGATAGCCGAGATATAACCACTGCTTTCCGCTCTTTTTGCAGTATTCCAGTTGGAATAATACGCAAAGTGTCCCTAAAGAGAGCTCCGAATGTGGATTGTAGAAAGTATAAAATGCGGATGCACTATTGGACATTACGTCCGTAACAGCAACGCCAATAAGTGTTTCATCTTGGTAAACATGCAAAAACTGAGTGTTGAGCCACTCGTTCTGAGCAAAGTCAAAAAAATCCTTTTTTCTTGGAGGGTACATGGTCCCGCTCTTGTGCCGGTGATTGATGTATTCGGCGTAAACGTCAAACCAGTTTTCGTCGAGCGTGTTCTTCATTTCCCAATGTATGCCTTTGGCTTTGTTTTTAAGCCTTTTTTGGCTTTTGGAGGGCACAAAATCTGCCACAGCGACACGAAGCGACTGGCAGGCATTACATTGATCACATTGAGGCTTGTAGATGGCATTTCCGCTGCGACGGAATCCATTTGCCATCAGAAGTTCGTATCCTGAGCACGTGTGTAATACATCATCCAGAACGACAGCAACCCTTTCCTGTTGTTCGGAAAGGTAACTGCAGTCGTGCGATTCCGTCATTCCTATACGGATAAGCGTTTGATCTTTCTGATTCACAACAACTCCCCTGAAATCGGACTTTCAAGTATCTGGGGGCGATAACACTGCTGAGAAACGCGTCTGGAATTTAAATTTTTCAGCTTATCTAAAAAGTTTGCCCGGTTGCATTCCATCGCACCCAAAGATTGCAAATGCGCATTCATAAGCTGGCAGTCGATCAGCACTCCTCCATTTTGCTGAAAGTGGTGGCAAAAGTGCCACAGAGCTATTTTTGAAGCATTCGGCTGTATGCTAAACATAGACTCTCCACAAAAGACTTGTCCAATTTCTACACCATATAATCCACCCACAATCTGGTCTTTGAGCCAAACTTCCACAGAATGAACATGACCCAGTGACGCAAGCCGCTTATATGCGTCTCCCATCTCTTCGACTAGCCAGGTTTCTTCAGGTGAACGGGTTTCAGCACAAAGAGTGATCACTCTCTCTGTTGCTCGATTGATAGTGACTGTGTAACCGGATTTGCGAAAATATTTTTTGAGACTTTTCGCAGGTTTGAATGTCTTAGGATCGAAGATGGCGCGAATACTTGGACTCCACCATAAAATAGGTTCATTGTGGCTATACCAAGGGAAAATGCCTTGTCGATAAGCTGACATCAATCTGTCTGGATGTAAGTCGCCCCCCATAGCGATCAACCCATCTGGGTTGTCCAGCGCCTGATGTGTAGGCGGGAAGCTTTGTCGATCGGTGCTCAGCTCAGGTAGAAAAATCTTCATATCAACTATTTTGGCAGAATTTGGGAGAATTATAATGAGAAAGATATTGCTATTGTTATTAATAATTCCTGTTTTTGTGCAGGCAGGGTACCAGAGAAATCAAGCCAGAACGGTAAATGAAGTTGTGTTCGGTCAAGTAGACAGCGTTCGCTATATTACTGAACAACAAATCATTAAATCTAAATCTTCGGGGTGGGAGACTTTAGCAGGTGCAACTATTGGCGGTCTAATCGGCAATCAATTTGGTGGAGGTACAGGCAAGCAGGTTGCCACCGTTGTTGGTGCGGTCGCGGGAGGCAGTATCGCTCACAACAAAGCGAACGAAGTCTATCGAATCGAGCACAAATTGGTGGAGATTTTGATCGATACGGAAAAAGGCGAGTTAATTAACGTTATTCAGGACGTAGACCCCAATATGCTTTTTACCCGGGGTGATTCCGTCAGAATTCTTTACTTTGATAACGGCGTTCGGGTGGACAAAACCTACTGATTTTTTCAGTAGGTGAAAATCACCGTTACTTCTGGGTACGAGCCCCTAGCCAAGCCCAGTGTTTTTGGTTAGTCTGCTAGCACGAAAAATAAAAACTCGCATTCGGACGTGCGAGACTATGCAGGAATAATCAACATCAATGGAAAGCCTTACGTTACAACCCATTTCTCTCGTTTCTGGTGAGGTCAACTTACCTGGCTCAAAAAGTGTTTCAAATCGCGCCCTTTTGCTTGCTGCTCTGGCATCTGGCAAAACCCGTCTAACTAACCTCCTCGATAGTGATGACATTCGACATATGTTGAATGCATTGACTAAGTTAGGCGTTACATATCAATTGTCCGAAGATAAGACGGTATGTGAGGTAGAAGGTCTGGGTGGCAGTTTTCACACTGAAGAAGCGCAGGAACTTTTCCTTGGAAACGCGGGAACGGCGATGCGCCCATTGGCTGCGGCGTTGTGTCTGGGAAGCGGCGAGTATGTACTTACTGGCGAACCAAGAATGAAGGAGAGACCGATTGGTCACTTGGTGGATGCACTTAAAACTGCGGGTGCTGACATTGAGTATCTGGAGAATGAAAATTATCCACCACTGAAAATCAAAGGTACTGGTCTGAAAGGCGGCAAAGTAGAAATTGACGGGTCAATTTCAAGCCAGTTTTTAACTGCATTTTTGATGTCTGCTCCACTGGCACAAGATCAGATTCAAATTGATATTATTGGCGATCTTGTTTCTAAGCCTTACATCGATATCACTCTACATATCATGACGCAATTTGGTGTTAAGGTGGAAAACAACAACTACCAGTCTTTCGTGATTCCGGCTGGTCAAAGCTATCGCTCTCCTGGAGACTTCTTAGTGGAAGGAGATGCCTCATCGGCTTCTTATTTCCTTGCTGCTGCGGCGATAAAAGGCGGCGAAATCAAGGTCACTGGTATAGGTAAAAAAAGTATTCAGGGCGACGTTCAATTTGCTGATGCACTTGAGAAAATGGGTGCAGAAATCGAGTGGGGAGATGACTATGTGATTTCTCGCCGAGGCGAATTGAAAGCCGTGGATTTGGATTTCAACCACATTCCGGATGCGGCAATGACTATTGCCACTGCCGCTCTGTTTGCTGAAGGGACAACTGCGATTCGCAACGTTTACAACTGGCGCGTGAAAGAAACCGATCGCTTATCGGCAATGGCGACAGAGTTGCGCAAAGTGGGAGCGCAAGTAGAAGAGGGTGAGGATTACATTATCATCACCCCGACTTCAGAGCTAAAACATGCTGCCATCGATACTTATGATGATCACCGTATGGCAATGTGTTTCTCACTAGTGGCGCTGAGTGATACGCCCGTTACCATCAATGACCCGAAATGTACTTCGAAAACATTTCCTGATTACTTCGACAAGCTATCATCGCTTAGTCAGTAGTCTTAGGAATCTGAAGGAACCCCAGCATATCGCTGGGGTTTTTTATTCGGTCAACGAGCTCTATTTCTCTAACGTGAATTCTTTTGAAAGCTGATGAGCCAGATATTTGAACATATTGAAAGCGGCAGGGGTATTTTTTGTCGGTAATCCCTGATCGTTTAAGAAGTACTGTCCTTTGAAAATCAGAACGTCGTCTTTTTCTTCTACATTATCCGCACGCATGCCTTCAATATAGTTGTCATGTTCCTGAATAATGGAATTGGCGATAAGCAGCAAATCGAATTGAGAAATCGGCTTTTTAGAACTCATAAAACACCTCTTATATAGAAGAGGGAAGTGTAATTCCTAAGCAACAAATAGCAAGCCCTCAAGTTCCGTCAATATTGAGCTGCCTCAATACAGGATTAATTAAGACAGGTAGCCAGATTCCCAACAATAATCCAATATGAAATCGTCTCTTTTTTGTGAGCCAATACAGAAATCCGTCATTTTCTCTAGTGTATGGCAACGCGCATGATTACTATGTGCGCAAATTTAGCCTGAGCTACGTATCTTAAGAGAGATGTGGCCGTATTCAACGCCATTTTACAGATCGACCACTTGTCGACCACTCAGAATTGAAATGTAAAAAACTGGTTGACCTTCTTATAAACTCGCACAATAGTAAAAAAAGAAGCAATGAATCAGAATGGTGTGCGCTAAATGCATACAATCGAATTTGAGGACGTTTGAGTCAGATATGGGTAAATCTCTCGTAATAGTGGAGTCACCTGCCAAGGCAAAGACCATTAATAAATACCTTGGTAAAGACTATATAGTTAAGTCGAGTGTAGGACACGTACGTGATCTTCCTACCGCTGGCCAAAGCACTGGCACTAAAAAAGCAGCGGCAGTGTCGACAAAAGGTATGAGCGCTGAAGAGAAAGCTCGTATCAAGAAAGAAAAAGATCGTAAAGCACTGATCAAGAAAATGGGGATCAACCCATACCAAGATTGGGAAGCGAACTATCAAATTCTTCCTGGTAAAGAAAAAGTGGTCTCTGAACTGCAAAAATTAGCGAAAGACGCAGACCACGTTTATCTCGCAACCGATTTGGACCGCGAGGGAGAAGCCATTGCGTGGCACCTTCGTGAGATCATCGGTGGCGATGAAGAACGCTATAAACGTGTTGTTTTCAACGAAATTACCAAAAACGCCATTCAGCAGGCATTCGAAACTCCAGGTGAATTGAATCTTGATGGAGTCAATGCTCAGCAAGCACGCCGTTTTATGGACCGTGTTGTGGGCTTTATGGTTTCTCCGCTGTTGTGGAAGAAAGTCGCTCGTGGCTTATCTGCGGGTCGAGTTCAGTCTGTTGCGGTAAAACTGCTGGTAGAGCGCGAACGCGAAATTAACGCATTTATCCCAGAAGAGTTTTGGGACATCCATGCTGATACCAAAACGGCGGATAAAACCGATTTCCGTTTGCAGGTAGCGCAAAAAGATGGCGAAGCCTTTAAACCAGTTAACGAAACTCAGGCACTGTCTGCGGTTTCGGATCTCGAAAAAGCGAAATACGAAGTTTGTAAGCGCGAAGACCGCCCAACCAAGAGTAAGCCGTCTGCACCTTACATCACTTCTACCCTTCAACAGGCTGCAAGTACACGACTAGGGTATGGCGTTAAGAAGACCATGATGCTTGCTCAGCGCTTGTATGAGGCGGGTTACATCACTTATATGCGTACCGACTCAACCAACTTGAGTGCGGAAGCCGTTGATGCCGTTCGTGGCTTTATCACGTCTGAATTCGGCGACAAGTACCTACCTGCTAAGCCAGTTGTGTATGGCAGTAAAGAAGGGGCTCAGGAAGCACACGAAGCGATTCGTCCTTCTAGTGTTGAAGTCACCGAAGCCGATCTTCAGGGCATGGAGAAGGACGCACACAAGCTTTACCAGTTAATCTGGAATCAGTTTGTTGCTTGTCAGATGACGCCTGCTCAGTACGATTCCACAACATTAAGCGTGAAAGCAGCTGAATACACACTGAAAGCCAAAGGTCGAATTCTTAAGTTTGACGGTTGGACTCGTGTTCAGCGCCCAATGGGTAAGAATGAAGATCAGATTCTTCCTGCGGTTCAGATTGGTGACGTGCTGGATCTGGTTGCTCTTGATCCAAAGCAGCACTTCACTAAGCCGCCAGCGCGCTTCACTGAAGCAGCATTGGTCAAAGAGCTAGAGAAACGTGGCATTGGTCGTCCTTCGACTTACGCTTCTATCATTTCGACCATTCAAGATCGTGGTTATGTGAAAGTCGATCAGCGTCGTTTCTATGCCGAAAAAATGGGTGAAATCGTTACAGACCGTTTAGACGACAGTTTCAACGATCTGATGAACTACGACTTCACCGCTCGCATGGAAGAGAAGCTTGACCAGATTGCAGAAGGCGATGCGAACTGGAAAGGCGTTCTAGACAACTTCTTTAGCGATTTTACCGGCGATCTGGAAAAAGCAGAGTTGGAAGAAGATTTGGGTGGTATGAAGCCAAACCACATCGTTCTGACTGACATTGAGTGCCCAACGTGTTCTCGCCCGATGGGAATCCGTACTGCTTCCACTGGTGTGTTCCTTGGCTGTTCCGGTTATGCTTTACCGCCGAAAGAGCGTTGTAAAACTACGATCAACCTAGGCGATGAAGAGGGCATCATCAACGTTCTGGAAGAAGACGTTGAAACAGCAGCCCTGCGCGCCAAGAAACGTTGTCCTAGCTGTGGAACAGCAATGGATGCGTATCTGATCGATGACAAGCGTAAAATGCATGTTTGTGGTAATAATCCGAACTGTGACGGATACATCGTTGAACACGGTGAATTCAAAGTGAAAGGTTACGACGGTCCTGTCGTTGAATGTGACAAGTGTGGTGCCGATATGGTGCTGAAGAATGGTCGCTTCGGTAAATACATGGACTGTACTCAGGAAGACTGTAAGAACACGCGTAAGATTCTGAAAAATGGTGAGGTTGCACCACCTAAAGAAGATCCGGTTCACTTCCCAGAGCTGCCATGTGAGAACTCAGACGCTTACTTCGTTCTGCGTGACGGTGCATCAGGTCTGTTTATGGCTGCCAGTAACTTCCCGAAATCTCGTGAAACCAGAGCACCTTTGGTGGAAGAGTTGGTTCGATTTAAAGATCGTATCTCCTCAAAGTTCCAGTACCTGACGGAAGCTCCGACTCACGATCCAGATGGTCGACCAACAGTAGTGCGCTTTAGCCGTAAGTCTAAAGAAAACTATGTTCGCTCAGAAATTGATGGAAAACCCTCCGGCTGGACAGGCCTTTACATCGATGGAAAGTGGGAAATTACGGATAAGCGTAAGAAACCAAAATCGTAATTTACTGATACTAATAGTTATAAGGCAGCCAATAGGCTGCCTTTTTCTTATCATGTTTGACGAAAGTATTATCCTCGCTAACACTTATTAATAGCATGGCATATGCGAAAAACTCTCATTTTCAAAACTTAAAATAATCCCGAGATGTAATTCCATTTGCCGGTGTCAAACGTCAGTTGGACAGGAGGGAGCGGTTGAGGCTTAAAGCGAGATTATTGCTGATCACAGCAATAGGTCTGTTTCCTGCTGTCGTGCTGATCGCCGCGAATTCTTGGTGGCAGTTCCTACAGGAAAAATCTGCAGCTGCTCGCTGGGCATCGGGTGTGGCAGAACAACTGGTGCGCGAACAGGCTCTGACGCTCGCGGAGTCCGAACGTTTCTTAAATACCATCAGCTACTCATACGAAACGCTAATGACAAACCAAGTGGACTGTCAGGATGCACTGCGCCACTGGTTACAGCTCAGCCCTTACTTTTCCAACCTGATCATTACTTCTCCAACCTCAGGACAAATTTGTCAGGCGACTGAGTTGCATGAAAATGCGCAAGTGATAGTCAATCAGATTTATGTTCAGCAAGCCATAATGAATCAGAAGCTGTCTGTAGGCGAAGTGTTAACCGATCAAAAAACTCATAAACCTTTTCTGCAAGTTGCTTATCCCCTTGGGTTGTTTCACAAAGGCAGCCGTTCGGCGATAGCAGGAGAGTTGTCTTTTGACTGGTGGCAGACCAAGCTTTCGCAAATGAACATCCCTTACAAGGCGTCCATTAACTTACTGGATAGCCGTCAGGTGGTTTTGGCAACTAATGGACTACTCCCTTCACAAGTGGTGAGCGACGACTCGCTACGAATTGAGAAACAACGTTCGTTACTGCCAAATGTGACCACATCTCCTCAAATTGTTATCTCACTTTCGACTCGAAGCTATTTCACTATTGTGGTCGAAAACTTAGCAGGCAATATTCTATTTTTGCTCTTTGGCTATCTACTGGCTATCGCCATTATATGGTGGGGTTTTTCCAACACAGTGCTTAAGCCAACCTTTGAATTGCTACGTCGAAGCCGTCAGTACGTGAATGACTGCACATCTGGTAGCTCTGCAACACTCGATGAACTGTCTGGATTCTGTGAGCAATTTGATAACGTTTTGAAGGAGCAGGATGCACTCAAAAACCGCTTGATGGAGCAGGAATCCAACCTCAGTCAGGCATACAACCGTATCAACAGCTTGCTGGACAACTCGCCATTTGGAGTGGTGGAGTGGGATACTCATTTACGAATCCAGCGCTGGTCTACGCTGTGCGAACAAATTTTTCAGATGAATCAAAATGAGGTGGAGGGGCGACAGATCGCTCAGCTACCGGTTCAGCTTAAGCGTCACTTATGGTCGATCGAGCCGTTTCTTAAGCTGTACCAAAACGGCAAAGACAGCAGTAAACGGATAGAGGTCGGGTATCGGGATGAAATGGGAAGCGAAAAAGTGCTTCGTTGGTGTTTTTCAGCCATATACGACGACTCAGGTGATCTATCGAGTATTTTAGGCTTGTTTGAGAATGTAACCCAGCAGGCAGAATACCAGCGAGAGATTGAATATCACGCTCGCTACGACAGTCTGACTGGTTTACCCAACCGATATTCCGCGCTTCAGCTGATTTCCGATCGGCAGTCTAAAAAGGTGGAATTTGCTGTAGCTCTGTTAGACATCAAAGGCTTTAAGCTTGTTAATGATCACTATGGGCACGAATATGGCGACATGCTGCTGGTCGAGCTCTCAGAACGTGTCAGTGGCAAAATACAGCGAGATGAAAGCTTCGCGAGGTGGGGAGGGAATGAATTCATTTATGTGCTTCCTTATATCGATGAAGAGCGGGTTGCAAAAAGGCTAGAGGAAGTGATCACCGATATCGCGCAGCCCATATTGCTTGGTACCAGCAGTTATTCCACTCAGTTAAATTGTGGTGTTGCCTTGTCAGACCGCCCGCTAGAATCCCCTTCGGAACTGATTCGTTTTGCCGACCTTGCCATCTTCTTTGGTAAAAAAGAGAAAAATCGCACCATCAATTTTTATCAACCTTCGATGTCTGAAATTGGCAGTGCTCAGTTTGAAACTGAGAGTGAACTAAGACGTGCGATTTCAAACAATGAATTCGCTTTGGTATTTCAGCCTATCCTGAATACTGAAACACAGACCATCGAATCCGCAGAAGCTTTGGTAAGGTGGAACCATCCGCAGAAAGGACTGATTCCACCTTCGCATTTTATTCCTGTGGCTGAAGATTCAGGGTTAATCCTTCAGATCGGAAATTGGGTATTGGATCAGGCAGTATCACAGCTCAAAGCCTGGGTTGACGAAGGGCTAGAGATTCGAGATATCGCCGTCAACCTATCGGCTCTACAGATCAATGATGTGAATTTTGTCGCCAACATTAAGAACATTCTTCAGCGTTACGACCTACCTCCCCAATACCTCACATTGGAAGTCACCGAAACGTCATTATTAGCAAGTTATACTGACGTCATTGCAAAAATAGGAGAACTGAAAGCTCTGGGAATAAAAATTGCACTAGATGATTTTGGAACAGGATATTCAAGCCTCAGCTACCTGAATGAATTGCCATTGACTAAGTTGAAGATCGATCGATCTTTTGTAGCAAGAATTGATGAACCTAGAGAACCTACTGTTTTACTGGATGCGATCATTTCTATCGCACATAACATGGGTTTAAGCGTGGTTGCAGAAGGTATCGAAACCTTAAGTCAATATGAATATCTTGAAGCGAAAAGGTGCGAATTTAGCCAGGGTTATTATTTCAGTCCACCCATAGATGCCATATCTTTTCGAGAATTGCTTGCACAAAAGTTGTGCAAGGATGCACCAGCTAAAAACAATTAGTTAACGATTAGGTTACAACGCGCAAACGTTTGCTGTTGATTGCGCATTTGTTGTCACGGATCGCAAAATAATGATTGTAATTGCATATGCAATCAGTTAAAAATGAGCTCATAAAGCGCATTCCATAAAGTATAAATATAGATGTGCGCAATTATAAAAAAATGAACAATATCAGTATTTTCGCTTGATTTGCTTGGTGGGATGAGGAATTTATCAACAAAATTCCATTCTCTTAGCTTTATCAGATCAGGCTCACCATGTGAGCGACAGTTATCTCTTCGGAGATCACCCAAAATGTTGTTTTGTGCTTTCAAGCTAGCGATGCAATGTCGTCTTGGCATTTGGCAGCATGCTGTCTCAGCACATGGACGTATGCCGCGACGATTTGAGGTTCTCTCTGATTGTTCGGATTGAAAACTATAAGATATGGAGATAAATAATGGCTGGTGTATTAGGAATGATTTTGGCGGGGGGAGAGGGCTCCAGATTAAGACCTCTGACAGAATCACGCAGTAAACCCTCGGTGCCATTTGGAGGAAGTTATCGTCTGATAGACTTCGCTCTGAATAATTTCGTAAACGCAGACTTAATGAGAATTTATGTTCTTACGCAGTTTAAGTCGCAATCCCTTTACCTTCACATGAAAAAAGGCTGGAACTTGTCGGGGATTACTGACAGGTTTATCGACCCGATTCCGGCGCAAATGCGCGACGGAAAACGTTGGTACGAAGGAACAGCAGACGCCATCTATCAGAACATTCGCTTTATAGAGCTTGCGCAGCCAGATCAGGTGTGCATCTTTGGCTCCGATCACATCTACAAAATGGACATCCGACAAATGTTGGATTTCCACAAGCGAATGGAAGCGAAGCTCACGGTTTCTGCTCTTCGTATGCCACTTAAAGAAGCATCGCAATTTGGCGTGATTGAAGTGGATAAAAACGGGAAGATGATTGGTTTCCAAGAAAAGCCGGAAAACCCTAAACCTATCCCGGGTAGCCCAGATGAAGCGCTGGTCTCTATGGGGAATTACATTTTTGAAGCCGATGCCCTAGGAAAAGAACTACGCGAAGATGCCGATAATGGTTCTTCAAGCCATGATTTTGGCAAAGACATCATTCCAAAAATGTTCCCGGCGGGTGAGGTATACGTATATGATTTCTCAACCAACAAAATTAACGGTGAGCGTGCCACCGCTTATTGGCGCGATGTCGGAACTATTGATTCTTACTGGGCGGCACATATGGATTTGCTGGACAAAGATCCGGAGTTCTCTCTCTACAACCGCAGTTGGCCGCTTCATACCTACTACCCGCCATTGCCACCCGCAACTTTTGTCGACAGTAACGACGACTGCCGAGTTCGGGTGAATGACAGCTTAGTGTCGGGGGGCAGCTACATTCAGGGGTCATCTATCCATAAATCGGTATTAGGATATCGAAGCAACGTTGCCAGCGGCTCCGTTATCAGCGAATCGATTCTGCTAGGTGATGTAAAAATTGGTGCGGGCTGTAAAATACGCCGAACCATTATTGATAAGGATGTCGAGATTGCACCGGGAACCGTCATTGGCGAAGACTTAGAATTGGATTCTCAACGTTTTCATGTCTCACCGGAAGGCATTGTCGTCATCAAGAAAGGAACACAAGTTGGGTTCTAAGATGGATCGTATGAATATCTGGTTTACGGTTTCTGAAGCTGAAGGTTTGGTAAAAAGCGGCGGTTTAGCTGATGTAGCGAAAGCGCTGCCTAAAGCCCTACAAACATTGGGACACGATGTATCTATCGCCATTCCCGGGTATCGGACGTTACCAGGGCGGGAAGAGGCAGAAGTGATACTGACTACAGAGCTTGATTTCTGGCCTCATGTTAAATATCAGGTTAAGAAGTTAGATCTGGATGGGGTTCCCGTTTTTGCGGTTGAATGTCATCAGTATTTTGATAGAAGTGAACTGTACGCTGAGTCGAATCAGGCATACCCTGATAACGGTGAGCGTTTTGGATTCTTTGCTTCTGCGTGCCTTGATATGCTGCCCAAGCTAGGCATAAAACCAGATATTGTCCATGCCAATGACTGGCATACAGGGCTTGTGCCTTTCCTTCTAAAAACCCGTTACGAGCACGATGAACGCTTTCAATCTATTCGAAGCGTTTTAACTGTTCATAACGCGATTTTTAAAGGGATTTACTCCTACCACGACTTGGAAATTATCCCGGAGCTTAACTTGTCTGGTTTGGAAAATATCCAGTACGGACAAGATCACATCAGCATGCTTAGAGCCGGTGTGGCATATGCCGATAAGGTGAATGCGGTTAGCCCTAATTATGCTGCGGAGCTCATGACTGCCCTGGGTTCTCATGGGATGGTGGATGACTTTGTTCATCGCAGTGCCGACCTATACGGAATACTGAATGGCTGTGATTACAGTGAATGGGATCCAAGAACTGACAGATATCTGGAGTATCACTACGAGGCTAGTGCCTCTAGCATTGCAGAAGGAAAACAGCTCAACAAACGCCAGCTTCAAAATGAAGTGGGGCTTCCTGTAAATCAGAACCTTCCTGTTTTTGGAATGGTTTGCCGTTTGACACATCAGAAAGGTTTTCACTATCTGCTGCCAATACTTGAACAGTTTCTGCTGAATGATGCTCAAGTAGTGATTGTTGGAACGGGAGAGCCACAGGTTGCAGCCAAGTTGCATGAGATAGCTCGTCGCTTCCCCAACAAACTCGCATTTATTGAAGCATACAATAATCGCCTGGCGCACTTGGTGGAGGCTGGGGCAGATTTCTTCCTTATGCCTTCTGAATTTGAAGCTTGCGGTCTGAATCAGATCTACAGTATGGCTTATGGTACGTTGCCAATCGTTCGAGAGGTCGGGGGACTGAAAGACACGGTAACGGACTATGATACCGATAGGGTCAACGCAACCGGGTTTGGTTTTTTGGAGCCTGCACCGGAAGCCTTACTTATAGCAATGCAACGAGCACTCATATTCTATTTTCAGCAGCCTGAAGAGATGCTCAGAGTACAGCTCAATGCGATGAATACTGAGTTTAGTTGGGACGCATCCGCCAAAGAATACGTCAATATGTATCAGGCAGCCTTGCTCCATTAAAAACGCCAAAATAACGTTAAGCCTCCTTACGGGAGGCTTTTTCTTATCTTAAGTATATGAAATTACTATACTTTCATTTGTTCACATAACAAATCATGATTGATGAAGCTTGATGAATACTGCTTAAACCACATATTTGTTCAGAGTGTGGTAAGCTTTTAGATAATAAAATAAGAAAGTTTTAAAAAATATTGTTAAGCGATGTCTAACTCATTGTTATTTCATAAGGTATATACCCACCCAACCAGCTCTGAATGGGTGGTTTTTGTTCATGGTGCTGGTGGCAGTTCTTCGATTTGGTTCAAGCAAATCAAGGCATACAAGCAGCATTTCAACCTATTACTCATCGACTTGAGAGGTCACGGCAAGTCCAATAACCTGTTCCAGGGGTTGATGAAAAAGAGCTATACCTTCAAAGATATCTGTCAGGATATTCTTCAGGTATTGGATCATCTTAAGATTCAGTCCGCGCATTTTGTCGGAATGTCATTGGGCACCATCATTGTCCGAAATCTCGCTGAAATGGCATCTGAAAGAGTGTCGACCATGGTGATGGGAGGCGCTGTAACGCGTTTTGACATCCGTTCTCAGGTGTTGGTGAAGGTTGGGGACTGGAGTAAGCATATCATCCCGTATATGTGGTTATACAGCTTGTTTGCCTATATCGTAATGCCTCAGCGAAACCAGAAAGAATCTCGGCACCTGTTTGTCCGCGAAGCTAAGAAGTTGTGCCAGAAAGAATTTAAGCGTTGGTATACCTTGTCGGCAGACGTTAACCCACTGATGAAGTATTTCCGTGAGAAGGAGCTTCCTATTCCGACTCTTTATCTGATGGGTGACAAAGACTATATGTTCTTAAGACCGGTCAAGGAGATGGTCAAAGTACATAAGCAGAGCGCACTGATTGAAATCCCAGATTGTGGGCATGTGTGTAACGTAGAAAAGCCGGACATTTTTAACGAAGAGTCGATAGAGTTTATTCGTCAACACTCTCGTTAACCTGATAGCCGCACTTCCAGCAGGCACCAAACTGCGCTTCAATCCACTCATCACACTCAGGGCAGCACCAGTTGGGCTGCTCTCTGTTCTCCGATTGGTTTAGATAAGCATCGACTATGGTTTTTGCCTTGTCGTACTGGTATTCGTTTAATAACCAGATATAGGGTTCTGTATCGGAACCAAAAGGCAACTCTCCCTGTAGACCAAACAAACCTTCTCCTCGTACTTCCACATCTACCCCTTGCGCTTTTAGCAATTCGCAAACAATGTGGGCTTCTGTAGGCAGCGAGGCAGAGTACAACTTCATAATGATTCCTATTTGGTTTGGTCGAATGACCTAGAGTTATATTAAGTATGACAGGAGTTTAGAGAGTGTGGTTTGTTGCTCTGCACCAAACTGTGAATTGCAGCAATAAAAAAGCCTCCGAGAGGAGGCTTTCTTAAAAAGGTTACTTAGCTCAGACGCTTCATCAATTCATCTCGCCTGTCTTGAGGAATAACAGACCAATGAGTTCCTTTGATAGCACCTTCAAGTGCCCATAGAAGCTCAAGCCCCACATCACTAGAATGTGTTTGCTTGATGGCTTTATAAGCTTCTACTGAACCATAATCCTGCAATTCTTGAACAGAGGATATACCTGCTTTTTTAAGCATTCGTTCAGTGCCCAAGCGCAGGTTTGGCAGATCTTTAAGGCGAGTGGGTTTAGTCTCGGCTTGCTTCTGCTTTTCAGTTCTCGCAACTTTGAGTGCTTGCGATGCTTTTTCGATGATGTCGTCAGTATTTTCCCAGCTG
>NZ_AFWJ01000284.1 GCF_000222685.1 Vibrio nigripulchritudo ATCC 27043 | reverse complement strand
CTCTGGATTCACTGAATCAAACCTTTGGCAAGAAGCTGGTGGTGGTGTTCGGTTGCGGTGGTGATAGAGACAGAAGCAAACGCGCACCCATGGCAGAAAGTGTCAGACAGTTTGCAGACCAAGCCTTTATCACCAGCGATAACTCACGAAGCGAGCCGCCTGAACAGATCTTCGCACCACTCAAAAAAGTCCTGCCACATGCCCGAGTCATCAAAAACCGGACGGACGCCATTTATCAAGCTTTAAAAACACAGCAGCCCGATGAAATCGTGGTGGTCGCCGGTCGAGGTCACGAGGGCATAAAAGTGGATTCCGCCACAGAGCTGATCGCCCCTTTAGAAAGGACTCAAAACGTGCGGGACGCCGACATTATTCATCATTGCTTAGCGCAGTTGCCGCACTGGTAACTGCGCTAGGCAAAACGCTACTCAAAGCAAAAACCAGTCAGATAACACTTATCTACACTCAAGGAGGACATGATGCGAATAGCCGTTATTGGTGATTCAGTGATGTGGGGGCAAGGTATCCCCCGTCACTTAACCTATGCGAATCAACTCGTCAGTTGGCTTCGACAAAACGTAAATAGTGGCGCAAATGTGCGGGATCTTCACCAACCCGTCACTGGTGATTACAAAGCCCATTCTGGTGCCATCATCGGGAACGACAACGAGCACCACCGACGCCCGAGCTACGACACCAACTTGCCGCAACCCACCTATTTTGGTGACTTGCCTGCGTCGTACCCGACCATTACCAGACAACTCACAGACATCGACCAACCAGAAAACGTCGATTTGCTGCTGATGAACGGCATCGCCAACGACGTCGGGTTTAAGTCTGCTGCCACCGATTTTGAAAAGACGGTGCAAAAGCTGGATGGACTGGTCGACGACCGCCTGATCCCGTTTCTGGTGAAAGCCAGAAATCAGTGCCCCAATGCGTTGATCATCTATACGGGCTATTTTCCGGCCGTTTCTCCGCATTCAAAATTTGAAAGTGTTGAACAGGTATTGGACGTGATGGAGCAAGCGGGTTCCGTGTTGCAGGAAATTGCTAACTTCCGAACCGGAAACCGTTTTGCCGACACCATTATCGAGTTTGCCGAAGCGCTCACGCCCATCGATGACATTCTCGGATGGATGGGCGACGGGCTGACTGCGCCAGCCGACCAGCTCGACATCATCAAACTCAATGCTTACCTGTTCTATACCGCCATGGAACTGGGCGCAATGCGTGCAGCCAACAAGGTCAACCAACAACTCACTGCCAGCGGCAAAGCGCCCATCTGGTTTGTTCACCCCGGTTTGTCGGCCAGCAAAGCCATGTTCACACGACAGCCGCAGGTGTGGGGATTGCGAGGCGATCCTCTTGTCACTCGCGAGCGCGTCAAGATGTGCCCGAAATATCAGGCAACGTTGAGTTTTTCTGCATCGGAAGGGTTGGAACTGGGACAAAACCTGCTCACTGCGGTGTCTTGCCAGAAAGCCCACATGCTGCATCCCAACAAATCCGGAGCAAACCAGTATTTTGCTCGTCTGCAATCCATGATGACCGACCATCACACCTTCAGTCTGCGTAAAGTGATGGGGCAAATCGCACCAAATTATCGCGTTCGTAGAGCCACGGAAGAACTCGGAATTCCATTTAATGGTTCACTTCGAAATCTGATTCCTCATCAAACACTGAACATGCTGGGAGCAACGCTGACGGTACAAGCAAGAAGCAACGCAGAAAAACTGGTGTTCAACCTCCATTACGGGGATCGCAAGTTCCCGCTGGTGGTGAAATCGCTGGTGAATCAAGGGGCGATGAAGCTCTATGCTTCCGAGCAAGTCGTGCTGGATACCGAAGCACGGATACCGATGAAATCCGTCAGCAAACTGCACCTTCGCTGCGCGACATCGGGGGTGAACAAAGTTGCTAACGTGAATCTGCAAGTGATGATCAACGGCGCGACCTTCTCATTCGATTTAGAAGAAGCCAACGGCACACTCAGCAGTACCGGAACTCCGCTGCCATTCGGGCTCTTTTCTACGCCAACTCAAAACTAAAAGGACTTAATTATGACTACCGACATCAAACTGGGCACCCGCCGCATCGACAACATCGCAAACCACTTTCGTTTTGGTCAGCGAGCCGAAGAAAACAAAGGCACAGGCGTTGAGATTCTGCGCGACAACTTAATCATCACTTCAGAATTTTCTAGCCGCGCCAACCGCACGGTTATTACGCCAAACCGTGTTCGCACCAAATCAACCGTGTCCGATAAAGTGTTCTGTGAAGAACAGGAGTGTCGCAAAGAGATCAGTGTAGGCAGTGTGGCAGCGGTAACAGAACGCATCGACAACGAAACTGGTTCAATTAAAGTCATCACTCCCAAGGATACCCCCGATATTCACGTCGATGGAGAAACCGGAGCAATCAAAGCGCGTAACTTTCGCCGAACGTCTGATGAAAGGCTCAAGAAAAACATCAACCCTATCCTTTCACCACAGCAAATCCTAAGTCAGTTGAATGGCGTGACGTTTTTGTGGAAAGACAGCCACAGCAACACCACAGAATACGGGCTGATTGCCCAACAGGTAGAAGCGGTGATCCCATCTTTAGTGGATGAAGACGCAGAAGGCATGAAGAGTGTCGACTATGAAGGGCTGATCCCTTTACTGCTGGAAACCACCAAGCAACTGCACCAGCAGGTTCAAAGATTGGAAGAGCGCATCATGGTGCTGGAAGCGAAGTAAGCCAGTTGAGGCAGGGGTTGAGGTTACTTGATCAGCCCCTGCTGATTGGCTTCATACACCGCTTCACAGCGGCTGTTGACTTCAAGTTTGCGATAAATCGCTTTGATATGATCGTTCACTGTGTAATGAGAAATACCCATCATATTACTGATTTCGCTGCTTTTAAGCCCTTTTGCCAGCAAAGTCAGTACTTCGTTTTCCCGACCCGTTAATGGATTCGGCAAAGGTTCTTTTTGCCCGCCTTGGATTTGGTTCAACACATGAGCAGCGACGGCAGCACTCATGGGTGCGCCTCCGGCGAGTTGGTTAGCGATCGCCTGCTCTATCTGTTCGAATGGGGTATCTTTCAGCAAGTAACCACGAGCACCCGCTTCGATGGCTTTGAGCACATTGTCTTCGTCGCCAAAGATGGTCAGCACCATGATTTCCGTTTTTGGGGATTGCGTTCTTAAGTGAGCGATCAGTTCCCGACCATTACCGTCGGGTAAGCCGAGATCAACCAAGGCTAAATCGTATTGATGCTGCTTAACCAGCTCGAAAGCCTGCGCCAGACAACTGGCGCTGTCACAATGGCTGATCTGCTCAGAATCCGAAAGCTGAGATAAAAACTGTCGATATGCGGGAATGTCTTCAACAATCAATAAGCGGGTCATGCGTGTCTCTATAATTATGGGAATACAAAGTATGGGAGTAGAAAGTTATACATCAGTTAGCCGGAGACAAAGGTGTGCTACTGCAAAGTTCAGAGAACGGTATTTAAAACGTCATCAATAGGAGACATGGCTTCAAGCAAAATGTTGCTTATAGGGCAAATAATTGCCCGCTTTGTTCGTATTATAAGTTCAGATTAAATTTAAGTTTTGATGATGAGCTCAACTGATTTTCCTGTTGAAACAAGTATTTGTATCAAGATTAAGAACTTGAGGGGTTTTCGCACTAATCCATCAAGATTTGACAAGAGCTGAATTCGCAAAAGGCATATTCTTTGCTATTTAAATGTCTATTTTCAAACAGCAAGAAGATTGATCAGATAAGGTGCAATCATGAACAGGACCCTACTGCTGATGTTAACGCCAGCACTATCAGGTTGCTTAACCGATGAATCTGCAACCCGATCGACCAAAAAAACGGACATCTTCTCATCGGTCATGAATCAGACAGTGGGCATTTACCCAAAGTCTTTCACGACTACCCCTACAGGTTGCCGCTGCATTTATGTGGCTAAAAATGCCACCGATACCAAGCTAACCGATTTAAAAATGAACATTAAAGTGCACAATCAGTATGGCACTTTCAATTGTGGTATCGCACTGGGGAAGGATAAGCTGGAACCGGGAGAAGTGCAGGCACTAAGTAACCTGTCCGTTGGAATGGCGTGCGGGGACGTAGAGCAAGTTGAGGCCTTCCATACAGAGGAATGCCATTTTGAAGGAAAACCCAGCGAGTTCTGTCAGCCACACCAGTTCGTATTTGAACCATTCGGTGATATTGACTGGAGACACTAACTCAAGACTCTTACGTGTTTAACTGCCAGGAAGAAATCAGTTCTCCATAAATATCAACAGCCCGAACAATATTCTCAACATAGCAGTATTCGTCTGTCTGATGTGCCATTTCTGGACTTCCCGGCCCCAATAGGACGGTCGGTATATTGTTCAACCGCGGCTTAAGGATGGCTGCATCGGTAAAGTAAGGCATGATCGCCGGTTTCAGTGCTTTGGACGAATCTACCTGACACACTTGATAGCACAAGTTTATCCATGGATGACTGGCGTCTGAGAGCATAGGCGGCAAATCCATGACCGTTTCTAAGTGCCCCTGACCACCAATTAGCTGCTGAATTTTCTGACTGACGCAAGAATGATTCATGCCTTCTACGGTACGGATGTCGATATGAAAATCACAATGATCGGGCACGGAGTTGATGTTGATTCCCCCTTGAATAGTGCCAATGTTCAAAGTGGTACTCCCCATCAGAGAATGGCTTTCTCCAATCGATAAATGCTTCAGAGAAAACACCGCTTCCGACGCATCATAAATCGCATTGTGTCCCTGCTCTGGCATGGCGCTGTGGGCAGTGACTCCCTTAAACGACGCTTTCAACCACAGCGCACCTTTGTGTCCAATTACGGGGTAATTACTGGTGGGCTCGCCGACAATCAACGCGCCAACTTCGGGAAAATCAACGTTGTCGACGACCATGGCTTTTGCTCCATCGCAGCCCGTCTCTTCTCCGCCTGTCAGAATGAGAACGACCCCTTTACCTTCTTTGATCGCCGCCTTGTTTTTGATGCATGCTGATATAAACGCTGCAATGCCGGACTTCATATCACTGGAGCCTCGCCCATACAGACGTCCTTTTTCGATTTCACCACCAAATGGTGATTTCCCCCAGTCAGCATTGCCCAGCGGCACGGTATCCATATGACCAGTAAAGCCAAGCGGCTCCCCGCCTTCTGCTCCTGACATTTCCGCTATCAGGTTTACCCGCCCTTCACCAAAACAATGAGTGCGAACCTGAAAACCTTCCAGTTCCAGAAGTGACATGAGGTAACGCGAACATTCTTGCTCATCACCGGGCGGGTTAAGTGTCTGAATGTTGATCAGCCGTTGTGTCAGGGATACCGCGTCCATAAGCTTTACCTTTTTCGTGTCTTAAGCGGTGGCAGGTATTTCTGTCAGCCAGTCGAAGCAGTTCGTCCAGATGCGTTTATAACCCGACCACGCAATGAAAGGCTCAGGTACCCAATGCACAGCCATATCGCTTGTCCAGACTAATGCTCGCCCACGACCAAATTCCTGACATGCCAGTAACGGATGCTGCGATTCTGGTACTACAGCCAGTACCGTTGCCCCCTCTTTGGCTTCTACCTGATTGTATCCAAGCAGGTAGGGCCATTCTTCGTCCTTAACGCCACTTAACACAGGGTGATCCGCAACGAGTTCGGCAACGAACCCTTCTGGCACTTCCACTCGATCATCTCGCTGCAAACAGGTCACTGGCAGCACATCTTCTACTGGTGTTCCGTGGTATCGGGCAGCGCCATTGATACCCTGAAAACTCAGGTAACCGCCAATCATCATCAGTGCGCCACCTCCCAGCACATACTCTTTAATCAGCTTGAGTCGGTTAGGGGTTCTGGCACTTTTTGCCCAGGTGTCTGGGTGCAACAACAAAGTATTGGTGCCAATGTCAGACAGTACGACGATGTCGTAAATATTCAGCTCTTCCAGCTCAGTTGGAAACCCTTCCTGCGCTTCATGGTTTGTCATGTAGGTGATCTGGTAGTTACTGTCTTCCAGTTGTTGCAGAAAATCCGTTGCTCCGGTTTTGAATGTCGCGGTCGCGAACAGATCAAACCCCTTTGTATGGCTTTCATTGGTCGTCCAAGATTCGCCGACCAGTAAAACATTTTTCTTTGTCATGGTTTTTCATCCTTGTTATTGGTGACCCTAGCCTTCGATCACCTCTAGATCAGGCACCGCTATATTGGTGTCTAATCAATATTTGAAAATACACGAGTAGGATTGGTGATCATCAGCGTTTCCAATTGCTCACCCGATACGCCCAGCCTGCGAAGCTGAGGCACAAAATGCTTGAGAATATAGCCGTACCCGTTTCCGCCATATTTTTTAAGCATCGACTTTAGAAACACGTCCTGAGACAGAAGAATTTGCCGCTCGTAGCCCGACTCAATCAGCTTGAGAATGGCTTTTGCGTTGTCCTGATCACTGGGCGACTGCGCATCTTCCTCGGCGTAGTAGTAGTCCATACCGATCATGTCGTATTCGAGAAATGCCCCTCTGTCTGCCAGTTCATGTTGGTAGCTCTCGTCGTCATAAGACGGATTCATATGGCACAAAACCACATGTTTCAGGTCTGCTCCTTCCGACTCCAGTACATCCAGCACTTGGTGCCCCAAACGCTCCCAGCCCGGCAGGTGCACCTGAATAGGCACCTGAGTGAGCGAACTGGCTCTTCCCGCAGCGCGAAGGCTTTTCTCTTCATTGGCAGTAAACTGGCTGGATACGCCAATCTCACCAATGAATCCAGCCATGACAGAAGGTTTTTCCTCGCTGCCACCTACATCAAACACCAGCTTAGCGGTGAGGTCTTCCACAGAGCTGGACGCCACGTATTCCGGGTGTGATGGCTCTAAATAAAAACCTGTTCCCATTACAATATTCAGCCCGGTGCGGCGCGATATTCTCTGCAACGCAAGTGGATCCCGACCAATTCCGATATTGGTGGGATCAACCACAGTTTCGCCCCCCAGCTCCACATAAAACATCAGCTCTTCAATGGCTAACGCCTCGTCGAACAGCTGGCAGTTATCCTTGTTGATGAGGGGGTTTCGACGTAGATCGCTCAGCATATCTACGCTCACTTCACGCTCAGCAAAGTGACGGTCGGAACAGCAACATGGGGGCACCCATTTCCCTGATGCATCCACCAAAATGTGCTCGTGCATAAGAGTTACGCCCATCTGCTCCACTGGTATGGGACCCAGTACCGTCATAACACAGCCCGAGTTCACCCCCATTGGCAGAGGATCGGGGTGAGTAAATATCGTGCCTTTTTTCATACCTGACTTACCCCTTTGAGCTGGATGATGGATTGAAGATTCGGGTGTTCAGCCAGATGGCGATCAAGATAATCACACCGGTAACAATCTGGGTGTAGAAAGGCGAAACGTGCGCCAGAATCAAACCGTTATTGATGACCCCAACGGTCAATGCACCAAGCACTGTCCCTACTATGGTTCCGCGCCCGCCAAACAGGTTGGTACTGCCAATCACCACAGCCGCAATCACTTCCAGCTCGAAACCCACTCCCTGATTGGATGAACCACTGCCCAGCCTTGCCGTGATGATCACTCCAGCCAAAGCCGCCGCCATCCCACTGAGAACATAAACACTGGAGATGATGGATTTGGTATTCACGCCTGCCCGTCTTACGCCTTCCACGTTTGAACCAATGCCCGTCACGTAACGGCCGTATCTCATGTTATTGAGAGTGAGGTAAGCACAGCCCACCACGGCAAAAGCGATGATGCCCGGTAATGGCACATCAAACAGCCAGGCGCGACCAATATGCGCAAATGGCGAGTCATCCGGGATTGGAATGGAATATCCCTGAGTAATCAGAAGCCCGATCCCCCGAATGATGGTGAGTGAAGCCAGAGTCACAATGAAAGCAGGAATCCCCTCATACGCGATAAAGTAGCCATTGATCGCTCCAATAAGAGCCCCCAGAGCCAGAGCAGCTACCACCACCACAGCCCAGTGCACTTCCCAGTGGCTGAGCGCAACCGCCGACAATGCGCCAGTCAGTGCCAGAGTTGACCCCACCGAAAGGTCAATGCCTCCTGTGGTGATCACCAACGTCATGATGGACGCCACAATCAGAAGCGGTGCGTTCTGCCTTAAAACATTCAGCAGGTTTCCGGAAGTCATAAAGTGATCAGTACTCAGCGAGAACACCACCACACACAACAGGAAAAACGCTGCGATGCTAACCACTCCTGCGTGTTCCAGCATCAGTCTTCGGAAAAATGAGTGGTTCAGTTCCCTTGAGTTATCCGTCATCGAAAGGCTCTCCATTATGCGCCTCCTGAGTTGAGTTGCTCGCCACGAGCTGATGAGGAACTCTTAGCAGAAGGCAGTCCCTGCGCGGATTGCGCCGTAAATTTCTGCCCCACAATCAGGTCCACCACATCAGCAAGATCCGTCTCATCGATTTTTTTCTCGGCGACGTTTTGCCCTTCAGCCATCACCATAATCCGGTCGCAGACCAGAAATAGATCCTGCAATCGATGAGTAATCAGAATGACGCTCACACCAAGCTCACTCACTTTTTTGATCAGTTCCAGAACAGCTTCTACTTCTGCAACCGCCAGCGCAGCGGTAGGTTCATCCATGATGAGTACCTTAGGGTTGAACCCCACCGCGCGGGCAATCGCAATAGCCTGACGCTGTCCACCAGACAGATGTTGCACCTGAGTACGGGTATTGGGGATTTTCACCCCCAGCCCTTTGAGCATTTCAGACGCTTCATGATGCATAACCGCCTTATCCATCAGCTTGAGACCGCACACCGATTTGAGCGGCTCTCTTCCCATAAACAGGTTTCCGGCGACGTCAACCGTGTCACACAGCGAGAGATCCTGGTACACCATCTCGATGTGTTCTGCTCTGGCATCAGCCGGCGATTCAAACACCACAGGTTTTCCTTCTAGGGTGATGGTGCCGCTGGTTGGTGACACCGCCCCAGACAGAATTTTGGTTAACGTCGATTTACCTGCCCCGTTATCTCCCACCAAGCCCAGCACTTCACCTGCTTTGAGTGTTAAATCGACATTGCGTAGTGACTGAATCGCCCCGTAGGTTTTGCTGATTCCGGTCATCTTGATTCGATCCAGATGCACATCCGTATTCATCAAATGATCTCCTTTACTGCTTGCTGTGTGCGCTACTTGAACATGAACCGGAAATCATCCACGTTGGCTTTGGTCACAATGGTGACGGGAACATCAATCTGCTTGTCCACGGCGTTACCTTTAACCAGGTCAACCGCAGCGTTAACGCCTGCTTCGCCCATACCGAAGGTGTTTTGCTGAATCACACCAACTACCCAGCCCTCATCGATACCTTTTACTGCCTGTGCGGTCAGATCCCATCCGAATACACGCATTCTGTCTTTGGCGTTTTGTGAAATCGTCGCAGCCAGTGCACCAATCAGTGCTGGTTCACCTGTGGCGTACACCAGATTCATTCCCGGATTCGCAATCAGCAAGTTTTCAGCCGCAGTCTGGGCAACATCCTGAACATTTCGACCGTCCACCGTGTCAACAATTTTTCCTTTGGAAAGCCCGTTTTTAAATCCGTCCAAGCGCACGTTCTGGATATAGGAATTCAGCGCCCCAACTACGCCCACACTGGGGTTATTCAGGCTTTTTTCATTGATGTACTGAGTCATAAACTCGCCAATCTGTTTACCGGCAAGCAGGTTATCTACCCCCACCTGAACGTCGTTGACTCCTTCAACTATTCCATCAATGGTCACAACCGGAATGCCCGCTTCCTTAGCAGAAACAATGGCAGGTCGAATACCGTTTACGTCAATGGGAAGCACCAGAATCGCATCCACTTTGTCCTGGATGTAGGCGTCGATAGCATCGTTCTGAGCAGAAGGTTTGTCGTTAGCGTTATAAATCAGAAGCTCAACACCAGCTTTGTCTGCCGCTCTCTGCGCTCCTTCGTTGATCTGATTGAAGAATAAAGCCTGCTGATTGATCTGAACCAACGCGAATCTCAGCTTCTCTTTCGCTAGTGCTGGCTGAAAAGACATAGCCACAATCAAAGCGGCTACTCCCGTGAATGAAGTGAGTAATTTCCATGTTTCCCTAAACATTGTCTTCGTCCTTTTCTGAAGTCCATTTTTGTTTTGTAAACCGGTTTACCTGATCGATTATTAACCAGTGAAATTGATAATGTCAACAATAACGGTCACTTTTTAATCACAGAAAAATGGAGAGATCGCAGGCTTTCACAACAAGCCAGTTGAATTCGTTAGGAAAAAGCAGTGTTCCTCATCCACACGTAATTCTCAAAAGATGGAAACCAATAAGCGAATAGGAAAACGCGACTTTGCTACTTCAATACCCTCACGCTCTGGCTGAGGTTTCAGATAAAAATCACTCTAAACTGTCCTAGTGGCACTTTGTTTCAGCTCATGGTTTGATGTTCTGGGTGTATATTTTATAAATTACATTAAATTATAGAAATTTAATTGTTGAGCAATTTTTAAGCGATTAACATGCTTTATGCCTACAGAGGCATATACGTAAGTAAATTTGGATATTACTGACAAAAATAGAAAAGGATAAAAGCATGAAATCACAGATGAAACTAAGCATTCTGGCTGTGGCTGCCAGCTTAATGTTGCCCACTACAGTTAATGCTTCAGACAACGTATCGCCAAGAATCATTGGAGGAATGGATGCCAACCCTGCAAGCTGGCGCTTTTTTGCTCAACTTATTCCTTCTTCCACTGATGAACCTTTCTGTGGCGGTAGCTACATTGGCAATGGTTTTGTATTGACCGCTGCACACTGTGTCGCTAACCGATCCAGTGCAACACTCGATGTAAAGCTGGGTGGCTATAAGTTTAATAGCAAAGACGGAACTCGCTTTGATATAAAACGGATAATTACGCATCCAAGTTACAACTCAACTACCGTGAAACACGATGTCGCGGTAATAGAGCTTAATACCATTCCTCAAGGCTTTCCGGCTGTAGATCTTGGTCAGCACAGCCTTGCCCAGTATGCCCGTGCTGGAGATCTCCTCACCGTCGCTGGTCTTGGCTTCACTGCTCAGCATGGTGGGCGACCAGATGTACTTCAGGAAGTAAGTGTACCTTTAGTTTCAGCTGAAACCTGTCACGAAGCGGGAGGTTCTTACGCTCAGGACTACATTGGCGTATCAGCGTTCTGCGCAGGATTGAAAGAAGGTGGTAAAGATTCCTGTGCCTATGACAGTGGTGGTCCAATCGTAGTTAATCAGGGTGGGCTAGTCACTCAGCTTGGAATCGTAAGTTGGGGTGAAGGTTGTGCTCTCCCAGGAAAATATGGCGTGTATGCCGACGTTCCTCATCACTACGACTGGATTAACGGCGTTGTGACGAGTCCAAACACTCCGTTTACGTTCGACTAATTCAGACAAGTCTTGGCACAATCACGACCAGATCCTCTGGTGAGAACGCGTGATGAATTCTTGTGTCAGGCGCCCTTTTAGGGGTCTTAACTATGGTTGGCTAGTACTCCGATTGAATGGGGTGTTCAGCCAACCTTTTTGTTTCAGCTACCAACAATCTATGAGAGTGATTTAATCGAATCCCGTATCACTAACTCAACCGGTATACGGCGCAGTTTGGTCGGTGAGGAAGACGCTTCCAGATCAGTCTGCTTTAAAATGCCAAGCAGGGCTTCCACGCCCAACCTTCCCAGAACCTGTGCAGATTGCCGGATGGAGCTGAGCGATGGAGTGAGCAATCCCGCGAAATTCACGTCATCGAATCCGATAATGGAGATGTCGTCAGGCACCTGAATACCATATTTTTTCAGGCTTTCGATCACCCCTATGGCAATATAGTCACTGCCGCAGAAAATCGCCGTCGGTCGCTTTTCTAACGCTGCGATCCAATCTGCTACCTGATTCCCGTAAGAGCGTGAATATTCACCATAAAAAATGCGGGAAGAGTGACAGGTTAACCCCGCTTCAACCATTGCACTCTGGTAGCCTTCAAAGCGTTCCTGCACGCTCATTAGAGTTTCAGGACCACCTACATAAGCAATGTCGGTATGCCCCAGTTCAATCAGTTTCTGCGTAGCCAGATAGCCGCCTTTCACGTTATCGGAAAAGATCTTGATGACACCTGTTCCCGGCACATCTTCGTCCAGCAAGACCACATTTGTTCGTTCACCAATAAGTGTGTTCAGACTGCCGTCATCAGGTCGATTAGTGATAAATAGCAAACCATCAATATTGCGGGTATCCAGCCAGCCGATGTACAACCCTTCGCGATCAGGTTCGCTTCGGGTAATGCATATCGTCAGCTCATATCCGTGTAGAGACGCGGTCGCTTCTGCGGAATCCGCCAATTCTGAAAAGAAGGGGTTTGAAAGATCCGGAACCGCTAGCCCGATGGTTTCACTGACACCTGCACTCAGCCGCCGGGCCAATCGGCTCGGTTTGTAATTAAGCGCTTTTACCGCTTCGTTTACACGTTCTGCGGTTTCGGGGGCGAGATTCAGGTTTCCATTAAGATAACGAGAGACAGCAGACTTCGACAGGTTTGCTTTTCGAGCGACGTCAGAGATGGTTGCAGACGATGATTTGGTCACTTTTACTCCCTCTCCTTGGGCACACTAATGATAAAAATAGTACTTATGTAACTCACAATTCAAAAGTTATTTTAAACAATCCCTCAATCTGAAACCGATTCACTGATCGAAAATTGTTCATTCTCTTCCTCAAAACCGGGAGTAAGTTTTCTTTTTCACTGCATAAAACATCAGTTTTCACTGTGTGGACGACAGAGATTTAAAGAACGTTATTCTTATTATATTTCAATGCGTTATCTATCAATAATTTCAGATAAAAGTCACCCTAAAATGTCCGATCACGACTTTGTTTCAATCCGTGTTTTGATACTCAGTACATAATCATTTATTAACTTAGTTTTATTTTCGAAATCCATTTGTTGAGCAAAATTCGGACGACTAACATGCTTTATGCCCACTGAGGCATATACCCAAATTACAACGAGAAATTGGGTACGACTAACAAAAAGGATAAAGCATGAAATCACAGATGAAACTAAGCATGCTGGCAGTGGCTACCAGCTTGATCTTGCCTGCTACTGCAAGTGCTTCAGACACCATTTCACCAAGAATTGTCGGCGGTTCAGACGCCAACACCGCCGACTGGCCGTTTTACGCTCAGATCGTCCCGTCTTCCAGCGAACGCTCATTCTGTGGCGGTAGCTACATTGGCGACGGCTTTGTACTGACGGCTGCGCACTGTCTTCGCAATAAACACACCGCATTTTTTGATGTGAAGCTTGGCGGATACAAATTTGAAAACAAAGAAGGAACGCGCTTCGATGTAAAACGCGTATTTATGCATCCTGATTATGTTGCAGAATACGGTCTAAACGACATCGCTATCATCGAACTTAAAACCATTCCGCAAGGCTTCTCGGCGGTCAATCTGGGTCAGAACAACTTAAGCCAGTACGTTCGCGTTGGCGATCTTCTGACGGTAGCGGGTCTTGGACGCACAGCAGAGAAAGGACCACCTCCAACAGTACTTCAGGAAGTGGATGTACCTCTGGTGTCTAAAGAAACCTGTAACGCAGCAGGCGGACCATACCAGAATGGTTATATTGGAAAATCGGCGTTCTGTGCTGGCTATCTGGAAGGTGGCAAGGATTCCTGTTCTGGTGACAGTGGCGGTCCTATTGTTGTAAATCAGGGCGGTCAGGTGAGCCAGCTTGGGGTTGTTAGCTGGGGTCGCGGTTGTGCGCGTCCGGGTAAATACGGCGTATACAGCGACGTAACTCATTACCACGACTGGATCAACGGTGTACTTACCAACCCGGATGATCAGGTTGCTTTCAGCTACAAGAAATCACTTCAGGTTGAAGGCTTTGAACTTGGTCAGACTAAGAAGCATTTCTTCACAATCCGTAATACGGGCACAGCAGACATCAACATTACGTCTGCCACTCTGACTGGCGCTGGCGTTGCTGAAACTCCAGCTATGACCATCGACAGATGTACGACAGAAACCCTGCTTGCGGGTCGTGCATGTTCTATTCAGGCTACCTTTGGTGCAACTGCCGCAGGTACAGCAGAAGTGAAGCTGGATTTCACAACCGACAGAACGGGGACTACTGTTCACACCGCCGTAATTAAAGCGACAGTGACGGATTCTTCTGGTCCGACTAACCCGGGCGACGGATGCGCTCAAGTCTGGCAAAGTGGAAAAGCTTACCAGTCAGGTGAATTAGTAAGCTGGAAAGACCGAATCTGGAAGGCGAGACACTGGACTAAAGAAGAACCAGCAGACACAGGCAAATTCGGTGCTTGGCTGGATCAAGGTGCAGACACCTGTACAGGCGCTTAATATTCTCTAACTTTGGTTGGCTAGCGGCATGTTAGCCAACCTTCATTCTCATGCATTAACGATTGTTAATGCCCTATCGAGCTTGCGTTAAACATCCTCAGTTAAACTCTATTTCACTGATTTATAGCAATTTTATTCTCTACATCGCATTTTGAACATTCAAAGTTCAATAGAAAACCTGTTTTCTATATCTTAAAAAATACTGACTTTTGTGGGGATATTATGATGCGAACACCTTCGTCTTTGACATGCCTGAGTTGTACACTAGCCGCAATCCTGACCGCAGCTCTGCCCTTGGCTGCCAACGCTCAGGCATCGAGTGACACCGACCAGTTTTTGGGATTGTACACGTCCAAATTCGATGGATTGCCTCATATAAAATTTTATCGCGACAAAGGGAAACACTTCCTGCTTACCGCCTGGGGAAATGAACCCATCGCTATTTCGCAGAATGGCGAATTCCAATCTCAACTCGAAAACACTGGGACCAGAGGGCAGTTTAAGAAAGGGGCGAATGGGAAATACAGACTGGCATCGATCAACTATTGGGGCAACGAGCTGGATCTTTATCGGGTTAAAGACGCCACGGGCGAAAAGTTGGTCGAGAAGCTCTATCAGACACCGTGGATTCAACCTCTCAACTCAAAGCAGGAATGTAACGATGACTGGCTAGAGAAAGATGAGAACCCAGTTTATGACCGCGAAAAGCTCTCGGCACTTTACAAGAAGTTTGATGACAACGCGCCGTTATATCAGCACACCACCAGCTTATTGGTATTGAAAGACGGCAAACTGCTGATTGAAAAATACCGGAACGGTTGGAAGCACGATTACCCCCATTCAATTCAGTCGATAACCAAAAGTCTGACTTCCCTAGCCACAGGTGTTGCCATTGAAGAAAAGAAACTGAAAAGCATCGATCAGCCTATCGCTGAACTTCTTCCCAAGTATTCTGAATACCTTCAGGGTGACAAAGCCGCTATCACCCTTAAGCACATGCTTATGATGGGTTCTGGCCTTCAATGGGACGAATGGAGCATTCCCTACACTAACCCAAACAACCCACGTTCAAAGGAAATGGCGAGCTATGATCCGCTCGAATTTATCCTGAGCCACCCTCTTTCCGAAAAACCGGGGAGCAAATTTAACTACAACGGCGGTAACGTGACGGTTGTGGGAGAAATCATCGCTCGGCAATACGACAAAGAATTCCTGACTGAAGCCATTTCCGATTCCGCTTTATCCAAGCTGTGCTTCATAAACGGTTATATCTCGGGACAAATGGGATACGTAAGCAATGCCGCTGGCGGTGGCTATCTGCGCCCACGGGATATGTTAAAACTTGGCATATTGGTCAATGACAATGGTAAATGGCAAGGTGAGCAGCTTGTTTCGAAAGAATGGATTAAAGACTCCATTCACAACCATTTAAAAATAAACGCAGACAGCAGGGCTTATGGCTACTACTGGTGGCTGGACGAACACTTTGTGGATGGCAAAACCTACAAAGCCATTTATGGCATAGGGCACGGCGGTCAGATGGTTGGTATAGTCAAAGAACTGGACTTAGTGGTTGTTAAAACTGCCACTAACTACGCCAACCGATATGACGATATACATATAATGCAAAACGACATTATTCCAATATTCAAGTAATGAGAAATTAACTGAATAACCAGACTGGATAACTAAGATTAAAAAGGATGAAAGAGCCTGATTTGTACAAATCAGGCTCTTTCATATTCATGATTGTGGAAATACGTTTTACAAGCAGACCGATACAATGTCCTCAGCCAGCCTCTGAGCTTGTTCCTCATTCAGCTTAACCGTCGTAATGCGCAGCCCCTTAGACTGACCATCAATATCGTACAGGCTGCCGGGTCTGACTAGCCAGCCCATCTTAGACAGCTCGTAAGCGGCTCCCTGTGAACTCCCATTAACAGGCACCCACACGTTGACGCCTTCAATATCCTCAGAAACTGACAACCCATTTTTTGCAAGAGCGCGAATCAGCCACAGGCGACTCTGGCGACATTTCTCACTGGTATCAGTAAGCTGCTTTTGAACAGTTTCAGACTGTAAAGCGGTGAAAACCATAGCCTGTAGAACGCGGCTAACCCATGTCATCCCCGGTATCAGGCGGCTTTGAAGTCGGCTTGTCGTTACCGGATCCGCAGCCACAAATGCTAAACGGAGATCCGGTCCCAACCCTTTAGAAACCGAGCGGTACACCGCCCAATGCTGCGTATTATATGCAATCAGATTCTGGTACTCACTGGTAGAAAGCAGAGCGTAGTGATCGTCCACCAGCACCGGGACACTTGGGTAACGGGCAAGCACATCGCGAATTTCTTTTGCTCGCGCTTTGCTGTAACAGCACCCCGTCGGGTTTTGAGCTCGTGGTGTGAATAGCACCGCCCGCGCTCCTTTTTTAAGCTGAGCATCCAGTTCTTCTGGCAGCATACCTTCGCTATCCATACTGACCCCTACAGAGATCATTCCAGCCAGTTTTATGGCATTGGAAGAGCCGAGATAACAGGGGTCTTCTACCACGATTTTATCGCCGGGCAATAAATGCGTGGCCAGCAAGCGCTCCAATGAATCAACGGCTCCGCCCGTGATTGTGAGCCCCATTACCTCGGGACAGTCTGATTTGAACCACTCACGACCATAGCTTTCCACTTCTGGCAAAATAGGTGATTCACCGTAAACAAACTGCTTAAAATCACTTTGCTGAGCAATCTGGTTGAGATCGGGAAGCCACTCTCGCTTTAAGTTACCGTCCGCAAGATCCACCAGTTGGGTTTCTGTTATTCCGTCATGCTGACCCGCGGTTTGTCGGGCTTTGACTCTGGTCCCTAACCGACCTTTGGTTTCTGCCAAGCCTGCTTTTACCAAGCGTTGATAAACACTAGCAACCGTATTTCTGTTCACGCCGACTTCTAGCGCGAGCTCCCTTACAGGGGGTAAGGCGCCCCCTTCTTCCAGCTCTCCAGAGGCAATAAGCGACCTGACCGACTCAAAAATTTCCTGACCAGTTTGTCCTTTTATCTTGATCTTCATCTTTGTCCTATGACAATATATAAATCGAACTATGACAATAAATATTTAGCACTATGACAATGATACCATCTTGATCTTGTCTTTGCAGAGCGATGCATTCAGCCAAATATTTCCACCTCTAACGCCTAAAGGAATACGCGAAGATGTTTACCGGATTAAGTGCTTTCCCAATCACCCCTCTCACTCACGACCGACTCGATCCTAATGCCTACGCCAACATCATTGGTCGTCTGGCAGACAGTAAGGTCGATTCAATCTGCGCCCTCGGTTCGACCGGTTTGTACCCCTATTTAAACGCCGAAGAAAAAGGTCAGGTTATCCGCGTTGCCGTTGAGTATGCCGGGGATGTACCTGTTCTGGCAGGCATTGGGTCATTAAGGTTAAGAGATGTATTAGAGAATGCTGAGCAGGCTGAAAAGCTTGGCGTAAAAGGTCTTCTGCTTGCCCCTCTCTCTTATCAGCGACTGACCCAAGAAGAAGTGTATGAACTGTACCGACGTGTTGACGAACAGGTTTCTGTACCGATTTGTGTTTATGACAATCCAGTCGCTACCCACTTCACGTTCAGCGACGAGCTGCATTCAGAAATCGCCAAGCTGAAAATGATTCAGTCGATCAAGTTCCCGGGTACACCTTTTGTAGACACTGGGGAAAAGCGCATCCAACAGTTGAAAGGTATTCTGCCTGCGGATGTGACCATAGGCGTCAGTGGCGATGCCTTTGCCGCTTCTGGGATCCAATCTGGCTGTGATATCTGGTATTCCGTTCTGGCGGGTCTTTTCCCCCGCACCGCTCAGCATATCTTCCACCGCGCGAAAGAGTGCAATTCAACACAAGCCAAAGCGCTTTCACAAGAGTTTGAACCTCTGTGGGATCTGTTTACCCAAAATCTGGGAGGAATGCGGGTCATGGCAACCGCAGCAGAAATACTGGGGTATGCCGAAGCACCTTGTTTACCTGCTCCGCTTACTGGTCTAAACCCCGATTCACAGGCTCTTCTTCGCAACATCATTTCTGAATTGGAACTGAGCTAGAACAAAAGAATAGTGGAGCATAAGTATGGACGGTATAAGTAAAATGCATCACGAGCCTGAAAACACTTCTGCTCTGCTGATTCTGTTCGCTATTCTTGCCATTTTTGGGAGAACAGCAACAGGCGCCGCCACAGTCGGAGTGTTGATTCTGGCGGCTGAAAACGGGATTGATGGCCATCAGATAGGGATACTTGCCGCCTGCCTTACCGCTCCGCATTTGTTAGGTCCCATTTGGGGGCGCCGTCTGGATACGGCTAAAGACTCTCGCAGGCTAATTGCTTTTGCTGCCTGTTGCTATAGCCTGTTTTTGGTTCTGGCAGCCCTATCTTTTCCTGCTCTTCCTTACCCAGCACTGGTCGTCATTTTGATCGTATGTGGCGGTTCTGCCCCCTTTCTTATGGGAGGCATCAGCGGGCAACTCAACCTCGCTTTCAAAAATCAGCAGCACATAAGAAGAAAAGCGCAGGGATGGGACGTCGCTTGCTACGCGATAGGCACTACCATCGGTCCCCTGTTAGTGGCTTTTGTCGCCAAAACCGTCAACGCTCAGGTCGCCGTTGCTGCCATTGCCGTCATGCCTTTGGTTACTGCTTTTTTGGTGATGAGGCTGCCCAAACATGAAAACAAAGTCAGTGGTGAACAAGCGGTACCCACTGTCGCCGTGGTCGCAAAACAGATTCTTCAAATCGGTCCGTTAAGCCGAACACTCTATCTGACGATGATCACTTCTTTCTCTCTGGCGGCATTGCCAATCTGCGCTATTTTTCTGGTATCAGACTGGCAGCAGGAACCCGCCAGTGCCGCAACGCTCGTCAGTGGGTATGGCATCGGAAACTTACTGGGATCTATGTTTTGATCCGGTGGCCGAATCAAAAAGAAGCCGACCCTCAAATGACCATTACTGCGCTGGGCGTTGCTGTCGGGATCTTGCTTATTGCCACTGCAACGTCCTATTCGCTCGGGCTTGGTGCTTATCTGATCTGCGGCATCGCCAATGCCTTTTTCTTTGCATCTACACTGGCAGCAAGAACGGAATACGCACCTTCACAAAGTGCATCGCAAGTCTTTATGTGGATTGCCGCAATGAAAATAGGCGCGGTCTCGGTTGGCAGTTATCTCGCTGGTCTGCTGGCAGGGCAGTCACCCAGAATGACGCTCTGGGTCAGTTTACTTATCATCATAAGCTTCGCGATCATCAGTATGATTCACAGACGCTTAGGTAAACCAGAGCAGGTCGGCTAACTATGGATAAAACGTAACGTTATGTCGATTTGAATAGAGTGATAGCTTAAAAGAAAAACGCGCCGAGGCGCTTATTTAGGTAAAACATTCTCTCAGTTAAATTCGATGGCATTGAGCAACCGCATAAGCTCAACATTTGCCATTTGAACTTCGGCAGGTTTCAAACCTAATCTGGTCACAAGCTGCACAGTGATCTTTCTGTCTTCCCTCATAAATTCCGCCGAAGCTAACATTACCTGTTTACGAGTTGGCACGTATACTAAGAGACCGTCCTGCCCACTAACGTTAAGCAATACTGCCCCATAACCGCTGTAATCTGGATCATCGAGCAGTTCGGTCACACTCGATTGAGTAGAAACGAGGCAACCTGCACACTGCCCTTCTATCACGATAAAGGTTCCATGCTTGGAACCGAAACTCCAGGAAGTTCTGCCTTCACTTTTTTCTTCCGTCACTTCACTAAAAAGAGTGGGCAATTCTACTTTAAAGCTATCTGCTTTAATTACTGACGCGTTTGTAATTAATGGAAAAGTAAAAAGTAAGGCTAATAAAAGATTTTTCATATCCGGAATCCATTTATTCAATATTTGAATCAACTTTTACTAACTTTTGATATCGCGCGACATCAAACCCAAACAGTTCTGATCTATCTACAAATTCAAAACCGAAATTTTCATAGAATGCTCTAAGACGCCCTCTATCCCCGTGACAGTCACACCTTAACCATTCACATCCCATACTTTGTGCCATTAACTGAATTTCAGTTAAAGCCAACACCCCCAATCCTTGGGACTTAAAAGCGTCACCAATAACGAATTTATGAAAGAAGAGACTTCCTTTGGTATCTCTGTCCGACCAGAAATCATCGTTGTCTAAGCTGATAAACACACAGCCCACTTGCTGTCCGTGATGTTTCAACAGATATAAATTTTCAAGTTCATAACTTGTTTTTAATGAGGGTACATTAACTTGGTCTTTTGTCCACAATGGAAGCCCGTTTCTATTGCACCGTTCTACGGCTTGAACAAGAAAATCAGCCGCAATATCCCATTGCCTTTCTAGTGAAGCATTGATCAATTCCATTTAGTCCCCAGAATACTTAAAAAATAGATTTAACAAATGCACGTCATGGTATATAAGTTTGGCATCTTAACCTATTTTGGAGTTCTGGAAAGAATGTGTTTTAGGACGTCACTAAAATTGCAAGAATTCATTGATAAATAAACGAGTTATATAAATTATTCTTAATCTTATTTAAGTTTTATATTGACCCAACATTGCGCATAGTGGGAGCAATTTAAGTCTATCTATGGAATCGACATGATCACGCCTCCCCGCCAATTACCTTTACTGACCCCATTGAGAGGGTTTGCCGCGTTTTTTGTGGTTTTCTACCATGCTCGATTGATTCTCTTTCCCCAGTGGAAAGACCCTATAGCGAGTTACACGCACTTTCTTGAGAACAGCTACATCTGGGTGGACTTGTTCTTTATTCTTAGCGGATATGTGATGGTTCACGTTTACCGCGATGCGTTTAAAAAAGAGGGCGTGACGTTTTATAACTGGTGGCGCTTTATGCACCTGAGATTTAGTCGGGTATATCCGCTGTTTCTGGTGACACTGCTGGCACTAATCGGGTGGGAAAGCTACAAAGCGGTACACGGCATTACCTTCTATGCAGGACCACTGGCAGAATCGTGGGGCATGATTGGTCAGCAAGCGTTTGAAGGTCCTTTCAACCACGCCAGTTCCATTTTCGCTAATCTGTTGATGCTCCAGAGCATCGATAACTCTCCGGCGCTCAGTTGGAACATTTCGTCATGGTCGCTCAGTGTAGAGTGGATCATCTACTGGTTCTTTCCTTTGATTGCATCCTGTTTTTTGAAAACTCGTGGTCGCAATTGGGCAGTGCCAGTTATTGCTTTGCTTCTTGTTTATAGCCTGATTGTTCAGGGCAACACGCTAGATTACACCAAAGGCGAATTTGCGCTTTGCCGAGGCTTAAGCGGGTTTGTTCTCGGTGCCTGGTTATGTCACTGCGGCGCTCAGGCCCTGTTTTCCGAACTTCAAGGCGGTATATGGATATGGGGCATCATTGCATGCATTGTGATTTCAATGCATGTTAAACCAAGCCCATTGAGCTTAATGAGCACTTACATTCTGTTTGCGGCATTGGTTGGTGTCTCGGCGGTACAGCGCAATCCGAAACAAATACTCACGAGAATACTCGACAATCGGGTCACTCAGTTTTTAGGGGATATTTCTTACTCAGTTTACCTTTGGCACGCGGTTTTAGTACTGGCGGGTACAGAGATGATTCATTACGTTGCACCAGAATCCTTGGCATGGTGGTATCAGCAAACCAGTGTAATCAGTGGTGTAGTCGGGCTTATCGCATTTTCTGGCGTGACGATTTTGGTCTCAACGCTGAGTTATCGTTTGATTGAACGACCAGCCCAACGCTGGCTCAGAAAAAGAGCCAAGCCTGTCGAATCAGCTTCAGGAAATCTTAGTTCACCTACTCCCTAGCTAAATATTCCCTAACTGGATAAGACAAGGCAGCCGTTTGGCTGCCTTAATGCATTAAGAGCTTTATTCAGAGTGAGCCACCTATTGGCTTGCTTCCGCTATGGCTTGCTGGAACAGTAAGCTGGTCGCGCAGAATTCCTCATTGTGCGCCTGACCGGGCAACATGGCGAGGGTTCTCATTACCCGCTGATTGGTAGCACTCAGCGCCATCCCTGAGTTGCTGTTTACTATTTCCGCCACAACCCCTCGATACACCGTTGCTTCGACTTCAATCTGATTGATGGTTTTCGGGTTCACTGTGTAAGGGTTGCTATCCAGAATCGTAAAGTCGGCGTATTTGCCCGGCTCTATCGTTCCAATGCTGTCTTCTAGCCTTGCAGTGTATGCTGCGTCAATGGTGATGGCGCGCATGGCTTCGTCTACTGAAATTCTCTCTTGCGGTCCCATAATGCTTTGACCTGACAACCCAATGCGGTTCACTGCTGCCCACACCAAATACAGAGGCTGTGCCGGAGCCATAGGCGCATCGGAGTGCAGCGACAAAACGCCACCCGCGTCGATGAATGAGCGACCGCGAGACATTTCTTCAGCTCTTTCTTTGCCGACACCGAATTCACTGTATTGCTCGGCAAGCACATGGGTATAGAACGGGTTCACACTGAAGTTCACGCCCGATTCCACCGCTCTTGGAATATCATTTTTGTCGGTGATGCCCAAGTGATGAAAGCTGGTTCGGTGGTCGGTTCTTGGGTGCTCTTTGTTAAGGTTCTCTACTACCTTTAATGCACTTTCAAACCCCAGATCTCCGTTGGCGTGAATCACTACGGTGTAATCGTCCTGCCAGTAAGGACGCATGCTGTCTTCCAGCTCTTCTGGCGTTTGTAACCACTCACCTTCATGACCGTCGGTATAGCCGTCTTTAAGCTGCATTAGCTGGCTGTACATAGCTCCGTCTGAGAACAGTTTGATGTAGTTCGGCAACCAGCGAATTTGCTCGGTTTCTTCAAATGTTTGGGTTTGCCCTTCAGCGATGGCTTTGCCTTTTTCTGCGTTGTAACCGCCCATTGAATAGGTGAAGTTACCCGCTGGCATAAGCCAGTAGTCCATCGGGAAATCATCATTGAGGAGAATATCGACCATCTGTTGGTACATTTCTGGCGTTACAATCACACCGGGATCAACAGCGGTTGTAATGCCACCAGAATGCACGTAATCACGGGTTCGCTCCATACCTGTGGCAAAGAAGCCATCTTTGATTAAGTAGCTAAGCAAATCACTCAGGATAATCTTGCCGCCGTTTTCATAAGCGTGCCCTTTTTCCCAGTCCAGTTGATCATAAGCTGCGCCTTCTCCTGTCCAGTCTTCGTCTGTCCAGCCCAGCATTTCAAGAGCAGCATCGTTGAAGTAGAGCTCATGAAAACTGCGATGCCAGACAATGATCGGGCGGTCTTCTGAAATGCTGTTCAGCAGGGTTTTGCTCATCTCCTGACCGTGAAAATACTGGTGGTAACCCCACGTAATCAGGGTTTCCCCTTTAGGTGTTTTCGCTTCAATGTCGATCAGTTTTTGTTTGTATGCATCGGCACCCTGAACACCTTTTACATCGCCCCATGGCAGTTGCCAGTCGGCGGGGGTGATGAACTCTGTGCCTAGCAAAATGCCACTGAGCCATAAGTGGATATGAGGTTCAACAAAACCCGGCGTCATCACCTTATCGGCGAACTGAGTATTCAGCCTGACATCCGGGTGCTGAGCATATTGTGTTTTCAGGTCGTGTTTGTCACCAACAGCCAGAATTTTTCCGTTTTGTACCGCCACGGTATTGCTGTCTACTGGGGTATTCTCTGCCAGAGTGATCAGATCTTTGGCGACATACAGTGTGATTGGGCTATTGTGGTCAACGTCGGTGTTTACCTGGGGTTGTTCCACTTTATTGCTTTGAGTGCAGCCAATCACCGCCATCATGCTTAATGCCACTGCTGAGTATCGGATTGCTTTTTTCATATTTGCACCTGTTATCTAGAGGTTTCCGACCTGAAAAATTTACTCTCATCCACGCATATTGAGAGCTGAATCCCGACTTTGGTTATCGGGAGGATTTACCAAAAGATTAACAGTATAAATTCGTTCAAAATAATACATAATGATGGGTATATCCCTACATTATGGAGCCACTATGTTTTCCTATGATCATCTCACTGCTTTCTGCGCCACCGCCGAAGAAGGCAGCTACAGTCAGGCGGCGCGTCGTCTGGGGAAAGACAGAACCACGGTGCGGGAACAGATCAAAGCCATTGAAGACAGCTATGCCATTACTCTGTTCAATATTGAAGGCAAAAAAGCGGTGATGACGCCTCAGGCAGAGGCTTTCTACAAACAGGCAAAACTGGTGGTTCGTAGCAGTGAAGCGCTGAATTCACATATGATGAACAGCTATCAACAAGTGTTTACCCACTTCGATATCTATCATGATGCTTTGGTGCCAACGACACTGATCGCACAGGTGGAATCAGCGTTTACTCAGCGCTTTCCTCACATTAAGCTGAACTGGCTGCACCGCAATCGCGACGAAATTCTTGAAACGGTGTCTACCGGAACACATCAACTGGCACTGATGCAATATCGACTGACCAGTGACATCAAAGTCCCCTATCGGTTTCTGAATCTGGGTTCGGAAAGCTTTATTGCCTGCTGCAACCCTAAGCATCCCCTTGCCAACAGCAATATCGCCTCGATAGAAGAACTTAAATTAGAGAAGCAATACATCACCGAAAACCTGTATGACGCCATCCCCGATTTGTTTGGCGTGTCTCCGGATCTTCGGTTCGTCAGCAATAACGATGTACTCCTCGAACTTCTGAAGTTGGGCGGCTGGGCAATTTTGAGTAAAGCTCAGGCAAAACCCTATCTGGACAGAAAGGTGCTGGCTGAAATTGCAATAGACGAGGTTCTGTCTCCACCTAAATCTGGGATTGCTTTTTACTTTCCTGTAGCTCTGGAAAAAGAAAAAGAAGTCCTGCACATCAAAGAAGTCCTATCCCTTTACGCCAAAAAGCATTTCACCTGAGAACGAATACAAAAAAGCCCAGCGGGAGATACAAGCGCTGGGCGAACCTGCTAAAAGGGGCAGAAATCTAAAAGAACCACTTCACCCCCACCTCAGCTTTCAATTCGTAGTCGCCATCAAGATGGATACCAGTCGGGGTGACTATGTTTGCCGACGCGTATTGCAGTTTGGTCATCAGCCACTGGGTTCTGTCGGTTTTCAGGGGCGCATTAAACATCAGGTTGTAAGCGGTCGATTCCATCTCAACGGTGTCTCCACTGACAGTGAAATATTCCGGCCAAGCCTGAATAAAGGCTCCGGTATACCCCATCGGGATGGTTGCAAATACATTCAGCATGTAGCCTTTGGCAGACTCACCAAACACTTTGCCTGTGGTGTAATTCACGTTTGGGAACACCATGATTCCTCCTGTGTATTCAGGATTGATGGAACCAATCGCCCCTATGGAATATAAAGTGGTGTCCGACAGCCCCTCATTTCTCTGATGGATGATGTCTGCCATAAACCCAACTCGGGGGAACAGGGTATTGTCTATGCCTGATACCTGAAAATACTGAGCACGGGAACCCAGATAATCTGCCCCTAACGTATCCTTTCCTGCTTTCGCCTGGCTGTCGCCAAAATTGGCTTCAAGAAAACCACCAAACTGAATATTTTCTGTCCATGCCCCTGTAAGCATTGAAGACAAGCGTACATCGGCATCCGATGTAACAAATACCGCAGCCTGGGTATACACACGAGTCAGATCCGACGGATCGATCGTCTCTGTTTCTTCGGCAATAACAGGAAGGGTAAAGGCAGAGGTGGCGATGGCAGTCAGAATGTGTTTTTTCATACATGCTCCTACTTGGTTCAATAGGTAAGCATCCTTACTGACCTGAAAAGTGGCACTCAAATCTTGAGAGTCAATTTAGCAGGGCATTTAAACTCAAAAAACATCATAATGATTGGTAAATTCCAACATTAAACCACAACAAATAACCTTGTTATTAATGCGTGTAATGTTGGCTTTCATCCCTCATATCTGATTATGCAATCGGTAGAATTTGGCGTAGATTTTAATCGTTGTAGATTCCGTTCATCTGGAGGCTGCCATGACCAAATCCAATCAGTTTTTGCTCGCTTTGATTTCCATATACGCCACAGTAGTGGCTTACGGATTTTATCTGGTGAAAAGCCAGATTCCGGTAGAAGCCCATCAGACGGTGGCTGAACAACCCGCTCAACCGACCATTCAAGCGATCAAGAATGTGCACCATCGCTTGACAACACCAAGACTAATATACCCAAGTGACCTCAATATGCAGGATTCAGAGCTTCATATTCTGTTTCAGTTCAAGAAAAAGAACGCAGCGGAATGACGAGTCCTTTCCAAGTTCTTTGACGAAGAAATGGGACAGAATATGGGCTCCCAAGGGCGAGTTTAACTGGCTTTCATACTGCGTTACCGATTCTTGATTTAGAACCACTAGATCTTCAAATCGGTGTCTTGTCTGAAAGCCAGTTAACTCTCGCTGAACCTAGCATCTTGAGGTTACTTGGGTATAGTAATTGAACACAAAAAAGCAGCGTTTCCGCTGCTTTTGAAGTGACTGAATAAGTCTGGATAATTCAGACTGGTGATTACCACATCAAATCGTCTGGCACGACGAAATCTTTGTACGGATCGTCTTCCGCTGGAATCTCTTCTTCTGCCGATTTGTTTTCGATGATCGATTCTTCATCTCGCATGGCGATTTTCTTCGCTACCGCAGATGGAATAACCACGTAACCGTCTTCGTATTTTGCAACAGAAAGAATGCCTTTAAGCAGTTGATCGCGAATCAGCGATTCCACATAAAGGGATTTGATCAGCTTGCCATCGGTAAAGTTGTATTTGATGTCGCCATCTTTCAGATCCAGCTTGTTCATTTCGATAAGCTGCTTCACCTGAGCTCGGATCTCTTTGTTGAGCTGCTGTTCTTTCTGCTGCTGGTTCAGCTCTTTGTCGCGTGCTTGTTGCGCCGCTTTGTTCGCTTCTGCTGCCGCTTTGGCTTCACGCGCCTGTACACGGGATTTTTTCGAACCTTTTTTTGCTTTCTTGAGCTTCTTCTCGTTCACCAAACCGGCTTTTAGCATTTGCTCTTGAAGGGTTAATTTAGCCATGATCAATCCAATTCATTAAAACTCCCAATAGTTTAACCAAGGCACCATTGGAAGAAAACCAATTGTGTTATCGTTTCTGCCAAGAAGCCTAAATCAGGAATCAATCATGGACATACAAAGACGCAAGCTCTTGCAGGCGGGGCTGGCATTGCCCGCTATTTTTGCTTTACCTGCCTGTACCGTGACTAAAGCCAGCCACAGCAAAAAGACAGGCTGGGTGTACGAGCTGACTGCAGAAGAAACCACCGCTGAATTGGTAGAAGGATTTCAGACCAATGTAATGGGGTTCGACGGCAAGATCCCCGCCCCGACTCTGAGATGTCGCCAGAATGAACCCGTCACCATAATTTTCACCAATAAACTGAAAGAGCCAACCACCATTCACTGGCATGGGCTACGTATCCCTATTGAAATGGATGGCGTGCCTTTCTTAAGCCAGCCGCCAATTATGCCCGGAGAAACTTTTACCTATACCTTTACGCCACCGGACGCTGGCACATTCTGGTATCACCCACACGTGAACAGTGTGGTTCAGCTCGGTAAGGGACTGGTGGGTGCCATCATAGTGGAAGAGCAACAGCCCGTTGAATTTGATGAAGAACATACGCTGATACTGAAACACTGGCACATCGATAAACAGGGCAACTGGAAGAAACTGATGATTCCGCGCTACAGCGCCCGAATGGGGACTCCGGGTGAATGGGGAACCGTGAACGGCAAGCACCAGCCTGTTTATCAGCTAAAAGAGAATGCCACGACACGCCTGAGAATCGCCAATGTGGATAACACGCTGACCTATCCCATTGTGGTTGAGGGTGCAGAAGCTTGGGTAGTCGCGATTGACGGCAACCCAATCAAAACCCCTTATAAGCTGAAAGCACATAAAATCAGCCCGGGGATGCGGGTGGATCTGGCGGTACACGCGCCTAAAAGTGGCGAACGTTTTTATGTCCGATATCTGAAGGGAAAATTCCCATTCCCACTTTGTGAGTTCGAATCGGTCGCATCAGACATTGCTGTGAAAAAACCGTTTCCTACGCTACCACTCAACCCCGTTCCTGAGCTGGATTTAGCCAACGCAACGGAAATCGATTTTGTGTTCGAATGGGAAGGCGCTATTTCGCCCACCAAGAAAAACGGCAAAGTCGACACCAAATTCTGGTTGATGAACAAACGGGCTTGGGAAGGGATGAGCAAAAACAACATTCCCGCACCGCTGGCTACGCTGGAATATGGCAAAACTTACATCTTTAACCTGAGAAACGTTACCCAGTACCATCACCCGATTCATCTGCATGGTCATACATTTACGGTATTAGAACTGGATGGGAAAAAGATCGAAGAACCCTTCCACACCGACACCGTATTGCTTGGCAAAAACGGCAAAGCGCGCGCTGCATTTGTTGCGGATAACCTTGGTCGCTGGATGTACCACTGCCATGTTATCGAGCATATGAAAACCGGGCTCATGGGCTACATTGAAGTCGTATAAATCGCGTTTTCAACCGTGAAATTATCATCCGTCGTTTGGCAACCATCTCGTCAGACGGCGGCTGTATCAGGATTCAGACACCAAAATAAAAACCCTCTAATTGCGCCGCCTTCCCTGAACCAAGCTCACATGTTAGTGATAAATACATTAGCAATTTATAACTGACCTACCGCATTATAAATCCCGAGCAACTTGTATGAGTCGTCTTGCACTGCTCTTCCTCATCGAAACGAGTACGGAGACCCAATGCAAGTTGCTTAAGCCTGAACGTTTTTTGAAAAAACTCAGTGTTTGAATACACCTGACGTATGAAAAAACATTCTGTTTAAAGCGATTTGCATTTCTATTTCAGGAGAAATCAATGGAAACTTTATTCAGATTGGTGCTCAAACGTCCTGCAGTATCACAAAGTGAAGACGCTCCCAGCATTGAACTTTCCCAAGCCACTGCCTTTCAGGCGGAACTCGGTCAGGCAGAAGGTCAGAATTCCCCCCGCCCTGCACTGAAAGCCGCCGCACAGAAGTTCGTCCAGAGCCCGAATTTCGTTCAGACTCCCAAAACACACGATATTTATCGCCCCTGGCGCGCCCTTTCTGCCTCGCTGGATTCACTTGAACCCAACAAAGCCGTTACCAACGCCGAAGTGTCTGCCGCCATTAATGCTGCTTTCGGCTCCGCTCCAAATCAGGTAGTCGGACAGCCTCAGTACACCAAAGCGGTAGAGCAACTCAAAGACAGCGTTCTTGCCATCAAATATTTGCCGCCTCAGCATTCCAAGCCCATTGAGGAAATGTCGCAGATCCTGCGCGATCTGGAATTGATTGCGAAAACCAATGACAACAACAATTTCCCCGAAACAGGCGCAGCATTGCGGCGTTACCGTAAACGCTCGCTGAAAATGCCAACCGAATCCCAGTTGAAATCTTCCCTTTCAACGGTGGAAGCGCAGCGAGAAAGAGAAAAGCTGCGTCAGGAAGCGTTGGAGCGCAGACGCAAACAGGCAGAAGGTCGGCTGAGTCTGCACGGCAGACTAAATAGCGCGATTAAAGAGCTGACTGCTCTGGAAGGCAATGCGCT
>NZ_AFWJ01000285.1 GCF_000222685.1 Vibrio nigripulchritudo ATCC 27043 | reverse complement strand
AAGCTCATAGCCGTACTTCTTCTTAAAGGCGGCTTTTTTCGCCGGCATCATTAAAGAGATCGGCGCGGTAGTTCAGCATGTGCATGTCGCCATCCATAGTGGCGGATTTCACTTTGCCGTCCCAAAGCATCAGACGCTCACGATAAACTGGGTGAATGTCTTGCCAGTATTCGCCTTCCTGCATGCTTTTCGGCATTTCTGAAAGGAACAGGTTAAAGTCTGGCAGCCATGCCGGAATGTAGGAAATGACGTCGATCTCACTCGATCCTGTCTGCATTCCCGTCAAAAACTTAGGAAAAAGCTCGCCAAATGGAAACTCGACAATTTTCACTTTTCCGCAGGTTTGTGTTTCCCATGCATCCCCTGCGGTGCGCAGAGCGGAGGCAATAAAGGGACCATTTTGAGACCCGACGGTCACCGTCACACCGGAGTAATCAGGCTCGCACGCTGCCAGTGTTTGGGTCGAAAAAGCGGCTGCACCTAAGCTAAGGGCAACGGCCAGTGCTGAAGAACGTATTTTCCTTTCCATGTTTAATTCCTTCTAATTTGCCCTTATCAGTAGGTAGGGCATCCATGGTGAAAGTTGTTATTTTATAGAGCCGGATAATAGTCCGGATTTCATAAGTCGACCGAGCAGAGACACAACGATGATCATCGGTATTATTGATATTAGTGTTGCGACTGAAATCGCCCACCATTCATCGCCTCTGCTTGAGTTTTGCCCTGCTAAAACCACTGGCAGGGTTTGCCAACGTGACGAAGTCAGTAAAAGTGCAAACAAGAACTCGTTCCAAATAAACGACAGCGTAATCATAAAGGTCGCTATCAAACCGGGTTTCGACATCGGCAATACGATGTCGAAGAAAATGCGTAGCCTTGGTACGTTTTCGACCATGGCGGCTTCTTCCACTTCAACTGGAATGGAACGGAAGAAATCGCGCATCAGCCATACTGCCAAAGGCAAGCCAAATGCGGTGTATGCCACCACCATGCCAAAGAAACTGTCCAGAAGCTGAACGCCCTGCTTTCCGAGTTCGGCATAAAACAGGTAAAGAGCGAACGCAGAAACAATCGGTGGGAACATACGTTGAGACACAAACCAGAAGGTTACGTCGTCGTTGCCCAATACCGGTCCGGGTAGGCGCAGTTTGTTGATAAAGAACGAGCTGACAAACGCCGCCACCAGTGAAATCAATATGGCCTGAGGGATCGCGAATTCAGCCAGTTCGGTAAGGGCTAAGAACCCTCCTATCCCGACAACGGCGAACGTAACACCAGCCAGCAGGCGAATACGAAATTCAAACCTTGCGATGCCATAAGCTGCCATAGAACCCAGCAGTACGGACAGACACGTGGACACCAAAGCAATCAAACTGGAGTGCCAGAATGGTCCGACGAAGTCACCGCGAATGCCGGAAATGACTTCTCGGAACGCTTCCAGAGTGGGAGCAAAATCGATAAACGGCAAATACGTTGCGCCGCCATTGACCGCTTGCGGTGGCTTAAATGCGGTTACGGTGACCCAGTAAAACGGAGCCAGCAGAAATAGCAACCACACGATACAGCCAATAGTGGCGATCCACTTAAAAGTGAGATCCGTCTGCGCTTGTTTCACAGAATGTGGCTCTGTCTGACGATGACTGCTGTTCCCAGAACTTGGTTTTGACATAGCGGGTTTCACATCCGTGTTCGAGGTTGAAAGTTTGTCTGTGGCGAAATCGGTCATGTGCGTTTCTCCACAACAGGTTTAACCGCAGCCAGGTAAACGCTACCCAGAACCACAATCACAATAAGGAACAGGAAGCTCAGTGCCGACGCTTCACCTAAGTTGAAGGTTTTGAAGCCTTGGTTATAGGCAAACAGGGTGAGGGTTTCGGTCGATGTACCGGGACCGCCTCCCGTTAAAATGTAGACGGTATCAATGATCTTGAACCCTTCGACGATTCGGATGAAAACGACAACGACGGACAAAGGAAGAAGCATAGGGAAGGTGATATCCCAGAACTGACGCCAGGGTGGTACATTTTCTAGGGAGGCGGCTTCATACACATCTTTAGGCAAGCCTTGCAAACCCGCCAGCATCAGCAAGGTCACAAAAGGCGTCCATTGCCACACTTCCACAGTAACCAGAACGCCGAGTGCCCAGCTGGTTTCGGTCAGAAACGGCAGGTTTTCAAAACCCAGCAGGCTAAAGAAATCGTTCACCGGCCCGAGTGCAGAGTGGAACATCATACGTGCGACCAACGCGACTGCGATGGGTGCCATGAACATAGGAAGTAGAAATACTACACGATACAGCTTTTCCCCCGGCACTTTGTTGTGCAACGCAAGAGCCAGCATAAATCCCACTACATACTGAATGGCAACAGAACTCAGAACAATGAAGAGAGTGGTGCCGACCGACTGCCAGAAACGGGCAGATTCCAGTAACGACTGATAGTTATCGAAGCCAACAAACCTGACTGGCAGAGGCGGGATCAGGCGTACCGACTGAAAACTGACCGTCAGCGCGTATATCAGTGGGAACAAAGTAACCAGCAACACAATAAACAGTGCTGGCCACACAAACAGATACTTGATGGAATCTGTCTGGTTGGGTTTGAGTGTCCCTGTCGGCATTCTGTGACTCCTTGAATGAACCTGTCCTTTGGTAGTTTTACTTTCCTGCCCTTCGTCATGAAGTGCTATGTACAGAACTACAACTTAGCTTAAATGTATTTTTAATACACAAATGCGTATTGTCAAGCTCATATTTTACACTTTATTAACTTTTGAAGGCGAAATTATGCACAATTTAAATCTAAAATCGGGTTGATCTTTTATTTTTGTGTAGTATTAATACTAAAAGAGCTGAAATTCGAACTCATCATTCTTAACGAGCGTTGTTATGTGTTTATGCCGTTTTTTATGAATGTTCAGTCAAAGAGTAGGCAATTGTGATGGAGAATGAGGGAATAATTATGTCACTTATGGATCCAGTGAGCTGCCACATTGATGTGTCTTCCGGCAGCCTGACAGGGACAGATCGGCGATATCAGAAGCGATTTGATGACTTGGATGGTCTCTACGCAGACCAGAATAGCTATCAACAACTCAAACCAAAACTCGGAGAGCAGGTGGTGTACGAAGTCACCGACTACCATCCGGGAGAACGGTGTCAGGATATGATTTTTGGGGTCACCAAGATGCAGCCAGGTAGGGTAGGCAATGAATTTTTTATGACGCGCGGTCATATCCATGCCAATGCCGACCGCCCAGAAGTATACATTGGTAAGAAAGGGCATGGACTGATGCTGATGGAGTCGCCAGAAGGGGAAACCAAGGTGATTGAAATTGGTCCTGATGATGTCTGCTACGTACCGCCATACTGGATCCATCGCAGCGTGAATACAGGTGATAGTGAATTTGTGATGTTCTTTTGCTACCCAAGCGACAGCGGTCAGGACTATTCGATTATTGAAAAGTCGGGTGGTATGAAGCATCGCGTGTTGTCGGATGGCAACGGTGGTTGGGTGCTTTCTGAAAACCCAGAGTATCAGCCAAGAAGTGACGAGAGCATCCAACAGTTGTACAGGGGGAGCGTCGGATGAATTTAACGCCCGCCTCTAAGCCCACCTTTTATTTCGTTGGGGTGTCCACCAAGCACAGCTCGATCATGAAAGTGTTCCCGGAATGGGCGAAACACTTGCAGCTTGGCGACGTGAAGATTTCAGGTATCGACTTGCCTCTGAACGCACCCGCTAATGACTATCGTACGGTGACGGAATTCATTAAGCGTGATCCGTTATCTGTTGGGGCGCTGGTGACGACTCATAAATTGAATCTCTTTCAGGCGAGTCAGGGTTTGTTCGATTTAATTGACGATCATGCCATCAAAATGAATGAGACCAGTTGTCTGTACAAACGAGGTCAGCAGTTTGGATGCAGCGCCAAAGACCCCATAACTTCGGGCTTTGCGCTGGATTACATTTTACCTGAGCGTCATTTCCCCAATACTGGTGGAGAAGTGTTTGTGATGGGAGCTGGTGGCAGTGCGACGGCGATTTGCTGGCATTTGGCGCAGGGATTAAGCCAAGACCAGAGGCCAAATAAGATCGTGGTATCGGACATCTCCCAGCATCGGCTGGATGAGTTGGCGGAAGTATTGAGCCGTTACCAGATAGAGGTGGACGTCGACTACGTTCTGGTGGATGAAGCGCAAGGAAGTGATCAGACAAGCAACGAACAGCCCAGCAACGAACAGACATTAGCCAATATGCCTCCGCATTCTTTGGTTATCAACGCGACCGGGCTTGGAAAAGACGCACCGGGTTCCCCCATTAGCAATGACGCGCGTTTTCCTGAGCATGCCATTGTGTGGGAACTGAATTATCGCGGCGAGCTGGATTTTCTACATCAGGCCAGAAATCAGGAAAGACAGGCTCAACTGGCGATTCACGATGGCTGGGTCTACTTCATCTATGGATGGACTCGGGTTATCGCTGAAGTCTTTGATGTTGATATTCCGGTCCGTGGTGAAGACTTCGACACCATTTGCCAAATTGCCCAAAACGCCTAAGCCGAAGGAGTTAAGCGACCCATGGAAAAGGGAAAAATTCTGATCACACCGCGCTCGTTGTCTTTGAATGGTCATCCTGCTTTTGAAAAGCTCAAAAGCTTGGGGTATGAACTGGTGTTCTGCCAACCGGGAAAATCCCCGACCGAAGAGGAGCTAATGGAAATTGTGCCTCAGTGCGTTGGCTGGATTGCCGGTGTGGAGCCCGTTTCTGAGCGGGTGATTACGTCTGCATTATCGCTCAAAGCCATTAGCCGAAATGGCACAGGGGTAGATAACCTGCCTTTGGATACCTTAGAAAAGCAGGGGATAGTGGTGTGCAGAGCGGAAGGAGCAAACGCCCGAGGCGTCGCGGAACTGGCAATTGCCATGATGTTGTCTGGTCTGCGTCATATTCCGGAAACCGCAGAAGGATTGAAGCAAGGCCAATGGACAAGGGCTTTGGGACATGAAATTCAGGGCAGAGTTGTTGGCGTGATTGGTATGGGAGCGATTGGTCGTCAGGTTGCTCAAATGTCGCTAGGGCTTGGAACGCAGGTTATCGCTTACGATCCGATTCTTCAGGGGCAACTGGTATTGAACGACGATTTTAAGTTTTGCGAAGTGGACAATTTGCTTCGCCAGTCCGATATCATCACCTTCCATTGCCCTGCGCCTTTAGATGGTAAACCCATTATTGGCGCTGAGAACGTACATCAGTTAAAAGATGGGGTGGTTATCATTAATACCGCTCGCGCTTCTCTTGTCGATCACGATGTCATCTATGATGGGTTGTGCAGTGGCAAAATTTCCGTGTACGCAGTGGATGTGTACGATACCGAGCCGCCGGCGAATCATCCGCTTTGGCAGCACGAGCGCTGTATCGCAACCAGCCATATCGGCGGGTATACGCAGGAGAGTGTGGATAAGGCTACCCACGCAGCAGTCGATAATCTGATTCAGGTTTTAGAGGTATAGAACGATATATGCAGGTGCAATTCGAACCTTTGGTTTTTGATGGTGAACTGGCGGAATACTTGAGTCAGAATCCTCAACCGGAAGCGTCGGTCAGTTTGTTCTGGCTGGGGCAGGCGGGCTTTTTGATTCGTTATCAAAATCAGGTCTGGCTTATTGACCCATATCTGTCTGACTCTCTGGCAGAGAAATATCAAGGTACGCGTTTCCCACACATTCGAATGATGAAAGCGCCGATTGCCCCTGATCAGCTGGCACATCTTTCAGGCGTATTTTGCACCCACAAACACACCGATCACATGGATCCAGCCACCCTTCAGCCGATTTTTAGAAGTGCAGACAATGTATTTCTGGTTGCCCCCAGAGCGGAAAGTAAAGAAGCACAAACCAGAAGTGGTTTGGAAGAATCCAAGCTGACTCTGGTGTCGGATGGTGAACACATCCAGCTTAATGAATTCATAGGTGTGCATGTTCTCGCAGCGGCGCACGAAGCGATTGAACGGGACGAACAGGGCAATAGCCGCTTTTTGGGCTATGTTCTGGATATTGCCATTGAAAATAGAAAGGTAAGGGTGTGGCATTCGGGAGACAGCATTCCATTTGATGGATTGGTTGAACGGGTTCAAAAGCTCAAGCCTGATTTGGCTCTATTGCCTGTTAATGGTCGGGATGAAAAGCGACGAGCCAATGGTGTACCCGGAAACTTCCATCTGAAAGAAGCGATAGAGATTTGCCAACAGGCACAAATTCCGACACTGATTGCGCATCATTTCGGCTTATTTGAGTTTAACACCATAGAACCAGAAAAAATTTGTGCAGCAGCGCAGCAAAACGCTGATAGTATTTCTGTTTTCCCTGCGCAATTGAATGTCGAATATCGTTTGAGGTTAAGGAGTTAGCATTGCAGCAAAAGCAGCCTAATGTCATTGAAATGATCACCCGCTCACTGGACCAGCTCCGCAAGTCGGATCGCAAGGTGGCAGAGTGGGTATTGTCTGACCCTCATAAAGCCATCAACAGCACCTTGGTAGAGACCGCTAAAGCTGCTGGCGTCAGTGAACCCACAGTAATGCGCTTTTCTACGGCCGTGGGGTGCAGCGGGTTTCAGGACTTAAAGATTCGTCTGGCTCAGAGTATTGCCCTTGGTGTAACTCCAACCCACGCGGCGTTGGAAGAAGGCGACAGCACTCATGTGGTGTCTCGTAAACTGTTCGACTTCACGCTTACCAGTCTGGACTGGGCGCGTCAGCATGCGGATATCGAGAAAATGGAAGCGGCTGTTGAGCTGCTTTCCAATGCGTCTCAAATCGACTTTTATGGGTTCGGCGCTTCTGGCATTGTGGCACTGGATGCGCAGCAGAAATTCCCTCTGTTTGGCGTGCCTTGTAACGCCCATACGGATGCGCACCAGCAATTCATCGCCTCTTCCATGATGCGAGAAGGAAATGTGGTGGTTGCGATTTCAAACAATGGAGAAACCATCGACCTGATTGAGACGGTACGTGAAGCCAAAGACCATGGCGCAAAAGTCATTGCCATTACCGGGCGTCGTGGCTGTTCGCTCAGTCAGGAGTGTGATTTAAGTTTGGTGGTTGAAACGCTGGAAAACACCGACCGCTACACTCCTACTATTTCACGTATTGCCGCGCTGGTGGTGGTGGATATTCTGGCGACCGCCGTGTCACTGAATAAAGAAGAAGAGCACCGAGACCGAATCACCTCGATGAAAGAACGATTGTCGCGCTTCCGTTCCAACCATTTTGATAACGAATAAAGGATAAATTTATGTCGCAGGACGTCTTTCAAACGCTGGCGCAGCATAAGGTTGTGCCCGTTATTTCTATTACTTCTTTAGAGCAGGCGGAGCCTCTTGCCAATGCGCTAATGGACAATGGTTTACCCGTTGCAGAAATTACATTTCGTACCGAAATGGCCGCCGAAGCGATTGCCATTATGGTCAAAGCGCAGCCAGAACTGTGCGTGGGGGCAGGGACGTTAATCAAACCCGAACAAGTGGATGCAGCCATTGCGGCAGGAGCAAAGTTCGGGGTAGCACCTGGGTTTAACCCGACGGTGACGAACTATTGCAAGAACAAAGACTTTCCGTTTATTCCCGGAGTGAATTCCCCTTCCCAAATTGAAATTGCGTTAGAAAGCGGCTTTAGTCTGTTGAAGTTTTTCCCTGCAGAAGCCTCGGGTGGTATTCCGATGCTAAAAGCGCTGCTAGCGCCTTACGGTGATGTTAGCTTTATGCCCACAGGCGGTGTGAACATCGGCAACGTTAAAGATTACCTCTCTATTGACCGCATTGTGTGTTGTGGTGGCACTTGGCTGGCAAGCACAGATCTGATGGAGCAGGGCAAGTGGGATGAAATCGGCAATCGAATCCGCGCGGCGGTTAGCTCTGTTTCCGGTTAAAGTATCAGGATTTGGTAAAACTGGGACTAGTTCCTGAGCAATTGGCACTCCGACACTTCTTACCCTAAGTTTTGTGAGATGATTAGCTTGTAAAACTAACCAAAGGAGTGCGAAGTGCCAAAGTATCCAGAAACCAAACAGTCAGACGTTGTTGACCAGTATTTCTCGACCAAAGTGGCTGACCCTTATCGCTGGCTGGAAGATGACCGCAGCGAAGAAACGGCAGACTGGGTAAGCCGCCAGAATGAGGTTACATTTGCACACCTCAATCAGATCCCTTTCCGCGATGCAATTCGTAAGAAACTCGAAACAGTAAATAACTTCGAAAAAGTCTCTCAGCCATTCAAGCACGGCGATTACACCTACTTCTACAAAAATGACGGTATTCAAAATCAGGCCGTACTTTATCGTCAGAAAGAAGGCAGCGAAGCACAGATTTTCCTCGACCCTAACACTTTTTAGTGAAGAAGGCACCTCTTCACTGGGTGGTGTTTCATTTTCTAAGTCAGATAAAGTCGTCGCGTATTCCGTTTCAGAAGGTGGCAGTGACTGGCGCACCATCTACGTGATTGATGCGGAAACAGGCGAGGAGCTTGAAGCGCCGATTCTGGATGCAAAATTCACTGGCATTTCCTGGTTTGGTGACGAAGGTTTCTACTACGCCAGCTACGACAAACCAGAGGGTAGTGAGTTGTCGGCGCGTACTGAACAACACAAGCTTTACTACCACAAGCTGAACACGCCACAAAGCGAAGATATATTGGTGTTCGGCGGTTCCGATGCGGAGAAATTCCGTTATGTATCCGGATACACCACAGAAGACGACGCTTTTCTGGTTGTCTCGGGTGCGCAATCAACGTCGGGGAACGAGCTGTATGTTCGTGATTTGCGCCAGCAAGATGCACCACTGGCATTGGTGACCGACAAAAATCAGGCAGACAGCTACGTTGTTGAGCACCATGACGGTGACCTACTGATATACACCAATTTAGATGCGCCATTAGGCCGTGTGGTGAAGGTTAGTGCTCAAGCGCCTGGAGACGAAAACTGGGAAGATTTGATTCCGGAACAGGAGCAGCAGCTTGATATTGAAACTGGTGCGGGTTACTTATTTGCGTCCTACCTTGTAGACGTGAACACCAAAGTCGTTCAATACCGTTACAACGGCGAAAAAGTCCGTGATGTTGAACTGCCGGGTCTGGGTTGTGTGTCTGGTTTCGATGGTCGCCAAGATTCCAAAGAGCTTTACTACAGCTTCACTAACTACATCGTGGCGTCTTCATCCTATCGCTTTGATCCAGAAACGGGTGTGACTGAGCTTCATCGTGGCTCTGAGTGCCAAATCGACAGCGAGCAACTGGAATCCAAGCAGGTCTTCTATCCATCTAAAGATGGGACTTTGGTTCCGCTGACCATCTGTTACCGCAAAGGTCTAGAGCTGAATGGCAACAACCCAACCATGCTTTACGGATACGGCGGTTTTAATGTGAGTCTGGAACCGTATTTCAGCCCATCCGTTGCAACCTGGATTGAAATGGGCGGCGTGTATGCCGTGGCTAACCTTCGTGGTGGTGGTGAATACGGCAAAGCGTGGCACATTGCAGGCACCAAACTGCAGAAGCAGAACGTGTTTGATGATTTCATCTCTGCCGCGGAATACCTGATTGCAGAAGAGTACACATCGTCAGACAAGCTAGCCATTCATGGTGGCTCGAACGGTGGCTTGCTGGTCGGCGCGTGCATGACTCAGCGTCCGGATCTGTTCAAAGTCGCAATCCCAGCAGTTGGCGTATTGGACATGCTGCGCTACCACACGTTCACCTCTGGTGAAGGTTGGGCATACGATTACGGTACTTCCGAACAAAATGAAGAGATGTTCAACTACCTTGCGGGTTACTCTCCGGTTCACAACGTGAAGGAAGGAACACACTACCCAGCGACTTTAGTGACCACGGCAGATCACGATGATCGCGTAGTGCCAGCTCACTCATTCAAGTTCATTGCTGAACTACAAAGCAAACATGAGGGGGAAAACCCAGTGCTGATCCGAGTGGACACCAATGCGGGTCATGGGGCAGGAATGCCAATGAGCAAGATTCTGGATCTGAATGCCGATATTTACGCTTTCAGCTTCCACCATATGGGTTTTGAGCCCAAGGTTTAAGCCCGCTCTTAATGCAGAAAAAGCCTCCATGTGAGGCTTTTTTTATGGTGTGACTGAAAATTTGCTCAGTTTTCCTGCCCATCAACAGACACATCTAAAAATATCTGAATCATCTTGAGTTCAGTATCTAGCGAATTCAAATTGTTTTATGTAAGCCAATTTCTCTTATTTATTCCTAAGTCGGTACTTTTTTAGTGCATCATGTCTGACTTTCTTTCCTAATTAGAAAATTTCCAACCTCACTGAATTATTCTTATCTACCTGAAATAAAAGTTAAAAATTGTTTCTAGTTCTCTGACGTGCTGCTTGTTCTCACTGCTTCTAACCGAAAAGCCTTTACTATAGAAAAATAAATGATACGATGTAAAACAATTAATGAATTTGGTACAAGGTTTGTAATAAATATGGCTAAGAAACTACTGTCTTGTGATCGCGTGGTAGCAATCAGCGAGTTCCGAAAAAATCCAGTAAAAGAAGTTACCGAAGACTTTGGCACGTTGGGCGTGTTGGCAAATAACTCACCCGCTCTTTATGCCATTTCAGTCGAGGAATACGAATGGGTTCTAGGGCATCTGGCAAAGCAGGGCATAGATATGGATGAAGTGTTCAAAGCCTTTAAACAATACAAATCTCAGTAATAATTTGAGGACAAATCTATGAAGAAAACACTTCTTTCAGCGTTAATCGCAGCAACTACCGCTTTTGGTGCACAGGCCGTGACTTTTAAAGCACCAGACCGTGAATTCATCGCAGCCGCAGAATCTATTGGTATGACGGGTCAAACATGGGAAACCCCTGAATATATAGCGTCTGCCATGCCTCATGTCTATAAGTTCACCCACAGTTACACGCTGCATAAAGGTGACTTTGTTCTGCAATTCGAGAAAGGCGTACCGCTCGATCTGGATAAGGTGATGGTGTCTGAGTTTGATGGCAGTATTTCAGCAAAGGATTTTCTTGCTAACCGCATGCAAAATCACAATGCAGTGATCATCAAAGATGGAAAGATTGTTCATGAGCACTATGGCAATGGTCTGAATGAATTCTCTACTCATCTTGATATGTCTGTATCCAAATCATTTACTGCGATGGCTGCCGCTATTGCTGTGGGTAAAGGTGCGCTTGACTGGGAAGATCTGGCAATCAAATACGTGCCTGAGCTGAAAGGAACCGCATTTGAAACGGCGACGGTTCAGGAAATCTCTGATATGCGTACTGCGGTCGTACTGGCTGCCGGCACTGCCGAGAAATACTGGGATACTCGTCTTTCTGACGCGCAGGGCTATTACGGTGAAGAGGCATCTGACCCCTACCCAAATGGCACCCTAGATTTCTTTCCTCTGATTACAGAGCGACAAAACTACGCCATGGGTGAGAAGTACGATTATCAGGACGTGAACAGTGAATTGCTGGGTCTGATTGTCGATCGTGCAACTGGCAAATCGTTCACTCACATCCTTGAGCAGGACTTACTGCAAAAAGTGGGGGTGGCAGCAGATGCACACTTTATGTCAGACAAGAAAGGACTCGCGATGGGGTCTACTGGCATGAACATGGCAACCAAAGATCTGGCGCGTGTTGGCCTTCTGTTTCTGAACGATGGAAAGAATGAGAAAGGCGAACAGGTATTGCCTGCCAAATTCGTATCTGACCTTTGGAACGGTAACGATGAAGTACGAAGTGCGTGGCTTAAGAGTAAAGAGTCTGCTCTGGCTCCGGGCTATTACAAAGATCAGTTCCGAGTTCTTGAAGTAGGTGGCTACAGAGTTCTGGCGATGGTCGGTGTGAATGGTCAGGTATGCGCTATCGAGAAGACAACCAACTCAGTTATCACTCTGAATGGTGGCTATCCAATGGCAGAAACACCACGTTTTTCTGCTATGCAATTCCACCAGTTCGTTCCTGCCATCCTAGATGCGCTTTCTAATTAAGGGGTCGATATGTCTATTCAGGTTAAAGCTGCTGTTGTCTGTGCCATTGTGTCTGGGTGCGCTCTGTTTCATTCATGCGCGACCATGGCAGAAGAAACACAAAACGATGTGAACTATGGCGACCCGACTGCTTCATATCGCGGTTTGGGTGTTCAGCGAACCAACGATGGTACACAGGCATCATTGGTCTTTGGTACTGGCGAGCACATTGCGTCTGCAGACTTTGGTTTGCAGGACAACGGCAAAGATTACAACTACCGTGTTCGTTATTTTAACGTTGATCAGGACAACGGCTTCGGATTGTCGGTAGATTTTATTGGCGGCAAAACTGGCGATACAACAAGTAACGGGTTACTTGGCGGCATGGTTCAAAAGTTTGAACTTACACCTAACGTGATGCTAGTACCTATGCTCGCAGCAGGTAAGGTCGGGGCTCAAGATAACGGTCATAAAGTAGATTCCTGGATAGCACAGCCCGGATTGTACGCTATGTATGGGTTCGATGCTGGTCACTGGTTATACGCAAACCCCAAAGCGACATACGTTTACGAAGCTAAAGACTGGACCAACGAGCTAGAGCTTGGAGGCGGATACATGTTAACGGACGAATCCAGCATTGGATTTAAACATGAACTGAGCAAAGTTAATGGAAAAACAGACAGCAAGACCTGGGTTAATCTCTATTACTACTTCTGAGCAGTTTTCTAATTAATCGCCAATTAGAAAAATCCCCGAACTAGATGATTCGGGGATTTTGCTTTGAATGAGAACAGACAGATTTTTAGTGCTTTAAACAGAAGAGTTTTAGTCGCTTGTAACTCACAACACTTCACCCTGACTAAGCTCTACGCACTCACCCCGATACAGAATCCGACTGTTCGGATTTTCATTCATCGTAACCAGAAGCTCTGAGCTGTTTTTTAACGCTTTCCATTCCGTTGGCGACATAAAGCGAACTTTTTGAATGTTGGCTAAGCTATCGATGAGTTTGAGTTCACCTGTTGTTTTGTCTTTCATCCAGACGACGGCTTCAGCCATTGGGAGTGTCTGCAGCCCAAGGTTGAATTGTATTTGAATGTTAGACTCTCCGGGTTTGTCTCCCTGATACGCAACCAATGCAAAGTGATTTGGATGGGATTCGGAGGACATCATCGCCAGGTAGCTCACCGGGCGCACATTTGCGCTATCAGGTATTGTGGAAACCGGCATCAATACGGGTTGAATCAAGGTGCCAATGAGTAACGAAAGCGTCATCGCTGTCGATAACCACCACCATTTGAATCCTTGAGGTGATTTCTTAATGTTGAAGGTACTTGCTTCTATCTGATTCCAGACTCGTTTAGGCGGCGCTGCAAGATCTTCTGAATCTCTAAAAAGTTCGGTTGCCGGGTTTAATCCAGCTAAATGTGAGTGCCATGATTCAATGTGTTCCCACCAGGTCGGGTCGGAATCCATAAGTTGCTCAAGCCGTCGGCGAACTCTTGGGGTTTGTGTTCCCAGTGCGTATTCACCAGCCAGTTTGTCTCTTAACTCAGAGTCAAGATAGCGCTGACCTTGGGTTATTTGGTTAGGCATCGTTTTAACTCCTGCAATCCGCGGCGAATATTGGACTTAACAGAGCCCAAAGGTGCTTTGATGTGTTGCACAATCTCTCGGTGGCTCATCCCGTATTGATAAGACAGAACAATGGCATTGCGTTTGTCTTCATTTAACTGCTTTAAGCACCGTTTGAGGCCTTCATCGACATGATGGTGAGCGGTGTGGTAATGATCTTCAGAAAAAGAGGCAAGCACTTTTTCTCTCTGTTTCCCCTGCTTTCTGACCTCGTCGATCGCGAGATTACGCATACTCTGACAAAGCCATGCCCAGGGATAGTCAACGGGGAACCGGCTGCTGCTGTACCAAAGTTTCACAAATCCTTCATGCAAGAGGTCTGCGGCGATGTGCTCATCTTTGACAACACAAACAATGACGTTAAAAAGCTTTGTGCTCGTCAACTGATAGAGCGCTTCGAAAGCCTCGCGGTCTCGAAGCGCAACTTTGGAGAGCAGTAAACCTATCTGGTGTTTATCTAAACTCACAGTTTCCTCATCGCTTAACCAAGTGCCATACCTGCTTTACACCATCTCCGTTAGTCTCTCCCGGTTTGGTGTCTTGAAACCATCGGTAAAGAGGCTGATTTTTGTATGTCCATTGATAGGTGTTGTCCTTTCTTTGGGTAACACCAAAATCACCAGACAGTTTTAACTTGTCTGCTCCTCGCTCAATGAGCTTTGAATCAACGTAAGCGGGTGGCCACTTAACCTGACATTCTCCATAACATACCGATTGATCTTTTTTGTCTTTGTCGAAGGTATAGAGCGTTAAATTGTTACTATCGACCAAAAATCGACGTTTTCCATCATTGTAAAGCTTTACGCTAACATCATCGGCACGGGCAAGAGGCCAAACGCCTTTTATACCCGCGCCCGTTATGTCACCCGACTTTGTATCTTTGAACCAGCGATATAAAGGCTTGTCATTCAACGCCCACTGCTTAGCTCCGTCATTTCTTGTGATGGTGCTGAATCCTTTCTGCCCATAAAACAGGGATTGATTGCTTCCCTGAGCAAGAAGAGGCGGCCATGTTTCAGCGCATCCACCTGTGCACACGGATTGTCCGGCAGGGTCTTTGCTAAACGTATATAAACTCTTTCCCGAATTGTCCACATAGACATCGCCAATGCTTGTCTCTACAGAATCTTTGGAGGCAGTTGCACAACCCAGAGGGATCAGAGTAAGTACCGCGATAAGCGCTTTTTTCATCATCATGTTCCTTATTATTTGATCTTCATGACAGGAGACGAAGAAACAGCCAATTTGGATGCAGAGAATTGAAATTTATTTGATCGTATTTGGCGCTTCTTAACCGTATGACATGGAGTTTTGGTTTTAATTTTTTAAGAAGGGTTGGAGCAGAAGTGGTATTGAAAAAGAAGAAAGCCACCTGATATTTCGGTGGCTTTCGCATCTAAGCGCATGGCTTATTGTCAGATAAGATTCATCTGATTCTATTTATCCAGTTCTTCAAAAATGTTGTAGATGGAGTCAAACACGTAGGTCATGACCAATTGCTGCCCGGATGGTTGACGATAGTTACCCGTGATAGCAATGGAGTTTCCGGTGCTGTGGTCAAACGCAGAAAACTGACCGTTCACACCTATCATGGTTGAGATAGTACGCCCATTATGGGTCATTGTACGCCATTGGTTTTTGTAAAACGCATTTGGCACCAAAAGGTGCTCATAGGAAACTTTATTCCAAGCACTTTTAACCTTGGCGTCACCTTTCTTGACTTCATCAACGTACTTTTTAGGAAGAACCTGCTCGCCTTTCCAGTTCTTACCATCGTTAGCCATCAGGTAAGACGCGATAGCAAAATCACGGGTTGTAACATTGAAAGAACCAGATGCCGCACTCTCATTCAGATAATTGGTGTACATTGCAGAGTCGGATGTAAATCCGCCCTTGGTCCAAAGATACTTCTCAAAAAACTCAGCCAAAGTCATACCTGATGTGCGCACAACCACCTGACCCAGCATCTCGGTGTTCAGATCTTTGTATTCGTATACTTCACCCGTTTTGAAGCTCGGCTCAATGTTGTTTGCGAAGTAGGTTAGATACTCGCTAAAACTGGTTAGCTCACCAAGTGAATCGGGTTTTGGAAGAACAGAACCGTCCTCTTTAACGATGTGTCCGTTATAGCCAAGTACGGATGGCATCGCACTATCCCAAGACCCTGAGGCGCCTGAACCGTATGACGACCAGTGGTAACCATCGCGGCTTTTAGGCAGTTCCTGAATGCCGCTAGTCATGTCGGCAAAATCCTGAATGGAAACCTGAGCCCAATGTGTGCCGCGCAGTTCTTCAATGTATTTACTCGCAGGTTCAGAGCGCTTGAACAGCCCCTGTTCTTCTGCGATAGCCAAAGCCATTGAGGAGAATGACTTGTGGGAGCTCATGATGTGGAACAGTGTATCCTTGTCAGTACCGTTCCAATATTCTTCCTGAAGAATTTCACCGTTTTTATTCATTACCACAAAGCTTGAAACCGACCCTCGGTCTCGCATAACGTCGTAAACACTGATTTTCTTGTTAGGCACAATGTGGTCAATCAGGATCTTAGACACATCCAGACCACCAACCACTTTAATGGGCATTGCTTCACCATGTTTAATCATGGCGTGATGGTGGTACAGATGAGCGTCTGACATTGTGAATGGCATAAAACGCGCTTCTTCCCAGTTTGCAACCCCTGCACCATAAGCATTTAAGTTTTCTTCCATTTCTATGCTTGGCTGGTGGTATGTTACTGCATGAGCGCTAAAGGTCGCAGCAGCGACTAGAGCAGACAGAATTGTTTTTTTCATAACTATCTCCGAGGAATATGTTGGGCTGTGAATTACGAATTTTTACTGAGGTTTTTATCGACCACTTTTTTGATCAGATCTTTGTACTCAGAAAATGAAGTCACACGTTGCGGAATTACCTGATACTGGTTTCCGACGATAACGGATGGAACAGCAGTAATCCCCATCCGATTCGCATCTAATAGATATGCATCAACTTTTTTATTGGTTTCTTGCGAGAGGAACTGCTTTTGGAAAATCATCGGTTCGATACCCATCTTGCGACCAAAGAACTCAGTCATGGTATTCAGGCATTGTGGTGCGCTGCCTTTACGCATTTCTGTGAACATACGAGAAGTGTATTTCTTCTCCAATCCATGAGACTCAGCAACCGCTAGCCCTTTAGCATGCAAAACATCCAATTTGTCTTTCGGATCAAAGAGAATCACTTTCTTAACGCAAGCATCGCCCGCCAGTTCATCGGATACTTCAGCGAAAATGTGGTCCAGAGTAGCGCAATGACCGCACCGGAAGCTGAAATACACTCGTACATCATCATCCTGTTCTACTGGGGCGGTTACTACGCGGTAATCTGTTCCCTGAACCAGTTCTTCCGCCTGTGCCACATGGGTACCGCATAGAGTGGAGATAGCTAATGCCAGCGTGGTCATTACTTTTGATTTGAATTTCATGTTTCTACCCCAGTTGAATCTCATACAAAACCTAGTTGGTTTTATATTAAACTATTTTTGATTTTTTATTAAGTATTAACTGATTTTTAGTAGTAAATTTTTGTTTATAATTTTGATTTTTCTTAATTTTATTTGATGTATAACTATCTGAGAGGTACTGATAAGGTTAGCCTCAGAAATTAACCCGCGGTGCTCACGTATGAAAGGATGGTAGTTTGCTTGCGTGTGGCAGGAGAGCATCACCTGTTTGTAGTGTACCTCCGATCTTCAATAAGGTTTTTTCTATTGGCTCAATATAACCTTGAGCTTTGATCCCGAGACTTGGGAATTTGCTACAGATTCAGGTAAAGGCTTTTCAATTTAGAGACACTATGTAACTTTTCAACCATTGCGAGATGTTCATTCATTCTTCATTTTTAGTTCATTGAATCAAGCTTAGCCCGGCGCATACTCCGCGCTATGGTCGCCCGACCTTTTGTCTCAATTGAAGTGCTTGGTACAAACATGAATTTAAAACTCACGCAAATGCTGTACGCTGGTTTCTCCTTTATATTACTAACAACTCTAATCCTGTCTTATATTGTTTGGTCTGCCGTTCAGGACTCCGCCAAACTTGCCGAAGAAATAGAATACGACAATGTGCCAGGGGTACTGGCTTATCTGAATGTGAACGACAAAGTTGCAGACTTACAGACGTATGCACTGGAATACCTCAATGGGGAAGAGGATGAAATAGAATCTTTTCGCACTAGTGTTGCCCGATTCGAACACTATTACGCTCTGCTGTATAAGCTTGAATCTAACAGTCAGGCTGAAATCGACAAAATGAACAAGATCAGAGCATTGGCTGATCAGTATATCCGTTCGATAGAGCAAGAAGTGTTTGCTAAATACTCCCCCGCAACTGAGCAGAAAGCAAAACTCTGGGTACAGGAACTGAACCGAGATATCGGTGACCCGCTTGAAGATCTTCTCGACAAGATGAAAGAAGAGGAATTTGCTGACGCATTCAATACCACTGAGCTCAGTGAGTCTCTCAATGATGACTTACCCGGCGTTCGCTATTACTTAGAAATGATTGATGAAGCAGGGGATATGATCGCCTCTCTTAACGCTTATATCATGGGGAATGCAAATGCCCGCCAAGCCTTTGCTGCTGATGCCAAGTCTTTTGAAAGCTATCTGGAAAAGCTAAAGCCATTGGAGCGACGTCCAAATGAGGTGAAAGCGATTGAGCAGATAGAAGCCTACTATTCGCAGATTCTAAAAACCGCAGATAGGGTATTCGACAGTTTTGACCCTGCGGCAAAACAGAAGGCGATAGCTTTGGTCAATACGCTTGAAAACAGCGTGGTATTGCCATTGGAAGAGATTCTGGACCGTTCGTCACGGGAAGAAAAGGCAGACGTAACCAAAGACATTTCCGCAGTAAACGACAAGATGAATCAGATTGTCGCTTGGTTATCCATTAACGCGTTGGTTGTGATCATCGTAAGTATTGTGGTTGCCTTGATGCTGACTCGTGTCATCAATCGCCGCATTAGTGTGATTTACGAAAAAGCTGACCATATCGCTCAGGGGGATCTCACATCGCCCGCGATTAACGAAACCATCAATGATGACATTGGGAAACTGGCCAATTCAATCGATGAAATGCAGGACTCTCTGCAAAAACTGGTTTCGGGGATTTCGTCTGTTGCCGGAGAGGTCACCAGCAATACCAAACAGGTGGATGAAATCAGCAATCAGGTTGCCAGCGACATTCAGGTTCAGGCAGACAAAGCAGCGTTGATAGCCAGTGCTGTTGAGGAAATGAGCGGGACTGTGCGAGAGGTTGCGATGCAGTCTTCTGATGCTGCACAAAGCTCTCAGGAGGCGGGTAAGGTCGCGACAGACGGGGGCAAACTGATGCAGGAAACGGTTCATGGAATGCAGAGAATTGCGGATGTAGTGAACGAGTCGGCAGTGACGGTCGACAGCCTTGGAAGGAAAGGGGAAGAGATAGGCGATGTGATCAAAGTGATCAACGATATTGCTGAGCAAACTAACCTTCTGGCTCTGAATGCTGCGATTGAAGCGGCACGAGCAGGCGAACTTGGACGAGGGTTCGCAGTGGTTGCCGATGAAGTCCGAGGGCTGGCTGAGAGAACTTCTAAAGCGACCGAAGAGGTCAGTGGCTTGATCACCTCTATCCAGAACGAGACCCGAATTGCGGTGGAGCGAATGGGAGAAGGTACCCAGTTAGTGACGGAAGGCGTTGAACTCTCAAACTCGGCAGGTGAAGCGCTGGAGAAAATCGTTCAGCGTGCGGGTGATGTGAATAACATGATTCACTCAATTGCGACTGCAGGAGAAGAGCAATCCACCGCAACACAAGAGATGGCGCACGACATCGCTCAAGTCAGCCAGATTGCCTATTCATCGGTTGAAAAAACGCAGCGCAGTTCTGAGTCCACTCGAAACCTCTACAACAAAGTTAAAGAGCTTGAAGGCATGGTGGCACAGTTCCAGTTGTAGCCTTTCTTTTTACCTGACCCAGCCCCGCATCAAGCGCGGGGCTGCTATAGAATGACGTTCATCTGCCCATCTGATACTAAACTGACACTGTTTCACTTTACCTGAACCTTTACCCTATTTACTTAACACCAATTAAGAATAATAGGGAAAGTTAACCATGCAACAAGATTTCGGAAACGTGAAAAATATCGCTGTCATTGGCGGCGGAACATCCGGTTTGGCAACCTGCTACTACCTGTATCACAAGCTCTCAGAAAGCAATCAACTGGACCAGTTTCGCGTTCACTTATTCGAGAAAGAACAGGAATTGGGCGGCAATGCACACACCGTTGTTCTGAACATGGGTGAAACTAACAATGTTGATAGTGACAGGAATGAAGTCGACCCAATGACTTTAGTTCGCTGGGCTGACATGGGGGTAAACGATGTTAACTTTAGTCGATACAAAACCCTTGAAGCAGCAATGAAAGCGACTGGGTATTTCAGTGATAAAAATCTCAAACCGATTGAAGATACAGCTTGCTTTTTCTCCCAGGATAACCAGCACCTCTACACCGATGACATCCATGTTTCCATTGACCGCCCAATGGAAAGACGTTTTAGCCTGTCAGGTACGCCTCAAGGTACAGTATTTACAACGATTGTAGAGTACGGTACTCAGATGAGCGACTGTGAGAAAAAGCTAGATGCGGCGTGGGACATAGAACTACATACCTTTTTTGAAGTATTAATTGGTCTTGCAGAGGGGCGTTCAGAGGTTCTGAAGCCGGAACTAAAATATGAAATCTGTCTTGAAGCATTCAATGAAATCCGAAAGCAACCTTCTCTTGCAAATATTCCTGGTCCTGAACTGGCAAAACTGATCATTGAAGTGCGTGACAACTTGTTCTTCCCACGAGTGGCAGCCATGTTCTTCACTTCAGACAAAGGGCCACAACATCTTCCCCTCGCCTCCCCATTTGGCTACTTCAGCTATCAGGAAGGGAAAGAGCAAGGAGAGAAATTCCCTGATCGACGCTACTTTGTCGGCGGGACAAAAAGATGGATTGAGCATCTGACTGCTTACCTGAAACAAGGTTTTAACGTTAACCCAAGCGATCCAAAACTGTTCATTCACACTGGTGTGGATGTAAAGTTCAAAGCAGAGGGCTCCGGCTTCTCAATTGCTAGTATTAAAGGCACAGAAGACGATTCATTAAGAAATGCTCCGTTTGATGCTGTAGTTAGCACCATTCACGCGAATCATGCTCGCACTCAAATTTCCTTCGATGCTGCACATGCCGAGCAAGGTAACGTGTTGGACCCTATTCTTGCCCGAATTAAGTACACCCAAAGCATTGGTATTGTGCACACAGACGCCAGCGTAATTTCTGCCAATGTCAACAGCTGGAGAACGTTCAATATCTCGATTCGCCATGGTGAAGCTATGGTGCCCTATAGCATCACTTTCCAGGAAAACCGACATCAGAACGACTGGTGTAACCCACAAATCAGGCATGCACCAGAGCTGAGCTATTTCGTTACCCTGAATCCCACACAACCTATTGCTGATAAGTTTGTGCTTCGCACAGTTGATTCCAACGAGAATCTGGATTTCTTGTGTGGTACAGACTTAACAGAGCTTCCTGAGTCGACACAAAAGCACCTGAAATCTGGTAGCGATAAAAACCTGCTGGGTCGAACAGACAATAAAGCCATTTTCTACTTTGCTCACAACGTGTATGACAAAGCAGCGCACCAAAGCCAGCTTGATATTGAGGAATACCATACGAATCTGGCAATCAACGTAAAACAAAATGGCTACGCGCCTATTGTTTACGCTGGGTCTTGGTGTGCGGAAGTGGGCTTGCAGGAAACGTGCTGGAAACAAGCTGAAAATGCCGTAGATAAGCTTCTGCCTGTCTTCTCATAAAGAGATAGCTATCTTAGCGTAAAGAAAATCCCATTCGTCTATTTTTGACCGAACCACCCAATATGTTGTGTTGAGTATTGGGTGGCTTTTTGCTTTTTATAGCCTCTAAAAACCTTTATTCCTTTTCAACTGAGACCAAACTGAACCAGATTCTTTGCCACCTTAAAACTAAGCTGAATACGTTGATTTATTTTAAATACTCTTTGTAAAAGGAAATACTCATGTCCCGGTTCGCGCTTGGTGGTTGGTCTAATTTTCGTCAATTAAATCTGGAAGATAAGTCGGTCTTCAACTCGGCATTTGATGGGTTTGTTGGTGTTCACTACGAACCTTTTGAAGTCCAGACTCAAGTCGTTGCTGGGGTAAATTATCGCTACCTGTGCAAAGCAAACCGGGTTAATGAACCTGCTCTGCATTTCTTTGCCTGGGTTTCCATTTTCACGCCTTTAGATGGTGGTGCCTACATCACCAATATTCAGCGGATTCAGGAACCTAACGTGGTTCAAAATCAGAAGGTGGATCAGTTTGAGCTGGTTAGCCTGACTGCGGTTCTAAACAATGGTGTGGCTGAATCTGCAGAGGACGTACTCGGCTTTGAGCACCTGGTGAGAGAAGGGGACGAATGTTATCAGTACTATCAGGCGGAGCGCGGGTTAGGGTTAACACACGCCAATCAGGTTATGTGTCCAATGGGGCTGGGTGTGATTGACGGTTACAAAGTGAGTTACAAGCAAGCCATTGAGCTTTTCCATACCGGAGACTGGGGAGGAAAGTTCATTTACCTGACGCTTTCCAGAATCGTTTCACTCAATGTCAAAGAACCCGTTTGGACCTTCATTTCGGATCTTGGCACTCAGGTTCAGATTGGTGCCAACACGGGTGAAATTCATGAAGCGGTGCTGACTGAGTTGGTCTAAACGTGATTTGGGATGAAGCTGCGATACCTCCCTCTCTTATGTTTGGGGGAACGTAGGAAAGCGAGAGGTATCCATCCCTTATTTTAATGTAATTTATATCCCTACATGAGCACGTGTATCTCAGAAAACAGGCATTGCATTCAGCTCATCTGTAGAGATCTGAGCTTGCAAAATATTCGCTTGTTTTACCTGTTGGTTAAACGCATCCAATTGAGCCTCGGAGCTGTTATTAGTTAACAATGCCAGCATTAAGTCAGCCTGATTCAGATAAAGATCGCGCCAGGGCGATGGTTCACACTGCGATTTCAACTGCTGCTGGTAGTTGGCAAGCAGCGTACGATCTTTTAAATTCCAGGCAGTTCGAATGCCTTGCTGATAGAAACGAAGATGATTGTGCCCTGCACAAGGCTGAGCAAGCCACTGTTCTCCCATATCCAGCGCCTTTCTTGCTTCTTGCCAGAACGGGCTGACCATGGCTTTGGTTCCGCATAACCAGGGACCAATAAAGGCCTGGAGGTTGTTTTCCTCGACCAGATTCAACCCCTTATCGATGAATGCTTTCGCTTCGTCAGGTTTATTTTGATACCACTTGAGGCGAGCCTTGGCTTCCATTAGACAGGCTATGAACCTGACGGCGTTGAATTCCTCGGCGATAGAAAGAGCCATGGTAATTTCGTTGTCTGCCTGCTCCAGTGCGTTGAAGTCGAGCAGGATCCACGCAGCGGTTAAACGTGACACAATTTCAGCTCTTCGGTTACCCGTTAGGTAGGCAAGCGTGGCTGATTGTTGAGATTGTTGAAGCGCCTGAGACGTTTCCAACTGATAAATCAGAGTGGATGCCAACATGTAGCGGTTTGATGCTTCTATCTCAAGAAACTGATTTTCCTCACATATGCTCAGGCTTTGCCTAAAGTTGTTGTATGCGTTGGTCATGTTGCCACGTAAATATTCACAATCGCCCAGACCGCTTAACGCCTTGGCTTTTGCTTTGTCGCAGTTGGCTTTCTGGCTGTACTCCAGCGCTTTCTGATGCTCTAGCTCGCAGGCTTCGATATTTCCTGTTGGGAATAGGATGTTGCCTCTCATTGAGTGTACTTCAGAGAGTTGAGCATATTGCTTGGAAGGTTCCGAAATGTCTTGGGCGGTTTGTAATATCGAAAGCGCCTTATCAATCGCATCCACTACCTGATAAGGGTTGGCTAAATCTATGAAATACTGGCTCGATGCGGTGGAATCCGTGTTGTGATTCGCTGCCTGTTCTAGAAAATGGATGCATTCTTTCACTTTACCCATGGAGTAAAGGCAGTTTCCTTTCAGGTTTAGCGCATACGCAGTTTCGCTTTTTGGGACGATCTCTATCGCTTCTTCAATCAGTTCCAGTGCCTGCTCAAACTGGAAGCTGGCAAGGTATTCCTTGGCGCTTTTGATCAGAATAGTGAAAGCGTCTTTACACTTGGCACGTTTTGAGTGCAGGGCGAACTGTTTTTTGTCTCGCTCTTCAAACCATTTGGCGCAGTGCTCATTCAGTAACTGTTTTTCACTCTCCGAAAGCTGTTTCTGAACTGCAGAGCAAATCAGGTCATGGTGGAACATAAACCCTTGATCGGAATGTTTGATCAGACCAACTTCAAGCAAGGTTTTTGGGTAGTAATTGTCGTCATTAAGGACGAACTGAAGTTGCTCCAGGCTGAAACACTGACCAAATACCGACGCAGCTTTAATGGCAGACAAGCTGTTGGAATCGAGCTTACACAGCTGCACCATAACAAGGTGTTCCATCGATTCCGGAACAGTATTCCCCAGCCGGGAACAAAGCAAAGATTGACGCAAAAACAGGGGGTGTCCGCTGGCGCGCTCGACGCATCTTTGGATAGCATCCTGGTTACCCGGTGCCATCCAGTTTGCCAACTGTATCGATTCATCCATGTTGAGAGGAGATAATGCGATCGTCTGAGCGGTCTGGAACCAGTCTGGCGCATTGAGCAGATGATTTTCAGAGCGGAAGGTGAGCACAAGCATTACTGGGAATTTATGACTTTGCGCTGCTACGATCTGAACAATGGTCAGTAACAGCTCATTTGCCCAATGCAGATCTTCAATCGCGACGATGAGCTCTTTGGATTCTGCAGGTCTGTGAGTCAGCAGTGCGATGATGCTCTCTTCAATAGCGCGCTGGCGAGATGCATGTTCCATAACATCGAGTAGTCTTTGCTCTGACTCGTGTAGCTTAAGCCCCATCAGCCAGTAGATAAACAAGTGATGAGAAGAGGCAATAGGGGAGAGGGCGATTCGCTGGCGAATATCTGCATGATCGTCATTTTCACCAAACCCAAACAACGCGCGAATCAGTTTAACAGTGGGTAGAAGCGAATTCACAACGCCAAAGTTCAGAACCTGCAGACGAACAGGGGAACGGTGCTGCGCTTCTAGCATGTCGATAAACTTGTGCAACAAACGGGTTTTGCCTATCCCTGCCATCCCTGTGAGGCAGACAGTGGTTCCTTTTCCGTGTTGGTAGAGGTCCGCGACCATAGTATTCAGTTGACTGAGTTCAGATTGCCGACCGACAAAGTAATCGGTCTGAACCTGACACATGGATACGATGCGCCAGTCTCGGTAATCTGGGTTTTCAGGTAGGAACACGTTTCTTGGTCTGGCGCAGTTTGAAGACACAAAACAAGGGCAGGCAACAATGTCTCCCCAGGTGACTTGGTTAAGCAACGTTTTTGTCGCTGATTCAATACTTTGATTATCAATCTGGTTTGTCGGCGATTCACTGGCTTCCACAAAGAGGCGGATCTGGTTCTTCAACGTGAATTGCAGCATGGCGCACAGCCGACGCATGCGTTCAAACACAAATTCATCACTGGAATTTGTCAGCCACCCAAACTCAAGAAAGTTGCCGTCTTTGTGGTAATAGCTGTAGGACTTATCGTTGAGCTCTTCAACACGATCGCGTAAATTCTCGTCGGAAATTTCGATAGCAAGCCTTAAAACCTGACGTTTGTATTCTGGGACAGTAGCCAGCTCTTTTTGTAAATCGGGGGCGGAGTTCTGAATGAGGCTTTCTACCGATACATCATAAAATTTAGCCAGTTCTTTCGCTGTTCTGTAAAGGATGCTGCTTCCTGATTCGGCACGCTTAATCGAAGACAAGGACACATACAGGCGTTCTTCTGCACATTGTTCCGCCAACTTCTCCTGGCTTAATCCTTTCTGCTTTCGAAGTTGTTTTAGCAAATCCCCGTTTAATGGCAGGCGGCCATCTTTAGAACTCATTTTTAAAATCCATTTAGTTAATCGGAAGCGCAAGATGCTCAAAACTCTGTGCCCGAAAACACAAAGGTCTTACTGATAGAAAAGATAGTTATTGCTTTGAATTGCTTAAAAAATAACTAATAGCAAAAAATGAGAGACATTCAATTCATTGATACATTTATATGTTCTCATTATCACAATTTCTAATATTAAAATGAGCCAAGTAAAAAACAATGACGATTATGTTTCAGAGGGCTAAATGTGGAGGGCGTTTTCTAGAAACAGGCGTAAGTTGACCTTTTAGTCAATTCTAACTACATGAATAAAAAGTAATTATTGATTTATTTATAAATTGCGGGGATTCTTAGAAAAATGTAACTGAATTTGTTGCAGTGCGTATTCGGAATAAAGAAACCCTCGCCAGATTGACGAGGGTTGGAGTGAAGGTTCACTGATAAATCAGAAGATGAGGTGAGCAACACCTGCAATCACAGGAAGGGTGATCAGCGTACGCAGAATAAAGATGATGAACAGTTCTGCGAGGTTTACTGGGATACGGCTTCCTAGCAGTAGTGCGCCCACTTCAGACATGTAGATAAGCTGAGTAACCGACATGGCAGCGATAACAAAACGAGTCAGGTCACTTTCAATGGATGCCGCTAAAATCGCAGGAATGAACATGTCTGCAAAGCCAACAACGATGGTTTCAGAGGCTTTTGCCGCTTCCGGAATATTCAGAAGCTCAAGGAAAGGTACGAAAGGCTGACCAAGAATAGAGAATACCGGAGTGTATTCTGCAATAACCAAAGCAATCGTCCCTAACGCCATCACCACTGGTAGCACGCCGAATACCATGTCCACTGCGTTTTTCAGACCTTCAACACACACTTCTTTTGCTGATTTCACACGGCTTGCTTTTTCAACCGCCAGATTCATACCCCAAGACCAGCTGTTATAACCTTCAGGAATCGCATTTTCGTTGGCGTCTGGTGCAGTACCATCAATGTACTCGTCTTTTTTGTAACTCAGTGGTGGAAGGCGAGGAATGATGACCGCGGCGACTAAACCAGCCAGGCAGATTGCACCATAGAAAGGCAGGAACATGTGTTCAAGGTTTACCTGAGCCAGTACAACCAGACTGAAAGTGATCGATACAGCAGAGAAGGTAGTACCGACAACCGCCGCTTCACGTTGGGTGTAGAACTTTTTCTCGTATTGCTTACTGGTCAACAGGATACCAACGCTGCCATCACCCAACCATGAAGCCATACAGTCGATAGCACTACGACCCGGCAGGTTAAACAGAGGGCGCATGATTTTGCTTAAAAGCGTACCGAATAGCTCCAGCAGACCAAAGTTAAGAAGCAGAGGAAGAAGCAAGCCAGCAAAAATGAAAACAGCAAACAGTGTTGGCAATAGTCCTTCCAGTACCAGCCCACCAGTGTTTTCTTCCCAGATGGCTTTAGGACCCAGTTGGAAGAAAGTCATCAGTACAGCTATACCACCAATGGTACGAACGGCAAACCAAAGAGGAGAAGGATCAAACAGACCCGTTAGAAAAGTGTTATTCGCAACAAAAGCAGGCTTTGCGATTTTATTAATGATGGTTGCGACAGACATAAAGCCGATGACTGCAGTAACCAAAGGGACAACCATGTCGCCCAATAGATCTTTTAGTGCACCCGCTAAGACCGCAACAGGGATAGTGATATCACCCTGATAGCTGACGGGTGCCATGAATAGGAAAAGACCCAGCAAGGAGGGGATCAAAAATACCCAGAAATTCTTTTTGCTCTTGGAAGAGCTGACTGTGTTTACGTTATCCATCTTCTTATACTCTTGTTACCGCTAGTAAATAATTATTCACTAAACATTAGTATTCATTCATTGATGCGAAGAGTAACTACTTTTCATGGTTAACGCAATACTATTCAATGTTAATTACTAAATATTCAGTGATAACGGCGGCTAATGGTTTGATAGGTGGAGTATTGTAACAACTATGTTGCATTTAAGTAGCGAGATATACAGAAGTGATAAGTGGATCAAGAAGTAAACAGAAATGCCACCTTATGGGAGGCGGCATTGTTCGCAGTCACTGCGGCGTTTTCCGGTAAGAAGCCATGATATGGTATAGCGGTGCTTGGCGAATCTTAGGTATGCCCAGTCTGCGACGACACGAATACCGGGCTTGCGTAGCCAGTTGACCCAGAGTTTGCGTTCAACAGCATTCCACGCGGCTTGGGTCACATCCAGACCGAGCAACAGGTTTCCATTCCCATCAATGGCATGAAGAATGCGATTCGCGCTTGCTACATCAATCTGTGGGTATTGCTCACTGAACTGAGGCTGATAGATATCGACGAGCTTCAGCTTCTGATGGGTATCGAAGTTTTTTAGCTGGTTCATTTCCGCTTTACATAGCGGGCAGGTGCCGTCATAAAAAATAGTGAGTGTCATGTCTTTCTCGTCAGCGGTGTCTTCAGACATTGTACGAGTAACCTTCCGCCAAGATCAAAAAAGCTCCGAAATTCGGAGCTTTGAATTCAGCGTTTATGATGAGGTTAGAAGCGGTTCGAAAAAACCAGCTCTACAGAACTGTTGTCGTAGCTGACCGCATCAAAATCTGTGCTGGTTGGCAGATTTGTTGAAGAAGCCAAGTAGTTCAAACCCATATCCCATGCACGATTGATCTGGTAGTTAACACCAAGTTTTGCCGTGCTGTGTTTATTGTTACCCCAAACCTGATAGCGGTATTCACCGGTCAGATCTAGGCTGTCGAATAAGGTGTATGTAGCGCGTGCTGTCATCGCAGGCAGAATACGCAGGTATTCACGTTTTTCATGCTGACCTAACTCTTCAGCATTTGCGATCTCATAGCCGAAATGGTGTGCGTAGAAGCCCAAACCAAACTTCACATCGAAGTTATCTAAAGGTTCGTACCCTTTGTAAACATTACCGCCCAACATATAGTGGCGATATTCGCTCACCAGAGATTCGCCCTTGTTGTACGTGGTATCTTGGTATTTGAATGTTTCTTTCGCTGTACCATTTACACGCAATTCCGTTGGGATGAACTCAAAGTCCAGCATGTCGTTGTTTGAAAGCTCACGCGAGTATGTGATTCGCGTGTATGGTTGCAGCTTATCGACCTTTTTTGTGTCGCTGAAGTGGCTGTTTGCGATCAGGTCTTCCGTGAAGAAGTTCAGGTGAGACCCTAAGCCCACTTCGATTTTATTGTAAAGCGGCGTAGCAATGTGCTGGATCTTATCCTTGGCGGTACGCTCTTTGTTAAAGGCTTCTTCAGTAATGGTCACGTTAAGCGCCATGCCATCTTCCGTCTGTTGCGCGTTCATGTAAACGCCATCCGCAGCATAAGGAGACACAAAATACTGATTCACCAGGAAAGAAATACCAGCGCTGGCGGTTACATCACTCACAAAGTGGCGCTTACCATGTACACGGCTGTAAGCCACGTAAGACGCTGCTGCATAGGCTGGGATGCCCCATTCTGCACCGTAGCGCATTTGCAAGAAATGTGCGCCTGAGAACCCAGCTGCCGCATGGCCAGACGGGTAAGAGCGTGGGCTGGTTCCACTTGGTCGCTGGCGACCTACTATTTTTTTAGTGGTATCTACAATGATTTGAGAAGCCAGAACAGAATATGTCAGCTGTTTTGCGCCTTCCCAGTCGTCGTGCATCCATGCCGCCATATAGCCACTAAGCGGGATGAATAGTTGCAGCATATCGCCAGTTTCAACGGTTGAGTCTGAACGAATATCGGTGATTTCGGACGCTGCCATAGCCGGTGCGGCCGTACCCAGTGCGCCGATGATCATCGCGGCACAAGCACGTAACTTCATTGTGTTTCCTTTTAATTGAAATGATTCATTCTTGGAATCAATCTTTAATGCAGCGGCGTATTATACGTGCTGTTTATATAACTGAAAGTAAATATACCCAAGTAACCTCAAAATGCGTGTTTCAGCGAGAATTAACTGGCTTTTCAGACAAGACACCGATTTGAAGATCTAGTGGCTCTAAATCAAGAATCGGTACCGCAGTATGAAAGCCAGTTAAACTCGCCCTTGGGAGCCCATATTCTGCTCCATTTCATTGTCAAAGAACTTGGAAAGGACGCGTCATTCCACTGCGTTCTTTTTCTTGAACTGAAACAGAATATGAGGCTCTGAATCCTGCATCTTG
>NZ_AFWJ01000286.1 GCF_000222685.1 Vibrio nigripulchritudo ATCC 27043 | reverse complement strand
GCCATTCAGGAATACGAACGATGCACCTTCAAACTGGGGGGAGAAGCTTGTGCTTAACAAACAAAAAGGCGCGTTTACCATCGAATTAGCACTGATTCTGGCATTTGTTGCAGGCTTCTTTGCCCTTCAAGTGAATTATGTGGTTGCTACCGCCAAAAAGGGACAAATGGACAGACTCGCTTATTCTCTGGCGTCTGTTTTGTCTGAACGTAGGGAGCTTTTTCGAGATGAGGGCAACATTTGTCGAAGGTCTGGTGAGTGTAATCAATTAATTGAAGACATGCATTCTATTGCTGAATCAGCGATGACTCGAATGTCCAATGTATTTGTACCAAGCCGATTTGGGATTCGTATTGAGGAGTTGGTTGTGCACACCGCCCATGCTCGTTACGTGGTCGAAGAGAAGGGATATGTAGGCTGTAATTTTGTTCCACTGCGTAAGCTCCCTGACATCGTCCCAATAACGACACGTAATCGTAAGCTTCCGGTCTATAAAGTTTCTCTTTGTTATCAAACCCCGTTCAACATACTCGGTGTGGCGCGAGGGGAGTTTGTTGACATGGTTTCCTCTTCATTTTCATTCGCGAGGATTTAACTATGAAGAACTTTTCCATGTCTCGCTCTATGTGTAAACAGAAGGGCGCGGCTTTCATTGCCTTTGTTTACTGCCTGCCGTTTATGATTGGTATGTTGGTATTGGCTATGCAAACCACCCAACAGCTTCACACTCACGCCAAGCTAGGGGAAGCCGCTGAAGTGGCCAGTTTAGGGCTTATCTCATCTTCAACGGGAAAAAATGAACCTGATATTGAATTGGCAAAGAACATTGTGGATTACTACATGCCCACCAATAAAGGTGAGGTTCGGGTCACTATTGATGATACGCGTTGTGACTATGATACCGGGTGTGTACAGGCTGCTGGAGAACTCTCGCCTTTTGCCGATTTTTTGGTGACCGCAACGACAAAACATGACTCGTGGATCAGTTTTAAGCAATTTGGTATGGGGCCAGAGTTTGAGGTTTCAGGTCAGTCCACAAGCCGGAAATACCTGCCCAAGCCTGTCGATATTTATTTTGTGGTCGACTTCAGTGGCTCAATGAATGATGCGTTTAAATTTGGACATAGTCCGTATAGCAAGCTTCAGGTAGTGAAAGGTACAGTCGGCAGAATTTTGGATGATCTCGAAAATTTTAACCGCTTTAATAGTCATAAAAGTCGTGTTGCGTTGATTGGCTATAACAATTTCAATTACCAGATAGTCAATGGAAGACGAGTAGCGTACGACCAAGTTTCATTCGACCGCATAGCTCATTCAATTTACTGGCGCAATGCAAAGAAGGCGCCGTTAAGTTCATCACCTCAAAAAGTGGCAGATCTAATAAAAAGAAAAATCCCACCCAGACCGCTATTTAACGATATAGAACTTACATTTGGCTATGATGCTTTTACCCGAGAGTTTAGTACTTTCCAAGCTGGCGGAGGGACGAATTCATGGCAAGGTTTGTTAAGAACTGCGGAACTTGCCAACAGCCAGGATGAATACAACCCCCACCAAGTGATTATTGTCTTGTCTGATGGTGAAGACACATCTAGACCTTGGACGATTTTGAGCCCTGATGGTACATCCCGCGATGCACGAATCTTAAAAGAGTTCACCAAGTACGGGCTCTGTGACCGTATGGTGGAAGACTTAGAAAACAAGAAAGACCGATTCGGAGAGCCTATTACCGTCACATTTGGCGTTATTGGTATCGATTTTCATATGAATCGAGCAGAGAACGGCTTTTTCGATTGTGTAGGAGAAAAAAATGTCCTACACGCGTCAAGTGGTATCGACGTCTACAAGCATATTTTAAACCTGTTGAATGAAGAGACAGGTCGATTAAAAGGCAATGGAATATAACGATGAAAACACTAACCTTTATCCTCCTTTTGGTATTTTGCGGTAACGCTGCAGCTAACTGTCTGGCTCAGGAGAATACCTATTTAAAAACAACACGAGTTTTGGCGCAGAACCATCTTGGTACACAAACTAGCGGACGCCTTCTTAGCCATCATATCACTCAGGCGGAAACCCCCGTTCTTATCAATGAAGAGACTGAGAAAGAACAGTTTTCAGTCAGCAAAGAGTGTATTTACGACAGGGTATCGCAAACTTTGGTGCTGAATTATGAGTTCGACAAAGACAAGCTTAGCGACGACCACAAACACATTTTGCTCGACTACATGAATCTATTAGACAAAAGCGTCTCGATAGCGGTGGAAGGGCATGCCGATGAGGTTGGAACGGAGGCGTATAATGCGGCATTGTCGAAGCGCCGAGCTTCAAACGTTTCCAAGTTTCTCAAGAAAACGTTTGGAAATGACAAGCAGGTGGTTGAAAGGGCGTATGGTGAAACCGCCCCCATCTGTGAACAGTTGGAAAACAAGCTAAAAGGGTGCAATCGACGGGTAGTACTCACCGTTCAAAGCTAGGCAAAGATAATCCAGATAAAAGAGAAGGACGCTGAACGAGCGCCCTTCTCTATGAGTCTTATACCGATTGTGTCATTGGAATTGCTATTCTGCGTCTTCTTCCAGAATTTCAATAACTTCTGAAGAAGAGCGTTCGTGACCAATCAGGAACAGGGCAAGAAATGCCTCTGCTTTCATACTGGTGTCGCCTTCTTCTTCTAAAATAGTTCTGATTTTGTCTCTCAACATTGAGATTTCATGTTCAACAAATCCGCGACCTTCTTCATCTCCACCCTGATCAGCGGGCTGCTGATCGAAATGAAGAAACAGAAAATCTTCGTTCAGCTTTGTTGTTAGCAAACGTTCTGGCAACCACTCTTCTCCCGTCACAACGTGAGGATCGTTGTTATCGGAGAATTTACTTAATATTTGCAATAATTCAGATACTTTCACAATGATTCGTTATACTGTACGCCTCTACTTAGTGTAGCGGCTAATTTGCGGGAATCTTAAAGTAATTTCACTGATTTTACTACGAATGTTGACATTTGACTCAATAAAATGGCTGTCTTTCGTTCATCCTGCCATCAATCTCCCGAGTATGAATAAATAGAGGTAAACAACATCTATGCGCGCTTTAATTCACCTAACGCCGTTGGCGACGTTAATGGGTGCTATGACTTTTACTGCCACAGCTTCTGAAGTGAATAAGGTGAAAGAGCAAGAATGGGGAGTAGGGATGGCCTATCGCAATGCATCTATTGTGTACAACCTTCCCGGTGAAGACGATGCTTCCGTTTCAACGTTTACCCCGCTTTTCTATTACAAAGGCGAATCGGTATTTCTCGATGGTTTGGAAGGCGGTGTTCATCTGTATAAACAAGATGATTACCAGATAAACGCGCTTACTCGCCTCAGATTTGTTGACCTGCCTGCGTCTCAGCAAAACCGCTACGGTGGTCATTCATTTGATTTAGGTTTCCAGTACCGCCACTTTTTTCAGGATTCTGACTGGTACATTGATGCCGAGGTAATGAGCGATGATGCCGCCCGCTTGTTCGGTAACCTTCGCGCAACGGCAAAGAGTTCAACAGAAAACTGGGACTTTAAACCAAGCGCTGAACTCCGTGTTAAATCTAACGACTTTAACTCTTACTACTATGGTGCCAACGGGCTAGAAGGCTCTCCGGGTTTCGGAAAGAACATTGGCGGTGGTGTTGAGTTTAAAGTGGGTTTTGAAACTCGTTACCGCGTCACTTCAAATTTGTATTTATTGGGTAGTGCTTACGCTACTAGGTTAGACGACAACGCTTACGATAATATTGTGGTGAAAGAGCGGTGGGGTCACGAGTATTTCATTGGCTTCGGGTTGTTCAATGACAAAAACACACCAACGCGTTCAGACATCAAAACACGCCCTTACCTGAGGGTGGCACAGGGTTTTGCAACGCCTTCCGACATGGGAGACATCTTCCAGTTTAAAGGTGTGCCGGATGAGAACGGCAATAAGATGACTTCGTTCTTTTATGGTCACCCCTTAACAGATGAATTGTTCGGTGCTCCCATTGATATCTACCTGACTCCGGGGGCAGCGTGGCACTGGTCCAGTTCTACTCAGAGTGCCAGTCCAGAATACGTGATTGCGGTAAAAGCGTACTACACCTTCGAATGGCCGTTCCGTTGGAAATTTGGTGCCGCAGAAGGTATCTCCTATGTTCAAAACATCACTTATATTGAAAGTAGTGAACTGGAAGGAAAATATGAGAACATGAGTAATTTAATGAATTACTTAGATATTTCCTTCGATTTCAATATAGGTGATATGGTAGGTAAGCCTGAATGGGATCACCTGTGGGTGGGTTATGGACTGCACCATCGTTCTTCCATTTTCGAAAAAGCCTCTCAGTTTGGACGAATTAAAGGTGGCAGTAACTACAACACAATTTACCTGCAATACGATTTTTAATTGGTATGAAGACAAGAAAACGGGGCGATGGATTCGCCCCGTTTTTTTTGACTTAGCGATACCTGAATGGTTAAGCACCTTACCTGACGAATGAGCAACGCATTCAACAAGCTAAGATGGTTTTCTACCATACCAGAAGTGGTCTTCCACCATACCAAAAGTGGTTTGAATTCCTACCTCTTATAGAACCACTCTCTATTATCTTTTCAATAAAAAATTCACAAACTCAATCGTTATACTCAGCACTTTTTAGAATGTTAATTTCTATAAAATTAAATAATATCAATTTCTTAACGTTAATCTTTTCTGTGCAAGTTAGGGCGTTCGTAGCCTGTTAAATTCGAGCTGTGCGCCTGTTTTTGAAAGGCACTAAACTGGTATTGAAGCATTTCCAAATCATACGAAAAACTGGTAGTAGTTGCATGCCAATTAAATGGTATTTTGTGTTGTTAAATGGTGATTTTTGATAACTAGATCAACAAAACGATCAAAAAATGATCGATTTAAATTGAAAATCGAGTTGTTTGTCGGTTAATTTGAGCTCTGTTAACAATGTGGTCACAAATTTTGGTTGCCACCGTTACATTCTAAAGAAATAAACTGGTATTTAATAAATACCAAAATGTGAGTGTAGTTATCAGTAAAGGATTAATCACGTATGTCCGATGAATCAAACGATATGCCTTATTACCGCTCGGATGTGGCCAGGCTAACGCTCAAGTCACAAATTGCGGACAAACTGAGTGATCTCATTGCGTCTAAGATGATTGCGGAAGGTGAAGCCTTACCTTCAGAGCGAGAACTTGCCAAGTCTTATGACGTCAGCCGGGAAACCATTCGTGGGTCGTTGGCTTTACTGAGCGAACGTGGGCTGATCACCGTTTCACGTGGACGAAAAAGTATTGTGACAAAAGGTTCTGCGGAGATCATTCAGTCCAACCATCTTCTTGAAGACATTCAAAGTTACGACGCATATACAGTTGCGGAAACAAGAAAGGTTATTGAGTCATCCATTTTGCGTTCAGCCGCCATCAACATCAAAGAAGAAGACTTAGAAAAACTCACAGCGTTAATCGAATATCAGGAAACGGTGTTAGACGACCATGTGGCGTTTCAGGTTTCTGATAAAGAGTTTCACGAGATCATTTATCAGTCCTGTCGCAACGATTTGTTATCGAAAATTGCCATTGATGTTTATTCCTACGCGCTGGAGCATCGAACTGCTGCAATGGCAGAAGAGAAATCTACCGTCAGAAGTCTTCGAGAACACCATCAAATCCTGCGGTCATTAAAGAATCACGATCCAGACGCAGCGGAACGTTCCATTTTAGCTCATGTCGATAGCATCTTTAAATCGACACTTATTATGCAAAACAAGGACAACGAGTAACGGATTATGCCTGTAATAACTTTGAACAAACTGACAAAAAGATATCAATCGAGCGAAGTGATCCATCAAATCGACTTAGTAATGGAAGATAACGAGTTCACCGTATTCGTTGGACCGTCAGGGTGTGGGAAATCAACCACGCTTAGAATGATTGCAGGTCTGGAGACCGTCAGTGATGGCGAAATCAAAATGGATGACAGATCCATTTCGAATCTTGAACCTATTGATAGAGACATTGCCATGGTCTTTCAGGACTACGCGCTTTACCCGCACATGGATGTCTATAAAAACATGTCCTTTGCGCTGAGGTTAGCAAAGCATCCAAAAAGCGACATAAAAAAACGAGTCACTGAAGCGGCTGAAATGTTGGGTCTAACTGAATACCTGCATCGTAAACCGGCAGAGTTATCCGGTGGACAGAGGCAGCGTGTGGCAATGGGGCGCGCTCTGGTTCGCAACTCTTCAACGCTTCTAATGGATGAACCGCTGTCTAACCTGGATGCAAAACTGCGAGGTCAGATGCGTGCTGAACTGGCAATGATGAGCAAAAACATTAAGAAAAACATCATTTATGTTACGCACGATCAAATAGAAGCGATGACGCTTGCTGACCGAATCGTTGTGATGAAAGACGGGTACATTCAGCAACATGGCACACCAAGAGAGTTATTTGAAAAGCCAAGCAATAAGTTTGTAGCGGGTTTTATGGGAATGCCTCCGATGAACTTCCTCAATATGACGGTAGAAGAAGAAAATGGAACGTTATATGCGGTAGGGGAGTCATTTAAGCTTCAGTTACCTAAACTCGATAATTTATCTTTTTTACCCGAATCTGGCGAAATTATTGTAGGAATTCGTCCTTCTGCATTAATTCCAACAGATTCAGGTGAATCTCAAAATACCATTACTTTTAAGATAAACGTCAATGAGTATATTGGAAATCAGACTGTTTTGATTTCTACAATTCAAGAAAGCCGATTTATGGTTGAAGTCGATTCATTAAATGAATTTCGTATTGGAGATACTGTTAGCTTTAAAGTTGATCCAGATGACATTTATGTTTTTGACAAACACACGGAAGAAACAATTTACTAATTATTAAATCATCATAAAGATGAAGGGAACACAAATAACGTAATTTGGAACATCAACTTTATTCGCTTGCTCTTAGGAGGCAACATGATTAAGTATCTGAAAAAGGTGTTTAATAAGAAAGCACTGACTGCAATTACTGTCAGTGCCATTACAGCATTTTCTTATGCTAGCCCTTACGATTCATTTAAAGGCACAACTCTGGTTGTGAATTTTCCAGCGCACCCGCATTACAATGCGGTAATGAAAGTATTGCCGGAATTCACTAAAGAAACGGGCATCAAAGTAGAAGTCGACCAACTTCAATATCTGAGAATGCGCGAAAAGCAAACACTGGAATTAACAAAAAGAAAAGGCGATTACGATTTAATTGCGTACGTTGTATTTTCAAAAGCTGATTATGTTTATGCCGATCAACTAGAAAATTTGGCGAGATATTTCATGAATCCGCTTCTGGCTGATCCTAACTTTGATGCAGAAGATTTGATCGACGGTTATGTCGCGAATATCGGCGTTGCCGGCGGTAAAAAAGGCTATCTTAAAGGGCCTACAGGTTCACTATTTGGCCTGCCATTCGGTGCAGAGACTTCTATCTTAGGTTACCGAAAAGACATATTCGAGAAACACAAACTGAGAGTGCCTCAAAGCTACGAAGAATTACTGTACCTGGCGTGTGAGATTCCAAAGCTAGAACCGGGTATGGGTGGACTGGCTTCACGAGCGGCTTCTGGTCACCACGCGTCGCATGCGTTTTTACTTCACCTGGCACCTTTAGGCGGTCGTATCTTCGACGACCAGTGGAAGCCAATCGTTAACAATGCAGAGGGCGTCGCGGCGGCAAAAGCGCTGAAGAAAATTGTTGATTGTGGAGCGGAAGGAGCCAAAACATTTGGTTTTGCAGAAGCAGGAACCTCATTCTTGCAAGGGCAGTCTGCAATGTTCCTCGACTCTACAGTGTTTGCTGGTCAAGTGAATGACCCAACTAAATCTAAAGTGGTTGGTAAGGTCGGCTGGGCACCGCATCCGATGGGTGTTCGCAGAGGCTCGCAGACTGGCGGATTTGGAATCGGTATTCCTAAAAACGCGCAGAATAAAGAAGCGGCCTTCCTTCTGATGCAATGGCTAACCTCGAAGAAAGTAGACAAAATGATCGCTTTGGCTGGTGGTAACCCATCCCGTTACTCTACTCACTTCGATGATGACGTGAACGCGAAATTCCCTCACATGGCAACCTTTGGTACTGCACTTAAACATGCGGATCCTGACTGGCGACCAATCATTCCAGTATGGGGAAAAATCAATTCAGATTTAGGTACCACTTTGTCTAAGGTACTGACCGAAGATCTGGACATTCAAGAGGCACTTGATGGAGTAGCGGAGCGAGCAGAAAAGATAATGGCTGACGCTAACTACTATTCTTGGAGTGAAAAATAACCTGGAATAAATAGTGATATGCCCAAGTGGATTAATCGACTGCTTGGGTGTATCCCCGACTCACTCCCTTCGGGTAATTTGAGATAAAGAGATTATATCGTCGTTTTATTACGTTCGGTATGAACTCTAGCCTTTGTAATCTCGGTATATTTTAATGAAAGCTGATAATTTAAATCGCATGACTCCATATCTATTTTTGGCTCCGGCTGGAATAGCATTAATATTTGGGCTTTTATATCCAATATTTTACATGATGTATGCGAGTTTTTTAGACTGGAACCCCAGTCAATTAATAAGTGAAGCTGAATGGGTAGGATTTAAAAATTATATAAACCTATTCCAAGATGACTCTTTTCGTGAGTCATTAGGCGTGACGTTAAAGTTTGCAAGTGTCGTTGTTATTCTTGAAATGTTTATTGGTGTTGGTCTCGCCTTATTATTGGACAGAAATATAAGAGGGATGTCCCTGTTAAGAACCATATTTATATTGCCAATGATGATTGCCCCAATTGTTGTGGGATTAATGTGGCGATATATGTATCACCCAACCATTGGCATATTTAACAGAACATTGAATACTCTGGGTTTTGAATCCATTCCCTGGCTATCAGATTCAGGTTGGGCATTGTCATCCATTATTATCGCAGATGTCTGGCAGTGGACTCCTTTTATTTTCATTCTTTCTCTGGCTGCCTTGCAGTCTTTACCAAAGTCGACGTTAGAAGCTGCAAGAATTGATGGGGCGACGCAATGGCAACAAATTCTGTACATCAAGATACCTCTGATGATGCCAGTGCTTATTGTGACCTTACTTCTCAGGCTCATCGACGCCTTTAAAGTACTTGAAGTGATATTGGTGATGACCAATGGTGGCCCCGGGTTATCAACTGAGATTCTTGCGCTCCGAATTTCCCGAACAGCCTCTGAATTCAGAGAGTTGGGTGTGGCAGCCGCGATGTCAAACCTACTGTTGATTGTGCTCCTCGTTCTGACTTTAGCCATGTTTATTTACAACAAAGTCAACGAGAAAAGGATCGAGAAACAAGCGCAGGCAAATAAGGAAGAAGAACAATGAGCAAAGATAAAGAGAACAGGCAGAACCCTGCATTTTATGCCTTATTGGTCGCGTTGATCGTGATGTCAATCGGACCCATCATGCTAATGATCATGACCTCGTTCAAGCTGAACGTAGACATAATGAATGACAGCAGCAGCCTGTTTTTCACACCGACTTTAAAAAATTACGAAACGGTCTTGTGTGATGTGCTCTGGTACACGCCTGACCACGTAGATTTCTGCAGTCCAACGTTCACACGATCACTGGGCAATTCCATATTTATTGCTCTTGTTTCCACCGTGATCACCCTGACCATAGGGTGCATGGCAGCCTACGCTCTGGTTCGCTTCAAGTTTATGGGAAGAGGCGTGGTCTCTCTGACTACTTTGATGATGCGTATGGTGCCGCCAGCGGTTCTTTTGGTGCCTGTTTTCGGGATCTGGACGTTCGACTACGGATTAGACGGAACATACAGCGGGATCATCTTGCTGTACGTCGCCATGAATCTTCCCTTTGTTATTTGGATTCTCCAGAGCTTTATCGTGCAGGTTCCACTGCCATTAGAAGAGGCAGCGAAAGTGGATGGCGCTCGTCCACTTCAAATCTTCTTCCTTGTGGTGTTGCCCATTATAAAACCGGGCTTAGCAGCCGCGGCCATCTTTACTTTCCGAATCGCGTGGAACGAGTTTCTTCTGGCTAATGCCTTGTTACAACGTGACACGAGAACTGTTCCGGTCACCATCGTGAACTCTTTAACCGAATACGACATTGACTGGGGCGTCATCATGGCGACGGGGATGTTGCTTGCTGTCCCACCCATCATTTTCACCTTCGTCGCTTCAAAGCAAATTATTACGGGCATGACTGCTGGTGCAGTTAAAGGCTAATAGATTGAATTTATAAAGTTTATTTAAGGTATTAATATGAAATTAGAAAAAGACTACCAGCTTGTTATTGGTACATACAGTGACATCGACGCACTCGCACACCAACCTTATTCTCCAGTTCCGGGCGAGGGGATGTACTGCGCTACTTTGACTCAACAAGGCAAGCTTGTAGTGAATAACTCGGTAGAATCTCTCAACCCAGCGGTACTGATTCCGAGTGCAGACAGCAAATACCTTTACGCAATCCTCGAAACCATTCGAGAAAACGGAACTGTCATTCAATACGAAGTGCAGAAAGATGGCAGCCTGAAAGAGCTGTCCAGTTTTCAGGCAAACGGAAAATCGACCTGTTATGTGTCGTTTTCCCCAAACAACGACGCGGCAATAGTGATCAATTACTGGGATGCCATCATTGATGTTGTTGCCGTTGATGCCGAAGGTCGGCTGGGCGAAGTTATTCAGACCTTCAAGCAGTACTACCGCCCTGAGACAGAGTGGCGCCAGGTTGAAAATCGTGAAGATCACTGGGGGAATCGTCAGGTTGGTCCTCACGCGCATTGTGCTCACTTCTGGCATGACTGGGTGTTCATTCCTGACCTTGGAGAAAACGCAGTTTTCCAATACCGCTGGGATGCACAAAGCCGAACTTTGACCCGTGAAACCTGGATAGAGTTTGAACCTGGCTCTGGTCCACGACACATGGCAATGCACCCAACGCTGGACATCTGCTACGTCTCAAATGAATTGTTTAATACAGTCTGCGCCGCGCAGCTCGATAGCTCTGACCCATCAGAGATAAAACCGCGTCTGATACCGTTCCAATATAAGTCGACGCTAGAGAATCACGATCAGATCAGTTACGTGTCAGAGATAAAGCTATCACCGGATGCTCAATTTCTATATGTATCCAACAGGGGCGATAACTCTATAGCAGTGTTTAAAGTGTTGGAGGACGGTAAGTTAGATCTCGTTGATATCACTTCTACAGGCGGTAAATTCCCGCGCCACTTTGCCATTTCTCCCTGCGGTCATGCCGCTGTTGTGTCTAATCAGGATACGGGCAATGTGATTGTTTTCTCAAGAGACATTGAAAGCGGTTTGATCTCAATGACGGATGAAATCATCGATATACCTGCTCCAAACTATATTCGTTTTCTAGACCTGTGACGGCGTAAGGGATGACTAAGATGAGTTATTGGTTGGGAATTGATTGCGGAGGTACTTACCTCAAAGCCGGTTTATACGACAAGAGTGGCAAAGAAATTGGTGTCGAGCGTGAATCCCTTGAACTGATTTCTGAACACTCTGGCTGGGTGGAAAGAAGTACCACCCAACTCTGGGATTCGACCTGCTCAGTGATCAAAAAGGTGATAGCGAAAACGGGTGTCGATGCGGCTCAGATCCAAAGTGTCGGGATTTCTGCTCAGGGGAAAGGGTTGTTTTTGTTAGATAAAAACGATGAACCTATGGAAAGGGCGATCTTGTCGGCCGATCAGCGTTCAATTGACATTGTTAAACGCTGGCAGAAAGAGGGGATTCCACAGTCTATTCATCCGAAAACCCGACAAACGTTATGGACCGGGCACCCTGTATCCATTGCCCGTTGGATAAAAGAGAATCGACCAGAGCAGTATGAGCAGATAGGCACTGTGTTCATGAGTCACGACTATTTGAGATGGTGCCTGACGGGTGAAAAGCACTGCGAAATCACCAATATTTCGGAATCAAATTTATACAACTTTGATACTCAGGATTACGATCAATCTCTGGCAGACACATTGGGTATTCCAGAAGTGATGGAAGCGCTGCCACCCATAATTGGTGCAACAGATATTGCAGGGGAAATTAGCTCTTCTGCCTCCAGGCTAACGGGGCTTCGGGAAGGGACTCCAGTTGTAGGTGGTGTATTTGATGTCGTTGCAACCGCCATTTGTTCTGGCGTTAGGGATGACAGTGCATTGACCCTAACTATGGGGACCTGGTCGGTCACTACAGGGGTCACAGACCATCTGTTTGATATTCGTAATCCAGAAGCCAAACCTCATGTGTTTGGACACTATGCACAAAAAGGTCAGTACATCACACATGACGCCAGCCCTACATCGGCTGGCAACCTAGAGTGGTTTACCGATTTGTTTGGTGATGAAAACTTTGAAGTGATCAATCGCTCTGTTGGCGACCTTCCGAAGTTGAGCTCTGAGCTTCTGTTTGCCCCATTTCTTTATGGTTCAAATGCAGGTCTGGGCGTGAAGAGCGGGCTTTATGGCATGCAGTCACTCCACACCAAACCACAGGTTTTTCAGGCGATTTATGAAGGTGTGGTGTTCAGCCATTTGTTCCACCTCGATCATGTCAGGCTTCTATACCCAAATCTCACGCACTTGATTGTGTGTGGTGGTCCAGCGCGCTCAAAGGAGTGGATGCAGATACTGGCAGACGCAAGCGGGCTTCCGGTGTTACTTCCACAAATTGAAGAAACAGGCTGTTTTGGTGCGGCAATTGTCGCCATGGTTGGCAGTCAGGCTTACGCCTCGACAGACGAAGCCATGTCGGTGATGGATGTCAAGGTTAACAAGGTCTCACCAGACTCAGATGTCTACGAACAGTATCAAGCGAAGAAACACAAATACCGGGTGTACGTCGAATCTCTGGCAAAACTTGAAGAGGGACTTCAACACCCGATCACAGGCAAATCCGAATCAGGAGGATTGTCATGATTCCAAAATTACAGGTTGCACTGGATGTAACGACCGAAGCCGAAGCACTTAATGCCGCGAAGACGTTAGCGCCAGTAGTGGATGTGCTGGAAGCAGGAACCCTAATCTGTTTTTCCGAAGGCATGTCGGTTGTCCGATCGCTTCGCTCCCAGCATCCGGAAAAGCCATTAGTAGTCGACATGAAACTTGCCGATGCAGGGAAGGATTTGGGGGAAATGGCGTTCAAGGCCGGTGGTTCGTTACTGACGGTTATATGTGCTGCGCCTTTAGCCACAATGGAAAGTGCTCTGAACGTTGCAAGAGCGCATAACGGTGACATCCAGATTGAGTTGTTCGGAGACTGGACTTTTGAGCAGGCTCAGGAATGGAGAAAACTCGGGATCTCGCAAGCCATTTATCACAGAGGAAGAGATGCTCAGGCTGCCGGTCAGACTTGGCATCAGGAAGATTTAGACTGGTTACAAAGGATGTGTGACGTAGGGTTCAAGATGTCAGTAACAGGAGGTATCACCCCTGAGCTTCTGCCGACCTTCCGTCATCTTCCAATCGACACCTTTATCGCTGGCAGGGCACTTTTAACCGCACCCGACCCAAGAAAAGCGGCCATGGATTTCAAAGAAACCCTGTCATCTCTCTGGAGGGAATAACATGAATTATGATGATTTAGATGGAATACCTCCGATAGGTATCTATGAAAAGGCACTGCCCAAACAGTTGAGCTGGTCGGAAAGGCTGGCTTTAGCGAAAGCATGCGATTTCGACTTTGTTGAAATGTCCGTTGATGAAACGGACGAGAGACTGTCTCGATTAGACTGGACAAAACAAGAACGCAAAGCGTTGACCAATACCATTATAGAAAGCGGTATTCGCATTCCGTCCATGTGTTTGTCTGGGCATCGTAGGTTCCCATTTGGCAGCCATGATCCAAAGATTAGAGAACAAGCTTATTCAATCATGGAAAAAGCCATCATTCTCGCGCAGGACATTGGCATACGCACCATTCAGCTAGCTGGTTACGACGTGTATTACGAGGAACAAGACGAAGGAACGCTTGCAAGGTTTGAAGAAGGGCTAAAGTGGGCGGTCGACTTAGCGGCGAAATCTCAGGTCATGCTATCGGTGGAAATCATGGACACATCGTTTATGAATTCGATTACCAAATGGAAAGCATGGCAGGAAAAAATCAATTCTCCCTGGTTTACGGTTTACCCAGATGTGGGGAATCTGTCAGCCTGGGGGAACGATGTAACGGCGGAGCTTGAACTGGGTATTGATCAGATAGCCGCACTACACCTTAAAGATACCTATGCCGTGACCGATACGTGCCCGGGTCAGTTCAGAGATGTTCCATTTGGAGAGGGTTGCGTGGATTTTGTGCAGGCATTTAAAACGTTAAAGCGTTTGAATTACCGCGGAAGCTTCCTGATAGAAATGTGGACTGAAAAAGCAGATGAGCCTGTGCAGGAGTTGATCAAAGCCAGACGTTGGATGGAAGAGAAAATGGTTCAGGGAGGATGGAATGTATAAATCGCTAAAAGAGGAAGTACTTGAAGCCAACCTGGCGCTTCCAAAACACGGCTTGGTTACCTTCACATGGGGAAATGTCAGTGCTGTTGATCGTCAACGTGGCGTCATCGCAATTAAACCTTCCGGGGTCGAATATGACGTCATGAAAGCCAGTGACATTGTGATACTCGATTTGGAGACAGGAGAGGTGATCGAAGGTGACAAGAAACCTTCATCAGACACCCCTACACATCTATGCCTGTACCGTGCATTCACTGACATTGGAGGGGTTGTTCACACGCATTCACGTCACGCAACGATTTGGTCGCAGGCGGGGCTCGATATCCCTGCGTGGGGAACGACTCATGCCGATTATTTCTATGGTTCAATCCCATGCACACGCCAGATGTCTTTAGATGAAATCGCGGGGAATTATGAGTGGGAAACAGGGCAGGTCATTGTAGAGACATTTGGACGCCGCCAACTGGATCCGAATCAGATGCCAGCAGTACTGGTCAATTCCCATGGCCCTTTTATCTGGGGAACAAATGCGAGTAGTGCGGTTCACAATGCTGTTGTGCTGGAGGAAGTGGCGTACATGGGGTTGTTTTCGCGTCAGTTGTCGCCTCAACTCGGTTCAATGCAGCAGCCACTTCTGGATAAGCATTATCTCCGAAAACATGGGGAAAATGCCTATTACGGGCAATAGATATTAGATCCAGTTAATTCACGCTGACCCCAACACCTTGGGGTTACTTGGGTATGGATTCACTTTTAAGATTCAATTTTCAATATAGGTCTGACTTTGTTGATGTATGAATATGGGTTACTCAGTTTAGACCTCTATATTTTTCAATACGCAATATTGATCAAACTCACTTCGTGTATTTGGCCAAGGTGAGGGGATACTTCTCGGTATGACTGCAAGTACCTTGCGATGTTTATATCGGGAAAGAGACAAAAATTTAGGGAGAGGAGAATGAGTAAACTACTGGCACTTGATATGGATGGCACACTGCTCACCGACAGGCGAGACATCCCAAGCAGTGTGATCAACGCAATTCGGGTTCTGAAAAATCGTTGTCACGTTATGCTGGTGACCGGGCGTCATCACACGGCTGCATTGCCTTATTACTCGCAGTTGCAGTTAGACACGCCAACGATCTGCTGTAATGGCACTTACGTGTACGATTACGCTCAGGCTAAAGTGCTCAGCCATTCAGATATAGACAAAGAATTAGCGTTGGAATTTCTTTCTATCGCGGAGCATTACCAGCTAGAGCTGGTGGTTTATGTCGATGAGATGATGGCGTACCACAAGTCTTCGAAGAGCGGTCACATGCGTTCTCTTCAGCTTTGGGCGGACAACATCAAACGCAGTATCCGACCTCAAATCAAACCTTGCAGCAGTTTCAAAGCTGTTATTCACAATGCTAACCATGTTTGGAAATTTGTGGTGGAAGGGAACAGCCCACAAATGGAAAAATTCATGGGGCACCCGTTAATAAACCAGCACTTTATCGGTGAACGTTCATGGATCAACCGGATTGATTTTGCACGAAAAGGCAACACCAAAGGCGCTGCCTTAGCGACTCATATTGAAAAACTTGGCTTAACCTGGAACGACGTGATAGCGGTGGGCGATAGTTATAACGATCTCTCGATGCTGGTAACTGCCGGAGTTGGAGTCGCAATGAAAAACTCTGAACCTGCTATTCAGGAAGCATCCAACCGGGTGACCAAAAGCACAAACAATGAGGGGGGAGTTTTAGAAATCATTACTGAACTGCTCCAACAAACAGACAATTACAGGCGGATTGCACTGTAGGTTATTACTTAAGTGCTATGTGTAAGCGGCACACACCACAAGGCGAGCCAAAAACTCGCCTTTGTCACTCTAAGAAACTGGGTGACCTTTGATTAACGTGTCGACAAGTCTGTCCAACACGGGTCCTTTTCGTTTTTGTAGCCCCGTGATGTTGGATAGCGCGACGTATCCAGTCTTTTCCTGAATATCAATCATCATGCACGAGCTATAGCCACCAGTTCCACCGTTGTGAAAGTAATAGCGTTCTTTCTCATCTGGTTCCCCCAGAATTACCCAACCTAAACCGATGCGCGCCCCATGCTCTGTGCTGACTGGCTGTCTTTGCAGTTCAAAAATGACGTTATCTTCTTTTAGGCACCACAAGATATATTTTGAAAAGTCTTCTACTGTAGAAAGCACCGCTCCAGCGCCAGCCAAAACTCCAAGATCCCAATTTGGCGTTGGCTTTCCGGCGCTATTTAACCCCTGAACTAATCTTGATTGGACCAAGGACAGTTGAGACGTCGAATTGTGCATGTCCAAGGGTTTAAAAATCGACTCTTGAAGTAAGTCTTCATAGGTTCTATTGGAGTGCTGACCGAGCGTGTAGCCGAGCAAGCCCATGCCGAGATTTGAATAAATGGACTTTCCTTTGCCTTTTAGTTTGAGTTTATGCTCAAGGTAAGACAGCAACTGGGGTTCCAGGTAATCTCTGTAGGGGTTCTTAGCGTTTTTAAAAAGCGCGCCCCAAATCAAACCGGGTGGCAAACGAGGAAGCCCAGAAGTATGACTAGCGAGTTCTTTGAAGGTGATGGAAAGTTTATTCCTGAAGGGTACTGCGATGTGATGATTAATTGCTTCATCCAGCGCAATTTCCCCAGCAAGAACGGATTTGGCAAGTAAGTGACAGGTCAGAACTTTGGTTATCGAACCAATTTCGAATACCGACGCAAAGTTTTCAACCGCGTGAGGAGTTCCAGATTCGTTTCTCGCACCATAAAATGCCACCTGATCACTTTGAATCTTAGCTACTGCGATCTCAGTGTCGTCGTCAAATGGCTGGATAGCGTTGTGAATCTCATGGATTTCTTGTTCAGTAAAACTCATTGTAGACCCTAAGCTTTAGAAGCGTGTTGTTTAAGAATGTGTCATAAGGCTACCGAACGATAATAATGCAAGTGGGTTAACAGGCAATTAAGTCTGAACAAAACCTATTACTTTCAGACAAATAAAAAAGCCCACCATAAGGTGGGCAAAGAGACAAGGTGTATTAAGAAACTAGGGTCTGTTGACCTTTCGAGCTGATTTTTGCAGCAATTTGTGGGTTCTTTATACAAGGCAGCGCTTATTCGGTGTAGTCGCCCTACATCAATAAGCGGTAACACAGTAGAAAGGAGCCACAAATGCTGCCCAAAGGGTTCGTTTCTATGTGCTTTACTCTTTGTTGCAAGGTATTTGCTTAGAATGACTAAGCTAAAGACCTTGCGCCGCGATTAAAACACATAGAATTCGAACAAAATTTAACCGCGAAAGGTCAACAGACCCTAATGCATTAAAGTGTAGGAAGTTGTTGTTTTGCGCTTTCGATGCCTTTAGCGGCAATTTCTTCACCCATACCCAGAGCTTCAGCGTAAACAAAATTCACATTGTGGATGCCAACGAAACCTAGAGTGGTTTTCAGGTAGCTTGTCACGATGTCATTTTCTGTGTCTTTATGAACACCGCCACGTGTTGTAATAACCGTCGCTTCCTTAACATTGGTTAACAGACCAACAGGACCATTCTCCGAATACTGGAACGTCACGCCAGCACGAGCAATCATATCAATCCAGTTTTTTAACTGAGTGGGTACGGTAAAGTTGTACATCGGAGCTGCGATAACCAGCTTGTCTGACTGCTTGATTTCTTCAATCAACTGGTCAGATTTAGCCAGAATCTCTTGCTGTTCTTCTGTCAGATCCTCTCCACCGCCAAACGCCGCCAAAACGTTGTGATCAAGAATCGGGAGAGGATTTTCAGCCAGATCGCGGATAACCACATTTGATTCAGTCGCATTTTCAGCAATCACATCGATTAGAGCATTAGATTGAGAATGAGCACCTAGAATGCTTGATTTAAGAATCAGTACTTGAGCCATCATTTCGTCCTTTGTTTATCTGTTTTGGTTTTGATGGTGTCATTCTAGGCAGACCGAATCTCAAAGATAATACGCTGTTCACGATTAAGTCATTCAAATTTTTCGAATGAGTTTTGTTGTCTGAAATGTCGAATAACCTATTGACCCGTCTATAGGTTCAGGGTGCATTCTGGAAATGAGTAAGCAAAAGGGCAGGTTATATGAACAGCATCATTTCTCAGGAAGACAAGATCTTTTTACAGCAAGTGGAGTCTTGTGGTTTTCCGATATCAGAATTCAATCACAAAGCGCATATTAGGCTGGGCTACATTTACTTAGCGGGCATGTCGCTTGAATCAGCATTAGACAGAATGCGTAATTCGTTGACCAATCTACTGTCTCACAATGGAATTGCGCCTGAAGGTAAGTACCATGAAACACTCACCAAAGCATGGATTATGGCAATTCTATGCTTTATGAAAAAGTCAGAGGGCTGTGTGTCATTCGATCATTATATTGAAGCGAATCCAGAGCTCTTAAACAGTGATCTTCTGTTGCACCATTACACCAAAACGACGCTATTTTCAGACCAGGCAAGAGCACAGTTCGTCGAACCAGACGAGTTGCCATTTCCTGATTTGTCGTGATTTAGGTGGTCAACTGTCTGGCTTAGCCACTTAGTTCGCTCTAGAAGGAGATCGCATCAAGTAGTACAAATCTCGGCTTAAGTGCTTGAGCTTACGGAATTCTGGTGCGCGTCTTAATGATACCCAATCCCAACGCAATGCCTTTTTTGCCTCTCCCTGTTCGCGGTGATACTCCGCGTAACCTTCCTCAAGCCGTGACCACGCAAGCTCACATGCTTTGTCAGAGGCTGGATAACGGTTTATGTAGCTGGTGATTATACGTCTCATCGCTTCGAGCCGATTCAAGCGGTTTGATGTTATGGATCCGGCTCTCATCAAATACTGCATTTGAATTCTTGGATTCGCCGATACTTTCCCGCACTGCGCCAGTTTCAGCCACATATCCCAATCACTGGCCGATTTCAGCTCGCTACTAAAACCTCCGACTTTAAGAAGGGCGTCTCGTCTGGCAACAACCGTGGAAGTACCTATCATATTGGTCGCAAGAATTTCGTCTCCGGCATTATCGATATCGAAAAAGCGGTTGGCATGCGGAAGGTGATTGAAAACTTTCCAGTAGCCAAAACAATCGATGATCTCTTTACCTTCCTCATTGAAATGCATGTAGTTGGTGAAGCTGAGAACGTGGTCTTCACTTGCCATGTGCCAGTTAAGCTGGCACTTGAGTTTTCCGGGAAGCCAGTAATCATCCGCGTCCAGAAAGGCGATGTATTCGGAGCGAGCCATTTCGATTGCGTGATTTCTCGCCGCAACCACACCAACGTGATCGAGCCTGACAGGAACGATCTGCGGGTGCTGCTCGGCGATTTTCTCTAGCCAGGCGAAAGTGCCATCTGTGGAACCATCATCCATCACCAGAATTTCAAGCTCCTCCAAATCTTGCTCAAGTACACTGCCTATCGCTTTGGATAGATAATCAAGGCAGTTATAAGTAGGAATAACGACACTGACTAATGGTTGCATGATGATTACCTCTGCTTGTAAAAATGGGAGACTGAGTTCTTACTAAGCAGAATCCAAGCCAACTGTGATCTACCAATTTAACTCTATGAATATTCGTATTTTTTCCTCGCTAAATTACATGCTCACTCAAGTATGTGAGCTCGCGTTCTGTCATTTTGCGAGAGGTAATCTCAAATTGCGTGTAGATTTACTCATGCGTATTTTTCAATTTAACAATTGTTGTTAGAGGGGGCGTAAAGAGATCTAACTAGCCGAAATTGCGTAAAATTTCCTGACATCGCCTTTGGTTCCACCATGAGGTGACTTTCGCGCAGTTGTGATACAATTCGCGCCAGTTTTATCGAGAGAATTAAAAATAAGAAGGTATCGCTTTGACCTCGTCACAGCAAAATGCAGCTGGCAACGTTCCAAACAGCCCATCCAAGCTAAGAGCTGCACTCAAAGATTGCATGATTAAAGACCGTTTTCGTTTTTCGCGACGAATTCAGGGTGCAAGTAAAATAAAGAAAGAAGAATCCAGACTCGCGGCATTCGACGACATTGCATTGGATATCGCAAAATCCATGATGACCGCCGAGCAGCGTTCAGCGTACCAACCGACCATCGAATATCCAGAAATCCTGCCTGTAAGCCAGAAGAAAGACGACATAGCCGCGGCAATCGCAGAGCATCAAGTCGTGATTGTGGCAGGTGAAACCGGATCGGGTAAGACAACTCAGCTTCCGAAGATTTGTGCGGAACTTGGTCGTGGAAAGTTCGGATTAATTGGTCATACTCAGCCACGCCGGCTGGCAGCGCGATCGGTGGCTAACCGTATTGCGGAAGAGATGGAAACCAAGCTCGGCGAGTTTGTAGGTTACAAAGTTCGTTTTAACGACCAGATTTCAGATAACACCCAAATCAAATTGATGACCGACGGTATATTACTGGCGGAAATCCAGCACGACCGTTTCTTAAATCAATATGACACCATCATTATCGATGAAGCGCACGAACGCAGCTTAAACATCGATTTTATTTTGGGTTACCTGAAGGAATTGCTTCCACGTCGCCCAGACTTGAAAGTCATCATTACCTCGGCAACCATCGATCCTGAGCGTTTTTCTAAGCACTTTAGCAATGCGCCTATTATTGAAGTTTCCGGTCGTACCTACCCGGTAGAAACCCGTTATCGTCCGCTTTCTGGTGATGACGACAATGATCGTGACCAGCTTGAAGGCATATTCGAAGCGGTCGATGAATTGTGCGACGAAGGATTAGGAGACATCCTGATCTTCATGAACGGTGAGCGAGAAATTCGTGACACCGCAGATGCGCTTAATAAGCGAAATCTCCGTGACACAGAAATCGTGCCTTTGTACGCGCGCCTTTCAGCTGGTGAACAAAACAAAATCTTCCAGCCTCACGCAGGCAGACGTATCGTCCTAGCTACTAACGTCGCGGAAACTTCGCTGACGGTTCCGGGCATCAAATACGTTATTGATCCGGGTACGGCGAGAATCAGTCGTTACAGCTACCGAACTAAAGTGCAGCGATTGCCGATTGAGCCTGTTTCTCAAGCGAGTGCGAATCAGCGTAAAGGTCGCTGTGGTCGTGTGGAAGAGGGTATCTGTATTCGTCTTTATTCTGAGGAAGATTTCGAATCGCGCCCGGAATTTACCGATCCTGAAATCCTGCGAACCAACCTTGCCTCCGTTATTCTTCAAATGACTGCGCTTGGGTTGGGTGATATTCAGGCTTTCCCATTCGTTGAAGCACCAGACAAGCGCAACATTCAAGACGGTGTCAGGCTGCTTGAAGAGCTGGGTGCCATTAATGACAAAGCGAAGGACCCTAAGAAGCGTCTCACACCCGCTGGTCGTCAGCTTGCCAGACTGCCTATCGACCCGCGTTTGGCTCGTATGGTACTAGAAGCACCAAAATACGGCTGTCTGAAAGAGATAATGATCATTGCGTCGGCGTTGTCGATTCAAGATCCGCGTGAGCGTCCATCAGACAAACAGCAGTCGTCGGACGATAAACACCGCCGTTTCTTCCATGAAGAATCGGACTTCCTGACGTTTGTGAACCTTTGGGAATACGTTCAAAAGCAACAAAAAGCGCTATCAGGCAATCAGTTCCGCAAGCAGTGTAAGCAAGACTATTTAAACTATTTGCGCGTTCGTGAATGGCAAGACGTGTACTTCCAAATCCATCAGGCAATGCGTGAGATGGACTTTAAACTGAACGATGAGCCAGGCGGTTATCAAGGCGTTCACAGTGCGATATTGGTGGGCTTGCTTTCTCATATCGGTGTGAAAGACCAAGAGAAAAATGATTACCAAGGTGCGCGAAACGCACGCTTCCATATTTTCCCTGCTTCCGGTCTGTTCAAGAAGCAGCCTAAGTGGATCATGTCTGCTGAGCTGGTTGAAACGTCCAAATTGTGGGGGCGAATCATTGCCAAGATTCAACCTGAGTGGATTGAGCCACTCGCCAAGCATTTGATCAAACGTACATACAGCGAACCACATTGGTCTAAGAAACGCGCCGCCGTTATGGCGTATGAAAAGGTGATGTTGTACGGAGTGCCGATCGTTCCTAAGCGACTGGTCAACTATTCCAACATTGATAGCACGGTGAGCCGAGACATTTTTATTCGTAGTGCGCTAGTGGAAGGTGAGTGGGAAACCAAGCACGCCTTCTTCAAGCAAAACCGAAAACTGCTGATGGAAGTCGAGGAGTTGGAGCACAAGTCCCGACGCCGCGATATTCTGGTCGATGACGATGAGCTGTACGACTTCTACGACCAACGCGTTGGCACTGAAGTGGTATCGGGGCGTCATTTCGATACCTGGTGGAAAAAGGCATCCAAAGAAAATGCCGAGCTGCTTAACTTCGAAAAAGAGATGCTCTTCAAAGGTGACGCCAGCCACATCACCGATCTGGATTACCCGAACTTCTGGCATCAGAACGGTTTGAAACTCAAGCTGAGCTACCAATTTGAACCGGGTGAAGACAGCGATGGTGTGACGGTTCACGTTCCGCTGCCAATTCTCAACCAGGTAGAACCTGCCGGGTTTGACTGGCAGATCCCTGGCTTAAGACATGAATTGGTCGTCAGCCTGATTAAGGCATTGCCAAAAACTTTGCGCAAAAACTTTGTGCCAGCACCGAACTACGCGGATGCGTTCTTGGCGCGTGCTACTCCAATGGAAGCGCCATTGCTCGATTCGCTAGAGAAAGAGCTGCGCCGAATGACGGGTGTAGAAGTACTGCGTGAAGATTGGAATTTAGATCAGGTAGCGGAGCACTTAAAGGTAACGTTCCGCGCTGTCGATCACCGCAACCGCAAGCTGAAAGAGAACAAAGATCTCCACGAGCTAAAAGAAAGCCTGAAAGATAAGGTGCAAGAGACCTTATCAAAGGTGGCGGATGACGATATCGAGCAGCAAGGTCTGCATACGTGGAGCTTCGGTGAACTGCCAAAAGTCTATCAACAGAAGCGCGGTGGTTACGATGTGAAAGCGTACCCTGCGATTGTTGACTCGAAAGACAGCGTTGAAATTAAGCTGTTTGAAACCGAGCAAGAGCAGATCTCTGCGATGCAGGCGGGTCAGCGCCGTCTGGTACTACTGAATGTACCATCGCCTATTAAATACCTGCACTCGAACCTTCCAAACAAGTCTAAGCTTGGGCTTTACTTCAACCCTTATGGCAAGGTCCTGGATTTGATCGATGACTGTATTGCCTGTGGTGTGGATAAGCTGATAGAAGAGCAGGGCGGCTTGGTTTGGGAATCGGATAAGTTTGAAGCCCTGAAGGAACACGTTCGCGCGGAGCTGGACGACACAGTTGTCGACATTGCGAAGCAGGTCGAAACGATTCTGACCACGGCTTTCAACATCAACAAAAAGCTTAAAGGGAAGATCGATTTCACTATGGCGTTTGCCTTGTCAGATATCAAAGCTCAAATCGAAGGTTTGATTTTCAAAGGCTTTGCGACAGAGTGTGGTTGGAAGAAGCTGCCAGACATTCTTCGCTACATGAAGGCAATTGAGCGTCGAATGGAAAAGCTGCCAATCGATCCAAACAAAGACCGACTGCACATGCTGAAAATTGAATCAGTGACCAACGACTACAAAGAGTTGTTAAACAAGATTCCGAAAGGTTTGGCTATCCCGGACAACGTGAAAGAAGTGCGTTGGATGATTGAAGAGCTCAGAGTGAGTTTCTTTGCTCAACAGTTAGGTACGCCTTATCCGGTGTCTGATAAACGTGTTAAGAACGCCATTTCTGAGTGCTAAGGATATTCCAGCGATAATAATGGTCTATTCTTTGCAAGAAGGAATTAAGCTGACGTAAATACTGACGTTGTTCTAATGTGTTACGTCAATTTACCGGGGGATAAATTGTTATTCTCTGAACACGTATTTGAGGGAATGGAAATGAAAAAAACATTGTTGGCTCTGGGTTTAGCGAGCATTGCAGCAACAGCCAGCGCAGATTCGTTTTTTTACGCAGGCGGCAACTTTGGTCAGTCTGATTTCGGCAGCGGCGACAAAGAAACGGCATTTGGTTTCCACGTAGGTACCGGTATTTTGCCGATTTTGGGTTTGGAGGCTGGCTACTGGAGCCATGGCCGTGATACCACTTCTTTGTTTGCGGCAGTCAAGCCAAGCATTGATTTTGGTCCTCTTCACATTTACGCAAAAGGTGGTCTGCACTCTTGGGACAACGATGGCGCAGGTGATGGGACTGGCTTAATGTACGGTGCAGGTGCGGAATATTTCTTAGTGGATAATCTGTCCCTTGGTGGTTCATGGCAGTCATTTAACCGTGGTGACAACTACAGTGACATCACATCCTTTACTGTGACGGCGACTTTCCACTTCTTGTAAAGAAAATTTGAGCTGTTATCTAAAATGCTGGCGTTTGCCAGCATTTTTATTGAGCGTCTGAATAAAAGTGCTTTAAAAGCATAAAAAAACTTAAGAAGTTTTACATCTAAGTATGGCTAAAGCGCATTGTTAACCTTAAAATAATCGTGCTTCGGTACAATTCGAGTTTTCCTTAATAGCAACAGTTTCCCAAGGGTTGAAAACCATACCCAAATGACTTGGGTGAGTATGAGTAAATCTCACCGTCGTCAGGTTATTTAGGTATGTTCGTGATTCATGATGAATCATGGTTGTAATTGGAAACGCGTGGAGCGGGACGTTTCACACGATCAGAAGTAAAGTTGTACGAAATGAAAAAAACACTTTTAGCTTTGGTATTAATGGGCGCAGCGACAACAGCTAACGCAGACTCTTGGTTGTATGGTGGTGTAAACGCAGGTCAATCTGATCTGGACAGCAAAAATGCGACTGCAACCAGCTTCCATGTTGGTACCGGTATTTTACCTATCATCGGTGTAGAAGCAGGCTACTGGAATCACGGTAAATTTGATGGTGGTATTGAAGGCAGCTCTGTTTACGCCGCACTAAAGCCAAGCATCGACTTTGGTCCTCTGCATATCTACGCGAAAGGCGGCATGCACAACTACGATTTGGACAAAGGTTCCAGCAAAAAAGGTTCTGGCACTAAAATGATGTACGGTGTCGGCGTAGAATACTTTGTTATCGACATGCTTTCTGTTGGTGGTTCATACCAGCAGTTTGAAGTGAACAAGAACGATGTGGGTTCAATCGGTTCATTCACACTGAACGCGACGATTCACTTCTTGTAAGAAAGACGGTTCAATGCAAAACCTCCCAATATGGGAGGTTTTTGTATCTGATATTTCTCTATCTACGATATCTATGTTCGCAGAGGTTTGGTTATCCAGCGCCACAATTGAGCTCCCAAACTCGCAATGCCCAGCGCTGTGATAGCAAAAGTCACTTTGCTCGGTTCGGTATACGCTTTCTTCCAGATTTTTCTCACTGTGGGGTAGGAAAGATCGCCCATCACATGAAGAGGGGAACGCCAGCACTGAGCAACGGTAATTCCAAATTCATTGTCAGTGGGTTCAATGCCATGCCACCAGAATGGTGGGATGTACATGGCGTCACCTGGCTCAACTAGGGCAGTAAATGGTTTGATTGCGTTTGACTTACTCTGATCAAAACAGTCCCCATTTTCCAAATAGGCATCGGCTTTAAAAGCATCAAATACTAAGTCATCGGTTAGCTTGTCAGGTGGCAGCAAGCCGACTTTTTTCGTTCCAATCACCTGGCTCATTAACGTTTCATCGGTAACGTGAAAATGCCAGCCTGTTCCGGCACCTTTGTACATAAAAGCTCGGGATTTGGGATAAGCAATGGGCTTAGGCGGATTGGGCAAGAATCGATAACCGTTGGTATCAGGAGCCAATACTTTAAATGGCTCTTCACTCAATACGACAGACGGCGCACTCAGTATTTCCTCAGTACCGGAACGAAGCAAATCAAGCACATGATGAAAAGGTTCGACTTTTCTGCCTTCTCCCATTCTCTCTGCACTTTCATAGTTCATGTGAGGATAATAAGGTGTTGGGCTGTCTCCATTTTTTTCTTTGAGATACTCAGGATCCTGCCATTTATCCATAGCCTCCCAGTGGCTGATTGCCCCTTTGATTAAGCAGGGCTGATTTTGCGACACGTATCGATCATAGAATTCTTTGGGAGTGAGTTCGCTGGCAAGTACGGTTTCAATTTCAGGAGCGGAGTCCATGCCCGGTATGAACTTAAAAACGTGCTCTTCCTGAACCTTATCTGCCATTTCCATTACGTAGTCTCCCTGACCGATCATCCCAAAATATGCATTCAGAATGATGTTATATATTTTTATAAAAAATGATAAATTTTGTTGCTTTGTATGTGATCAAAACGTTGTTCTTTTGTCGGCTGACTATAAGCTTATAAACAACCTCTTTATCATCAGTATCTTATCTGGCAATCTTCTTTGATTGCTTTTGTGCTAATTGTCTGTGGGGAGAAGGATTTCCAGATGAATCGATTGCAGCTCAGTCATCGCTATGGTCTTTTTATGGGGCTGTTTTTCGTCTCTCAATTCGTCGTATTACCCGTTATGACACCTATTTTTATGAGTTTCGGCATGACTATTCCCCAAATAGGGATGATCATGGCGACCATGGGCATTACCGTCATGCTTCTGGAATTGCCGACTGGTGGGCTGGCAGATCAGGTTGGTCGGAAAAAAGTATTTCTTGGTTCGATTGCCTTTAGCGCTTCTTCCTATTTAACGCTCCTTCTATTTCCTACTTTTGCTGGTGGCGTCGTTGCCATGTTTTTATGGGGAGCGAGTATCGCCATTAGCTCTGGCACACTCACTGCATGGTTTGTCGAAACTTTTAATCAAAGTGAAGGGGATATGACTCTGCAAACTGGTTTTGCAAGAGTAGGGGTTAGAACCAGTTTCTTTGCTGCTGTCGGTGCTCTGCTGTGCGCAGGTATCATGTTTGTCGGTAATCAATGGGGCTATGATGATCGGACTCTGTATGACTTTGCTTTGAGTGTTGGTCTTATCTGTCTGGTTCTGGTTTTTGCTATTGGTTTGGTGTGGGTTAAAGAACAGAGAGAGTTTCAACCATTTACGCGAGATGTGTTTACCACCATACCCAAACAAGTCCGAACGGGAGTCATCGCTGCCAAACACCCAGTTTTATGGCGTTTGCTGTTTGCCATGTTCTTAACCATTCCCATTGCCAGTGCCATCGAAAAATTCTGGCCAGTTCGATTTGAAGCTCTGGCAGGGGAACAACCGTTAGAGTGGGTTTATGGTTTTACCTACGCGGTGACCATGTTTTTGGGCAGTGCCGCAGCGGCATTTACCAACTGGATGACAGAAAAACTGAATCAGCAAATGGGTAAGGTATTGGTGGTGAGTGTGACATTTCGTCTCATTGCCGCTACCGTTTTTGCTCTTTCCGGTGATCTGATTTTGTTTGTTCTATTGTTTATTTGTTACGACTTCACCAACCATTTAGGAAAATCTGCTTATAACCACCTTTTGCATCATGCAACGGATGATAACGTTCGCTCAACCATTGATTCTCTTAATTCCTTGGTCATGCGAGTCGGTGGTGTGACGGGGTCACTGCTATGTGGGTTTGGAGCAGCCTATGTAGGGCTCATCAACATTTGGCTGCTGTGTGTGGTGATTGGAGTTGGGGCTTTGTTCCTATTCAAAAGCCCGTTGCTCAATGAATCACACGAACCAGCAGATTCGACAAACTGACAGACTTTAGTCTCTCTGAACTCGCATGACACCTAACGCCGCATGGTTGGCTGTGCATATCACGCCTTTACCTGAAAGTGACTGACGGACGCAGCCTCCTCCAAATAGGTCATTGAGCATGAAGACACCAAGTACCATAGTCTCGTCAGACTCGACAAACACGCCTTTCGGCGTCATTGATATGGCAGGTTGTCGTTTTCCAACCACCCGCTTTTGCAGAATAAATAGGGAAGAGTTAGGGGAAGCGGCGTCTGACAGGATTTGATGCCAAGTATCTTCATCGCATTCCCAGCCGCACGTGACACCATGTCCACCGTAGCCGATGGCACTTTTTAGTACCCAATCTTTCTTATTGAGTGTAAAAAGCTGCGACAGGTTGGATTCACCGACGGCATACGTCTTAGGAACAGACGCCTCAATGATCTGCCGTTCTTGCTCAGAAACCGAAGCTAAAACTCATCTTGGTGCAAAATAGCCAAAGCAGCTTTACTCATGTAAAGCTCACTGAACGGGTGAATGAGCGAATGAATTTTCCCGCTTTTCAGACCACTCAAGTAGCCTGAGTAACCATCCAAATCC
>NZ_AFWJ01000287.1 GCF_000222685.1 Vibrio nigripulchritudo ATCC 27043 | reverse complement strand
CCGTCTGGTCGGATCAAGACAACCGACTGGCTGTTCTTTTTCCGATAAATAACAAAGGAGGCTTGAGAAATGGTGGGGTCTACGCGGAAACGGTTATCTAACAACCGTATGGAGGATTCCGATTCCTCACTGCCTACAGCGGTGGCTGCAAACAACATCAACAATGGAATCAAAATCCGCCACATACACTCTCCTATTGACGCCAGAGGCAAGCGCCTGCTTTTTCAACAATATCCAGTCGCGCACCATGCGCTTCTATTTCATCGGCAGAAGCACGAATAACTTTAAGGGACTTTCTGCCTGAAGTAACACGCTTAATCGCTTCGCCAGTACCGCCGTCACCCTGCTCATCACTATTAAATTTTAGTGTGGTTTGCCCACCTGTCATTAATAGATAAACATCTGCCAGAATTTCGGCATCGAGCAATGCCCCGTGAAGCGTTCGGTGAGAGTTATCAATACCGTAGCGTTCACACAACACATCAAGGTTATTTCTCTTGCCCGGGAAGATTTTCTTCGCCATGGCAAGGGTATCGGTTACCTTGCAGTACTGCTCCGTTTTGCCAATGGTGGGATCCAGCTTCTCGAATTCATAGTCCATGAAACCGACGTCGAAGGGCGCGTTGTGCGCGACGAGTTCTGCACCGTCGATAAACTCAAGAAACTCTTTATGGACGTCCCGATACTCTGGTTTGTCGACCAGAAATTCGTCGGTAATACCATGAACCAGAATTGCGTCTGGCTGAATGTCACGGTCAGGCTTCAAGTACACATGGAAATGCTTCCCGGTCAGCTTTCGGTTGACGATTTCTACCGCACCGATTTCGATGATACGGTGATCTAAATAGTGAGGACCGCTTTCCCGGTTCATACCTGTGGTTTCGGTATCGAGCACCACGATTCGCTGGTGCGCAGAATTGTTGCTGGTATTCATAAAGATATGTGTCAGACTATGTTCAATTCGCAATAACAACCAATAGTATCAAATCATGGCGAAACAAGTTGAAGTTTTCACGGACGGTTCCTGCCTAGGCAATCCAGGTCCGGGGGGATACGGAATCGTACTCAGGTACAAAGAAAACGAGAAATACCTGTCTAAAGGCTACCAGCAGACAACCAATAACCGAATGGAAATGATGGCAGCTGTTGTCGCCCTGAGTACATTGAAAGAACCTTGCCACGTCATTTTGACCACCGACAGCCAGTACGTAAGACAAGGCATTACTCAGTGGATCCATAACTGGAAAAAACGTGGCTGGAAAACCGCAGATAAAAAGCCGGTGAAAAACGCCGATTTATGGCAAGCGTTAGACAAAGAGACAGAACGCCATGAAATTGAATGGCACTGGGTGAAAGGGCACGCTGGGCACAGAGAGAACGAAATCTGCGACGAACTCGCACGGACGGCGGCAGAAGCGCCTACCGAAGAAGATACCGGTTACCAGCCAAGCTAATCCTGGCGTTCCGAAGACACTCTATAATTCACTCCAATTGGCGATAGGTTTCTCTTCAGTCGCCAATGGGGTTTGATCGGTTTCAGTGGGTAAGTGCGTTTTCGCGCTACAATGAAGTACAAACTGCCTAACGGGCTAACCCAGTCTCCCATCGAATTTTCCATCCAGGTCCATAATGTGCGGTACTTCCCGAATGGCAATAGCGCATAACTGTCTGAATGCACAACCTGATAATTTAAGACACCTAACCAGTCACGAATTCGATTCGGCGTGAACATTCTTCCACTCCAGGGAAGGTTATTTTTACGCCAGGGCATAAGGCTTGAAAGCCCGATTGCGCTAATGGGATTAAAACCTGTGACAATCAAATACCCGTCATCAATCATCACACGGTCAATTTCTCTTAACAGACGATGCGGGTCATTACAGTAGTCGAGCTGATGCGCCATCAACACCGCATCGAAACTTTTTTCTAAGAAAGGGAGGTCGTAGGCATCAGCAATCACGTTGTGCAGTGGGTTTTCAATATCCAGTAAGACCTGATGCTGAATATTGCAGTTGGTGCTGCTCAGTTCGCAACTCAGCCCGCCCAATTTGAGCATATGATAACCAAACAGTTTCGGGCACCATTCATCCAGTCGCATTTGGATAGATTCAGAGACCCACTGACCATTTTTGAGTTGTTCCCAAGAATGTGGCTGTTCAAGTTTGCGTGATGTACGAGCTGGCTTCATAATAATCCGTCTAAATATCTGGGGACTGGAGTTCCAAATATGTTAACCATCAAAAGCATACCTGCATTCAACGACAATTACATCTGGCTCATTCAAAATAGCGATCAGCGTTGTGCCGTTGTCGATCCGGGTGATGCTGCTCCCGTTATGGAGTATATCCAATCACATGGATTGCAGTTGGAAACGATTCTGATTACCCATCATCATAATGACCATATTGGTGGTGTTTCAGACCTGATCCGCGCCTTCCCAGACTGCAAAATAGTCGGACCTTCGAGCGAACCTATCCCTACCCTTACTACTCCGGTAGACGATGGTGACCAGATAGAGCTCTTTGGTGAAACCTTCCTTGTTTTGTCGCTGCCTGGTCATACTTTAGGTCATATTGGCTATGTCGGCGATGGCAAAGTGTTTTGTGGCGATGTTCTGTTCGCAGCAGGCTGCGGCAGGGTGTTTGAAGGGACATTCGCTCAAATGTTTGAATCCCTTAACAAACTATCCGCATTGGCTCAGGAAACGGAGGTTTACTGCGCCCATGAATACACGTCATCAAATGTGGCTTTTGCTCTGGCAGTCGAACCAGATAATCCTCAATTGCAAGAGTATCGCGACGAAGTTAATCGCCTTCGTGCCCAAAACCAACCCACTATTCCGACCACATTAAGACAAGAGAAATGGATTAACCCGTTCCTCCGTTGTCAGGAAGAAAGTGTGATCAAAGCCGTCTCTCACCGCACTCAGGATAAGTCACCGCTTGCAGTGTTTTCTGCCCTTCGTGAGTGGAAGAACGAATTTTAACGATTTGATGCTTGTCACCTGGATAGGGAGACAAGTATTATCAGCAGCCATTTAATTAAAAGGCTGCATCAATGAGACTAAAGCACAGTTGGGTGTTGGCGTTATTTCTGACAGGGTGTCAGTTAACGTCGTCGGAAACACCCAATAAAACACAACCGGAAACTAACCAGAAAAACACTCAGGTTACGACCCCTTCAAAACCGTCAAAAACCCAATCTGCGGACACAAAAACGGTCAAAGAAATTCCGGAAGTGACGCCTCAAAGTCAGCTTGATGTTTGGCAACGTATTGCGATGCAGCTTGAGATGCCAATCCCAGATCACAAGAAAGTAGACTACTACCGTACCTGGTATTTAAAACACCCGCGCCATTTACAGACAGTTGCGAAACGTGCCGAGCCTTTCCTCTTCTTAATTACTGAAAAGATTGAAAAACGTGGCTTGCCTCTGGAGCTCGCTTTACTTCCTGTCGTCGAAAGTTCATTTGATCCATTTGCCTATTCTCATGGCAGCGCTGCAGGTCTCTGGCAATTCGTTCCTGGCACCGGAAAGATGTTCGGGCTGGAACAGAACTACTGGTATGACGGCAGACGCGATGTTACTGCCTCAACGGATGCCGCTCTCGATTATCTGGAAAGCCTGAACCGACGTTTTGATGGCAACTGGAACCATGCTATCGCAGCCTATAACAGTGGTGGTGGACGCGTTTCCAGTGCGATTCGTAAGAACAAGAAAGCCAACAAGCCTATCGACTTTTTCTCTTTGTCTCTGCCAAAGGAAACCAGTGGTTACGTACCTAAATTGTTAGCTCTGGCAGATATCGTTGCTAACCAGGAGAAATATGGCATCAATATTCCAGCAATTGCTAACCAGCCTGTTCTTGCGCAAGTTAACCCGAAAGAACAGTTAGACTTAGCGATTGCCGCAAAGTACGCAGGTTTAAGCGTTTCGGAGCTGCAGAGCTACAACCCGGCTTACAATCAGTGGGCGACAGCCCCAGATGGTCCACATCACCTTTTACTCCCTCTGGAAAAGGTGGAACAGTTTAATAAACGTGTAATGGAAAACCGTGGGAATGGTATGAAGCTGGTTCGCCATCAGGTGAAATCCGGTGACACCTTGAGCGTACTAGCGAAAAAATACAATACCACCACTAAGGTGATTCAGGCTGCCAACGAGCTTAAAAGCACCAGCATTTGGGTTGGTCAAAACCTGATGATCCCGACATCAACCAAAGATGACAGCATTTACGCTCTGAGCGCTGATAATCGTCTGGCTAAAACTCAGTCCCGTACCCGTGGAAAATACAAGCTTAACCATACCGTAGCGTCGGGGGATAGCCTGTGGTCTATCGCCAAGAAGCATAAGGTCTCCCACAAGTCGCTCGCAAAATGGAATGGCATGGGACCACGCGATACCTTGCGAATCGGGCAAAAGCTGGTCATTTGGAAAGACTCTTCGGACGGCGCAATCATTCGTCCTGTGTTCTATAAAGTGCGTTCAGGTGACACCATCAGCGGTATCGCTTCTAAGTTCAAAGTGAAAACAGGCGATATTGTTAAGTGGAACGATTTGAATAAATCAAAATACCTACAACCAGGTCAGAAATTAAAGTTGTATGTTGACGTGACTAAGGTAAGCGCATGACCCCTTCTAAAAACTCATTGATCATGTTGGTGGACATTTTCCGTTCTCCAACACAATGTTTTGCTGCCCTGTACCAAAAAGGCATCTGGGGTTGGCAGCCCTTCATCGTATTGTTGATTAGCCCTTTCCTGTTTTGGGGGGCATACTTTGATGTGGTCGATTTTGAGTGGCTTAAATCACAATTGATCGCCACTATGACGATTCCTGAAGACCAGCAGGCACTCATCAACAGCAATACCTTGCTGGCTGGCGAAGTGATTCTGGATGTGGCAGGGCGTATCTTTGCGGTTTTATTGCTGGGGTTCTGGTTTACGCTCGCGACGAAGCAAAGCCAATATAAGATGGGTTACTGGAAATGGGTCGCGGCAAGCTGTGTGATGCTGTTTCCTGCCGTGCTGGGCGATTTAGCCAGCTACATTAGCCTGCTAGTGAATCATGGACAAATTGTCAGTTACGCAGCGGATCTGAATAGCCTGAACGGGTTAATCAAACTTTCACCCGATCATAGTTGGTATTTCTTTACCAGTTCCTTCCCTTTGCTGCTTCCCTGGTACATTGTGCTTGGCTACGCTGCATTAGGCGCGTGGACTGAGTTCGAAAAAGGACAAGCGCTGGCTATCGCCATCCTGCCCTGGTTACTGTTTTATTCAATGCTTGTGGGTCTTGCACTATTTAACTAGTGAAAACTCCACCCACATAGGACTATGATCAGAGGCACCGGATAGCGGTGCCTCTGCACTTTTGAAATTCAAATCTCGATAAAAAACATGGTCCAGAGGCCATCCGGTCACAAACTCAGTCCTCTGATCTGGGGAGAAACGGGCTTCTTTCAATCCAAGCAATTCCACACGCTTTTTCAATTCCTGAGTTCGTTCTTCACTCCAGGTATTAAAATCCCCCGCAATGATTGGTCCCTGATGCGACTCCACGGCAGACTTGAGCGCATCAATTTGCGCCTCAAACTCTTTGGTTCCAATGGTGAAGTTAACTGCGTGAATGTTCACTGTCGCCAATGTCTGACCGTTAGAAAGCGCGTACGTCGCGTAAAGCGCGGACTTGGGCAATCTTAACCAAGGTTCAATCTGAGTGTAAGCACAAGCCTGTAAGGGAAAATGAGGAGCCAGATTGAGGACACCAGCGCTGGTTTCAAAAAGCTTAAAGGCACTGACCTGATTGCTTGCCCACGAATGTTCTGTTAACCAATCTAGAAAGGTAGGATTCAAGCTGACTTCCTGAAGCATGACCAGCTGAGCACTTTCAGATAAAGCACTGAGTTCTTCAGACCAGCTATCACGGTTTTGCTTATAGATGTTCCAGACTAACAGATTGAGTGAACCGTTCTGGTCTATCGACTCAGACGATTCCGTTTGGTAGCAAACTTCATCTGTTCTCTGAATAGCAGAATCAAGTGAAATCAACACAGGCTTTTCAGGAACAGAAAACAGAGACCAATGGGCAACCATGATGAATGCTGCAACCAATCCAGCGCCTAATACCGTTTTTTTCATCTTTGACTCCAACAAAAATGGAGCCGAGGCTCCATTTCTTTATTCTTAAACGAGACGATGACTTTAAATCGCGTCTTCGTCTTCTTCTCCAGTACGAATACGTACTACACGCTCAACATCCGTGATGAAGATTTTTCCGTCGCCGATTTTACCTGTTTGAGCGGTTTCAATAATAGTATCCACGCACTGGTCAGCAACGTCTTCCGAAACAACAATCTCAAGCTTTACCTTCGGTAGGAAATCGACCATGTACTCTGCACCGCGGTACAGTTCTGTATGACCTTTCTGACGACCAAAGCCTTTCACTTCAGATACAGTCATACCTGTAATCCCAACTTCTGCAAGCGCTTCACGTACATCATCCAATTTGAACGGCTTGATGATTGCTTCAATTTTTTTCATTGTCTTCCCTTCACGTATTCGTTTGCAGATATTATTACTGCATCGCTAGGTAACATCAAGATACGCCAGCTAAAACTGCGTAATCGAATCAAGCGGCATTCATTTTTTGCATTAATCCCCATGCTGCAAACAAAAATACGCCAATGTTCGCCATCATGAGAATGAAGTCTTTGAAAAGTATTCCATTCCCGTCAAAAGACAATACGCCAGAAAACAAAGTAAGCGCCGGAATAAAGAACAAAACTGGTAAATACCCCCAGGTTCTTTGACGCCAAAGACCCGCGACAGCCAGTAAACCACTGATGTAAGTCAGAGCCATAATCGTTGCAGGGATCAGTTTAAGTACAGTTTGAGAAAGAGCTTGAATCAATATCGGTGAGTGGAAAGCTAGGTAGCCGATGAGAATAAGCGCAACAATGCGTTCAGATGAAAAGCGCTTACGGTGTGACGAATCTAAATTCATGGCAACACTCCTTGTTGTCCGTTATTGTCGTTCGATAGTAACCTTTAATATCCATTTAGTTTGATACCATCCCAATTCAAAGTTTAGACTGAATTGAGCCCCTTACAATAGGATTGCAGAACAATACCTCTGCTTTACTCCTTCTTATCAGTTATACCTTTTCTTTTATTAATAAGAATGAAAATGCCCAGTCCTGAATCCAAGACTGGGCATAAGATCACATTAATAATGTCGAGTTTCACTTCAAGCTCGAATAGTAAGCAGCTAGGTTTTCCATATCCTGATCACTAAGCGCCATTGCCTGAGCGGACATTACGGCAGCCAAACCGCCGGTGCGCTGATTCGCCTTATACGCTTTCAAAGAAGTGACAATGTATTTCTCGTTTTGTCCTTTCAGATTCGGATAACCGTCGATAAGGGCAATGCCATCAGCACCGTGACACGCTGCACAAACCGCAGCTTTCGCTTTGCCTGCATTTACATCTCCAGCGGCGTAGGCACCACCGCTCAGGATTGCGGCGCTAAGCGCGCAACTTATTGCTACATTTTTCATTGCTTCACCATGTTGTTATTAGGGTTTTATTTTTCTACGATTGTGGCACAAATTTGGATTAGTGAACCCAAATGAGCTCACAATCTGGAGCACAAAACCTTTGTGTAACAAATAGATCGGCAACGGCAGCGATGTGGTCGTTATACATCACAATGGGCATCTGCCTACGCTTCCAGCTGGGCACTCCGTATTCCTGAAACAGCTTCTTAAGCTTGCGACTTCCATTTCTTCCAACAGGCTTAGCACTGAGCCCCTGAGGACAGAAATGCACAGTGACCTTTTCGCTTTGTAATGGCGCCCGCAAAAGTAAGCCTTGAGGATTCAGGTTGGTGTTCTTTAAAGTCAAATGGCCAAGCCCATCAGGCAGGATGAGAGATTGGTTGACTTCGAGAATATGTGACCAGTCGGAGAGGTCTCTCTGAGGTGACACCAAGTACAGTTTGTCATCATGCCTGCGAACGTCACCAGACGACAGCTTCAGATTGGGATTGGCATCTCTCTGACTGCAGGCAACCTCATCCCAGATAAGCTGAAGCTGCTTGCGCGATGGCATCTTTGCGTTCTGTCGCTCAAGCCACATCCGGATAAGTTGAGCCCGCGCAAGGTGGCTTTGCTCAGCCAGATAAGGAATGGAAATTCCTGCATCTTTCATTGTCGCTTCATTCAGCTTACTTTCAAGAAGTTCTTCCAGCAAAAGTTGTTGTTCGGCGCACAAGGTCGCACTCCGCTGGACCGCTTTTTCAAAACCAGACCAGCGTTCAGTAAGCTGTGGAATGACTTTATGGCGGAGAAAATTGCGGTCAAATTGAGTGTCGTCGTTACTTTCATCGTGATTCCATTCGAGCTTATTATCTAGAGCAAAACGCTCGATGGAATGGCGGGGCACATTAAACAGAGGTCGTAAAAGTGTTCCGTGCCCAAACGAAGCCGATTGCGCCATACTTGCTAACCCTTTCGGACCGCTGCCTCTTTTCAGGGCTAAGAGAAAGGTTTCGCTTTGGTCGCTCAAGTGCTGCCCTGTTAGTAGGACATCACCGTCATTTATGTGCTTTTCTAGTACCTGATAACGAGCATCCCGGGCAAGCTCTTCAAGGCTTTCAGAACTTTGAGTATCTAAGGAAACACGTTCACAGGAAAAGGGCACTTGAGACTGAGCACACCACTCTTTGCAGTTGTTTTCCCATTGGTCGGCATTGGCACTCAAACCATGATGAACATAGACCGCTTTGACATCACAGTTGGGGTTATCTCTCTTGAACCTTGCCAGCAGTTCTAACAGAACTCTGGAGTCCAGCCCACCACTCAAGGCAAGTACGATCTTTCCTTGTGGTTGAGTATGTTGATGAATTTGGCGGTTAAATTCGGTTTCTAGCACGGGAATTCCAAAATAAAAAAGCGAGCTAAATGCTCGCTTTATTCTATATCTAAATGACTCGCTTAGCAGTAACCGTAGCTCATCAGGCGCTGGAAACGGCGCTCAAGCAGAGTTTCATGGTCAAGCTGTTCCAGTTCTTCTAACTGACGAACCAGTGTTGCTTTCATGTTTTCTGCCATTTGAATCTTGTCGCGGTGTGCGCCACCCAGAGGCTCATCGATGATTTCATCGATCAACTTCAGCTCTTTAAGACGAGGAGCAATCAAACCCATCGCCTCTGCTGCTTGTGGTGCTTTATCAGAGTCACGCCACAAGATAGACGCACAGCCCTCTGGTGAGATCACCGAGTAAGTTGAGTATTGAAGCATATTTACGTAGTCACCCACGCCAATTGCCAGTGCACCACCTGAACCGCCTTCGCCGACAACGTTACAGATAACTGGTACTTTAAGGCCAGACATCACTTTCAGGTTTTTTGCGATTGCTTCAGACTGACCACGCTCTTCAGCACCAACACCTGGGTATGCACCTGCTGTGTCGATAAACGTAATGATTGGCATGTTGAAGCGCTCAGCCGTTTCCATTAGGCGAAGCGCCTTGCGGTAACCTTCCGGCTTTGGCATACCAAAGTTACGAATCACTTTTTCTTTCGTCTCGCGACCTTTCTGATGACCGATGATCATCACCGGGCGACCTTCAAGACGCGCAATACCGCCAACAATTGCTTTGTCGTCAGCATAAGTGCGGTCACCGGCCAGTTCATCAAATTCCGTAAACACGTGTTCAACGTAGTCCAGCGTGTATGGACGCTGTGGGTGTCTTGCAAGCTGAGCCACCTGCCATGCCCCCAGATCACTGAAGATTTTCTTTTTCAGTTCCAGGCTTTTGTCTTCAAGCTGTTTGATCTCTTTATCCAGATCAACAGAAGCATCCCCGCCGTGACGAGAAACGTCGCGCAATGCTTCAATTTTTGCTTCCAGTTCAGCGATAGGCTTTTCAAATTCAAGAAAATTCAGGCTCATCTATGAATCCTTGTTGGTCAGCTGTCATCTGTTTGACAACTGAATTAGTTAAATTCGAGTTCTACCTGGCCCTGGCCAAGTAGCTGCTTTAAATCGTCAAGTAATGTATCGGTTGGCGTTACTCGCCATTCGGCACCCAGTGCTATTCGCGCCCGCGCATCGCTGCGCTGATAATATACATTAACTGGCACTGTTCCCGCTCGATGAGGCTCCAATATTTGATTGAAGCGCTCAAAGAAATGTTCATCAATTTGTTGTTCTTGTATAGAAACGGACAAACCACGAGCGTATTTTTCACGCGCATTTCCGAGATCCATGACCTCGCGCGCGGACATTTTAAGGCCACCATTGAAGTCATCAAAGCTGACCTGTCCAGAAACCACCAAAATTTTATCTTTTTCAAGCAGTTCTGCATATCTTTCGAGCGCATCTGAGAACAACATCACTTCCATACGCCCGGAACGGTCATCCAGTGTCATAATGCCGATGCGAGTACCACGCTTGGTGGTCATCACTCTGGCAGCAATCACTAAACCCGCCACTGTGACGGATTGATCTCGCCTTGTTGGCTGGGCGTCTTTTAATCGACAACTGGTGTACTTACCAAGTTCCTTGATGTAGGTATTTATTGGGTGCCCGGTCAAATAGAGCCCGAGTGTTTCACGTTCTCCTTCCAGCCATACCTTTTCCGGCCATGCTGGAACTTGGGTGTATTTTGTCTCTACGTCCTCTGGTGCATCGGTAAGAACACCAAACATGTCCACCTGCCCAAATGACTCGGCCTGATGATGCTGACTCGCCGCTTTTACAGCGTCGTCAAGAGACGCCATCATCGCTGCTCGGTGTGGACCTAAGCGATCCAGTGCACCTGCGTAGATGAGTTTTTCGATAACCCTTTTGTTGACTTTCTTAAGATCGATTCGAGCACAGAAGTCGAAAAGATCTTTGAAATATCCACCTTCTTCACGTGCTGCAATGATGTTCTCGATAGGACCTTCACCCACGCCTTTAATAGCGCCGATACCATAGACAATGGCACCAGTATCATCCACGTTAAAACGGTACAAGCCCGAGTTGATATCTGGCGGCAGCACTTTAAGCTTCATGCGGAAACATTCGTCCACCAGCCCAACCACCTTCTCGGTGTTATCCATATCAGCAGTCATTACTGCTGCCATGAATTCCGCCGGATAGTGAGTTTTAAGCCAAAGCGTTTGGTAGGAAACCAATGCGTATGCAGCAGAGTGAGATTTGTTGAAGCCGTAACCTGCGAACTTTTCTACCAGGTCAAAGATCTTCATCGCCAATTCGCCATCAACGCCGTTCTTCACAGCACCTTCTTCGAATACGGCACGCTGCTTCGCCATCTCTTCGGGCTTTTTCTTACCCATCGCACGACGAAGCATATCTGCACCACCCAACGTATAACCCGCTAGAATCTGTGCAATTTGCATTACCTGCTCCTGATACAGGATGATGCCGTAGGTCGGCTCCAACGTATCTTTGAGCGATTCATGCTGCCAGGTTTCATCCGGGTAGGAAATGGCTTCACGTCCGTGCTTACGGTCGATAAAGTTATCTACCATGCCTGATTGAAGTGGACCAGGGCGGAACAGGGCTACCAGTGCGATGATGTCTTCAAAACAGTCCGGTTGAAGGCGTTTGATCAGTTCCTTCATCCCTCGGGATTCAAGCTGGAATACCGCAGTCGTTTCGGAGTTTTGCAGCAGGTTAAAAGAGGCTTGGTCATCAAGTGGAATGGACTCAATGCGCACCTTTTCTTTGCCAACTTTTTCTAAGCGTGGGTTAATCAGACCCAACGCCCAGTCGATGATGGTTAATGTACGTAGACCCAGGAAGTCAAACTTTACCAAGCCCGCGGTTTCTACATCGTTCTTGTCAAACTGAGTTACCGGGAAATTACCTTCTGCATCGCAGTAAATAGGCGCAAAGTCAGTGATGGTTGTAGGTGAAATTACAACACCACCCGCGTGCTTACCGGCGTTTCGTGTACACCCTTCCAGCACACGACACATATCGATCAGCTCTTTGACTTCTTCGTCCGCTTCGTAGATTTCAGGAAGCTGAGGTTCGGCTGCAAACGCTTTCTCTAGCGTCATACCCGGATCAGGCGGTACCAGTTTTGAAATGCGGTCAACAAAGCCATAAGGGTGCCCTAGCACTCGACCTACGTCTCGGATTACCGCTTTTGCTGCCATGGTACCGAAGGTGATGATCTGAGATACCGCATCACGCCCGTACATTTCGGCTACGTGATCGATAACCTGATCTCGCTTATCCATACAGAAATCGATATCGAAATCGGGCATGGAAACACGTTCCGGGTTTAGGAATCGTTCGAATAGCAGATCGTATTCCAATGGATCAAGGTCGGTGATGTCCAGTGCATACGCCACGAGAGAACCTGCACCAGAACCACGACCGGGACCTACTGGTACATCGTTATCTTTTGACCACTGGATGAACTCCATTACGATCAGGAAGTAACCTGGGAATCCCATGTTGTTAACTACTTCCAGTTCAATATCTAAACGCTCATCGTACTCTGGGCGACGTTTTGCTCGCTCTTCTTCATCTGGAAATAAGAACGCAAGTCGGCGCTCAAGCCCTTCTTTGGATTTCTTGATCAGGAAATCTTCAATCGCCAGACCTTCGGTTGGGAAGTTAGGAAGGAAGTATTCCCCAAGGCGCACGGTGACATTACAGCGCTTGGCTATCTCGACACTGTTTTCCAATGCTTCTGGAATATCTGAAAACAGCTCACACATTTCATCTTCAGTGCGAAGATATTGCTGCGGGCTGTAGTTTTTTGGTCGACGGGGATCTTCAAGCGTAAAACCATCGTGGATGGCAACCCGGATTTCATGAGCATCGAACTGATCTTCAGTAATAAAGACTACGTCGTTGGTTGCAACGACTGGCAATTCTGCTTTATCTGCCAGATCCAGTGCGAAGTGCAGATAGCTTTCTTCATCGGCACGACCTGTTCGGGTCAGTTCCAAATAAAAGCGATCTGGAAAATGAGTTTTGTAGAACTCTACACATTCGGACACTAAGGCTTGGTTGCCTTTGAGAAGCGCACGCCCTACTTCACCCACACGACCACCGGATAAGATGATCAATCCCTCGCTGTACTGGGCTAACCACGATTTATCGATAACAGGCTGATGCTGAACATGTCCTCGTTGATAGGCTTCAGAAATGAGCAAGGTAAGGTTTTTATAACCAGTATTGTCCGATGCCAATACGGTGAGCTTAGTCAACTCGTCGCCAAACTCTTCCGACTGCATCGTAAAATCTGCTCCGATAATGGGTTTTACCCCACAGCCATGCGCCGTATTGTAGAACTTCACCAAACCACATAAGTTGGTGAAATCGGTCAGTGCCATCGCTGGCATGCCGTATTCAGCGACCTTCTTTACGATAGGTGGGACTTTTGACAGCCCGTCGACCATGGAAAAGTCACTGTGAACGCGTAGGTGTATAAATTTCGGGTCAGACATCAAAGTGATCCTGAATGTATGGTTAATTCTTCTAGGGTCTCGCGACCTAATGACGTTCTATGATACTTAAATCCAGTGGCAAGAGAAGCTACTCGATCCCAAGTGCGCGTTTTACAGGCTTAAAACTTTTTCGGTGCTCAGATATCACACCATGTTTTTCAATTCGCTTCCGAAGTGTGCCTTGGTCGGATAACCTTTATGGTTGGCAAAACCAAACTCCGGATGCTTTTTGTCCAGTTCGTCCATTTCCGCATCTCGCACAACTTTGGCAATTATGGAGGCGGCACTGATTTCAGCCACTCTAAGATCACCTTTAACTACCGCTTGCCCTGCCATAGGCAGTTCAGGAACACGGTTACCATCAATCAGAGCAAAATCTGGCTGGATTTTCAGCCCGGCAATCGCACGCTGCATGGCGACCATGGTTGCCTGAAGTATATTCAGTTCATCAATTTCGTCTGGCGAGCAGCGCCCTACTGCCCACGCCAGTGCTTTTTCCTGGATCTCTGGAAACAATGCGAGGCGCTTTTTTTCTGACAGTTTTTTTGAATCCGTCAGCCCTTCGATTGGGTTAGCGGGGTCCAATATGACCGCTGCTGTCACCACGTCTCCAACCAAAGGTCCGCGCCCTACTTCATCCACACCAGCAAACAACTGGTAACCTTCTGGGTATTCAAAAGGAGGGAATTCTTTTTGCTCTTTTTTTGCCATAACAGATTCTTATTGTTACTTTCCGATTAAATTCAAAACAGCTTTTGCTGCCTGCTTATCGGCATCTTTCTTAATCCAGTGATGCATTTCGGTAAATTCTTCGATTAACACCTGATTGTCTCCAAACAGGGCTTTTTCAATTTCAGGGTAAAGAAAATCGGAGTGGCATTCGTCCAGGATAAATTCTTTAACCAATTCTTTACCCGCCAGAATGTTTGGGAGAGATACAAACTCGGTAATCGCCAGTTTTTGCACAATCCAGCCTGTCAAACGATTTACCTTATAGCCAACCACCATGGGACGCTTTAAAAGCATGCACTCCAGAGTTACTGTACCTGACGCCAAAAGCACGGCATCTGACGCGGTAATGACGTTTCTTGCGGTATCCTGAACAATAGTGAAATCGAGCTCAGGTGCTTGTTCCTTCCAGATTTGTTCAAACTGGTCGCGACGCTTTTCGTTTACCGCAGCAACAACAAATCCCACATCAGGGTACTTCTGATTTAGTCGCTTACAGGTCTCGATAAAAGGTTCCGCAATCAAGCCTACTTCACCGCCTCGGCTACCAGGAAGAACGGCAAGCCACTTTTTGCCCTGTTCAAGATTCAGAAGCTCACGAGCTTCTGTTTTATTAGGTTCAAGAGGAATGGAATCGGCAAGTGTATGACCAACAAACTCACAGGCGACGTTGTACTTGTCGTAGAAAGCTTTCTCAAAGGGTAGAAATGCCAGCACCAAATCCGTTGCTTTGTCGATTTTGAATATTCGCTTAGGGCGCCATGCCCATACTGATGGGCTGACATAATGAACGGTTTTGATACCTGCATTTTTCAAACTCAGCTCAAGACGGAGGTTGAAGTCAGGCGCATCAATACCTACAAAAACGTCTGGTGGATTTTGGATAAAGTGCTTCACCAGTTCAGCTTTGACTTTCAGTAAGCGAGGCAAACGCCCAAGCACTTCCACCAGCCCCATGACAGCCAGCTCTTCCATTTCAAACAGAGATTCGCAGCCTAGCGCATTCATTTTCGGGCCACCAATACCAACAAATTCGGCATTTGGGTATTGTTGCTTGATGGCTTGCATTAGCCCAGCGCCTAAAGTGTCACCTGATAATTCACCTGCAACAATTCCTACTCTCAATGGCGCTTTATTTAAGCTCATCACCAACCTCAATGTTGAATTTCAATGTGTTGAAAATACAAAAAGATCGCTGAAATCAGCGATCTTTTCAATCAATAAAATGGAGTACAAAGTCTAGCGAATGATGCCACGCTGAGTATTACCTAAGAAGTCCAAGAACTGCTGAACCACCGCGTATTCATCGGCTTCTTTCGCAATCTCCGTTTTGGCTTCTTCGAGAGTGAGACCGTTACGGTATAAGGCTTTATAAGCTCGGCGAATCGCGTGGATTTCTTTCTTTTCAAAACCACGACGTTTCAAGCCTTCGATGTTGATGCCAAACGGCTTACAGTGGTTACCTTGTGCCATGACAAATGGCGGCACGTCTTGAACCACAATTGAACCACCACCGACAAAGCAGTGCGCCCCTAACGTACAGAACTGATGTACTGGAGACAACGCAGTCAAAATGACATAGTCTTCAACGGTTACGTGACCTGCTAGCGTCGCATTGTTGCCAAGAATCACGTTATCGCCAACCACACAATCGTGTGCGATGTGGGCATTAACACAGAAAAGGTTGTCACTACCGACTCGGGTTTCCCCTTTGTCCTGTACCGTACCGCGGTGCATTTGAACACTTTCGCGAATGACATTGCGGTCACCGACGATAAGACGCGTGTCTTCACCACTGTATTTCTTATCCTGGCACTCTTCGCCCACAATGGCGTAAGGGAAAATTCTGTTTTCATTGCCGATAACAGTAGGACCTTTGATCACAACATGAGACATGATCTCGTTGTTTTCTCCGATCTCAATATCGCCAGAAATGTACGTAAAAGGTCCAACCGTTGTACCAGCACCAATGCGAACATTGCCTTCGATTACGGCACTTGGATGGATGGAAACAGATTCATGAATCATATTAAAACTCTCGACGAGCACATTTTAGTTCAGCAGAGCACACTACCTTGCCGTCTACTGTTGCTGTACCGTTGAACGCTGCGATACCACGGCGCTCTTTCAAAAATTCGACTTCAATTATCAACTGATCGCCTGGCATAACGGGGGCACGGAACTTAGCGCCATCGACACTTGCAAAGTAGTAAAGCTCGTTTTCAGCAGGTGCACCAAAGGTTTTGAACGCCAGTAGACCCGTCGCCTGCGCCATAGCTTCAAGGATCAGTACGCCAGGGAAAACCGGAAGTTGTGGGAAATGACCTGTAAATTGAGGTTCGTTCACTGACACATTTTTCAGACCGACAAGGCGTTTGCCTTCTTCGTAGTCAGTAACACGATCAATCATCAAGAAAGGGTAGCGATGTGGAAGAAGTGTTTGAATCTCCGTGATATCCATCGTTTTCTTTTCAGTAGTCAAAGTCATATTCCTATAATTTTTTAAATTCTATTCGTTAGCAAACGAATGAAAGCCTGCATAGTCGCAGGCTTAAAGTTAAACGCTTCGTGTCAGGATTTGAGTTCTTTCTCAACAGATTTGAGTCTTCTGTCTAGCTCTACAATCTTGTGTACACGTGGCACCATTTTACGCCATTCTTTGTTCGGTTGCACTGGCACACCGGAGGAGTAAACACCTTTTTCTTCGATGTCTCTCATAACCATCGCCATACCAGTAACAAAAACCTGGTCGGTAATTGTGATGTGTCCATTGACTACCGCGCCACCGCCAAACTGACAATATTTGCCAATGTGCGTGCTGCCTGCAACGATGACGGCCCCTGCCATTGCAGTTCCGTAGCCAATGTGAACATTGTGCGCTATCTGAATCTGGTTATCGAGAACAACGTTATCTTCAATAACCGTATCGTCCAGTGTACCACGGTCAATGGTGGTGCATGCTCCGATCTCTACTCGATTGCCAATACGAACACCACCAACCTGAGGGATTTTTACCCATTCACCTTTTTCGTTCGCATTACCAAAGCCATCTGAACCAATCACGGCGTTTGACTGAATCAGGCAACTTTCACCAATAGTCACACCATGATAAACACTGACGTTAGACCATAGCTTGGTGCTTGCTCCAATCTTCGACTGTTTACCAACAAAGCAACCTGCGCCGATAACCACGTTATCACCCAGAATGACACCAGATTCAATAACGGCATTCGCACCAATTGAAACATTTTTACCAAGAGTCGCAGAAGCGTCAATCACTGCGGATCTTGCAATGCCCTCTGCTGGTGCTGGTGTTGTGTCCAGAGCCTGCGCAACACGAGCGTAAGCGACATAAGGGTCATCAACGACAATCGCATTGCCATGACACGCATCCAGATCAGGTTCTCTGACAAGCACAGCATCCGCCTGGCAAGATTCCAGATTCTTTTTGAATTTAGGGTTAGATAGGAAAGTCAGCTGACCTTTACCAGCCTTTTCCATGGCAGCAAATTCAGAGACGACTACCGCACCGTCTCCGTGGAGCTCACCACCTGCAATGTTCGCAACTTCTGCAAGGGTTAATGTTGTCATAGCTTATTTAAGTTGTTCGATTACTTTTTTAGACAGGTTTAGCTCAGGTTTCGCGTATTGCAAAGATGTCGCGTCAATAACCACATCAAAACCTTCTTTCTCAGCTACTTTTGCTACTGTGTCTTGAATAAGCTTAAGCAATTTTTGTCTTTCTTGCGCTTCACGTTTCTGACCAGTCTGCTCTAGTGACTGCGCTTTGATTTTGTACTCAGCCTGAAGCTGACCGATCTCAATCTGAAGCTTGCGCACCCCGTCTTCACCAAGCAGTTCACCATCACGACGACCTTGTTCAACCTTGGTCTTGATCTTTGCTTCTAAAGCCTGAAGCTCAGCATTTTGGTCTTTAAACTCTGCCTGAAGCTTTTGAAGAACGGCTTCACGTTGCGGGAGAGCCTGGAAAATTTGTGCAGTATTCACATAACCTACTTTTTGCGCTGCTTCTGCTGCATTGGCAAAAAAAGATGTGCCTAAAATGGCAAGGCTAAGTCCTGCTGCTTTTAACATTGTTTTCAAAATTCTCTCCTAAGTTTTAGAAAGTTCGACCAATTGTAAAGGTAAAGACTTCGTCTTTGTCCCCTTCAAACTGTTTGATAGGTTTCGCCAACGAGAAGACCAGAGGTCCCATAGGCGACATCCATTGCAGGGCAACACCTGCAGACATTCGGTAGTTGGTTGGATCAGAGTAATCGTAGTAGTACTGACCACCAGAGCTTACTCCTGATTCAGGATCCAAGTAGTTAAATTCTGTATCCCAGACGCTCGCTGCATCAATGAATGCACTGGTTCGGATTTGGCTGCGCGCTTCATCAGATGCAAACGGAGTCGGGAAAATCAACTCCATGCTAGCCAGAGCAATGGCGTTACCACCGACTGAATCATCGGTCACCGTGTACTGGGAATTGTTCCCGCCTGTGTGGTTCTCATTGTACACCGCCTTTGGACCCGCACTGTTGGATCGGAAGCCGCGTAGTGTACTGAAACCACCAGCGTAAAAGTTCTCGTAGAATGGGAACAGGTTGTCATTGTCGCCATTCTTACCATAACCGTTTCCGTAGCCTAAACGTCCACGCAATAGTAAGGTAAATTCATGTTTCTTTGTCAGAGGGATGTACTGTCTTACATCGTATTGCAGTTTGAAGTACTGAACATCTGACCCAGGCACTGTCATTTTGTAGAAAGCACGCTGGTGATTACCTGCTGTAGGAAAGAAACCACGGTTCAGGTTGTTTCGCGTCCAGGACAGTGACACATCGAAGTCATTCACATTCAAGCTTCGATCGTTAATGTCTAAGTTGTCTTCTTGTGCCTGGAGGAACTTTTCAATTTGAACGTATTCGTCCAGGTTTGAAATTCGGTTATGCGTGTAACCCAAACCAATTTCAAAGAAGTTCAACTCATCAAATGGGAAACCCCATGTCAGACGTGTACCGTAACTTTCGTTGGTGTAGTCAACAATGCCAGCTTCTGATGCTTCAAACTGGTTATAGAATATTTTTCCACCCAGGCTGACACCATCAAGGTTCCAGTACGGATCACGATATTCCAGGCTGACATTTTTACGGAATTTGTTTGTTGAAGCGTTGATACCTACACGGTTACCGCTTCCGATAAAGTTATCTTGCTGCAAGCCCACCTGGAAGCTCACACCAGATTCCGTACCATACCCCACACCAAAATTGATACTACCGGAGTTGGCTTCTTTGACGTTATAGACTAAATCCACCTGGTCTTCAGTGCCCGGAACACGAACCGTCTGCACGTCGACTGTTTCGAAAAAGCCAAGTCGGTTTAATCGACTCTTACCTGTGTCGATGGCTTTTGAGTTTAGCCATGAACCTTCCATCTGACGCATTTCACGACGAAGAACTTCATCACGAGTGGAATTATTGCCAGTAAAGCGAATGTCACGCACGTAAATACGCTTACCTGCTTCGACATTGACGACTAGAGAAACTTTTTTATTTTCATCGTCAAACTCTGGAATCGTACGAACCTGAGGATATGCATAACCGGATTCGCCCAGAACACGCTTTACATTTTCTTCCAAGGAAGTCACCGCACTGCCATCGTAAGTATCACCAGCAGCAAACGGCACCATCTTGTTGAATTCTTCTTCTTTGTCGATCAACTCCCCACGGAATTTAACCGACTCAACCGAATAAGGTTCACCTTCATCCAGAGTTAGAGTGATGTATACACCTTTCTTGTCCGGAGAGATTGAGACCTGAGTGTCGGATACCTGAAACTTCAGATAACCTTGGTTGAGATAGTAAGTTCTTAGCGCTTCGAGATCCCCAGCCAGTACTTGTTTCTGATACTTTTCATTCGCCAGGAAATTCCACCAAGGCACGTCTACACGTAAGTTGAAGCGAGATCGAAGGTCATCATCTGAAAATACAGAGTTACCAATGAAGTTAATTTGCTGAATTTTGGCCGAAACACCTTCAGTAAATACAAACTTTAAATCAGACCGATTACGTGGAAGAGGAGTAACTACCGCTTTGACTTCAGCGTTGTACTTACCGACGCTGTAGTAAAAATCTTCCAGACCTTTTTCAATATTGCTCAGCGTTGTACGGTCAAGAGCTTCACCAATTCGGATACCTGAAGCATCGAGGTTTTGAGTAAGCTGCTCTTCTTTAATCGCCTTGTTTCCTGAGAAAGAGATGTTCGCAATGGTAGGACGCTCTTTCACTTCAATGACAAGTACGTTGTTATCTCTAAGCACTCTGACATCTTCATAGTTGCCGGAGTCATATAAGGATTTGATGATCTTTGCCACATCTTGCTGATCAACCGAATCACCAATACGAATAGGCATTTTGAGGAGTGCAGCTCCCAACGCGACACGTTGCAAGCCTTCAATCTTGATGTCTTCTACGACAAATTTTTCTGCACCATTCACCACTGTGCTCGTGAGCAACAGAGAGGTGAGCAATAAATGCTTGATCGCCATATCTATTCTGATTATTCCTTGCTACTTCTTATTCGTTGCCATCTTCTACCAATCAGGTGATATCAAAGGCGAGTAAAATCGTTAAACAATGCGACTATCATAAGGGAGAAGATAATAGCTCCGCCCAATTTATAACCGACTTCTTGAATCTTTTCTGGTACTGGTCTTCTGATCACAGCTTCAACCGCAAAGAACAACAAATGACCGCCATCAAGAATAGGCAGTGGCATTAAGTTGATGATACCTAGATTAATGCTGATCAAAGCCAGGAAACCTAGGAAATACACCAGTCCATAGTCAGCAGTAGTGCCCGCACCTTTTGCAATAGAAATCGGTCCGCTAAGATTTTCTATACCAACATCACCGACAACCAGCTTCTTCAGCAAGCTAAAGGTCAGAGAAATGACCTGCCCGGTTTTTTCAACTGCTTTACCAACTGACTCAACAACGCCATATTGCAAATCGAACTTGTAATCTTGTGGCCACTCACCAATCTCTGGTGCAATACCAGCAAACCCTTTAGTAGTGCCTTGCTTATCCGTTCTTGAGTCAGGAATAAGCTGTAAATCCCTTGTCAGACCTTCACGCTCTACTGAGATTGTAATGGCTCGCTCTGGGTTATCCTGAATGACTTTAACCATTTGTTGCCATTCATTCACTGGGGCACCATTGATTGCAATAAGCTGGTCACCCACTTCAAAGCCAGCTTTTTCCGCCGCACCACCTTCACCAACATGGGCAATCTTAGTGGTGGTTTCCGGACGGTAAGGTCTGAAACCCAAGGTTGTCATTGGCGATTCCGTCTCAGGATTAAATTGCCAATCACGTAAATCTAGTTTGAATACTCGTTCAACACCTATGCCGCCTTCAGGTTTTACTGCCATGGTCATCTCATCGTCACCAATGTGAGCGATAAGCTGCATGTTGACAGATTCCCAATCAGCGGTTTTGATTCCAGCAACAGACTTTAGTTCCATTCCCGGTTCAATTCCCGCTTCAGCAACGATGGAATTGGGTATGACCTCACCGATAACAGGCTTAATTGCCTGAACACCCATGATAAACACAAGCCAGTAAGCAAAAAGCGCAAAGGCGAAGTTAAATACCGGACCTGCTGCCACAATAGCGCTTCGCTGCCAAAGTGATTTATGGTCAAATGCCTGATTTTTTTCTTCTTCTGAAACAGTATCGACACGACCATCCAGCATCTTGACATATCCACCGAGAGGGATCATAGAAATGCTGTATTCGGTGCCGTCTTTACCGACTTTGCTCCAAATAGATTTACCAAAGCCAATTGAAAACTTGTGTACTTTCACACCGCAACGGCGCGCTACCCAAAAGTGACCATACTCATGTACCGCCACCAGTACACCCAGTGCAACAATAAACGATACTAAGTTCCACAAAATACCTGTCATATTGTTCGCTTACCTACATGTTCATGCGCAAGAATACGCGCCATTCTATCCAGCTCTAATAAGCTTTCCAAGCAATCAACCTCAAGGTTTTGCTGTTGACCACACAGCTTGGACAAAACCTGTTCATTGATGGCTGCAATATCTGTAAACCGGATTTGATTATTTAAAAATGCTTCCACAGCAATTTCATTTGCTGCATTCAGTCCTGTTGTTGCGTGTTGTCCTGTGTAACAAGCTTCAATAGCAAGCTTAAGACAAGGATAACGATCGAAATCTGGTTCTAAAAACGTCAGTTCACCCACTTTGGTAAAATCCAACGGTTTGACACCTGCCATTATTCTTTCAGGGTAAGACATGGAGTATGCAATGGGTGTCGCCATGTCTGGTTCACCCATTTGTGCCAAAACAGAACCATCACAATACTGCACCATGGAGTGGATGACAGATTGCGGATGAATAACCACTTGAAGCTGTTCACGGCGCGTATTGAACAACCAGCGAGCTTCAATGTACTCAAGCCCTTTGTTCATCATGGTGGCAGAGTCGACAGAAATCTTTGGTCCCATCGACCAGTTAGGGTGTGCGATGGCTTGTTCTGGCGTGACATCTTTGAGTACAGACACATCCGAATAACGAAAAGGACCGCCGGAACCGGTAAGAAGAATCGAAGAGACTCCAGCCTCATTCAGGTCACAGTGCCCGGGTTGAGTTTGAATGGATTCAGGTAAGCATTGGAAAATGGCATTGTGCTCGCTGTCTACAGGTAGAAGCTGTGCACCGTATTTTTTAACCGCATCCACAAAGAGCTGTCCAGACATAACGAGCGCTTCTTTGTTTGCAAGAAGTACACGCTTACCCGCCTGAACCGCAGACATAGTAGGAATAAGCCCCGCTGCTCCGACAATGGCAGCCATTACTGTATCCACTTCATCCATGGAGGCGACAGCACATAAGCCTTCATTTCCCGCTAAAACCGTTACTTTGCTACCTGAATTTCTGAGAGACTCTCTTAGATCAACAGCAGCTTTTTCATCCGCCATTACCGCATAGACCGGATTCCATTGCTCACACAAAGCCTGCATTTTGGCAACGTTACTGCCTGCAGCCAGAGCGAACACATTAAATTTTTCTGGGTTTTGGTTTACCACCTTTAAGGTGCTGGCACCAATAGACCCCGTCGCTCCAAGAATGGTTAAATTTTGCATTGTGAAGACCGTTATACAGAACTTGAAAAGGCAAGTTTCCCTGCCTTTTTACAACATTAAAGCGTGAAATAGAGTAAGGCAAATACAGGAAAAGCGGCAGTTAAGCTGTCTATTCTGTCTAGAACACCGCCATGCCCGGGAATAATGTTTCCGCTGTCCTTTATCCCTGATACGCGCTTAAACATACTTTCTACCAAGTCACCTAACACTGAGATGATAACAGTGGCAAGAGTAATGAATATCATTATGACAGGGCTGGAGAAGGTGAGTTCAAACCAATTTGCCGCGCCCCACCCAATTACCAATGCGGTTATGATGCCACCGACCAGACCTTCTATGGTTTTGTTCGGGCTGACATTAGGAGCCATTTTGCGCTTTCCGAAACTTTTACCGGCAAAATAGGCGCCGCTGTCGGCCGCCCAGACAAGAAAGCAAACAAACAGGACAAGCTTAGCACCGTAATACGGATCGGCGTCGTAGCCTACGCTTCTTAGAAGAACGACAGAGGTAAAAAAAGGAATCAGTGTCAGTAAACCAAAAAGGTGGCGCAGTACATTTGAATTTTCCCAGAAGCTTGCAGACTTAGGGAAAGACATTGCCATACCGCTGGAAGCCAACCACCAGACTCCAGCGACAGTGAGAATAGTGACGTGACCGCTCGATACTTGCTGAAGTGCTTCCACATCAAAAGGCAACAAGTAGAACAGACCAGCCAAAGCGACCAGCGACGGAATCAAAGCGAGCTGTCTGTTAGATGATTTGACAAATTGAGTCCACTCCCAGAAGCCCACTACAACAATTGCAGCGATGGCAGCAACAAAGAGAGGGATAGAAAGTTTAAAAATCCCCAGCACAACTAATGGAGCCAGAATCAGCGCGGTTATAATTCTTTGTTTCAAGCTGATGATCCTTTTTTATCCATTCATGATTTCTTGAATCTGTTCGCCTGTACAGCCAAAGCGACGCTCGCGGTTAACAAACCACGCCACAGCATCTGCCAGGCTTTGCTCATCAAAATCCGGCCAGTGTTGGTCGACAAAGTACATTTCAGCGTAAGCCATTTGCCACAATACAAAATTGCTGATCCGGCATTCACCACTGGTGCGGATAAGCAGATCAACTTCAGGTAGATCGGACATGGTAAGGTGTGAAGCAACAAGCTCTTCATTGATCTCTAGTGGATCAAGAATGCCTTCTTTGGCTTCTGAAGCGATTTTCTGAATGGCTTGAGTGATGTCCCATTTACCACCGTAGTTAGCGGCGACATTCACCACCATGCCATCATTATCTTTAGTTAGAGTCTCAGCTTCGACAATCTTCTTTTGCAGCCTCTGATTAAAGCGAGAGGTATCACCAATCACACGAAGCCTCAGATTGTTTTTGTGAAGACGTTTCACTTCTTTGGACAGAACGGTAATAAACAGCTCCATAAGTAGGCTCACCTCTTCTTCCGGGCGACGCCAGTTTTCACTGCTGAACGCAAAAAGAGTGATAGCTTCTATGCCTAAGCGAGATGCTGCTGAAATGGTTTTTCTTACTGAATCGACTCCTGCTTTGTGTCCAAATACGCGAGGCTTACCTTGCTTTTTTGCCCAACGACCATTGCCGTCCATGATGATAGCGATATGTTTGGGGAATGCGTCTGGAGAGACTTGAGTGTTCAGCATAGAGAATTCATTGAATCTAATGGGGTTGAGATAATAGCATAAAAAAAGCGCTGTGCTGTGGGCACAGCGCTTTGAAAAAGAAAAGTGTAAGTGATATTACACTTCCATCAACTCTTTTTCTTTTGCAGCAAGAACTTCATCAACTTTCTTAACTGCAGCGTCAGTCAGCTTCTGAATTTCGTCTTGTGCTTTACGATCTTCATCTTCTGAAATTTCTTTGTCTTTCAGTAGTGCTTTCAGGTCGTTGTTCGCGTCACGGCGAATGTTACGGATAGCAACACGACCGCCTTCTGCTTCACCACGTACAATTTTAACTAGGTCTTTACGACGCTCTTCTGTTAGCGGTGGAAGTGGAACACGGATAACCGTACCCGCAGACATAGGGTTTAGACCCAGATCTGACTGCATGATTGCTTTTTCAACTTTAGGCGCCAGTTCTTTATCGAAAACCGTGATTGCCAGAGTACGTGAATCTTCTGCGATTACGTTTGCAACTTGGTTTAGAGGAGTAGCTGCGCCGTAGTATTCTACGTTGATGTTTGCCAATAGGCTTGGGTGAGCACGACCTGTACGTACTTTAGACAGGTTATTTTTTAGCGCTTCAACGCTTTTTTCCATGCGCTCTTGTGCATCTTGTTTGATTTCGTTAATCACAATTTCACCTTAATAATTTTTTATAAGAGTGTTCTGGTTACCGATTTAGGCTTCGCTGATCAGCGTACCTTCGGCTTCACCCATTACCACGCGACGTAGAGCGCCTGGCTTGTTCATATTGAATACACGGATAGGCATTTTGTGGTCACGAGCCAATGTAAATGCCGCTAAGTCCATTACTTTCAATTCTTTTTCAAGAACTTCACTAAAAGAAAGAGTATCATACAGCTCTGCTTCAGGGTTTGCCACCGGATCAGCAGTAAATACACCATCTACTTTTGTTGCTTTTAGAACTACATCCGCTTCGATTTCAATACCGCGCAAACAAGCAGCAGAATCAGTAGTAAAGAATGGATTACCTGTACCTGCAGAGAAGATAACCACACGGCCTTGACGCAGTTCGCGAATCGCATCTGCCCAGTTGTAGTCGTCACATACACCTTTTAGAGGAATTGCAGACATAACGCGAGCATTCACGTATGCACGGTGAAGCGCATCGCGCATTGCCAGGCCGTTCATTACGGTTGCCAACATACCCATGTGGTCACCCACAACGCGGTTCATACCCGCTTCAGCCAGACCTGCACCACGGAACAAGTTACCACCACCGATAACCACGCCCACTTGAACACCCAGTTCAACCAGTTCTTTTACTTCTTGAGCCATACGATCCAAGATTGCTGGATCAATACCAAAACCTTCTTCACCTTGAAGTGCTTCACCACTCAGTTTTAACAGGATACGTTGATACGCTGGTTTAGGGTTAGTAGTCATGGAGTTTACCTTCCAAATGAGAGTTGTTGATTAACAGTCATGAATGCATGCTGGAACTGTCAGTGTGTATTCATCACAATTAACGCTTCTGTCTTCTTGTCATAAAAAGACCGCAGCCTTGGCTACGGTCTTTTTTTAAGCAATCTACAAGGGATTAACCTTTTTGAGCAGCCGCTACTTCTTCAGCGAAACTCATTTCTTCAGCTTTCTCGATACCTTCACCAACTTCTAGACGAACGAAGTTAGTTACTGAAGCGCCTTTCTCTTTAAGAATTTCGCCAACAGATTTCTTAGGTTCCATAACGAAAGCCTGACCAGTCAGAGAGATTTCGCCCGTGAATTTCTTCATACGGCCAACAACCATTTTCTCTGCGATTTCAGCAGGCTTGCCTTCGTTCATTGCGATTTCAACTTGAACCGCTTTCTCTTTTTCTACTACGTCAGCAGGTACGTCTTCTGGGTTAACGTACTCTGGACGAGAAGCAGCAACGTGCATTGCAACGTGCTTAAGAGTTTCTGCGTCGCCTTCACCAGCAACAACAACACCGATTTTCTCACCGTGACGGTAAGCAGCCAGTGCAGCACCTTCAACGTATTGTACGCGACGGATGTTTACGTTTTCGCCGATTTTAGCAACTAGAGCAACACGAGTTTCCTCGAATTGAGCTTGTAGTTCTTCTGCAGTAGCTTTAGAAGCAAGAGCCGCTTCAGCAACTTCGTTAGCAAAAGCTGTGAAGTTTGCATCTTTAGCAACGAAGTCAGTCTGACAGTTAACTTCAAGAAGAGCAGCAACGCCGTCAGCTTCTTTGATGATAATTGTACCTTCAGCAGCTACGTTACCTGCTTTCTTAGCAGCTTTAGCAGCACCTGATTTACGCATGTTTTCGATTGCTAGTTCGATGTCGCCGTTAGTTTCGTTCAGCGCTTTCTTACAGTCCATCATGCCTGCGCCAGTGCGGTCGCGCAGTTCTTTAACTAGAGCAGCAGTAACAGCCATTCTCTATTCCTCAGTTGATTCTGGATATGGTAAAAATCAGGGGCTCGATGTCGGCCCCTGATAGTAACTATAACTTAGCTTATATTTAACTTTTGTTGCCTATAAAACTAAGTGTGACTCAGAGCCGCTATTACTCAGCTTCTTCTACGAAACCGTCTTTTTCAGCAGCCGCTGCAGCAACGTCTTGGTTGCGACCTTCGCTCACTGCAGTTGCAGCAGCGTTTAGGTAAAGTTGTACAGCACGGATTGCGTCGTCGTTACCAGGGATAACGAAGTCAACACCATCTGGGTCAGAGTTAGTATCAACAACTGCGTATACAGGGATACCCAGGTTGTTTGCTTCGCGAACTGCGATGTGCTCGTGATCAGCGTCGATTACGAATAGAGCGTCTGGTAGACCGCCCATGTCTTTGATACCACCAAGAGATTTCTCTAGCTTCTCCATTTCACGAGTACGCATTAGAGCTTCTTTCTTAGTTAGCTTGTCGAAAGTACCGTCTTGAGACTGTGCTTCAAGATCTTTCAGACGCTTGATTGACTGACGAACAGTTTTGTAGTTCGTAAGCATACCACCCAACCAACGGTTGTTAACGTAGAACTGGTTGCTTGCGATAGCAGCTTCTTTTACAGCTTCAGATGCAGCGCGCTTAGTACCTACGAAAAGAACTTTACCTTTCTTCTCGCCAACTTTGCCTAGCTCAGCTAGTGCATCGTTGAACATTGGTACAGTTTTTTCTAGGTTGATGATATGAACTTTGTTACGAGCACCAAAGATGAATGGCTTCATTTTTGGGTTCCAGTAACGAGTCTGGTGACCGAAGTGAACACCAGCTTTTAGCATATCGCGCATTGATACAGTTGCCATTTTAAATTCCTCTATGGGGTTAGGCCTCCACATACCCCATGCGTCCGACTCAGCTTCTTATATCTAAGTAAGTGAGCACCCCGGATCATGTGTCGGTACGTGTGTGATTTAAGAAATAGTTTGTTGGAGCCAAAAGCAGCTTCGCCGAAGGAGAGAACTGATCTTGATTCCGGCGCGCTTTATACCATAAAAACGGCGAGTAAAGCTAGTAATAAATTCTCTGACTGAATGATACAAACCGTCTTTGAGACTTGGCTTGACGTAACATCTTCCAGAGAAAGATTCTGGTCACACCTTATTAGGGGAAATGAATGCAATTGAGCGGCTCGATAGTGGCTGAATCTAGC
>NZ_AFWJ01000288.1 GCF_000222685.1 Vibrio nigripulchritudo ATCC 27043 | reverse complement strand
GATAAGCCCACTAAGACTTGTTCAGGAACTACTAGAACGCTAGCAAATATATCTTTAACACATATAAGCCTTCTGCCTCTCAATAGGCAATAACGCTCTTTTGGCTGTGTTAGCAGCCAATCCATCTCGAACAACAAAGTCATCTACTTCGTTTTGTCATTTCGGTCATTAAGCATGGCTTACGACAAACACATATAGAGACCCTCTTATTCCGGTCTCACCGTTACAGACGTTTCTTAGTTAGGGCACTAGACATTTATCGGTTAGCCTTGGTTGGATCTATGCTTTTCGCTCACAAATGCGCGCCTCCGCACGCTTACGACCCTATACGTATTGGTGGTACTTTTGCTATGTTAGTCAGCAGTTTAGGGCGCGTGACGAACTTGTGGAGAAAGATTTTGCCGTTGAAGGCCGTAATGTGGATGCTAAAGCGATTTTTCGCTAAGTTGATACCGCCCAATTAGATATGGTGCTTCTAGTATCAATCGATACCACCTCAATATGGCAGATTCTAGGAATGAGGAATCAATGTCATCTGTTAAATCAAAATAGGCTAATAAATTATGAAAAAAATCATGTCATTAGTAGTATTAACTGTTTGCCCTATGTTTTCTCAAGCTGGAATTAGTCAGGTTCATGGGGCAAAAATTCAAAACATTGAATTCTATGGAGATCAGTTCACAGTCTTATTGGACAAACAGCACTCTTCTAAAGGTTGTGGGCATCCAGGTAATGTAGTCTCTTTAGATTCTTCAAAAGAACCAGGAAAAACGCACTATTCAGCACTTATGACGGTATGGGTAGCTGGTAAGTCGGTCAATATGAGAATTACGGATGCCATATGTAATGGAGATCGGCCTACCTTACTAAATTGGTCAGCGTACTGATCTAATACAACGATCTGTATAAAGCAGGTTACCAACGCTCGCGAATTTACTTCAATGCTTATTCTATTTTTACGGTGGCTTGTTTACGTTATGTGTTAATTTATCATCCACTTACCATAGTGTTATGTTAATAATTTAATAAGGAATTAGAACAATGAAAAATAGGCTTATTTTGCTACTGTCATTACTTTTATCAACCACTGCTCACTCAGCCTCATGGACTGCCAATATTTCTAAAATTCAGGCAGAAGGAATTAAGGATCCCTATAACGTCATCTATTTAAAAACAGATATTAATAGCTCTGCTTGTGATAAAAGCAATAGTCAAAATCGTTTAACTCTAGTTAACGAAATCCAGCACAGTACAGCTCTAGCTGCTTTAATGGCAAATAAAGTGGTAACGGTTCAGGGGTCAGGTGTTTGTAATGCTGCTGGTTTAGAAAATATAAACTATGTAATGATTTATAACGACAAGTAACATATTTGCTATGTTAGTCAGCAGCTTAGGGCGAGTGACGAATTTATGGAGAATGACTTTCCCGTTGGAGTCAACGACGTGGATGCTAAAGTGATTTTTCGCTAAGTCGATGCCGCCAAAATAAAAACAATTAGAGATGGTACCTCCTGTGTTAATCAATGCCACCCCCAGCGTGGCAGATCTTCGAAAAGAGGAATCCATGTCTTTCGTTATGTCGGTGAGGAATGATTGTATGGAGTGGGAAACAGTTAATGGCATTGCAGGGTTAGTAAGTGCTATTTGCTCGATTCTTGGACTGGGATATTTTGGCACTAAAAGAAAATCTGAAATTGAAACTAGTGATCACATCATTACACTTCCAAAATTTATGGCTTTTATTCTAGTTAGCGGAGCTTGGGCATTGTTATGCTTATGTGGTCTCTGGATATTTGACCCTTTTGATGGCTATATGTTTGATGAAGACTACCTGCTATTTTATGGCGTAGTACTAACTTTGCCTTCTTTAATAATATTCAGTTTTGGAGTCAACGCACTAAGAACACAGCAACAAACACCTTAAGACTAATTCGCAACGTGTTGCATTTTTACTATGCGTTGCGTTTAGTGTTTAAGGTGGTTTGCAGAAACATCAGCATTTCGTTGCTCACCACTTAAATGGGCATTATATTTTTTCTTTGAGGTTAACTATGAAAAGAGTATTTATTATTGTTTTTGGACTATTGTTTTCGCTAAATAGCTTCGCAGCTGCTGGTTGGTCAGGAAAAGCTACGATTACTGGTATTTATGCTCTTGATGGAGATAAAGTGCTAATAAAGCTTTCTAGCTTTAACAATCCCGGGGGTTGTGCGGTGAACTCCTCTGGCGATGTAATGATCAACTCTACGACTCATAAAAATTGGTTTTCTATGGCTTTATCGGCATATGCGGCGTCGAAGCCAGTAGACTTCTATGTTGTAGATAGTTGCACAAAAGTTTGGGCTAACACTTCATACGCAAATGTCGGTCATATGAGGCTTAGGTAGATACAACAAAAGCGTCAAACTTACAGCCAAGATGTGCCATTCTGGACTTGCGACAATTAAAGCGTTTAAAGCATTGTGTCAGCTTAATTAAGGGGTGATCAGTAGGAAGACATGAGATGTTCGAGCGAAATGTAAAGTATTTGCGGGTTCTCGCAACGCTTATTTTCCTTTCTTTCTGCGCTGCGATTGTTGGCAATGAGATATTACCTCCTATACAACTAAGAAGTGATAGCCAATCCACTATTTTGTACATAATCATCCATTCTTTTAGCGCTCTTACTATAGTGCCAAGTGTATTGTCATTGTCTTTTGATGTAGGAAAAGTCTGGGGTGCAGCAGCAGGCTGGCTTTTCCTGTTCAGTTCTAGTTTTGTTTCCCAATATTCTTATGCTGCCATACACTTGGTTGCGATTTTGATGGTCCTTTACTTTTATTGGCAGATTGAAAAAAACGACATTTAGTTTTGAAAGATCAGTTCGCTTGCAAAATGAACTAAATGGGTCAATATCACTGGGTAACTGAGACTTTAAAACAACCCAACAATTACATATAAAGCTCAAAAATAAGAAGTTTCGCAATACCCTCTTTCTTGCTGAATGGACATCATAAAAGCCAGATCGACAAATTGTATGGGCGTATTGGCATATCTAAAATCTTCGCTTCTTCAATCACATAGCAAAGGTATTTTGTGAATATTCGCCAATCCATTTTTTCCACACTCATCATTTCCACGTCACTGCTTTCCGCTTTGACATTTTCTTCTTCTGAAGCGCACGCGCAGAATTCAAGAAACTTTCAGCAATATGATTGGGGGTCTATGCCCCATAAGTACAAGGATTTTCTGTCTAAACCTGCTAACCAGCACATTGTTGATGCGATGGTGAGTGCGATTGATTCAGAATATTACCTAGAGAAAGCACCGGAATTAAAACAGATACATCCTTTGGTCGAAGAATGGATAGACAAAAGAAACGCGTTCTTAACCCGAAAAATTGGCGACTCCTTGGAGCTTTTAGAATCTGGTCAGAGTTCACTCATAGACTATAACCCAGAGCAAAACATCCAAAAGTGCGCCATTATTTCTGGTGAAACCTGCTCGGAGAAATCAAAGCACCTTCCCTATCAGGAACAACGCAAAGCCAATCTCGCCTGCAAAATTGACCACATTGAGCGAAACTGCCAAGACTGGAAAGAGCACACCACACCGCTATACAAAACTACACAGATCATAGCGAGTCACATTGCCTTAGCACTATGGATGGACGTAAACGACCGTGTTCCATGGTCTCTTACCAATAACACTTCTGAAGAACTTCACTCGATGTGGAAAGAGAAAAACGTTCTGATGGCTTACACGTCTTATGAAATGTTGAACACTACCACCCGACGTTTCACCACCAAGCACCCTTCCCTCGATTCGGTGACGGTTGCTGACATTGCCTCATTCTTCTCACCTAAGTTTACCTATATCTACAACTCTTCCCCTTACGAGAACTATCAGTGGTTGATGGAAAGCTTTGGTACGAAAATCTCGGCTTCGAGCACTCAGGAAGAAGCACTGAGAGAACTATTTAAACTGACTCAGAAATTTGAACACGGCTCCAGCTCCGACATCTTTTACAAGAACAGAGCCGGGCAATCGACTCCCATCGATGTGGAGAGCAGTATCGATGTACCAAGGTACATGCCAGTTCCGTTTTCATTCCTTCGATTGAGAACCCCACACATGGCAATTAAAGGCTGCCATAGTGCAACCCGAATTGTTCACTCATTAGCGAAAACACTGAATATTCCTTCATCCATTGTTTTAGGTAATAACGCGCTACCAGCCGCTGAATCTCCGTTTTCTTTGAATCATTCCATGCTGTATTTCCCAACGGTGGATCGCTGGTTAAGCCATGGTGATGACATTTACGGCGAAAGAGATCTTTTCCGATACATTGAAGATAAGCTGGATATTACTATTCCAAAATCGCAGTTTACCAAGGCAGCTGAGCTTGCAGCTTGTAAAGGGCAAGATAGTGTTGGGATGTGCATTTCTTCACGTTGGAAAATCAACAAAACACTCGAAGGTTATCTGACTGACCCGGCGAACCATAAGACTTGTCTGGAAATGGTGCGCGGTACTCTTCCGGGTAATCACGACGCCCTTATTTTCAGTGATAGTGAACGTAGTAACATGCTCTCAAAACTTGGTTTTTCAAGCGATGCGTCATACGAACAGGCGTGTAAGGATAAATGGAATCATATCTTTGGTAGCTAGATTACTTTGAATAAAAGGTAAAAACGACCTGCTACCAGGGAATCACTGAGCCATCATACGCCAGTAAAAGACCGGTTTGTGATGGCTCAGCGCTTTCGACAATGCTAACCAAATCCCTTGCTACACGTTCGGGTGTGAACAGTTTTCCTTTGGGCACATTTCGTTGAAACGGCTCTGATAATGCGGTATCCGTTGTGCCTGGGTGGAGCGCCAGAACCGTGGCTTTAGGAAGGGTCCGGCTCCACTCAATGCTCAGGTTTTTGATGATCATGTTAAGTGCTGCTTTGGATGCGCGATAGCTGTACCAACCTCCTAGCCGATTATCACTGATGCTCCCTACCCGCGCAGACAGCGATGCAAATTTTGGCTGCTTACTCTTTCTCAGCAAAGGATAGGCGTGTTTTGCAAGCAACAGAGTTGGTAGCGTATTGGCGCTCATGGTTTCCAGAAAAAAGGCATTGTCGGTTTGTTGAATGTTCTTTTCTGGTTGTTTGCTTTGTGAATGGAGAAAACCTGCGGTATTGATCAGCCAATCCAAATCGTCGATGGAATCAAACACAGACTTTACTGAGGTTTCATCCGAGGCATCCATATTCACCCAGTGAAGGTTTTTCGCTGTAATGACTGGCTTCTCACGTCGATAGGTGGCGATTACCCCATCGTTTGGGTATGCATCCAATAGGTGCCTGACCATTGCTAGCCCGATTCCCCCATTTCCTCCTACGACCATTCGGTTCAATTTAAAGCTCCTCAATTCTTTGTAAGTTTTTTTCTGCTGTGTCGAGTATCGCGTCCTGAACTTCCAGATCCATATTGTCCCAACTCCGATAGATCATCCCTATTCTGGGGTTTTTGCTGAGTAGTTCGCGGTGTTGATTCATAAATCGCCAGTAAAAACCATTAAATGGACAGGCACTTTCTCCGCTGCGCTGTTTCACGTCGTAATGGCAGCCTTTGCAGTAGTCGCTCATTTTGTTGATGTAAGAGCCACTGGCAGCATAGGGTTTAGTCGCAATCACACCACCGTCTGCAAACAGAGCCATGCCACGCGTGTTAGGCATTTCTACCCACTCAATAGCATCCACGTAAATGCCCAGATACCAGTCGTCGACTTCATCTGGGTGGCAGCCTGTGACTAACGCGAAATTGCCTGTCACCATTAGTCTTTGAATGTGATGTGCGTAAGCATAATCCAATGACTGGTCGATCGCCTGTTTCATGCAGTGCATTTGGGTTTTGCCTGTCCAGAAATAGTCGGGCAATGCACGCGTGGCGTTCAGATGGTTCTTTTCGGCATATTCCGGCATGTTCGCCCAATAGACACCCCGTATGTATTCCCGCCATCCGATAATTTGGCGAACAAAGCCTTCAATCTGGTCTAGTGACACATTGCTGTTAGGTTGCTCATAGCGAGTCAGTGCGGCATCGATGACTTCCAGCGGCGACAAAATTTTTGCGTTTATCGCGAAAGAAAGCCGGCTGTGATATAGACTCCATTTCGCTTTGTGTTGGCTGGTCATCGCATCTTGAAAGGTGCCAAAAAGCGGCAGGCAGATCTGGCAAAAATGGGCGAGCAAGTTCAGCGCCTGGGAACGATTTACCGGCCAGAGTAATTGTTCACCAATATTTCCCATTGTCACTACGCCATGGCGTTCTATTCGCTCAAGAATGACCGTGATGTCGTTGGCAAACATTAATGGCTCAGGAAGCTGGTCGATATCTGCTGGCTTTAGCTTCTTTCGGTTATTGGCGTCGTAATTCCATTTTCCGCCAACGGGTTTGTCATTGGCATCCATCAGAATGCCAAACTGCTTTCTCATCCGCCGATAGAAATGCTCCATAAGCACATGCTTTCCTTTGGGAAACTGACCGGGGATTAACTCCGCACTCAGCATGAAATGTTCAGTATCCACGCATGTTATAGAAACACCTTCAACGTCCAGTTTTGATAGTTGCTGAGACAGCCGGTGTTCATCTGGAGACTGATACTGCAGCTGACTGGCACCGGTTTGAAGGCATAAATTCGTGAGCAAATCGGGCAGGTTGGCAAAAGCCGCTGTGTCATCAAGAGTCAGATACTTGACCGGGTGACCCGATTCAGCCAACCAAGCAGAAAAGGACTCCATTGCAGAGAAAAACGCACACACTTTCTGGATATGGTGTTTGGTGTAGCCGGTTTCCTGTTTGAGCTCTGCAATCACGTAGAGGATGGAGTCATCGATGCTTTGATACCAAGAATGTTGGTAATTCAGTTGGTCACCCAAAATTAATCGAATAGTTTTTGTTTTCATAGAGGCTCGGCGTCGAATTAAGCGAAAAAGTGTGCACCTTTCTTAATACGCTCGCGACTTCTAACCGATCAACTTTTGTCGTTGGATTCTAGTGAAAAAAGGCAGCCTCGCTGCCTTATCTATTCTGTTATTGGCTGCCGACCAGATTGTCGAGGTTCACTTTATTACCCAAAGGTTGAACCTGAATTTCAGCATAGCCCATGCGAATGGCTTCAAATTGCTTGGAAAGCTCTTTTACATGAGCTTCATCTTGAGCGATGAATGCCACATGGTAAACCGGACGAGTCACACCCTCGCTCACTTCTTGCGTATTCAGATACGCAGAGGTTAGAAATCCGGCTTGATTCAGGCTTACGACGCGTTGCAGGTCGATGCCCAGAACACGGTCTATTTCAGCAGGGTCAATCCCCTCTTTCCAGGTCATGGTAATTCCGTAGTTGTAAACCAGAGGCGTCTTATCCAGCCATTTGGATCCCAAAGGAAGAACATCAACTATCTTAACCAGATTCTGTTTGTACAGTGGCAGCTTCTCTAGAGTATTCCGCACCTGTTTTTCACTGCCACCGCTGATAACAAACCTGATAAGTCTGGTCGGTTTTCCATCTATCTCACTTTCGTAGATGTACATGTCTTTAATAGAGCCTTGTTTAATCAACTGCCCAAATGCTTCTTTCTGTTCCGGCATGGCTTTCAGGACTTTGTCGTGATCCTGTGTGTTCCATTTCAGCTCTACCCCAAAATCCACTGCATATACAGTAAAAGCTGACAGCATTGCGCCTACCAAAACGATCGCTTTAATCATAATTTTCATTGCATTACCTCATAGTTGTAATGTTTTCGGTCACCTCGTTGAGTACAAAGGTAAACGAGGCTCCCGATCTCCCAAGATAAGTGGGAACATGTTGCCTACCAACGTGATCGATAGCTTCTGTGGCAGGCACGACAGGTCTTCTCTGCCTGATTCAGCCCCTGCTCTGCTAGCGACAAATTTTGTTCTTTACTTGCGGAAAGAAGAGTTGCGTAACCTTCTCCAAAGTCGTGCATCAATGAATGGAATTTTTCGGGTTTAGTCCAGACCGAATCTTTCGCTTTACTACCGGCTTGGCTCTCTGGCGGAAACGCGTCTTTTAACATCGAGCTGTTTTCAGCCAGTTGCTCGCTCACCTCCAGAACCGCTTGCCAATCTGTTTCTCTTTTCCTGAGAAGTGCCGCCACCCGATCGGTTTGTTTTTCGATCAACTCAAAGGCTTCTTGCCGGATAGTAATCCAGTCTTGATGACCCGCTTGCACCCAAGTTGGCACAGTTAGCATCAACCCTGTCATTACAGTTAATGCCATTTTGTTAGACGCTCTCACCATTTAAACACCCCTCTTATCTTTGGAATGGAAAACAATTTACACAACAACTATTGCATTTGCAACAATTGCATTTTAAATTATTAGTAGAACAACAAAGAAAGAGGAAACGAATTATGAAAATCTGGGACTTACCAACACGCATCTATCACTGGCTTCAGGCTCTGCTATTTGTCGCCTTAATGGGGTCGGGGTTCTCGGGAAATGGGCCTCATGTCCAGCTAGGGTTGGCACTATTCACATTACTGGTATGGCGTGTTTTGTGGGGAATCGCTGGCAGTCAAACCAGTCGATTTCGCCAGTTTATTACTTCGCCTAAAGCCGTTATGAACTACCTAAAATCGGGCAAATCTGCGTCGTTAGGCCATAACCCAGCCGGAGGATGGATGGTAGTGGTTATGCTTTCTGCCCTGCTTTTTCAGTGTATTTCTGGAATGACAATTGCGGGAATGTTGGACGAAATGCCCATCGTCGGAAATTTGCTTACCGAGGAAGTGTTTATGGTAGTTGAGCAACTGCACATGATCGGAGCGAACTTACTACCAGGTTTGATCGCTTTTCATATTGGTGCTGTTCTTATCTACAAACTCAAAGGCACGCCATTGACTTGGGCGATGGTCACAGGGGTACAAAAACAAATCAGCGCGAACACAAGCCTCTATTTTGCGTCGAATACTCGTGCGTTAATGGTGCTAGTGCTTGCAATTTCCGTTACCATTGCAACAGTTGCATTTGCATAAGAGATAACAATGAGCGAAACATTTGAACGTGAGAAAAGTTTTGGTTGGAAAGTAAACGTCGTCGCATCGCACATGGCTAAGATGCTTGAACAAGAGCTGGCAAAACATGATTTCCCCAAAAGCTTTTGGCCAACGATGATGTGCCTGTGGGAGCAGGAAGGCGTGACTCAGCGAGAGCTTTCTGACAAATCCCGCATCGAGAATTCCACCACAACCCGAACTCTAGATAAACTTGAAGATCGGGGATGGGTGGAAAGACAAGCGGATCCAAACAGCCGCAGATCTTACCGAATTTATCTGACTGAAGAAGGCAGAAAGCTTAAAGACACACTTCAGCCTTTGGCACATCAAGTTAATCAGGGTGCCCTTTCTCACCTGGAACAGAATGAACAGCAGGAACTGATTCGCTTACTCACCAAAGTGATGGTTGGGTTTGCGAATAAGTAAATTCATTTAAATTGGTGACAAGAAAACAAAGCCGTGACACCATGCGCCACCCAAGTCCGTATGAACAGGTAAATCGCTATGATGACTGAAGAAGAAAGAATCGAACTTCAAAAAAATAATCCGCTCCATGGTTTAAAAATGGAAACCATGTTGCAGGAGCTGGTGGATTTCTACGGATGGGATATTTTAGACGCTGCGATGCGCTTTAACTGTTTTCACACCAAGCCTTCCATTGCCAGCAGCGTTAAGTACTTAAAAAAGACAGACTGGGCGAGGGAGAAGGTAGAAAACTTTTATCTGTATCGCTTTAAGCGGATGCCTCGCGCTTCTGAAGAAGAGTATCAACTTCCGCCACGCGCTCGCACATTCAGACATGGGCTGGAACCAAAAGAACCTATGGAGCTGACGGTCGAGTCCATTCTAAAGTCTCAGGCTAAGGCGGCATCCGCTCACAAAGCCCGGTCTTCTGGGCAAAATAAAAACAGACGCCGCCCACGCGATTAACATAGAAAAAGCGAACTTCAAATGGAGTTCGCTTTTTTACTTGCCACAAGCTTTAGAGTGTATTTCCCACTTCACTTTCCACCGACAATATAGAGTCCCTGATATTGTCCGGAATGCGGGTTTTTGTGTTGTTCTTAAAATCAAACATCACGCAAGTCGCCTTACCGATTGTGGCTATCTTTCCCCACTTTTCGCTAAACGCGTGATATTCCTTGGTGAAGCGGTCTTCCTGAAGATCAATTACCCGGCTACCAATCCAAAGCGTATCTGGAAACGTAACCGGAAGCTTGTAGCGACATTGTGTTTCGCTCAATACCGGACCAATCTGAGACTGCTGAATATCAACAAGCAGACCAATCATTTTGAAGTAATCCAATCTTGCGGTTTCGAAATAGCGAAAATAAACGACGTTATTCACGTGCTGAAGAGCGTCCATTTCTCCCCACGCGACTTGTATTTCGGTGACGGTGGGAAATTCTTTGAGTAGTGTTTCCATTTCTACCTTCCTTGGAATAGAACAGCTATCCAATATACCCTGTTTTCAGATAAAGACTGCGGCTGGATATTTGAAGGTTGGCACAAAAACGCCCAATAATAAGATTGGGCGCTAATTGGAATTTCGGATGGCTTTATCTGGTTATCTGACTGCTGTCACCGTGACTTCAATGAGCACATCCCCTTCCAGGTCGACACCTAAGCACGCTCTTTGAGGCCAGTGTTCTGGGTTTTCCCCCATCCAGTCACACCACACCTTGTCCATTAGGGGTTTGTCAGCCATATTCGCGATATAAACCTGCGCTGATACAATCTGCGTTTTGTCACTGCCGAGTTCGTTCAAGTTGTTCTGAATGGTATCTAAGGTAAGCTGAGTCTGACCAACAATATCCAACGACGTATCGGAGGACGTAGCAACCGTCCAGACCAGATCTTTGTAGGCGGAAGACTTGTTTCTTCCCTGATAAATACCACGCTTTCTTTCAATCACCTTGTGTTCCCTTCTGACTTTACTTTCTGAAAAGGTTGGGATTATACCTAGCAATAGCATTTTATAAAAATGCCCATCTATTGATTCGATGGGCATTCTGTTTCGCTCCCGAGGTTAAATGGATTCGAATCCTGAGTACCTCACTCCAGAAAGCTGCGCCATCTCACGATGCCATGTAGCTAAATCTTCTTTGTTAAATTGACTCAAAGAGTGATGCCCACAAGCTCGCGCCATTACCTGCATCAGTTCTGTTGAGGCTTCAAAAAAGTTCTTCAACTGGTTTGATGCTTTGGCAACATTTAATCGCTGTCGCAGATCCGCTTTTTGTGTCGCTATCCCTGCGGGGCAATTATTGGTGTTACACATACGCGCTGCCACACAGCCAATGGACTGCATTGCGCTGTTGGATACCGCAATACCATCCGCACCAAGCGCCATGGCTTTAACAAAGTCCATAGGGACTCTTAAGCCGCCAGTGATAATTAAGGTGACACGCCCACTTGCTCCCTGCTGGTCAAGGTAACGACGTGCTCTGGCTAGCGCTGGAATGGTAGGCACACTGATATGATCCCGGAACATTTCTGGTGCAGCGCCTGTGCCACCACCTCGCCCATCTAAAATGATGTAGTCTGCGCTGGCATCCAGTGCGAACTGGATGTCTTTCTCGATATGGTTGGCGCTCAGCTTAAACCCGATGGGAATCCCCCCACTGACTTCACGCACCCGATCTGCGAACTTTTTGAAATCCTTTGCAGAATTCAAATCTTTAAAGGTTGGAGGCGAGATAGCAGACTCCCCTTCCGGAATCCCCCTAACCTGCGAGATCTTACCAATGTTCTTGGTGCCGGGAAGGTGCCCTCCAGTACCTGTTTTTGCACCTTGTCCGCCTTTGAAATGAAACGCCTGTACCTTGGTGAGCAAGTCTTCTTTGTAGCCGAAACCCGCACTCGCCAGCTCATAAAAATAACGTGAGTTGGCAGCCTGCTCTTCTGGCAACATGCCTCCCTCACCAGAACAGATACCCGTTCCAGCCAGTTCAGCGCCGGTTGCCAACGACACTTTGGCTTCTTCCGAAAGCGCACCAAAGCTCATGTCCGAGACGAATAGCGGTATCTTTAAGGTCAGAGGCTTTTTAGTTTCAGGACCTATGACCAGTTCGGTATTAACTGCCACATCTTCCAAAAGTGGCTTGGTCGCCATTTGCGCCACCATTACCTGTAAATCATCCCAGTGTGGCAACTGGTATCTCGGCACTCCCATAGACGTCATGGGACCATGATGACCAAGTTTCGACAGTCCCTCTCTTGCCAACTGATGAATGAATTCCACGGTGGGTTCTTCTTTGGTTGCAGATGCAGTTGGTGCTAACCCAGCCTGAATCTGCACTCCCGGTCCTTCCTGACCTACCTGCTCGGCGGTAAACTGCTTATGGCTGCCATCGCAAAATGGTGCATTGGCAGTGTGCTTGCATTGGCACAGGTAGGCATCTCCATCATTTTCAGCCGTAAAGTGTTTTGGTTTGAAGTCTGTCCCCGCGTGTGAGCCGTCACAAAACGGCTGGTTTTTGGAACGCCCGCAGGCGCAGAAGTAGTAATCGTCTCCTTTTTTGAGATCGACTTTGATCGGCTTATTATCCGCTACGATCGGCTTGCTCATCAGATTTTCCTTGTTGTTTCCAGTGTCATATTGGCTAACCTCCGACAGCACAAACGGGGTCGCCTTATTGTTTTTAAAAGCTCATCAGCATTCGCTGTAAGCTCTAATGAAAATATAGGTAGGCTTAGAGGAAATGAACATTCGAATGTAGGAGGTTGAGTGTTTTATTAGTTGGAAACGGGTAATTTGATAAGCAACCAAATTCGTTGAATTGAAAAAGTGCGGGCAGAACCCGCACTTGGATGTAGCAAGATGGAATCAGGAAGTTTTTAATTTACTTGAGGCTGAGGAACAGGTCTTGTCATTACTTTGGCAACCAATGGCGCCGTATAGCGAAGGGTTTTCACCGCATTGGCGACGTCTTTCAGACCACAGGGAACCCCATTGCATTGGATATCTGGGTTAGAAAACGTATAGGTGCTTTTGCTCACCTTAAACTTGTGGTTGTATGCCATGGTTGTAGCTAACTGCCCTTCGACGCCATAGCCGTATGCCCCCGGGAACGAATATCCATTGGTGTGTGGCAGTTTCCCTGAATATTGTTCGCGCGCGTGATACAGCCCCATATTGTGGCCGAGCTCGTGTACTAAGGTATCGTCTTTACACTCGTTGGTATAAACGTGGCTATACAGCTTACGTTTCACTAACGCTGGAGCGTTGTCGTGCTCGTATTTCCTTAACGTATGGGCTCTTCCGCAGCTCGTAGAAATAGATGTGTAGGTTTTGTTTCCTTTGGTGATCTTTTTCTTCCTGTGATCGGGTGAGTTATTCACCTTTAGATTGCGAAACAAAGTCACCATATCAGCGCCCAGTTCTTTACGTTTTCCTTCAACCTTGTTGAACGCTTTGTTGGTATAACCTTTGGTATCGGGCGTTATGGCACCTAAAGCATCTGTCTGCGAGATCTGCCTTTCCCCTTCATCGTATTTGGCTTCCATGGTTCCAACCAGATTGACATTCACGTCCACCTTACTCATCTCAAACACCATGTTCGCGACATTCACCCTGTGCTGAATGGCAGTTACAGGCTCATCGTTATAGTGTTTCTTTAAACCCGGGGTATACACGCCAAGCAGATCTATCTGTGTAGTAACGGGAACAGGAGCTTCATTTGCGTGAGTAACAGGCGTAAAGACTCCTGCCGCCAAGGCTGCAGCAATGCCTAATTTATACATACTTTTTCCTTTATTATTTGAGGGTTGTCTATACCCAAGTAACCTCAAGATGCTAAGTTCAGCGAGAATTAACTGGCTTTTCAGACAAGACACCGATTTGAAGATCTAGTGGTTCTAAATCAAGAATCGGTAACGCAGTATGAAAGCCAGTTAAACTCGCCCTTGGGAGCCCATATTCTGTCTCATTTCATCGTCAAAGAACTTGGAAAGGACGGGTCATTCCGCTGCGTTCGTTTCCTTGAACTGAAACAGAATATGAGGCTCTGAATCCTGCATCTTGAGGTCACTTGGGTATAAATTAGAAAATAGTTAGTGAGGGGCTTCAAAATAGTGTTCGGTAGGAACTTCGTATAACCACGCGGTATTTTTAATACCCGTTATTTTGTATTCAGCATCAGGATGACCGATAAATCCAAATACATTGCTTTCACCGAAAGTAAATACAACGGGAAATTGAGAACCCTGTGTTTCAAATATACCTGACCAGGTTTTAATATGATTAGGCTGTTGTTTGGCATGTGTAACGGAGATTAAAATTCCTTCTCCGTTAGGCAGAGTGAGATTCACCTTATCGCCAGAAGCAAGTTCAGCCAGTTCGTCGATATCTTTAAACTCAATAGCCAACAGCGTTTCAATGGCTTCACTTAATGGCTTAAGACTATCGATGGTTAGCGTATCCGTCACTTCGAACCAAGGGTCTGACACCTGAGTGGGTTTTGAATCATAGGAAGGTTCAGCTGATTCAACGGCACTCACCCCTGAATGTATAACGACAGTTGTACCATCGCTTAAGTTATTGCTCGTTTCTTTTGGAGGGGAAGATGGTGCTGTACCATCACTGCTTTCCACGCTTTGCTTTGCCTTTTGGTGATCTTGAGTTTCGTCTTTCTCGTCAATAACGACCAATGCGGCGACACCCAAAATCAAAACAAAGTACAGTATAATTTTGCTCATAGCATTCACCCTTTCTAAGATGAACGCATTATTAATTTAGCTGTGTCGAATTAGAAAAATAAAAATGTGTTTTATTAATACTCTCTGGTTGAAGGTCACACTTTTTAAAAATAGTGTTTTTTATAGTACAGAGTTAGCATTTTCGCTCTTAAATATAAGACAAGAATCAGTCTCTTTTTCTTTCCATAATATTAATAGGTTGTGAATAGAATCGTAATTTTATCCTATCTCGTTCCTTATATTTTAATAATGAAATGGTAGTTACACAGCCTTACATAACTTTACTGATAAATTTGTATAATCCTTTTCAATAAATGGATTTTCAAACAGTAAGCCCACAGATGACTTATATTCAGCCTTTACTCTGCCTGATTTATAGAAATCTTTTAAAACAACTGAGCTACTTGCTCGCTTTTATCGGTGTCATTTTTTCATTCAGTAGCTTTGGTTCTCTTGGTCAACACGTCCAAAATGAGGGAATAACCCTGAACCTGAGTTTTTCTCAGAATACTTCAGATTACGATAAGACCCGATATCTGGATGCCGCTTCGGAATGGCTAAAGTATGTCAAAGCCATTGATGGTATTTCCCATCATACAATATCAATACACTTCGAATTGACAGATGCCATCGAGTCAGATGGTGATGCTGTTATTGAAGAATATGTCGATATTGCGGATTCCGCTTTCCCAAAATCGGCAACAATACGTATCCATACCCGTACGCATCACCCCGAATTTGATCCCACCGACTATCAAACCACCCTACGCCACGAACTGGCACATGTGTTTGGGATCGGGATTTTAACGGGTGCCTACCTTGAAGATAACGCCCTTATGCGGGGACCCGCCTATTGTCTGGAGCACAGTCAGGCGGTGAGATGGTACAACCACCTCTACGACAACCAGTACCCTTGCTTGCCTTTTTCCAGTACGGGTGACCATCTGTATGACCATGTTCTGATTGATGACCCTGTTCGCTATGACCAAGACGGACATAGAATCCCTCCACTGACTCATGAAGTAGGCGCTAATGGCGAAAATATTGGGATAATCACTGTCGCCATTCTGGATGATTTGGGTTATCGGGTAGAGTACCCAGAAGTCTCTTTTTTGAATGAGCATGATAACTCGGTGCCACAATCCGATTAACCTCAAAGTCTGAGTGTTTTTACCTCCCCTGAATCGGCGTACACTCAATTCCCCAATACAATGAAAAAGGAATGAAGTAATGATTGAACAAGGACAAAAGCTTCCAGCAGGTTCACTCAGCGAACTGACAGCAGATGGCATGACTAACCACGATGTAGCCGAGCTATTTGCAGGCAAAAAAGTCGTGTTATTTGCAGTACCTGGTGCTTTTACACCAACATGCTCTGAAGCGCACTTGCCGGGTTACGTTGTGCTCGCTGATCAGTTGAAAGCAAAAGGTGTCGATCTAATTGCGTGTGTTTCAGTAAACGATGCATTTGTAATGAAATCATGGGGCGATGCGCAGAACGCTAATGAAATCAAAATGCTGGCGGACGGCGATGCGTCATTTACAAAAGCACTTGGTTTGGAAATGGATACGGAATCATTCGGCGGAGTACGTTCTCAGCGTTACGCGATGATCATTGAAGATGGTGTAGTGACAACATTGAATGTAGAGCCTCCAAAAACATTCGAAGGCAGTAAAGCAGAAACCATTCTGGCAAGCCTGTAATCTATCCCAAAGTATTTCAAAGGCAGGGCTTCCTGCCTTTTTATTCCACCTGCTTTTTCATATCAAAAAACAGTTCATCCCCTGAAACGTCTTTAAACCCAAGTCCTTGATACAGCTTCAACGCGGCAATATTGTTCTTAAAACAGCTTAAGGTCACCGGAAGCTGTTTTGAAATCGCATCTTGCTCAATCAGGTTCATCGTCTGCTGTGCAATTCCCTTCCCCTGAGCTTGCGAAAACACCACCAGAAGGTGCACATGAACCGATTCCTCAGTGGTTTTGTGAATCACCACACCTAGGTTGTGCCCTTCACTTTCTATCCAGTAGCACCATTCCGGCTTCAAACGGTTAAAAAAGCCGTCAGATTGAAACGCCTCATCCCAGCCTAGCGCGTCATCAATCACTGGTTTCATGTATTCTTTGAAAATGGCGTATGCCTTCGGAAACTCTTCAACCTGAAAAGAAACGAGTCTGATTTGGTTCGTTGTATTCATTCGATTTTAGGTGTTGGCTAAGTAGGTAAGCATTATCATATTTATATCTATTCTTCCAAATCAACCACTTTGAATGTAGGAGGGAGTTGGTGCGAGCACTCAAAGAGATCATGACGATCAGGGTGACACAGCCCAAACAAAGGCAATGAAGCCGCCCCAACAGACACGGAATGGTGGCTTAGAGTGATCCTTTTTCGCGTTCGTTCATGACGCTCACAAATCGACGGAAACAGGGGCAAAGTAGCATCCACCAGACGGTCCATTACCTCACCAGAAAGCCGGCTTCCAACCACGATACTTTCCGGTTCAAACAAGTTTTCCAGAATATTGATGACATACCGAAGGCGCTTTGCTGACTCAACAACCCAGTTCTCACACGCTTTACTGCGTAGGCAGTTTTGATCGATGAAGGCGGGGAGTTCTAAATCCGATCCCGAATAATTAACCATGGTTTTCAGTGCCTGAACCGACAGATGAGTTTCTATGTATTCCACATCTCCGGAGCAGTGCCAGTGGATTCGACCAACTTCGCCTGCATTGCTCCAGGCCCCTTTGTATGGCTGATTATTGGTAATGATGCCAGCCCCTAAGCCATTACCAATGTAAAGGTAAATAAAGTTCTCTAACCGATCGCGACCACCTCCAAAACTGTGACCAATTGCCGCAGAGGTCGCATCATTTTCCAGATACACAGGGTAGCCAAGCTTCTGGCTAAGTTGCTCGGTAAGGTTGAACTTGTTCCACGACTCCCATTCTGCACCAACCAGATGTCGCTCGGTGTCGTCCTTGACCAGCGTTGCCACGGCTACGCCAACTCCAACCATACTTTTTCTGGAATCGGGAACGCACTGAATCAGCATTTCAACCAGTGCAGAAAGCTGGCAAACAACATAAGCGGGTTCAAGGCTATCCAGCACAACCTGATGTTCAGCCAACGTTTCCAAATTCAGGTCCACCAGACTTCCGCTAATGAAGCCTTGATCAATCTGCAAACCGATAGACACACAGGAGGCTGGATTCACTTCAAGTAAAGTTTGTGGCTGCCCTCGCTTACCCTGAACTTTACCGACTTCCAGAACGTACCCCGTCTGAATCAGTTCACGAACCAGATTAGTGATGGTCTGATTGCGCAGACCAGACATTTGCGCCACTGAAACACGGCTAATACGAGGGTTTTGGCGAATGATTTCAAACACCACACTGAGATTAGAACGCTTTGTTTGTACGTGATTCTTTCCTTTCAAAACCGCCTCTTTGCTTCCTTTGTGCCCTCTTAGATACGCGTTGAGGATCTCTCATGTTTTATTAAGCATATTCTTATGCTCTGATTTTTCACGTTAACAGAAGTCCAGAATCATGCCCAGATACCAATTCGGTTGAATAAAAAATTCGTCCAAATTTTAACCGACTGATTTTTCTCATTATAAGAAATTAAATCATTCCGAGATCACAAATAATCGATCAAAAAATATACAATAATGACAGTTTTATCATTTAATTCCATTTAATGGATTTAATAACGAAGCACATGGAGGTGATATGAAAAAGCTCATACCCATACTGGCTTTGGGTGTACTGGCAAACAGCCTTGCACTTAAAGCATCAGCTGAAGAAGTCACAGTGTTTTGTAGTTCATCCGGAGTGGAGTTACAGCTGTGCAAGGATGGCACAAATGCTTGGGCGAAACAGACAGGAAATACCGTAAATGTAGTCACGTTACCCGCTAGCTGGGACGACGTGTTGCCGCTCTATCAACAACTTTTGGTCTCTAAGTCGAAAGACATTGATGTTCTGATTCTCGATACCATCTGGCCGGGAGCACTTAAATCCCACCTTTTGGATATGCGTGAACACGTTTCTTCCGACACGCTGAATCAGCATTTTAAAGCGGCTGTCGACGGCACCACAGTGAATGGAAAAGTCCTTTCTGTTCCTTGGTACATGGACACAGGCATGTTGTTTTATCGCAAAGACCTGCTGGAAAAATACGGGCACCAGCCACCAGCCACCTATCAGGAGCTTACGAAAATCGCTTCGGATGTTCAGAAGAAAGAAAGAGCGGCAGGCAATGCCGATTTCTGGGGCTACGCGTGGCAAGGGCGTTCTTATGAAGGGCTGACCTGTAATGCCATCGAATGGTTCGGTTCGACGGATGGCGGCACCATTATTGACGGCGATGGCAACGTGACCGTAAACACGCCAGCCAATCGCGAAATACTGAGCACCGCCGCTAGCTGGATAAACACCATTAGCCCGCCGGGCACTCTGAACTACGATGAAGAGTCCTCACGTGGTGTATTCCAGAACGGCAATGCCTTGTTCCACCGTAACTGGTCCTACGTATGGAGCCTCGCCAATTCTGAAGATTCCGTAATCAAAGACAAAGTTGGTGTAATGGCGCTTCCGAAAGGCGCGGCTAACGGCATCAATGCAGGCTGCTACGGAACCGCTCTGCTTGGGGTTTCCAAGTACTCTCGCTCGCCAGAAACTGCCGTAAGTCTGGTGGAATATCTGACAGGTATGAAAGAGCAAAAGAGACGCGCTATTGAAGCCAGCTACAGCCCGACGTTACCTGCGCTTTATAAAGACAGCGATGTGCTCAACGCCAATCCGTTTCTTGCAGACATGCAAACCTCATTCGCTAATGTTGTCGCCAGACCTTCACAAGTTACTGGTGATCAGTACAGCAGGGTGAGTAACGCCATCTGGACAAAAGTACATAAGGCTCTGGCAGGAGATATCAGTGCCGAGAAAGCGCTTGATGAAATGGAAGCCGAGCTGAAACGCCTGAAGCGTCGCGGTAAGTGGTAACCCATAATCATAATAACGGCAGGGGCGAAATTGACCCCTGCCCAGTCAATCAGAGAACATTAGGGAAACAAGAACAGTATGCTGACATCACCTGTTCGACTGGGGCTCATTGGCTTGGGAGAAGCCGCTCAAAGTTTGCACCTTCCAACCCTGTTTCATCACCCCGATAAATTCCAGGTCACTGCGGTATTTGATATCAGCCAGACACTGGTCACTGAAGTCTGCCAGCGCTATCACGTCGCCAATGGCTACAACAGCGCGGAAGAACTGATAGAGAGTGACGGTGTTGATGCAGTGATCATCATGTCCCCCGACCCGATGCATTTCGCACACACTAAACTAGCCGTGCAGGCAGGCAAACCGGTACTACTGGAAAAGCCCAGTTGTTTGCTTCCCCGACATGTCAGTGAGCTCATAGAATTAGCCGCTCAGCATCAGGTCGACGTTACCGTCGGATACATGCGAGTGTATGCCAAAGCGTACGCCCTTGCTCAAACCAAGCTTTCTGAACTAGGCGAAATCAAAAGCGTTCGGGTGAAAGATCTGCAACGCGAAGGCGATTACTTTCTGCCGCAAGTATCCGACCTCTACTACCCTTCCGATCATGACGTCAGTCAGATTGAGCGCAGCAAGTTGGAAGAAGATCTCCAGAGGCACGAACTACTCGGGGCAAAAGCGCATTCAGACCTTTTATGGAAATGTTACCGAGTGCTGACCGGAGCAGCGATTCACAACTTGGCCGCGCTTCGGCAACTGATTCAGCCGCCAAAACGCGTCGTCAGTGCATTTTGTAATCCAACGGGTGAACATATCGGGCTGACGCTGGATTACGGGTCATTTTTCGCAACCTATGAAATCCTGATCGACAACATCCCAAGAGTCGATGCCAGCATAGAAATTACGTCTGATACCAAGCGACTGAAGATCAACTACCCCACCCCTTACATTCGTAACTTACCCACCAGCCTGGAATTCCAAAGTGGTGAAGGGCATCATCCAAGCGAAATGCACGGTCCGTTCTATCAGGATCAATTCAATTTGGAACTGCTCTACTGGCATAAAACTCTGACGACCAATGCCCCCGTGCTCACCAGCCTGCAGGATTCACAACAGGACTTAGAATTGGTTCTGCAAGCCATAGACTGCATCGCAGAGAACTTAAACATAGAAGATCGCCAGCAAGAGGGTAAGTCATGAGCCGCAAGATTACCTTAGCCACCTGCCCATGTTCTTGGGGGGTTTGGTATCCCAAAGATCACATGCAACCAAACTGGCAAAAATTTCTTGATGAAGCCAGCTTGTGCGGATTCCGAAATATTGAACTGGGCCCTTACGGCTATCTGCCAACAGACATAGGTCAACTTCAGTATGAACTGGATGCCCACCACCTTCAGGTGTGCAGTTCTGCCCATATGTCTGACTTAATCGTCCCCAATGCGCTGGACAACATTAAACGAGACATCAATAAGATCTGCCCGTTGTTGGAAGCCTTGGGTGCAAAGTATTTTGTCTTTATGGATGGCGACAGTTTGTACAAACACCCCAGCGACAGAAATCTAAGTCTTAAGGACTGGAAACACGTGGTTTCCGTCATTGGGGAAACCGCCAAAATAGTTAAGGAAGAATATGGGCTGGAATACGTTTTCCACCCACACATCTCAACGTGTATTGAAAACGAGCATCAGATTTTACGCTTGCTGAATGACACCCACCCTGATTACGTCAACCTATGCTTTGATACCGGGCATCACCTATATACCGGAGGCGTACCAGAGGATTTTATTCGTGAGTTTGGACCCAGAATTCACTATTACCATCTCAAGGATATGAGCCAATCCATTCGCGAAAAGGTGAAACAGAAAAACCTGAGTGATGACGAAGCATTCGAGCTCGGGGTAATGGTGCCTCTTGGCGAAGGCGCAGTAAATTTTCACGCCATCAAACAAGAGCTGGAAAAGCAGTCGTTTAAGGGGTTTGCCGTCATTGAACAGGACATCTACCCCGACATTCACAACATGGCGTATACCCATGCCAAAAACAGTTTTGACTACGCCAGACGACTCGGGTTGGGTACACCATGAGTCAACAAGCGGTATACAAAACAGCGGAAGCCTTGCCCGATGCCTACGTTGGTATCGACATCGGCGGAACCAAAATGGCATCGGCGTTAGTGGATGTGTCTACAGGAAAAATACTGTGCGAAACCCAGATGGCGACTCAAAAGCAGCGCCCAAAAAAAGACATCATTGCGGACATTCAAAAACTGCTCGTCCATCACCTAGAGTTTGCCGGCGTTAAGAGTATTCCGGTCAAGGGATGCGGCATTGCCTTTCCAGAACTGGTGAACAGCGATGGAAAAATCGTGAGTGACTGGAATTTCGATTTACGTTCATTAAGCCAATCTGATTTCCCGGTGGAAAACGTTCTGTTTGAGAGCGACGTGCGGGTTGCCGGGCTTGCCGAGGCAACTCTGGGAGCAGGAAAAGATCACCAGTCTTTTGTCTATGTATCACTTGGCACTGGGTTGAGCTATACCTTATTTAACAACGGGAAGCCCTGGCGAGGTAAAAACGGGTACGCGATTCACTTCGCCAGCAATACCTTAACTGCCTGCACGCCTGACCTGCGCGCAGTTAACTATTTGCCAGAGGCGCTGGTATCCGGTTCAGGGCTGCTGAACTGCTGGAATATGAGCCACCCAGACCAGTGTTACAACACGCTCCCCGAGCTACTGACCAAGGCGGAACTTTCCATCGGTGAAGAAAGGCAATACATAAAGTTAGCCAGTGAAGTGTTAGGAAGCTTGCTCGCCCAAATGGTCAATATGCTGGATCCAGAAGCGATCGTGATGGGAGGCGGTCTGGGGTGCGCCCACAACATTTATCATATGTTTATGGAAGTGACGCTCAGAGACCGAATCTGGGCGCAAGAGTGTCAGAATATTCCCATCTACAAAGCCAAATTTGGTCATCGCTCTGGCACCGTAGGCGCAGCTTTAGCCATTGCAGAACACATGAGTTAGGGTGAAACAGGAAGACAGTGCATGGAAGTTTTGTCTTTAAAGAATATCTACAAATCCTTTGGTCAGACTGAAGTCCTCAAGGACATCAATTTATCCATTGAGCAGGGCGAGTTCATCGTTTTTGTCGGTCAGTCAGGCTGTGGAAAATCGACGTTATTGCGCTTAATTGCTGGGCTGGAACTGCAATCTTATGGCGACGTGTTCATTGACGGAACAAAGGTCAACGACGTCGCTCCGGGTCAGAGAGGCTTGGCAATGGTCTTTCAGTCATACGCCCTCTACCCTCACATGAACGTTTGGGACAACATGGCATTTGCCTTAAAAACTGCGCGATTACCCAAAGACGCCATCGCCAAAAGGGTCAAAAACGCGGCTGAAATTCTCAAACTGGAATACCTGCTGGATCGCAAGCCCGCCGAGCTTTCTGGCGGACAACGTCAGCGAGTCGCCATTGGCAGAGCCATAGTACGCGAGCCGAAAATCTTCCTGTTCGATGAACCCCTGAGCAATCTGGACGCAGAGCTTCGGGTGGATATGCGGGTCGAAATTGCAACACTCCACAAAAGGCTGGATGCCACCACCATCTACGTGACCCACGATCAGGTCGAAGCCATGACACTGGCTGACAAAATCGTAGTCATGAATAACGGTGTGATCGAGCAATTTGGATCGCCTTTGGACGTGTACAACAAGCCAAAGAATCGCTTTGTCGCCGGGTTTATCGGCTCTCCGAAAATGAATTTTATTAAAGGTGAAATGAAAGCCGACGGCTTCTATTTTCAGGGCGGGCACCTCGATATTGTCGAAGGCAAGCTGATGGACAAGAAAATGATGATTGGGGTTCGCCCTAAAGACATCGCACTTTCTCTCGAACCCTCTTCCAACGATATCAAAGCTCATGTTACGCACACGGAAATTCTGGGGGGTGAAAGCTATGTTTATTGCAAGGTCAGTACTCGCCTCAAACTCGTGGTTGCCGTCGATGGTCAGCACCGCTATCAACCCGATACAGAAGTCTGGCTGGCACTGAACTGGGATGAGATTCACTGCTTTGATGCCAATGGTAAAAACATTGATACGCGGACAAACCCATGAGCGGCGATTTTGACAAAGCGCCGATTGGGTATCGGCTCAGGCAACAAAAGGTGTATGAAGCCTGGCTATACATTTTGCCCATGGCACTGGTGCTGGCGTTTGTGGCACTTTACCCGCTACTGAAGAATTTCTACTTTTCTTTTACTGATGCCCAACTTATGGAACCCGAACAGGCTGGCTGGGTCGGGTTTGAAAACTATGCCTTTCTGCTGACCGATTCTGGCTGGTGGAACTCTGTCTGGAATACCTTGTACTTCTCAGTAGTATCCGTCGCATTTGAAACAATTCTGGGGTTAGGTATCGCCCTCATACTTAACGCCAACCTCCCCACTAAAGGCATTATGCGTGCTGTCGTGCTGGTTCCGTGGGCAATTCCCACCATTGTGTCTGCCAGAATGTGGGAATGGATGTTCCATGATCAGTATGGTGTGATTAATCAGCTTGCCATGTCGCTGGGCATCATCAGTGAAAAAATCGCCTGGACGGCAGATCCGGAATGGGCAATGACGGCAATCATCTTTGTTGATGTATGGAAAACCACGCCATTTATGACCCTACTGATTCTGGCAGGGCTTCAGATGCTCCCTAAAGACATTTATGAAGTGGCTAAAGTCGACAATGTTCCCGCCTGGCGCGTTTTCTGGCACATCACTTTGCCACTGCTAAAACCTGCCATCTTGGTTGCTGTAGTGTTCCGCCTGCTTGATGCATTACGGATGTTTGATCTGGCGTACGTGCTCACGGGCAGCAGCGAATCCACCATCACCATGTCCATTTTTGCCAGAAAACAGATGGTCGATTTTCAGGACTTAGGGTTTGGCGCTGCGGCTTCAACTTTGCTGTTTTTTATCGTCGCTCTTGTCACTGTCGGATACCTCTACGTATCTCGCAGCAGCCTGACCAGTAAGGAGTCCCGATGAAATACTCCACACAAACAGCACTAAGCCGAGCTTTGTTCTATCTCTTGGTTATCATCATTGCGCTCTACACTTTGTTTCCGTTCTACTGGTCAATCGTGTCTTCATTTAAACAAGGTGCCGACCTGTTCAAAGTGGAGTTCTTTCCTGCCATTCATTGGGATAACTACATCAGCGTGCTCAGCAATGGCACCTTTATCCGGAACATATTTAACTCCCTGTTTGTCGCAACTGCAGTCGTCGTACTTTCGTTAGTGCTGTCTGTTACTGCCGCATACGCGCTTGGGCGAGTTAACTTCAAAGGCAGAACGGCGATGCTGATGGCGATTCTCAGTGTGTCGATGTTTCCGCAGGTGGTGATCCTTTCTGGCTTGCTGGGCATGATCAATCTGCTCGGCTTGTACAACACCCTTTGGGCGCTGATTGTGTCGTACATGATTTTTACCTTGCCGTTTACTGTCTGGGTTATCACCACTTTTATGAAGGAACTGCCACAGGAACTGGAAGACGCGGCACGAATGGATGGTTGTTCTACCATGAGAATCATCACCCATGTGTTCTTTCCGATACTCGCCCCCGCTCTGGTCAGCACCGGATTACTGGCGTTTATCGCGGCATGGAACGAATTTCTGTTTGCGCTTACGTTTGTGCTGAATGACGAAGTGCGCACCGTTCCTGTTGCTATCGCCCTTATTTCAGGAGCCAGCCGTTACGAGCTGCCTTTTGGCGCGATCATGGCTGCGTCGGTCATAGTGACGGTTCCCCTAGTCGTGCTGGTACTGATTTTTCAACGCAAGATAGTGTCTGGTTTAACCGCAGGTGCCATCAAAGGATAAATGATGAATATTACTCATTTGAAAACCCATCAAGATGTCTCCACTTATGTAGCTCGCCAGCTAACCGCGCAGGTTCAGCTAAACCCAGCGTGTAGAATCATTCTGGCATCCGGCGGCACCCCTTCCGACGCCTATCAGATTGCGGCAGAACAACTTCTGTATACCGATACCTCCCGAGTCACCATCATCAAACTGGACGAATGGGTAGGCTTGCCTGAAGGCAATGGAAGCAGTTGCGAATATCAACTTCAACGGGAAGTGATTCGGCCTTGGGGAATTGAACCTCACCACTATCTCTCGCTTGATGGTTCAGCAACCCCGATTGAAGACGAAGCTAAAAGAGTAAGGGAACGTTTGGCGGACATGCCCTCCTCCTCACTGTGCATCCTGGGTCTGGGGCTGAACGGACACATTGGCTTTCTTGAACCTTCGCATTCCCTGCCCCATAGAACTTCAGTGGTTGAACTGCACCCGATGTCGAAGAAGCACCCAATGGTGAACAATCAATATGATGTGGAGTTTGGAATCACAATTGGCGTGGGCGACATAATGGAGTGTGACAAAGTGATTTTGGTCGTGACAGGGAAACACAAACAGCAAATCCTAAGCAAACTCCTCGACAGCGACATCACAACTCTACTCCCCGCCAGCCTGCTAAAGCTGCACCCAAATGTAGAGATCGTCGCCGATGACGAGGCGCTTTTGTTGGATTGATATTTAGATGTGAGAGATGGAATTGCAGTTGATGGCATTCATCTCTCGAATCTCTTCTGACAATCGCGTACAAAAATCACTCACAGTCTCACCTATGTTGATAGCCGCTTTGTTTTGTGTGAATTACACTCAAAGGTCACTCAGAACTGTTTGAGGACTTAACTATGACCATGGAAGTTTGGGTTGCCTTTGTTACCGTCGTGTTTGTCTTTGCCATTATTCCGGGACCAACGGTGATCTTAGTTGTTGGGCAGGCATTGGCACATGGTCGAAAATCAGTGACACCATTGGTTTTAGGTGTGTTGTTAGGAGACCTGACGGCGATGACGCTTTCGTTGATTGGTCTTGGAGCTGTTCTGGCGACGTCTGCGAGTTTGTTTCTCCTGTTGAAATGGTTAGGTGTCGGCTACTTGATCTACCTAGGTATTAAAGCGTGGCGCGAAGTTCCGCAAACAGACATCACTCTTAAAGGATCTGGTCTTTCAAGTTTTGGATTGTTTCGATCCTCTTTTTTGGTTACCGCTTTTAACCCTAAAGGTATTGTTTTCTTTGTGGCATTTTTACCCCAATTTGTTTCATCAACTTCACCTGCGTTACCTCAGTTACTGATATTGATGGTTACGTTTCTTGGTGTTATTTCCATTACGATCAGTTGTTTTGCTTATTTTTCCGGAATCGTCAGTCACAAAATGCAAAGCTATCGCTCCAGAGTCGTACTCAATAAAGTGGGAGGAGGAGCCATGGTGGGCGCTGGGCTTTTAACATCGACCATACAGCGAAGCTGACCACAGATAACCTGACTTCGGGCTAACAAATTTTCTACACAAAAGGCAAGATTTCACGAATATGAAACACTTGTCTATAAACTAGAAAAAAGCGTTCAACTTACATAAAGATCAGCATGTTATACAGTTAAGCTCAAATATCTTAGCCATTACATTCACACAATCAATAAATGGTAGATATTGAAAGGAGTCTTCATGTTGATAGAAATAACTCGTCAGTTTGCAACGAAACGTAAAACTACTCTGACCGGAATTGCGATTGCTTCGGCTTTAGCTGTTTTCCCTGCTGCTGCCAATCAATTGCCCCCGTTTCCCGATCACTTAAATCCGATACACTTTCAAACAAAAATCATGCTCGGTGACTTGAGAGCGTATTTGAAAGGCATCGATTACGGGTCGAAAGGAGATAATGCCTGGGAGCAGCCTTCAGCTCAGGATCTTGCGACGTTTAAATCGGCATTTCAGGCGTTGATGGACGGCAACACATCCGCAGCCTCTAACCTGGTTTCTCCACTCGATTACGATGTGATTGAATACCACGACTCGGTTACTGGGAAGCTGTTTTATGTGTTGCAGGAAAAATACCCATTGAGTGATTCTCGCTCTAACGGCGGGGGGACCTACGTTTATGACCCAAGTGGCGTCAGCGCAGTTTTACAGGCACCACATCCCAGACACGACCTGTTTACCGCTACTCAGTCCATTGATGACTTTTTCTACACCAGCAGTAAATATCTGATGCTGGCGGGTACACACCGAAACAGCAATACCACACTCAGCCAGTGCACCAACGGCAATTACAAAGAGAGCGACGTTGCCCACCAAACATCGTCGTATTTTCAGTCTGTGCATGAAAGCATTGATGAATTTGCGACACCTAACACCGTCTTTATCCAGTACCACGGTTTTGGCTCTACCACGCTGAAAAAGCTGCAAAAGCAGTGTGGCACCACCAGCAGTAAGATGCTCAATATAAGTGAAGGAGTGCGATACGCCACCAGTGACAACAGCACGAGCTTTATGCATGCATTGCGTCGTCAGGTGGAAAGTGAAAACCTGATTGAAGCCTGTATTTATGGGAACGACACAACCAGCTTAGGCGGCACCTGGAACGTACAGGGGCGCTTCACCAACCACTCTTCGAACGCTTGCCACACTAATGCCAGCAGTTCGCAGAAACGTTTTGTCATCTGGAACAAAGCTATAG
>NZ_AFWJ01000289.1 GCF_000222685.1 Vibrio nigripulchritudo ATCC 27043 | reverse complement strand
ATGAAGCATGGCGCTCCATTCCAGAAGGTCAAACAACTCGCTAGACTTCTTAATACCTAAATCGGGAGCTAACTGCTCTAGAAATTTTCGGGCTTGTTTGCGCACCTTATCCGCGTGTTCCAGATCCACTAAGTGCTTGCGGGCGAGGTTTTCAGTGGTACGCATTCGAATGTCACTGCGCTCGAAACGCTCTTCCATCTCATAGAGCAACCCTTCACGCAAAGCGCCCGGAGAGAAGTGAAGTTTGTCTATGGACAGCGCTTTGAAAATACCTTCTAAGATAACCACGCCAGCTGCAAAGACGGGTTGCCGCTCTTCAGTCAGACCGGGCAGCGACACATCATCAATTTGCTCAAACTGAAGCAGCTCATCAATCAGCTTTTGTAGGCGTTTAAGGGTGATGATGCCATCTTCAAAGCCCATATTGATCAGTACTTCACGGATTGCTTTTGTGGTGCCAGAAGAGCCAATGGCGACATCCCATCCGTGTTTTATGTATTTGTTGGTGAGAGACTCTAGCCGCTGCTCGACCGCAATTTCAGCTTTGTTGAAGTTCTTTCGATTTAGCTTACCGTTTGCAAAATATTTGTCGGTAAAGCTCACGCAACCCATTCGCTTACTGTTGATCATCTTAGGTTCAAACCCGGTTCCGATGATCATCTCTGTACTGCCACCGCCAATATCAATAACCAGCTTGGTTTCCGATTCAGGTTGAGTATGGGCGACGCCGGTATAGATAAGACGTCCTTCTTCAAGACCAGAGATCACTTCAATGGGAAAAGGGAGTATTTCAGCCGCTCGCTGAATAAAAATGTGAGCGTTATTGGCTTGCCGAAGTGTGTGAGTTGCGGCTATCCGAACGTTTTCTGGTTCAAACCCCTGCAAACGTTCCGCGAAGATTTTGAGGCAGTCTAATCCTCGTTGGATGGCGCTGTTGTCAAGGTTGTTGAGGCTATCTAAGCCAGATGCCAGTCGTACTCTTTGTTTGTGTCGGCTGACTATTTGCAGGTCTTGCCCGACAACCTTGGCGACGACCATGTGAAAACTATTGGAGCCAAGGTCTATTGCTGCGATATCGCGTGATTCAATCTCAGTCATGACTTATTGTTGATTGCCATTTTTTCCTTTCCTGTTTTTCAATGTGCTTCAAATATTCATAAATAGCAATTTGTGAGCGGACTTTTCTCTTATTTCCGCGCGGTACGTAGGCATTACTCATTTCTTTATCGAACCACCGTGCTTTCACCGTATCGGTAAAATGGATATTCACTATATCGATAATTCTTTGTTTCAGCCTTGGGTCCTGAACTGGGGCTGCAACCTCAATGCGATGATCAATATTTCGGGTCATCCAGTCTGCCGATGAAATATATACCAAAGGATCGCCATCATTTTCGGTGATGAATACTCTCGGGTGCTCCAGAAACCTATCGACAATGCTAATGATCTTAATGTTTTCACTAACCCCTTCTATTCCCGGAACCAGCGAACACATACCTCGTATGACCATTCGAATGCTCACACCTGCGTTGTTTGCGCCATAGAGTTTATTGACTAAACCTTTATCGACCAGATTGTTTACCTTTAGGGTGATGCTCGCTTTTTTGCCCATTTTGGCATTGGCAATCTCACCATCGATCAGGCGATAAAGTTGCTGGCGAGAGTTTCGCGGCGACACAATCAATTCTGTAAACTTCACCGGACGATAAGGGTTCTCTATGTAGCCAAAAACGTTGCGAACTTCATTGGTGATTTCTTTTTGCGCCGTAAGCAAAGAAAAGTCGGTGTAAATTCGGGCAGTCTTCTCATGGAAATTGCCTGTGCCGATGTGAGCATAACGGGTGATGTCTTCACCTTCCCGGCGACTAATAAGCAGCAGCTTGGAGTGAATCTTCAAACCTGGTGCACCAAACACCACGTGCACACCAGCCTCGGTGAGTACCCGAGACCATTCAATATTGGCTTCCTCATCAAAGCGAGCCTGAAGTTCTACCACTACCGTAACTTGCTTGCCGTTATGAACCGCATCGATCAGCGAGTTCATGAGCTTGGAGTTCTTGGCTACCCGATAGATATTGATTTTGATGGACAGCACTTTCGGGTCGAAGGAGGCTTGCCTGACCAGCTCAGTCATGTGGTCAAACGTATGGTAAGGGTAGTAGAGCAAAATATCCTGAGCGCGAATGGCCTCAAATGCGTTAGGGAAGCGGTCGAAATCCGTACAACGGAGTGGCGGTAACGTTTTGTTTTCTAAATACTCACGACCCACGTTCGGGAATCCGATAAAGTCTCTGAAATTATGGTAGCGTCCGCCTGGAATAAGGCTATCGAAGCTCGACATTTGTAGCTTTTTACACAAGATGCTCAGCATCTCTTCCGGCATGTCTCTCTGATAAACAAATCGTACTGGCATTGCGGTCAGGCGCTGACTCAAGCCTTCAGACATTTGTTCCAACAAGCTGTGTTCAAGCTCGTGGCTTAGGTCGTACTCTGCATCTCGCGTCATCTTCATCGCATAGCAGTTCAGTTCCTGATATTCAAAAAATCCTCGGAATATGTCGTCCAGACAAAAGCGAATGATGTTATCGAGCAGGATTATGGTTTTGCGGCGTTTTCCTTTCTGCTCAGGCACCATCACAAAGCGCGGAAGAATGTCGGTTGGGATTTCTAACAAAGCATAAAGGGAAGATTCATCCCGCTTCATTTCGACGCTTAAATAGGAGTATTCATCTTTTAAAAACTGCAGGACATCGATTTCTTCAGTAATCAGAAGCGGAGTGATGTGCGGAAGAACGTCTTTGAGGAAATACTTTCGAATCCATTTTTTCTGATGTTCATTCAGTTGAGTTTCATTGACTAAGAAAATCCGGCGGCGCGCCATTTCGAGAATCAGTTCGTTGTACAGTTCATCAAAGTCTTGATTAAGCTTGAGGGCTTTCGACTGCATTTTGCTGAGCAGGTGGCGCGAGTTGTCGTTGCCGCCGCGCTCCTGGTTGATGAGAATTCGGCGTTTAACGTCAGCAAAACGGACTTTGTAGAATTCATCCAAATTGTTGGAGAAGATCCCAAGAAAGCGTACCCGTTCTATTAAAGGTACCGTTTTGTCTGCGGCTTCCTGAAGGACACGCTCGTTGAACGAAAGCCAGCTAAGTTCCTTTTCTATATACAGTTTTTCCGCACTCATAGTACTGTTCCAACGTTGACGTCGTGTTGAGAATGAACTCAATGAAAGTAAAATGTTTTTATGACATTTTTATTTCAGCATACAATTGCATTAGGCGCGATTTAGCAGATTTCAAGGATTTATCGGATTTCTGTAATATTTTTGTCATCCAATCGACATATTATGGCATTGACTATAAAAAGGTAGACCAAAGAGATGCTCCACACCGAATTTTCATTAAAAGAACGTGATCGTAAACGGTTGATAAAAGACCGTTTTATGCGATACGTAGTGAAAGCTGGTGGCATCAGTGTATTAGTCGCCCTGTTATTGATATTTTTCTATCTTTTACTCATGGTTCTGCCTGTTTTTTCCTCCGCGAAAATTGAACAAATCTCCTCAGTTCCTTTTGATGCTCCAAGCCAGACGTTTGCTTCAGGTGTTGATGACTACGGTCAGCTTGGGTACGTGCTTTCTGAATCAGGCACGCTGACTTATGTAGACCTGAAAAGTGGTATTACCGAGCAGTCGCGCTCAATCCAAACTTCTCCTTTAGCGCACGCCAGAATGCCAGCAAGTTCTGGTTGGTTTGCGTTTTTGAATTCAGATGGCGAAATTCAGTCGGTTAAGCCCAGTTTTGCGGTGCAATTTAATGGTCAGGGAAGAAGTATTTCTCCAAGGGTAGAGTCACGCGAATATCGGATGCCAGAGAATTTGGCAGCAGCACCATTGAGTGTCCAGCAATTTGCGTTTGCTATCAGTAATGAAAGTGCCACATTTGCTTTTGTGAATGAGCAAAAGCAGCTGGTTACGTGGCAGGAGTTTGACGGTTTATACACCAGTAAGGTGATTCAGGGACCTTTTGAAGACCTGATTGGCATGAATATGACGCCAGATGGCAGGCAGTTATTCCTGTTGTCTGAGAATGATCTCGTCGTCATGGTGTGGAAGCACAATCAAGGGTTTGTGGTTCGGGAAGTGGTGGACATCACGCAAGGCGATGAACGTGCGATAGCAAAAAGCATGACTCTACTAGCGGGGGCGCAATCATTATTGGTTCATCACCAGAACGATACGGTCTCCCAATGGTTTGATGTGTTGAAAGAACGCCAGAGAACCCTTTCCTACATCCGCGAATTCTCGCTACCAGATTCTACTTCATTAATTGTCCCGGAATACTACAGAAAAGGGTTTTACGTTTTCTCTGATAGAGGGCAGGTTGACAGCTTTTACACCACCAGTGAAGAGCGTACCTTGACACAATTGTTATTGAAGCAAGCGCCAGTGATAGCGGCTGTTTCCAGCAACGAGGACAGACTGCTTACGGTGGGTGAACGCTCACTACAGGTATTTACTGTTGATAACGAATACCCGGAAATTTCTTTGTCTGCCTTGTGGCAATCGGTTTGGTATGAAGGCTATCCAGAACCTCAGTATGTCTGGCAGTCCACATCGGGCAGCGATGATTTTGAAGCCAAGTTCAGCCTGGTACCCATTGCGTTTGGCACGTTGAAAGCGGCGTTTTTTGCCATGTTATTTGCCGTTCCGATTGCCGTTCTTGGAGCGATTTATACCGCCTACTTTATGTCTGCTCCGATGCGCAAAGTCGTAAAGCCAGCCATCGAAATAATGGAAGCGTTGCCAACGGTTATCATTGGATTCTTAGCGGGCCTCTGGCTGGCTCCTGTCATTGAAACACATTTGCCATCGACCATTGCTTTAATAGTACTGCTCCCTGCCTCGACAATATTGATTGGCTGGATTTGGCATAATTTGCCTGCGAAATGGTTAGACCGAGTGCCGAGCGGCTGGCATGGGTTGATATTGATTCCTGCACTGCTGGCTCTTTCATTGGTGATCATTTCATTCAGCCATGACTTAGAACGCGCATTGTTTGGTGGCGATGTGCGTGTTTATCTAGCGAACATTGGGATCGATTACGATCAGCGAAATGCACTGGTTGTCGGTTTGGCTATGGGATTTGCCGTTATCCCGACCATCTTCACCATCGCGGAAGATGCGATATTTTCCGTACCCAAACATTTGTCGGATGGTTCATTGGCGTTAGGAGCCACCAAATGGCAAACGCTGATTTATGTGGTCCTACTGACGGCAAGTCCGGGTATATTCTCAGCGGTCATGATGGGGCTTGGGCGAGCGGTAGGCGAAACCATGATTGTTCTGATGGCAACGGGTAACACCCCCGTCATGGACTGGAATATTTTTGAAGGGTTGCGCAGTTTGTCCGCGACCATTGCGATAGAAATGCCGGAATCGGATGTGGGCAGTTCCCACTACCGATTGCTATTCCTGGCGGCATTGATTCTGTTTATGTTTACGTTCTTTGTTAACTCTCTGGCTGAATGGGTAAGACAGCGATTGAGGGACAAATACAGCGCACTTTAAAGGCGCGTTTAAGAGAGATTTTGGTGTCAAATTGGTTTAAATCGGGAGCCCCATGGATATGGCTAACGGCTGGTGCAGTCAGCGTCAGTCTGGTTTCTGTGTTATCGGTGCTGTTATTGATTGGCTGGAAGGGACTAAGTTACTTCTGGCCCGCTCCTCTGTACGAGTGGAGTACGCCAAATGGTCAGAAGTTGATTGGTCAGTTGTATCAGCGTGAGTCGATGTCAGTCGAGCGGTTGAGTCAGTACTCTGCTCTGGCTGAGTTATTACCTGATGAGCAAGATACCGTCGAAAGGTTGAGCATAAAAATTGCCAACCGAGACCGAAACACACTCGATTTCATTTCTGTGTTCGATTTCGAATTGAGTGAGCCTGTCAAACCTGCTGGCTGGGCAGTGATAGAGCGCAGTCAGGAAGGAGACTTCTATGGGCGCCCAATCGGTTTTGAAAGCAAGCTGTTTACCAATCAGTCTGTTGAGTCTTTCTTAGAACAAGGCATTTCAGCCGTTGAGGATGTGCGCAGTAAAGTGGCGTCGCTGACTCATTCTCAGCTTAGGTATTACAACCTTCAGTTGGAAAAACTGCGTCTGGAGAAGAAAAAATTCGAGCTTAACGGCACACTGGACGATGAAAAAGCGGCGGAGCTCGCTGCCAGAATGCAGAGCATCGATTCGCACTTAACTCATCTTGAAGAAAAACTGACGGTGCTCAGAAATCAGTTTGTTGGTGAAACCCTGATTGTCGAAGACATGAATGGCACTCAGGTGAAACTGCCACTGACAGACATCTTAGACGTTTGGTATCCAAATGATATGTCAGTGATTGACAAGTTTGTTCACTGGCTGGGGCAGGTGAAAAAGTTCCTGACAGAAGACCCGCGAGAGGGCAACTCAGAAGGGGGCGTTTTCCCCGCTATTTTCGGTACGGTTTTTCTTGTGATCGTCATGTCGATTGTCGTCATGCCATTAGGTGTAATTGCAGCTATTTATCTGAATGAATACGCCAAAAACAACGCTCTGACCAGAACGATTCGTATTGCCGTGATAAACTTGGCGGGTGTTCCATCCATTGTTTATGGCGTATTTGGGCTTGGCTTCTTTGTCTACAGCATTGGTGGTTCGATAGATAGCTTGTTCTATTCAGAAAAACTCCCTTCTCCGACATTTGGTACACCCGGTCTGTTGTGGTCTGCATTAACATTAGCATTGTTAACACTGCCAGTGGTGATAGTCGCAACTGAAGAAGGGTTGGCTCGAATTCCCGGTTCGGTCAGACAAGGGTCTCTCGCGTTGGGGGCTACCCAGTTTGAGACTTTGTGGCGTATCGTTTTACCTATGGCAAGTCCGGCGATAATGACTGGACTGATTCTGGCGGTAGCACGAGCTGCCGGGGAAGTCGCTCCCCTTATGCTGGTGGGCGTGGTGAAGCTAGCACCGAGTTTACCGATTGATGGTGAATTTCCGTTTATCCATCTGGATCGCAAGTTCATGCATCTTGGATTTCATATTTACGATGTCGGTTTTCAGTCTCCAAATATTGAAGCTGCCAGACCATTGGTTTACGCCACTTCGTTCCTGCTGGTAACGGTGATTGTCGGGCTAAACTTAACCGCTATTGGTATACGTAACAACTTACGCGAGAAATATCGCACCTTAGGACAAGATTAAACATGCTTTCAATCAACTCGACATTTGGTTACGAGAATATTCTGGATGTAAACAACCTGACTCCGGAGCAAACCGCCATTTCTATCGAGTCTTTAAACTTGTTCTATCAGCAAACCCAGCAGGCTCTGTTTGATATCACCATGAACATCCCTAAGGGGCAGGTCACCGCTTTCATTGGACCGTCTGGCTGCGGTAAATCGACCTTGCTGCGTTGCATTAACCGAATGAATGACCTTGTCGAAGGTTGCGCGGTAAATGGCAAGGTGAGGCTGCATGGCAAAAACATCTATGATCCGCAGGTGGATGTCCCGACTTTACGCCGCCGTGTGGGAATGGTCTTTCAAAGACCTAACCCGTTCCCTAAATCCATTTACGAGAACGTAGTTTATGGCTTGAGGCTTCAGGGTATCAGCAATAGCCGGACTCTGGATGATGCCGTTGAGCAGGCCCTTACCGCGGCTGCATTGTGGGATGAAGTTAAAGACCGACTGCACGAAAATGCGTTTGGTTTGTCTGGTGGTCAGCAACAAAGACTGGTAATTGCACGCGCCATTGCTATCGAACCTGAAGTTCTCCTACTCGATGAACCCACGTCTGCACTTGACCCTATTTCGACTCTGACCATTGAAGAGTTGATCAACGAGTTGAAAACCAAATACACGGTTGTGATTGTCACTCATAACATGCAACAGGCAGCGCGAGTCAGTGATCACACCGCGTTTATTCATCAGGGTAAGCTGGTGGAATATGGCGATACAGATTCTATCTTTACATCGCCAATTAAAAAGCAAACCGAAGACTACATCACAGGTCGCTACGGCTAATTGGTGGTTGCTCACTTTTCGCCGTAAAATTGAAACACGTCATTCAAGAAAGGAATTCATACATCTATGCAGTTTGGTCGCCACATATCCGGTCAGTTTAACGTTGAGCTTGAGTCCATCCGTACCCACGTTTTAACCATGGGAGGTTTGGTTGAGCAGCAGTTGTCGTTTGCAATGCAGGCGCTGCACAAACAAGACCTGGAACTGGCGAGAAAAGTGGTAAAAGATGACCACAAAGTAAACTCCATGGAAGTGGCAATAGATGAAGCGTGCACCCGTATCATCGCCAAGCGCCAGCCCACCGCCAAAGACCTGCGTTTGATTATGGCGATCATCAAAACCATTACCGACCTTGAACGCATTGGTGATGTCGCAACCCGCATTGCCCGTGTCGCGCTGGAATCCGAATCGAGCAAAGAAAGAACCTGGCAGGTTTCTCTTGAGCCGTTAAGCCGTCAGGCAATCAGCATGCTCCATCAGGTGTTGGATGCCTTTGCCCGAATGGACGTGGATTCAGCGGCAGAAGTTTACAAGCTGGATGACAAACTGGACGCCGAGTATGAGGCGGTCATTCGCCAGTTGATGACCTACATGATGGAAGATCCTCGCTGCATTCCTGCTGTGCTTCAGGTGATGTGGTCAGCTCGGGCTATCGAGCGAATTGGTGACCGCTGCCAGAATATCTGTGAATACATTATTTACTTTGTGAAAGGTAAAGATGTTCGTCATCTGAGTGAACAGGATATCGACGATATTATTAAGTAATCCGATCTCGGGTTAAGTGATCTTGGCAAGCTGAGTTCTGAGGGTAGGGAAGAATAAAAAGAACCTCTGGAAGGGCAGAGGCGAGAGCTACCATAGGTAAAATACTCAAAGGTGTCACAGCACAAAATACAGAAAATAAAACCTGGCTCCCCTCCGAGCCAGGCTACAAAATAAATCAGTTAAACTTGAATTGAACGCCGACTCCGCCTGCTACTTCTGATGAAGAATGTTTGCCTGCTGACTCGTAGTGGAAGGTGCCTGAAATACTGACTCTGTCAGACAAACCGTAAGCTCCACCTAGCGCTACTGCTTCTTTACTTCCAGAGAATCCAACACCAGCACCCATCGCAAACTCACCTGTTGTAACAAAAGGGCGAGCATTGGTTACGGCGTGCAAGCCAGCGCGAATACCATGAATCTGCTCAGATTGTTCATCAAATCTTTCGTTCATCTCCTGAGCAAGTTCGTTGAAAGCAACTTCTAAGTCACCCACTCCGATAGCTGGCACTCCCCAGTCTGGTGTGTCACCGAAATCTGGCTGAGGTCGTTCAGGAGAATTGTCTATTGGTGGCTGCTCAGGCACTGCGACACCAAAATCTGGGTCGGTTGGCTCTGGGCGATCCGGCGACGTGTCTGGATGTGGTCGCTCAGGTGTATTGTCCACTTCTGGTAAAGAAGGTTCATGACCAGGTAGGTGTACTGGTACTTGAATACCGAAATCAGGATCCGCTGGCTGGGGTCTGTCTACAGGCAGTTCAATTCCGTTGTTTGGCAAGTCAACTTCTGGCAAGTGGCTAGGGCTTGCGAAGGCAACTGCTGGGAAAAGGGCAGAAATAGTGATGGTCAGAATCGTCTTTTTCATAATGTAACTCTCTTAAAATTCATGTGAAAGGTCATCAGCATCCTGCTTGGCGACATTTGTATGTCGTTGTCTTTCCTATGGGATGAATCTTAAGGAGTTCTAATTCTTATCACTAATCACCAAGTGTTATTGTGATAATAAGTATATCTTATTAATTGGGTGGGTTATCGTTCTGACAATAATGTTTTCAGGCACTCATGCAGCCAGTTAACAATTGGGTTGTTGCGGTTCTTTAGGTGATAGTAGCCCTCTAGAGGGTAGCCATATAAGTGTTTGTCCTCGATATCGATTTCAATAGCGCGAAGGTACGGGTATTCCTCGACCGGAAAAAGAGAAATAGATGGAAAGCACATGTCGGTGTTTCTGACCACATCGATAACTGCAAAGGGGAACTCGCTTCTGAAGGCAATATGGTGCTTTAGACCTCGAGCCTTAAGAATTCTCGATGATGCCGCTTCATTATCGCTGACGTCAGGAATGATCAATGACGCAAGCGGGTATTTCACGGCTTCTTCCGGAGTCACTGTTGAAGCTTTTAAAGGATGCTCTCTTCGAACTAAAAGCACTGCTTTTGTGTCCGCTAGATGCCGTGAGTAAATGGTCTTGGACGTTTTTATATCTTGATAGTTCACTCCAAAAAGAACCTCACCTTTTTCTATTTCCTGGCAGGTGTTCTTGCCCCAGTTTAGAAATTGGATGTCGGCATTTGGGGCTTCTTCATTGAGTTTTTGATACAGCTTTCCTGCGACTGAAAACAAAACAGGAGAAGACAGCGCAATTTTTATGGTGTGGTCAAGTTCGCGAGGATTGAACTCATGCGAAAGGTTAACTGCGTTCGCCAGCCCGTCTAGGTGTGGCGTGATGCGCTCAGCCAGCTCTTCTGCAAACGCCGTTGCTTTCATGCCATTGCGGCTTTTTACAAACAGTTCGTCATCAAAATGGTTACGCAGCTTCTGAAGTGCCTGACTAATCGCGGGTTGAGAAACGAAAAGCCTCTCGGACGCTTTGCGCATATTCAGTTCCTGAGACAATATCAGGAAGGTTCTCAATAGATTGAGATCCAGAGACGCGAATAAATCTTTTGCCATGTCTAACGCTGCCCTTACCGTTGCTTGGGCTTCATAGTATCAGCCGAATCAAGAAATTAAAGGGCTAACGCGATTGCAGTATTTCTGATACGGCACGTATTGCGTCGATACTGGTGACGGGGATAGCGAAATCGTCGACCTCTTCACTTCCCATCTGCGCTGCGCTGGAGATGAACTCCATATGGCTTTTACGGCTGGATTTGCCTGAAAGGTGAACCTCAGACGAGCCAGTTTCATCGAGAATTTGACTGACGTTTTGAGCATTCACACCAGCACCAACCATGATACTTAATTTGTCTTCTGCCAAGTCTCTCATCTTTCGAAGCATATCAATGCCTGACAGTGCGTCTTTAGCTTGACCGGACGTTAATACTCGCTCGCATCCTAGTTCGATAATGCGTTCAATAGCTTGTTCCACGTCTCGACACTGGTCAATTGCACGGTGGAAGGTGATGCCCATTCGGTCTGCTGCAGAGACGAGTTTTTCACACGTCTCCGTATCGATCTGACCATCGGCGGTTAATGCTCCTATCACTATGCCATCCATACCTGCATCTTTTGCCATTTCGATGTCATCCAACATGCATTCAACGTCAGCTTCGTTAAATAAGAAGTCCCCCTGTCTGGGGCGAATCATGGCATATACAGGAACACTCGACAGTCGGGAAGCTTGTTTCATAAGTCCTGCACTGGGTGTTAAGCCTCCAAGGGATAACGACGAGCAAAGTTCAATTCGGGTGGCTCCGCCTTCTAAAGCGTTTTGAAGAGATTCCAGGTTGTCGATACAGACTTCAAGTTGGTAGGTCATAAGTGAAGAGGCACCTATAGCTAAGGATTGGAATTTTTAGCATAGCCAAATCAAAATATTGAGGATGTGAGTTGGGGCTCATGACCATAAAAAATAAAGCCCAGAGTTCTCACTCTGGGCTTAAATTAGGCTAACTACGACTTTATATTTGGCTGATTGCTATTTGCTATATTTTCCAGCCACACTCACCGTTGAGCTTGGTGAGGTTAAGTGGCAATTACTTTTCTAGGTCTGAAGTGTGCTCAGACAGGTATGCTGCTACACCTTTTGGAGATGCGTCCATACCAGATTTACCTTCTTCCCACTGTGCTGGGCAAACTTCACCGTTTTTCTCGTGGAAGTTCAGTGCGTCAACCATACGTAGCATTTCGTCGATGTTACGACCTAGAGGAAGATCGTTCACTACTTGGTGACGAACAACGCCTTCAGCATCGATTAGGAAAGAACCACGGAAAGCAACGCCAGCTTCTGGGTGCTCAACGTCGTAAGCTTTACAGATTTCGTGCTTAACGTCAGCGATTAGAGGGTATTTAACTTGACCGATACCGCCATCTTCGATAGCAGTGTTACGCCATGCGTTGTGAGAGAATTGAGAATCGATAGATACACCAATTACTTCAACGCCTTTCGCTTGGAAGTCTTCGAAACGCTTATCAAAAGCGATTAGCTCAGATGGGCAAACGAATGTGAAGTCTAGAGGGTAGAAGAATACTACTGCTTTCTTACCTTTTGTGAATTCTGCAAAGTTGAAGTTTTCAACGATTTCACCATTACCTAGAACAGCTGCAGCAGTAAAATCCGGGGCTTGACGACCTACTAGTACCATTTTTTTGCTCCTAAAATAGAGTTATTTGCCAACCATTGTGAATTGGCTCCATGTTTCAACGAGACAAACTATAGTACATAAAGTAGGATAGAAAAAAGCGAAATAAATAGATTAAGTTAATCGAAAAAAACGATGAGCTCATTTCGTAATCAATTCATAAAACTCTCATAAAAACGTAAACATATCATATGAATAAGTGGCCAAGTTTAAAGCAGCTGCATTACCTGATTACACTCTTTGAAACCCGACATTTCGGCGAAGCTGCAGAGAAGTGTTTTGTAAGCCAATCAACGCTGAGTAAAGGGATTCAAAACCTTGAAGAGTTGATCGGTTGCCCACTGTATGAAAAGAAAGACAAAAAGAGCCCACTGGTTTTTACTCCTGTTGGTGACAAAGTTGTGCAACAAGGGCGAGAGCTCTTAGCCAAAGGGCAAGATTTAGTTGAACTGGGCAGTTTGTGTCAGGGAGAGTCAATGCAAGGGCAGCTTAGAGTCGGGTGTATTCCAACCATCGCGCCTTTTTTGCTGAGTGATCTGGTTCAGGAAGTGAATCAGCGCTATCCGCAACTCCACCTTCTGTTACGTGAAGATACCACCTCCAATCTGCTTACTGCCCTTCGACATGGAGAGCTGGATGTATTGATACTTGCTCTGCCAGTCGATATTGGCGGAATGGAAAGTAAAATTGTCGGAAAAGACCCATTTAGAATGGTCATCAGCGCCAATCAGGCGTCCAACATTCGCGTTCCTATTCGTTACGATGAATTGCCCGATGAGTTTGTGTTTTTGCTTGAGAATGAACACTGCCTGACTGAGCACGCTGTGTCTGCGTGTAAGTTAACCAAGAAAGAGAAAATCAATCCGTTTACCGCGACCAGTTTGCATACACTGGTTCAAATGGTTGCCAATGGCTTAGGCACCACTTTTATTCCTCAAATGGCGATTGAACATGGTTTGCTTGAGAACCAGAACCTTGTTGTGATTGAACCGCCAGGTCAGCACGCATATAGAGATATTGGGCTTGTCTGGCGACCAAGTTCCTCACGCCTGGAAAGCTTCCATGTTCTGGCGGATCTTGTGTCTGAGATGCTTTAGGGTCAGTCAATAGCCCTTAAACGCATCTTTCAAATCATTCATTACACGGAATTCCATGTCTGAAAGCTGTTCGAGTAAAGAACAAGCTTTCAGTAAGTGGTGCTCGTCTTTCTCTCTTCCAGAGTTGTCTATGTGATACGCAACTTCTGTCCAGTTTTCAGCGATGCTTTTAAAGGCATTATGCGCTTCTTTGATAGTAGTAATGCCAGTCCTCTCATAGGCTTCCAGCAAAAAATCACGGTAGAGGTTTCGGAAGATGGCACCACCAGTGCCAGCTTTTTCCATCAACATGGCGGTTGTTGTGAATTCATATTCCAGGTTGTCACTCTGCCTGAACCATTTTTTTAGCTCATGGCTGGTCTTTAATATGCCCTGATAACCAAAATTTTTGATCGGAGGTGAAAGATGCGTATTGGCGTTGTTGGTAATCGCGACTCGTAGCGCTTCGTCAATCTTCAGTGGCTTATCACTGGCAGAGATGGTGAATATGCGATTTTTCGCCGACATAGGTCCCTTTTCGTTTCGCGCTTTCTCTAAACTGCTTAACGTACACTTCACTTTCCCGTGCTTGGGCTGAGTATCTATCATGTAAGCGAAGTCATCATCAAAGCCATACATGGCAGCGAAATGACCAGCAAAATGGACTTTGGCACCAAAGTAGTCGAGGTGATAACAGTCCAGTTGTAATCCAACCGCAGAGCCCGACTCCAATGCTTGTTGGACATTCTTCCACGCTTTTTTGGTTGAACCAGTCTCTTTAAACTCGACATTCAAATCGAGGTTTTTCGCAAGTCGTTGAGTGATTTCAGCGGGTTTTGTGCGACCGCCAATGAAAGGAAAATCCATGCCTTTCATATTCCAGTATATGTACCCAAGCCCTTCTCCAAGCCCGAAAAGCATAGGTTCAGAGAGCTCAATATCAATGTGCTTTAATAAATTGCCTATCGTATTGGTTTCACAGTGAACGCCATCAAAAGATTCAAAAGGGGTGAGAATAGCCATGGAATCAAGCCTCGCTCAAATCACGTAATAGTTTATCTGCGAATGCGATTTCCATTTGCAGAGTGTTGAATGAATATTGAAACTGCCAACGTGCTTCTAATGGGAGAGAATCGCCCCCTTGCTGAGGGTATATCTCGCTTTGAAGGCGATATAAATGCGATTCCAATGCCGATTTTCTCGAATTTAATAGTTCCATTCTGGCTTCGGGGGTGAACAGGGATATGGCAGCCAGCCCCAACCGGAATCGTGATTTTTGCTGAGAAACTGTAGTTACAGCTGAATACACTTCGTCGGTTAAGGTTCGAATACCGGGCTCTTCCAGTGAATAAATCTTTGGAACCGGCCCTTTGCCTTTCTTGTTGGTATCAAGTTGAAAGCTGACGTATTCCTTTTTCAGTAGCTTGTTTAAGCTGACGTAAATGGAGGTCATGCCTACGTCTGCCCACTCACGAAAACCACGCTGTTCAACTAGCCGGTTTATCTCATAACCGGACATTGAACCTTCACTTTCTAAAAGATGTAGGAGCATCAGCTCTGCATTGGAAATCATAAAACACGTAATTTATCACTAATACACCATTTAAATATAACACTAGTGAAATATTTAAATAGAGATTTACTGTTTCATTTATAAGAAGTGGAGTTGATAAGAGCGCTGACAGCGCGTCAGCGCAGGTTGTTTAGGGTCAACAGACCCTAGGTATATGAGAGCACCTAAAAGTCTGCTGCTTCTGGCTCTGTTTCTTCCTCAATTTCCAGCAAGTTAATGGCAATGCCTACAAAATCCGTATCGGTAATGATACCGACCAAGATGCCTTGCTCTACAACAGGCAAGCATCCTATTTTGTGTTTTTGCATGTAAATGGCACTTTCTTTTAAGCCAGCTTTAGGGGCGACTGTTATGACATTTGTCGCCATCACTTTGTCTAACGGTGTTGTCAGTGTGTAGGAATCCGATGTGGCTTTTTTGGTCAGCACCGATTCCTGAGCGGCAAGCACATCACGTTGGGAAACAACGCCTAAAAGTCTGGCGTCGGTATCGATTATCGGAACATGTCGAATATCATGTTCTGCCATTAGGTTTTTGGCATCTAGTAGGGAATGAGACCGCAAAAGAGTATGAGGGTTGCGAGTCATCATATCTTCAATTTTGATCATCTCGACCTCCTGCTTATTGTCTTCCTACCTTCAATATAGGTAGGAATCTGCATATGAACTGGGAGGTGAATCTCTATTTTAGGTTAATTTTTCAAAAGAATCGGGGAGGGATAATCGGGATCAATTTACCGAACAAAACTATCAATTAGCCCAATTAATTTCATGCAGTTGATCGCATATTTTTGTATCAGTGCTTCGATGCATTCTTCGGGATAAATCAGACTCTGAAGGGGTAGGGCTATGTGCTACAAAGCACGTATTCAATACCAATAAGTGGATTCAAGGAATACCTATCCCAATAACTATGAAGGACTGACATGAAAAAGATACTCTCACTGGCGGCACTCTCAGTGCTCGTCAGCAGCTTACCTGCCTACGCTAATGAACAAGAACCTCAACTGCCTGATGTACTGCTTAACCTTTACCTGTCCGGACAACCGACAGCACCAGGAAAGCATTGGGATGCCAGTATGGGATACCTGAAACACCATGATGCTCGTTTGCAGGAGCTACTTCAGAACCCCGATAACAACCCCGAACTTGAGTACCTGAAACAGAACGCAGCGTACTGTTTTCGTGCGGTGTACGCTCAAAATGGACCTGAATTTTTGCCGAAGTTGTACCAAAGACATGGTCAGTGCCTGACAGTTGATACAGCAAATGCAGGTCGAGACTGGTACTACTCTGACAGCCAATGTCAGAACAGCTTGGAGTATAAGAATGAAGCTGCGGTAAATTACTGCGTCAGAGATTTTGACTACCGAGGTGAAAATTACGGTAACAGTCAGGATTTAAACTACGTTCAGGATGCGTGGATGCCAGGTCATCACGCCGCACTCCCAATTTCAACGCTTGAGCACGATCTTACTGAACTTCCTTTATTGCAACGCAATACCTACAAAACCACTTATGGTGATCGTGGAACCTGTCATCTGGAAATGCGTGTGTATAAAAATGCAGATCTGCAAAATGGTACACCTCTTGTGATGATTCACGGTGGTGGATGGCTACAAAGGCTCGAAACAGGTCGTTCTGCTGAAACTCAGATTGCTCACTTTACCAAAGCTGGTTTTGTGGTTTACATGCCGTTTTACCGAATTGCTGGCGAACTTGGAGATGCGGGACCTGCGTGTAATGGTGTCACCATTGAAGACAGTAAACAGGATATTAAAGACGCGTTTCGATGGGTTCAGGCAAACAATCACAAATTCACCCAGAGTGATAAATCTGTCCGGGTCATGGGGCAGTCTGCTGGTGGTCATATGTCTGTATGGCTTGCTCAGCAATTCCCTGGCGTGATTGAAAAAATTGCGCCAATGTTCCCGGTTCCCGATTTCGCGCATCAGTTGAAAGAAGTTCAGAACGACGAGTATCTGTCTCGTTGTGACTCAGTAGATGAAAATACGCTGGACTGTAACTACATTGGCTGGATGATTACAACGCTAACAGGTAAGACTCATTGGGATGAATTAACGGGTTCAGAGCCAATCATCACGAAAAACAGCCTGCTGCAAGCCGTCGAAGCGGATCCTCAAAACACACCAGCAATGTTCATTACACATGGGATGGCGGATGAAATTGTGTCGGTGAGTCAGGCATTGAGGCTATGTAACGCAGTAAGTGGAGATATTGAGAACGGACCAGCGCAGAAAGCTAATTTGCAATTTGTTGATCAAAGAGAAGTGATTCAGTGTGCAAATGGAAGTGAGCTGCACTTGCTCGAGAAAGCAGGTCACCACTTTGATACCTGTGGTAACGGGCTCTGTGATGTTGGTGGAGAGGTTGGTGTTGCGGCAGCCAGGCAGACTCTGAAAGACATGATTGAATGGTTGAAATAAACCAATCTTCAATGCCCTCCAAAGGAGGGCATTTTTGCGACTCATAAAACGGTTTTGTGAAAATTTTTCTTTTTATAAACAAACGATTATATGTCACGTCTCGCATAAGTATTTTTTGATGGTTCTTTGCTCAAAATGAATCTTTCACACTGTGGCCAGAAAGGTTAGTTCAAGGCATAAACATGAAAAAAATTCTAGCAAGTATGGCTATAGCGTCTGGTTTGTTAAGCACAAGTGCGTCTGCCATAGTTGAAGGTACAGTGGTAGCCGATGCGACATCAGGAAACCGTGTTTCGATTCGTTCTGGTGACATGGCAGAAATGCCGTTTTGTGGTGGTACATTAGTGGCTGAACATTGGGTTCTGACCGCTGCCCACTGTGTCGTTTTTCCACTGGATAACGGGCAATATAAAGTCAGCCACCCCAGCGACATTACAGTTACGGTCCGATCCAAATCTTTGAAAGGGGCTGTAGCGCGTGATTTCTACATGGCAAGCCATGTTGTTGTGCACCCGCAATACAGCGATGCAGCGAAAATCATTAAAAAATCAGATGGAAGCAGCATTGTAGAGCGTCTGGCGCTGGACAATGATGTTGCTTTGATTCGTCTGCAACTGCCTGTCGCCGATGTTACACCAGTTAAACTGGCATCTTCTGCAGAAATGAGTGAAATAGAAACTCGTCTCAACAAAGAATGGAAAGATGCTCAGACACCCGAAAATACCAAAACCAATAATAACCGACCTTCCAATACCGATGCATTTGGATGGGGATACACCGACCCAAGTGCCAGCAAGCGTACGGATGAGCTGTTAACAACCCGCCTGGCGTTTTACCCAACGGCGGAATGTTTTGTCAGGCTGCTCACCATTCCAGAGCTTGCCTTTATTATTGATTCAGGCGCTAACCAAACCAAGATTTGTACCCTTCCAACACAAAAATTCACGCTGGATGAAGATGTAGGTACAGTTTACGGCAATGATACCTGTAAAGGTGATAGCGGTGGTCCGCTGATGGCGAAGAAAAACAACGGTGACGATGTTCAGGTCGGCATAGTGAGTGGCGGACCTTTCGTTACGCCAACATGTGGGGCGTTCACCAAGCCTGCGTTTTACTCGAAAGTCAGCACCTACTATTCTTGGATCTACGGCTACGTCAATGCCACAAGCCTGCCGGGTAGTGCCGTTACTAAACCCAACATTGTGATTGAAGCGGAAGAGCAGGCAGACAAAGAATCGAAATGCAACAACAGCATCTCTACAGCAAATTGCAATTTTAAGCAGCCGGACGGGGCTTCTGTTCCAGGGCTGTGGTTCCTGATGGCAATCGGTCTTCTTGGCTGGATTCGCCGAAAATAACTCGTCATAACGCCACTCCTAGGAGTGGCGTTTTTCATCGACCAATCAACGCACTGTCAATGACGGGATACGCCCGTTTACAATAAAGCACTGCGCAAAGCTTGCTATTGACTTTATCAAGCCTATACTACCTGTCCTGCGTAATTCTCAGTCATTTTTATAAAGACCAAAAGCAATGCAAGTATCCGATTTTCACTTCGAACTTCCAGATGAGCTTATCGCTCGTTACCCTCAGCCTGAACGTACGGCTAGCCGACTGCTTCAACTCGACGGAAATAGCGGAAAAGTCACCGATGGCACTTTCAAAAATGTACTTGAACAGGTACAGCCAGGCGACTTATTGGTATTCAATAATACCCGTGTGATTCCGGCACGTATGTTTGGTCGCAAGGCATCGGGAGGTAAACTCGAAGCGTTGGTTGAGCGTGTACTGGACGAACACAGCATTCTTGCGCACGTTCGCTGCTCTAAACCGCCAAAGCCAGGTACAGAATTGTATTTGGGTGAAAATGACGAATATCTGGCAGAAATGGTGGCTCGCCATGATGCTCTATTCGAGATCAAGTTCAAGTCCGAGAAGAATGTGTTGGATATCCTAAACGATATCGGGCACATGCCATTGCCACCATACATTGACCGCCCGGATGAAGATGCAGATAAAGAGCGTTACCAGACGGTTTACAACGAAAAACCGGGTGCTGTTGCTGCGCCAACCGCTGGTTTGCATTTTGATGAAGAATTACTGGAACAAATCAAAGCAAAAGGCGTCGAATTTGCGTATGTTACTTTGCATGTCGGCGCAGGAACCTTCCAGCCTGTTCGCGTAGAGAACATCAATGACCACCATATGCATGCGGAGTATGTAGAGGTAGCGCAGGAAGTGGTGGATGCCATTAATGCAACCAAAGCACGTGGCGGGCGCATTGTCGCTGTTGGAACAACATCGGTTCGCTCACTAGAAAGTGCGGCTCAGGAATCCATCAAGAAAGGAACAGAACTCGTGCCTTTCTTTGGCGACACGGAAATTTTCATTTACCCGGGTTATGAATACCAGTTGGTGGATTGCCTTATTACTAATTTCCACTTACCTGAATCTACCCTCATCATGTTGGTAAGTGCCTTTGCTGGCTACGACAACGTAATGAAAGCTTACGAGCATGCTGTGAAAGAAAAATATCGCTTCTTTAGTTACGGCGATGCGATGTTTATTTCCAAAAAGCGCGGCTAATCAGACATTCAACGGGAGTATTTCGATATACTCCCGGTTGTTTCACTCAAGGAGCCAGTGAAATTCATTAGGAAAGGATAATCCTGTCATACTCCATCCATAGAGTATGAAGGAGCGCGACCAGCTAAAGCTGATTGGCGCACAGTAAGTAAATAGTCAGATTGTTTCTCTGGCGTATTGGAGGCTTCGTGAAACTTAAGTACGAACTAAAAAAAACAAATGGCAATGCTCGTCGTGGTCAGCTGACCTTTGAACGTGGCTCAGTACAAACCCCGGCATTCATGCCAGTGGGTACCTACGGTACTGTGAAAGGGATGACACCGGAAGAAGTGAAAGGAACTGGTGCTGAAATCCTGCTTGGTAACACTTTCCACTTATGGCTTCGCCCTGGTCAGGAAGTAATGAAAATGCATGGTGACCTGCACGATTTCATGAACTGGCACGGTCCTATTCTTACCGATTCAGGCGGTTTTCAGGTATTCAGCCTGGGTGATATTCGCAAAATTACTGAAGAAGGGGTGCATTTCCGTAACCCGGTCAACGGTGACAAGATTTTCATGGATGCAGAAAAATCCATGGAGATTCAAAAAGATTTGGGTTCAGATGTCGTGATGATTTTCGACGAATGTACGCCGTACCCAGCGACTCATGACGAAGCTAAGAAATCGATGGAGATGTCATTACGCTGGGCACAGCGCAGCCGTGATCACTTCGATAAGCTGGAAAACCCGAACTCACTGTTTGGTATTGTTCAGGGCGGCGTTTACGAAGACCTGCGTGATGTCTCCGTTAAAGGGTTAACAGACATCGGTTTCGACGGTTATGCCGTTGGTGGTTTGGCAGTTGGCGAACCAAAAGAAGACATGCACCGAGTGCTTGAACATACTTGCCCTCAATTACCGATAGATAAGCCTAGATACCTGATGGGCGTTGGTAAACCAGAGGATTTAGTGGAAGGCGTACGCCGTGGTATCGACATGTTCGACTGTGTGATGCCTACACGAAATGCGCGTAACGGACACTTGTTTGTCACCGGTGGTGTGATCAAGATCCGTAATGCGAAACATAAAACGGATACAACACCTTTGGATCCTGAGTGTGACTGTTACACTTGCAAAAATTATTCAAAGGCATACCTGCACCATTTAGATCGCTGTAATGAGATTCTGGGTGCAAGGCTGAATACTATCCATAACCTGCGTTACTACCAACGCGTAATGGAGAGTATCCGAAACGCAATCGATGAAGATCGCTTCGACCAGTTTGTTGAAGAATTTTACGCACGTCGCAATCGCGAAGTGCCACCGTTAAATAAATAGTTGTTCGTGCTGCCTGGCTCTTGAAAGCCAGGCAGTGTGTCCCAATTTATTGACTACTAAATAAAATAATATAGAGGATGTTTCTCAATGAGTTTAATTTCTGTTGCACACGCCGCGGGTGAGGGTGCTCCACAAGGTGGTGGTTTTGAAATGATCATCATGTTGGGTATGTTTGCGGTGATTTTCTACTTCATGATTTACCGCCCGCAAGCCAAACGTGCAAAAGAGCACAAGAACCTGATGGCTGGTATGCAGAAAGGTGATGAAGTGCTAACGAATGGCGGTCTGGTTGGTAAGATTTCTAAAATCTCTGAAGACAACGACTACATCTCGATTGCACTGAACGACAATAACGAAGTAACCATCAAGAAAGACTTTGTTACCGCTGTGCTGCCAAAGGGTACACTGAAATCTCTATAAAACAGCTAAAGGATCCTCGCTGTGTTAAACCGTTATCCATTGTGGAAGTATCTGATGGTGGTGCTCGTCATCCTCGTCAGCGCATTGTATGCACTTCCAAACATTTATGGTGAAGATCCGGCTATTCAAATTACTGGGGCACGTGGTGCCTCAGTCGATATGTCAACGCTGGATGCTGTTACCGAAGTTCTTGAAAAAGAAAATCTCCCTAAGAAATCCATCGCGCTTGAAGATGGTTCCATTCTTGTTCGCTTTTTAGATACCGATACTCAAATCAGTGCGCGTGACGCGATCAATTCTGAGCTAGGCAAAGATGCCATCGTGGCACTGAACCTGGCACCAGCGACTCCAGAATGGTTGGATGCCATTGGAGCGACGCCAATGAAGCTGGGTCTGGACCTGCGTGGTGGTGTTCATTTCCTGATGGAAGTGGATATGGACGCAGCGATGGAAAAACTGGTCGGTCAGCAAGAAGAAGCTTTCCGTAGTGAGCTTCGTGAAGAACGTATTCGTTATCGTGCAATTCGAAAATCTGGCAATGAAGCTGTTGAAATTGTTCTGCGAGATGAAGAACAGTTAGAACAGGCTGAGCGTCTTCTTAAACGAACGCATCAGGACATGATTTTCATTGATACCAGTACAAGCAGTCGCTTCTCTCTTCGTGCGACCTTTACTGAAGAGCGTTTGCAGGAAATCCGCAACTACGCCGTTGAACAGAACATCACTATCCTTCGTAACCGTGTAAACGAACTGGGTGTTGCTGAGCCATTGGTTCAGCGTCAGGGCGCAAGCCGCATCGTGGTTGAATTACCGGGTGTTCAAGACACGGCACGTGCTAAAGAAATTCTGGGTGCGACCGCAACGCTTGAATTCCGTGAAGTCGATGACAAAGCTGATCTTGCAGCCGCTGCACGTGGTCGTGCGCCAGCAGGCAGTGAAATCAAGTTTGATCGTGACGGCAGACCTGTTGTTCTGAAAAAACGCATCATTCTTGGTGGTTCAAGCATTACTGATGCAAGCTCCAGCGCTGATGAATATGGTCGTCCACAGGTTAACATTAACCTGGACAGCGAAGGCGGCAGCAAGATGTCCAGCTTCTCTAAGAAGAACGTGGGCAAGCTGATGGCTACCGTATTTGCAGAGTACAAAGACAGTGGTCGCCGTACTCCAGAAGGCAAAGTCATTCTGGATAAGCACGAAGAAGTCATCAACCAGGCAACAATCCAGACTGCTCTGGGTCGTAGCTTCCGAATCACTGGTATCGATTCTGCTGCCGAAGCACACAACCTGGCGTTGTTACTTCGCGCGGGTGCGCTGATTGCGCCTATCTCTATTGTAGAAGAGCGTACAATTGGTCCTTCAATGGGTCAGCAAAACATCGATATGGGTATTCAGGCATGTATCTTCGGCTTAGTCGCTGTAATGCTGTTCTGTCTGGTTTACTACCGTAAGTTTGGTGTGTTTGCCAACCTGGCTCTGATTGCCAACATCATCCTTATCATTGGTGTGATGTCTATGATTCCTGGCGCAACCATGACGCTACCGGGTATCGCAGGTATCGTACTGACTGTTGGTATGGCGGTGGATGCTAACGTACTGATATTTGAACGTATCCGAGAAGAATTGCGAGATGGGCGTAACCCTCAGCAAGCGATTCATCAGGGTTATGCGAACGCATTCAGTACCATTGCCGATGCCAACATCACCACTCTGATTACAGCAATTATCCTATTTGCTGTTGGTACAGGTGCGATCAAAGGTTTCGCCGTTACACTGTCTATCGGTATTCTGACCTCCATGTTTACTGCCATTATTGGTACACGTTGTGTCGTGAACCTGCTTTACGGTGGTAAGCGAATCAACAAGTTGTCGATCTAAGGAATTATCATGTTTCAGATATTGAAAACAGAAAAAACGATCGACTTCATGCGTTGGTCGAAAGGGGCATTTTTCCTTTCAGTAGTTTTGATCATCGGTGCAATTGGTACTCTGGCAAGTAAAGGTTTGAACTGGGGCTTAGACTTCACTGGCGGTACGCTGATCGAAGTTGGTTTTGAGCAACCAGCAAACCTTGAAGAAGTACGTGCGGCACTTGAAGCGAAAGGCTTTGGCGATGCCACAGTGCAGAACTTTGGCTCATCTCGTGACGTGATGGTTCGCCTTCGTCCACGTGATGACGTGAAAGGTGAAACGCTGGGTAATCAGATTCTGGATGCCATTAAAGAAGGCACAGGTGAAAACCTGGAAATGCGTCGTATCGAATTTGTTGGTCCTAACGTTGGTGACGAGCTTACCGAAGCGGGTGGTCTGGCAATTCTGACGGCGTTGATCTGTATTCTGATCTACGTGTCGATTCGATTCGAATGGCGTCTGGCTGCAGGTGCGGTATTGGCACTGGCACACGATGTCATCATCACCTTAGGTGTGTTCTCCTTCTTACAAATCGAAGTAGACCTAACCATCGTCGCCGCCTTGCTCACCGTAGTCGGGTACTCGTTGAACGACACCATTGTTGTATTCGACCGTATCCGTGAAAACTTCCGCAAGATGCGTAAAGGTGAACCTGCTGAAGTGATGAACAACTCCGTAACTCAAACACTAAGCCGTACTTTGATCACCTCTGGTACAACGTTGTTTGTGGTTATCGCCCTGTTTACACAAGGTGGTGCAATGATCCACGGATTTGCAACAGCACTTCTACTGGGTATTACCGTTGGTACGTATTCTTCTATCTACGTTGCATCGGCACTGGCACTCAAGCTTGGCATCACTCGCGAGCACTTAATGCCACCGCAAATAGAAAAAGAAGGCGAAGAACTGGAAGAGTTGCCTTAAAGCGCTTTCCATCCGATTCTGGGTTGATCTCAGTTCAGAATCGGTGAACAGTTTATTGCTGATCTTATTAAAAAGGTCTGATTTCGATGTTTTTCGGAATCAGACCTTTTCCGTTTTGGGGGATACAGATTTTAGCTAACAGTATTCAAACCAGCGATTTGGTGCCAGTAGCCGTTACAGTCTCGATTATTAAGCGGCACAGGTTGTGTGCCATCTTCATTATTTTTGAATTGTTCGATGACCTTGAGTGATTCCACACCAAGCGGGCTGAGACGAACTACGTCGACCAGATTTTGCATACCAGCCAGATCGTTTATCAGGTTGTAGCAGTAGCCTGATTGAGTCTGAATGCCATTTAATGTAAAGACTTCTTGCCCTTCCTGACTGCTGACTTTTAATCCGTTCGGGTATCGGATACAACAGGTCTCACATTCATCTTTGGGGCGGTTTTCCGCTCTTGCCGTGAAGCATCTTGCGGAATAGGCGAGGGGAAGATACCCGTGACCAAACACCTCCACTTCAAACTGATTGCGAATACCGAGTTGCTCCGATTGCTGAAGAACATTGTTCAGCCAGTCTCGGGACAGTTCCACGGGCATACACCAGCGAATCATCCCTTGTTTAAGAAACAGTTTCAGAGTGTGCGCGTTGTATGCGTTGATGGCGGGACCGACAATAAAAGGAACGCCTTTCTCCGACGCTAACTGAATGGCAGACACGTCATTCGCTTCAATGGCAAAATCACCATTGTCGACGTATTTCTTCATGATATTGACTTCGCTAGGCGCTTCCAACAGTGCCATGGTCGACAACACCACCTGCTTTCCTGAGCCAGCAAGAGCTTTTGCCATTTCCAGCCAGTCTTTCATTTTTACCAGTCTGCGCTTGGAGCAGACACTCTCACCAAGATAAACGATGTCCGCCTGACTGGACTGTGCTTGGTGATAAAAACTTTCAACGTCATCCTTCTGCCAGAAATACAGCAGGGGACCTAGAGCATATTTCATTGTTGTTGATTCCTGCTTACTGCCATTTTCGATGGTAAGCGCCCAACGTTGTTTGGGTGCCTTCAGATACGTTTGCTAACGCCGCGTCCCATGATTCTTCTACTCGATACAAATCAGGAGAGGCTTGATAGCGATCGATGGCAGCGCGCCAGGTTCGGGTAACTTGTTCGACATACGCAGGACTGCGCTGGCGACCTTCAATCTTGACGGAAGACACATTCGCGGCAAACAGCTCTGGAATCAATGAAAGAGTATTCAGGCTGGTTGGTTCTTCAAGTGCATGGTAGCGCTTGTGTTCACCGTCAATTTTTGCATCAAATCTGCCTTTACATAATGTCGGATACCCGGCATTTTCACCTTCACCATAACGGTCAATCAGGATGTCATTTAAGCGTGACTCCAGACCTTTTTCGGTTTCCTGCCAGCGGACAAATTTGGCAGGTGAACAAGCTCCCACCGTATTTGGAGATTCGCCCGTCATGTAAGAGGACAGATAGCAACGACCTTCCGCCATAATGCAAAGGCTGCCAAAAGCGAACACTTCCAGTTCAACATCACTGGTCATATTACGAGCCAGTTGTTTGACTTGATGAATGGACAAAACGCGAGGCAAGACCACGCGCTTCACATTGAAGTTTTTGTGATAAAAATCGATGGACGCCACATTGGTTGCCGACGCCTGAACGGACAGGTGAAGCTCCAAGTGTGGATATTTAGAAGCCGCGTAGTCGAGCACTGCAATATCCGCCACGATCAGAGCATCAACCCCGAGTTGAGCGGCAGTATCAACAGCCGTTGTCCACCTTTCAAACCCATTAGGGTGAGCGAAAGTGTTTAGCGCGACATGAATCTTTTTGTGATTGTCGTGCACATACTGCACGGCTTTATCCAGTTTTTTTCCAGTGAAATTCAGACCAGCGAAATGTCGGGCGTTGGTGTCGTCTTTGAACCCGATATAAACCGCATCGGCACCACAGTCGATGGCGGTTTTCAGAGCGGGTAAATTGCCAGCAGGGCATAGCAGTTCCATACGCTCGTTACCTTTGATTTTAATTGTTAGTAATCGAGCATTTTAAAAGCTTTGGCAGGACGGGATTTGATATAAGGCAGTTTTTACTCAGATTCGCTTGGGAGATATCAATTCTTGTGTCGGCGGTTCTGAACCAGCAATTCTTCGATGTCTTGTTTTGGTAGTGGACGGTAGAAGTGGTAACCCTGAATGGAGTGACAGTTCAGATTAGAAAGCAAAGTTGCCTGCTGAGTGGTTTCGACACCTTCCGCTACCACAACCAGGTTCAGAGACTTGCCGAGATTAATGATATTTTCAATTACGGTAAGCTGTTTTGGCAGCGTGTCTAAATCGGTAATAAAGGCTCGGTCTATCTTCAATTCGTCTAGCGGGAATCGGGCAAGATAAGACAAAGAGGAGTAACCCGTACCAAAGTCATCGATAGAAAGGGCAAAGCCAAGGTTTTTGATGGCGTTAAGCATTTGCAGTGTGTGGTCACTGTCACTCATCACGGCACTTTCTGTCAGCTCGAACGTAATGCAGCTTGGATCAAGTTCCGTGGTGCTAAGCAGCTTTTCCATGTAGTCGATAAGCTTAGGGTTACCAAACTGTTCAGGAGAAAGGTTGATCGCCACTCGACCGGGTAAAATACCCTGCATTTTCCAGCGCTTCACCGTTGAGAATACTTCACGCATCACCACACGACCCAAGTGTTCAATCAAGCCAGCCTTTTCAGCGACTGGAATGAATGCGCCTGGGCTGATGTAACCCTCAACCGGGTGTTTCCAGCGAACCAGTGCTTCTGCACCATTGATGCTGAAATCACGGGCGTTCACTTTAGGTTGATACCAGACTTCCAAACCATTCTGTTGCAGCGCTTTTTGCAGTTCAATTTCCAGCCACAGACGCATGCGCGCTTCTTTGTTCATCTGGTCGTTGAATTTGATTAAGCGGTTGCGACCTCTGTCCTTCGCTTCGTACATCGCGGTATCGGCGTTTTGCAGCAAAATACGTGCATCATGCCCATCTCCCGGGTAGCACACACTACCAATTGAGCAGGCTAAACGCTTACTAAAGTGGTGAAGGTCAAAAGGCTGGTTAATCAGAGAGATAATGCGTTCCGCAAGTTGATCTACTGTGCGGTTGTGGTCTGGTTCAGGAAGGATGATGCCAAATTCGTCTCCTCCTAAATGACCGAGCACCGCTTGCACTGGCAGAAGGCGTTGCAAACGGGAAGAAACTTCTTTGATGACTTTGTCGCCAATGTGATGACCGAGGGAGTCATTGATGTTTTTGAAGTTATCAATGTCCAGGTACAGCATCACTAATGGCGTTTCGTTTTGAATAAATTGCTCTAAACGTTTAGTGAAACCAAAGCGGTTGTAGAGCTTGGTCAGTGAATCGATATGCGTTTCGTTCTGACCAATGGAGGAATCATTCGCCGCTTCATCCAGCCCCTGTACCAATACAATGTGAGACTGGTTTCCTAGCAAGCTGGTGAGCTCTGCCTGTAATGAAACGCGTCTTTCAATGCCGCAACGAGCACCCGTTAAGCAGGTCAGGTGAGTTTCAGCCACCATGTTGACGAGTTGATTGCCAAAGGTACGCTTGGTTTTTTCATCAATAAACAATCGGCTTAGTTCTTCACCCAACAATTCGGTGGAAGAGTTAAAACCAAGCAAACGCGCTGCCGAAGCATTGGCAGAAATGATGCAGCCATCTTCAACTAACAAAAGCCCGTTAGGAAGCAGTTCTGTCAGCTTTGAAAATTTGTTTTCAGATTCTTCTAAAGAACGTACAAGTATTTGTTTTTCAGAGGTATCTATCGCATGAAATGCAATATATTCGACCGTGTGATCACCGATAACTGGTGAAAGACTGAAGTGGAGACTGGTTTCTAAACTGTGGTCATTCAAAGTGATTTCGGCTTCCACCGATTCCCCTTCAAATGCGCGTTCATAGTACGGTTTCAGATTGCGGTAAAAGGCTTCGCCAAGCACTTGCGTGTCTCGCATGCCAACCAATTCATCGCTTTCTAAGCCTGCAATTTCACAATAACGGGCATTCACCATGCGGTAATTGTGTTGCCTGTCCAAAATGGCAAAGAAAAACGGACTGTGATCAGTGAGTTTTGAAAACCAGTGTTGTAATTGTTCTGTTGGCATCAATCTGTTACCGAGTCTCCGGGGGAGGTAAAGCGAACACCTACGGGTGCGGGTCGATAAGTTAACTATAACCTTGATATACGAGATGTTAAAGCGATCCAAGACCTAGCTGAGCTTTTTTTGATACATAACATAAATTCGAGACAAACATTGCTCTACTATTGCATGGATATGGCATTTCAGAGAGATATTATCGTGTTTAACCTATTGCGCACCAAATTAGTGCATAACGCTGCTTCCATTTTGAGATCTCCAGTCCAATTCTTACCTGAAACACTACAAAACAAGGCGATGCTAGAAGGCTTAAAACAGGTCTTCCAAGAAGCGCTGGAAGACGGCGATTTTGAATTTTTACAAGACAAATGGCTGAAAGTTGAAGTGACGGATTTGGGGCTTCAATGGTTTATCAGCTATAACAATGATGCGCTGGTCGTAAAACGAGACTCTGAGTGCCAAGATGTAAGTTTCAGTGGTTGCCTGAATGATTTGGTTCTCATTGCCGGAAGAAAAGAAGACCCTGATACCCTGTTTTTCCAGCGCAGATTGAAAATCGAGGGTGACACCGAGCTAGGTTTGGAAGTAAAAAACTTAATGGACAGTGTGGATTTGGATGCGTTGCCGAAACCACTTAACACTTTGCTAAATCAATTAGCCGACTTTGTACAAAAAGGGCTACAATCACCGCCCGACAACAAAGAGGTGATGAATGCTTATTCGAACTGAAGCACCGGCAGACATTCTGCCAATCCAACAACTGATTAAACAAGCGTTTCCGACTCACGCTGAAGCAGAGCTGGTTAGCCGTTTGATGGAAAATGGACAAAGAACGCTATCGCTGGTGGCATGCAGTGATGAAGGTGAAGTTGTGGGTTACATTCTGTTTAGCCCGGTCACTCTGGAACAGCAAGATTACAACTGGCAGGGACTGGCTCCGCTGGCGGTTAAAGAAGAGTACCGCGGTCAGGGAATTGCTTCGGAGTTAATCAAAGAAGGGTTGTCTTCTCTGGCAGAGCTGGGATACCCAGCATGTGTCGTGCTTGGCGAGCCTGAGTTTTACGGTCGCTTTGGTTTTGAAAGTGCGGCTAAATATGGCATGGACACTCAGTGGGAGTTACCGGAAGGCGCTTTCCAAATTCAAGAACTGATGGAAGGCGAGTTAGACGGGAAGTCGGGAAAAATCTTTTACAGCCAAGAGTTTTCAGAACTGTAAAAGCACCAGAATCATTCAGAAGGGAGCCGATTGGCTCCCTCTTTCATTTGATGTACAAGACGCTAGCTGGGTTTTAGTAAGTCGAAACGCTCCGACATAGCTAGAATCTTCTCGCGTTGGAGCTGAACGAAGTCTTGGTCGGGTTGCTGAGCACAAATTAAATCCAGCAACGGGTCTTCAACGCTTGTTCTTATATCGGTCAGTGCTTCCATGACGGCGAGCCCGCAAAATGGCACATACGCTTCTGAATAGCCGCCTTCGTGAACCACAATCAACCTGTTCTCGCAGTGTTGATTCGCAACCTCCATCGTCATTTTCGTCATTTGACGATACGTATCGCTGTGCGCCAGCATCCTGGCCAGCGGATCGACACCACTGGCGTCGTAACCGGATGCAACAAAAATCAGTTCAGGCTTATACGCATGAAGCGCCGGAATCACGATGTTTTCCATGGCATCCAGATAACTCTGGTGACCACCACCTGGCATCAGTGGAACGTTGATGTTCTTTCCTTGCCCATTACCTGACCCTGTATCTTCCACACCGCTGTAACCCGGTGGAAAGCAGCCTTGCTGATGGATAGATATCGTTAGCACATCGGAACGCGAATAGAAAATATCCTGTGTGCCGTTCCCGTGATGAACATCCCAGTCAATAACCGCTATGCGATTTACTCCGTATTCAGATATGGCGTGTTCTGCCGCGATGGCGATGTTAGCAAACAGGCAAAAGCCCATAGCTTTATCGGCTAAGCAGTGGTGACCCGGTGGTCGCGAAAGGGAATAGGCGTTTTTCCATTCACCTCGCATTACCCTGTCTACGGCTGAACACGCTAATCCTGCCGACTGACTGGCAATCTCATAGCTCCCCTTGCCAAATGGTGCATATAAGCCAAGCTCGCCCCCTTTCTGGTCACTGAGCGATTTAAATTCATTCAGGTAGTGCTCTGGATGAACTTTAAGAAGCTGTGCCTCAGATGCGGGTGGGGCGCTGCTCATTGCTAAGTGCGACGATAGCCCAGAAGCTTCTAACAGATTTTTAAAGCGTCGCTTTGTTTCGGGAGACTCGGCATGTCCGCCTGCAGCCATTGGTTGTACCCAGTCGCCAATAGGAAGAATCAGTGCATGCTCACCAGCGGTATGCCAGAAACAGCGTTCGTCATAGAGAAATCCAGTTTTACTAATCATGTTGGGCTCCTTTGATAGGTTGAGAAGAAGAGTGAGCGGCGTTTTGAACAAAGACCAAAAGTAAGAAAGAAATGAGCGCGGTAATGCAGGCAACAATAATCAGCTGGTCGATGGCTACACCTGCTTCAAGCAAGTGTCCAAATATCAAAGGTCCTATTGCCAGCCCTCCGCCAATCACCAAATTGGTACTGTTCATCAGTTGTCCTTGATGATCGATTCTGGCAAGCGTGGCTAAGATAAAGGGCAGGGCAAGAGTCCAGGCGAACTTGAAAAGAAAAGTGGCGTTAGAATATATAAGCTCACTTTGCTGTCTGAGTAGGTAGGTTCCGGCGATCATCATGCCAAACCCAGCAAACAAAGGAAGAAAGCGCCCCCAGCGGTCACCAACCCAGGAAGCGCACAAAGCGCCAGCAATTCCGAAAATCGTGGCAATTGCCAGAATATCTCCAGTTCGTTCCGCAGACAGAGATAATCGTTCAGCAAACATACCTGAAAACGTCCACACGCCATTCAGACTCACGTAGAAAAGAAGCACGGCTGCGAGTCCTGCAAGCGCCAGCGTCCCCAGCTTTTGTCTGGACGCCTCTTCCTTCTGCTGGTTGTTTGTCACAAATCGATGGCTTAGGGGGAAACAGCACAACACAATGGCTGCCAATATCCAGTAACCCACCTTCAGACCATAGCTTTCAAACAATCCCGGTAAGAAAGCCAGCCCAATGGCACCGACGACAAGTTGCCCGAGTACCCACAATCCGTAAACCCGGTCTGGATTTTGGGTGTGAGATGCCGCCGACAAGCAAATGATCATCAGCGAGCCGCCCGCCACTCCACTCGCAAATCTCATTATCATCAGGCTTTCAGCGCTGCTCATCCACCCGCTGATGACGTTACACATGGCAAACGCAGCTATCCAGACTCGAACCAGATTTGACCAGCTAAACCTGTGCAGCCAATACCAGGCTGGCAAAGTAGCGAGGCTCATTCCCGCCAGTTCGGAGGAAATCACACTGCCGATTTGGGCAGGACCTAACTGATATTCTTGCGCCAACTGAGCTGCGATTGCAGGGGCAACCATCAATATCGTTGGCATGAAAGCGGCAATGATCACCAGAGCGGTAACCATGCGAATTTCATCTGGGGCGGAACTTGTGTTTCTCATAGCGTTGTCCTTTTCGCTGATTTCAGAGTGCACGAACCCTTAGCAAGCCAAAGGCGTTGCTATGATTTGTGTTTTGTTGATTTAGGTATTCTTGCGTGGAATGCGTTTAATGCAGAGACGATTGCATCAGTCGCACTAATTCTGCTTTGTTATGCACATTGAGTTTTTGATACATAGAACGGATATGATGCCGAACTGTGTTGGGTGCGATGTCGAGTTCTCTGGCGATCATTTTGTAAGTCATGCCTTCATTCATTAGTCTGGCAACACTCATTTCCCGGCTGGACAAATGGTCTGCCTGATCTCTTAGTCTGGCCTGAAGCAATAAGAGCCCGCCTATGCGATCAAGGCTGATTGAGATGTGTTGACCAGAGAATTCAGACTGGCACCACTCCTGAGGCAACTGCGGACCTTTCCAGTCTGGAATTTCCTGCAATATGAGTTGAGTGAATGAAGGCTCAGACATTTGCAGAATACCTTTGTTATCGCAAATGGCGAACGCCACTCTCTGAGGATTGACGGATTCACGAAGGTTGTACAAAGTCCGAAGCTGATTGGTTGCCATTGCAGAAACAAGATGGGGCATCAGGCAACTAAGAAGCGCAATATCCTGTTGAGTGAAATCCGGTTCATGACGTTGCCGGTAAAGAGCCAGGTGATCACAAAGCTGAGTAACGGGATCAATCGCGATAACACAAAGCAGTTGATCAATATGATGATTTTCCCCTAACTGCTTGAGCTCTGCTGGTGTTTCATCGTCAGAAAAATCAATGATGATGGCTTTTCCCGGAGCGTCGAATACTCGCTCAACCGTGATGTCATTTTCACGCATCGCTTTCCATTCTGTCAGGTATGCGTCAGTCAGGTTTTTTAGATGAGTACTGTGCAGGTGAGGTCCGTCATTATGAATGGAGGCTCTTCCCCACCAGGCACTTGAATGCGGCAAATGCAGTTCAATTTCTTCCAAAACGTTACGCTGGAAATCCTCCAGACTGGAGTGACGGGCGATATCGTAGATCGCAAGGAGCGTTTCACTAAAGGCGGTAAGATGACAATCTTTTAACTCAGAATTGTTCGCCATTTTTTGACTCCTTACCCAGACAATTTTCGATGTTTAGTTAGAAACTTTGTTTAACATTTTGTTTACACTAGCACGTAAGAAAATTGCACACTATCGTTCAAATGTAGGATGCCTTTTCTTGTCTCTTTAGCATGGTTTTCTGTGCGGTCGGAGCTCAAATTTTTCAAGATTTAATTTGATAGTAATCAATTTCTTATTCACTTTAAGTGAAATTTTCCTCAATCTTCTCTCTCAAGCTCAGTCTATTGACTATACTGTTTTAGCGGTTGTGAACAGTTTGATTGGGAAATAGGGAGAGGTTTCTATGCTGGCTAGACATTTAGATTGTGCTCTGAACGATGTGTCTCATTCCAAGGCACACATTGAAGTTAACCCGATTGGTACGGTGGCAGTAGAAATTAAAGAAAGCCACCAGAGCCTGAAAACTGAATTTGATTCATTGCGATTCGAACGTAAAGGAAATGTTACGGAGTTGGTTGGGCAAACTCCTAACGCAAGAACGGGCAAAACGTGGCGGCTACCACTTTGCCACCGTGACGCACGAGTTCTTCAGGAATGCATTGATGATGCAACGGAAGAGTTCGAAATCCTGATGCGCGATCTCTAACAACGTCATTTATTCTCTATGTTTGGAGCACTTCGGTGCTCCTTTTTTATGCCCATTTTTCAGCAAGCTTCCTTTTTCTGTCTCTGATGTAGTTTAGAAATTCTAAACAACTGGTCACTTTTCTTAGCTTTTTTCCCATTCTTCGATACGCAAAGATAAATGCAATGTTAACGGTTTATTAACAAGTTGCCTGTGAGGAAGCGAGCACTGAGTGTTCAGTGGCAAATCGCACAGGGCGTATTCCAGCCGTTAGCTTTGTATTCAAAGTAAGGACAACGAAAAAATGGAATCTAAACAAGCAGATATTCAAGCGTTAGAGCATCGTGCATACAAGATTCGGCGCAATGCGCTCCGAATGGGGCAGGTGCAGGGGCAAGGTTACATTGCGCAGGCGCTGGGCTTTTCCGATGTGTTGGCGGTGTGTTATTTCCACGCGCTCAACTATCAGGCAGATAACCCAGAATGGGAAGGAAGAGACCGACTTTATCTGTCTATCGGTCACTACGCCATTGCGCTTTATGCGGCGATGATTGAAGCCGATATTCTTCCAGAAAATGAGCTGGAAACGTATGGATGTGATGACAGCCGAATGCCGATGTCGGGCATGGCAGCGTACACACCCGGAATGGAAATAACAGGCGGGTCACTTGGGCATGGGCTAGGCATTGCGGTAGGGGCTGCGCTTGGCTTGAAACGAAAACAGTCCGAGTCGTTTATCTACAACCTCCTGTCCGACGGGGAACTTGGGGAAGGCTCCACCTGGGAGGCTGCCATGTCCGCATCGCATCATAAACTCGACAACATTATCGCTGTGGTCGACTTTAACAACCAGCAGGCTGATGGTCCGTCTCAGGACATGCTTTGCTCTGAGCCTCTTGATGACAAGTGGCGCGCATTTGGCTGGCATGTTCAGCGTATTGATGGCAACGATCTTTCCGAAGTGATCAAAGCGTTCGATACTGCGCGCAATCTGGATGCTGCACAGCCCAGAGTGATTATCTGCAATACCAAAATGGCCAAAGGCGTGCCGTTTTTGGAGCAACGTGAAAGGAATCACTTCCTGCGTGTGGAAGCAGATGAGTGGGATAAAGCCATCGAGATTTTGGATGCAGGGAGAGCATAATGAGAAAGTCCAAGTACGAACCAAGAACACCTGCACCTGCTGGTGAAAGGCAACGCACCTCGGCGATGATAGCGTCGCTGGCGGCGGAAGGTATGCCAACCATCGCTGCGCCATTTGGCCATGCTCTGAATGAGGTGGCGAAAAATAATGACAAAATTGTCGGGCTGACAGCGGATCTGTCCAAATACACCGATCTGCACGTTTTTGCCAAAGAAAACCCAGACCGTTTTTACCAGATGGGCATGGCGGAGCAGGTGATGATTTCCGCGGCGGCGGGGCTTGCGAGGGAAGGATTTACACCTTTTGCCACGACCTATGCCGTATTTGCTTCACGCCGAGCTTACGACTTTATCTGCATGGCGATTGCGGAAGAATCGCTGAACGTGAAAATCGTCTGTGCGCTGCCGGGGCTGACGACAGGATACGGTCCAAGCCATCAGGCGACAGAAGACATTGCGATATTCCGTGGTCTGCCAAATCTGACCATTGTGGATCCTTGTGATGCCACTGAAATTCAGCAGGCGACCCATGCCATCGCCGAATATCAGGGGCCGGTTTACATGCGTTTGCTGCGCGGGCAGGTGCCGGATGTCCTCAGTGAATACGGTTACCAGTTTGAACTGGGCAAAGCCAAAACCATTATCGATGGGAGCGATGTGCTCTTTATTTCGACCGGTCTGATGACCATGCGTGTGCTGGAAGCTGCCAAGCAATTGAAACAAGACAACGTTTCCTGTGGCGTATTGCATGTGCCAACCATTAAGCCGTTGGACGTTGAAACCATTAAGCGCGAAGCCAGTAAATCCGGGCGATTGGTGGTGATCGCAGAAAACCATAGCCGGGTCGGTGGTTTAGGTGAAGCCGTGATGAGTGAATTACTGCTCAATGGTATTCACGCTCCATGCCGACAAATCGCATTGCCAGATGCTTTTCTGGATGCGGGGGCTTTGCCAAGCCTGCATGATCAGTATGGCTTGTCGGTTTCGCGAATTGTTTCGCAGGTCAAAGACTGGTTAGGTGACTGATATGACGGCACAGGTTTCATTAATCGGGCTTGGCTCCATGGGACAAGGCATGGCACGCAACATTATCGGCAGCGGTATTGCATTGCGTGGATATGATGTATCTCCTGACGCACTCACGCGCTTTCAGTCTATCGGTGGCTCTCCCTGTTCTTCTGTTTCTGACGCTGCTGAGTATTGCGATCTGTTGGTGCTGATGGTGGTGAATGCGGCTCAGGCAGAAGAAGTCCTGTTTGCTCAGGGCGCAGCCAAAAACATGGCAAAAAATGGGGTGGTGATGCTGTGCTCTACGGTCTCGCCATCCGACACTCGCAAAATAGCGGCTCAGCTCACCTCTTACAATCTGGTGTTATTAGATGCGCCAGTATCTGGCGGAAAAGTGGGGGCAGACTCAGGCACATTAACCGTCATGGCATCAGGGTGTGAGCACGCATTCCAGCAGGCAGATGGTGTGTTAAATGCCATCAGCAAAAAAGTGCATCAACTTGGTATTGATCCCGGAATGGCCTCCACCTACAAAGTGGTGCATCAACTGGCGGCTGGCGTGCATCTCGTTACTGCGGCAGAGCTGATTGCCCTAGGAGCGAAAGCTGGGTGCGATGTAAAAACCTTGTTTGATATTGTGTCGACGTCAGCGGGGAACAGCTGGATGTTCAGTGACCGTGTGCCTCACATGCTGGATGAAGACTTCACACCTCGCTCCATGGTGGACATTTTTGTCAAAGACTTGGATTTGGTACTGCAAACCGGAAAAGATCTTCAGGCGGCTCTGCCATTGAGTTCTGCTGCACATCAAATGCTGGTGGCCGCTTCTGGGATGGGTCATGGCAAGCTCGACGATTCTGCTGTGGTGAAAGTATATGAAGCCTTGATGGACCATTCGCTCAACTCAGCTCAAAACTCGGAGGTGAAGTCTTGAAACGCATCGTATTTCTTGACCGGGACACCATAGGACCTGGCGTTGAAATGACCAAACCCAGCTTTGAGCACCAGTGGGTTGAGTATGGAAAGTCGCGTCAGGATCAGGTTGTTGAGCGCTTAGTCGACGCCGATATTGTTGTGACCAATAAAGTGCCCATTCGTGAGGAAGCCCTTGCGCAGCTTCCCCGCTTAAAAATGGTGGCGGTGGCAGCAACGGGCTACGACGTAATTGACCTTGATGCCTGCAAAGCCCGAGGCATCACGGTTGCCAATGTCCGCGGTTACGCAGTGAATACCGTTCCCGAGCACACTTTTTCACTGATTTTGGCTCTGAGACGCAGCTTGGTCGGATACCGTCAGGATGTGATTGATGGCGAATGGCAAAAGAGCGAGCAGTTTTGCTTTTTTAACCATGATATTCAGGATTTGGCGAACTCAAGACTTGGCATTATTGGCTCTGGTGCGATAGGACAAGCTGTGGCAAAAATCGGTCGTGCGATGGGCATGGAAGTGGTGTTTGCTGAACGCAAAGGGTCGGAAATGTGCCGGGAAGGCTATCTGCCATTTGGGGAAGTCATTGAAACCAGTGATGTGATTTCTCTGCACGCGCCGTTAACACCAAATACACGGGATATGATCAGCGAAAAGGAGCTGACATGGATGAAACCGTCGGCGATCTTGGTCAATGCATCACGTGGCGGGCTGATTAATGAGTCCGCGTTGGTGAAGGCGATCAAAGACAAGCAGATTGCTGCTGTCGGCTTGGATGTGCTGACTCAGGAGCCACCTCGCAACGATCACCCTATCTTCGAAATTGCCTCATTACCCAATGTGATAGTGACACCGCATACGGCTTGGGCATCTCTGGCAGCGATGCAGGAGGTGTGGCGACAGGTTATCGATAACATCGAAGGGCATGTCGAAGGTCGTTTCACGGGGAATGAAATTTAAGTGTCGTCAACACCCATAACTCTCTCTGCTCCGGTTTAGTTTGATATTACCTCAGGCTGAAAAGGAGCAGAGCCAGTGACCCCAAGTGTTGCCAGTATGCTTTGTTTTTCGGATTCATGCTGGCTGGCTTCGCTCTCTATCCACTGGACGAAGCGTTTCACTGAGGTGTGATTGAGGTAGCGAGCCGGACAGATGAGCCAGTAGGTTTCAAAATCCAGGGTGCCAAGGTCGGGAAACAGTGGAACCAGAGTGCCGGACTTTAACTCTTCCATTGCCAGAGTTGCGGTTTCCAGTACCACGCCCAACCCGTCTTTGGCAGCTTGTAAGGACATAGAAGAACGATCAAATCGCAATCCGTGAAGGTCATCAACATCGGCAATTTTTTTTGCCTGTAACCAATGTCGCCACGTTACTTCTGCCTTTACCGTGTGGATCAGGCTGCTGCTGGCGAGCAGTTCACTCGGTGATTCCCCTTGATTTTTCTGCGCAAACTCAGGGCTGCACATCGGCAACACGCGATCTGTAATTAACGACTGACTGTAAAGGGTTGGGGGCGGAGCAAGACCATAGCGAATCTCTAGATCGACTTTTTCTTTGTCGAAGTCCGTCAGCTCAGAGGTCGCATCAATGTGCAAATCCATATCGGGGTTCGACTGCACGTAATGCGACAGTCTTTTGCTGAGCCATCGGACTCCGAAACTGGCGGAAACGCGGATCATCAGGCGTTGGTATTCCCGTTGGTTCGTTAGCCGTATCTGAGCATCTTTGATCATTCGAATCGATCCGGAAGCCGCGTGGTAAAAGCGCTCTCCCTGTTCCGTCAGAATCAGACGTTTCTTGACCCGGCGAAACAGCATCACGCCCATTTGCTCTTCCAAGGTTTTTATCTGCTGGCTCACTGCTGAAGGGGAAACCTGCAGTTCTTCAGCCGCCAGATTCACACGCGAATGCCGGGCGACGGCTTCGAAATACATCACGGCATTCATGTTTAAGTGTCTCGACATACCCATCTCTTTTAAGAATTTCTTAACTGATTCTGGATGAAAAAGGTAAAAATGTTAAGTATAAGTTAATATATGGTTAATATATTGATGTTGATAAGGCATGGGTGCAGGGGTGTAATAAACAGTGCAATACCGAGAGTTTTCTCGTGATAAAGAAACCGCCTGTGGCGCTCATGAATAAGGAAATTATTATGAAATCCAAGATTTTAGGACTTGCAATGGCTTGCAGCGTAGCGATCAGTGGCTATGTTCAGGCAGACGACATCGTTATCGGTACTAACGGTAAACCGGGGAACCCACGTGTAACCAGTGCACAAATGTTTGGAGACTTGCTGCATCAGGCGTCACGCGGCAAATACAACGTGAAAGTTGCCCACTCCGCCACACTCGGAGATGACCGCCAAATGCTGAAATCTGTTCGTCTGGGGACCATGCAAATCACGGTGAACTCGGATGGTCCTGTGGCTGAAATTGTGCCGGAGCTGAGTGCATTTGGTTTGCCTTACCTGTTCTCTAGCCTGCCTCAGGCTTGGGAAGTTCTGGACGGTCCTATCGGTGAGCGAATTGCCGAGAAGCTTGAGAAAAAAGGCTACATCGTACTGGCTTGGTGGGATAACGGTATTCGTAAAATCACCCACGTGAAAAAAGCCATCAAGCATCCCGACGACATTAAAGGCATGAAAATCCGTACGCCACAAAGTCAGGTAACGATTGATGCGTTTACTGCGTTAGGTGCCAACCCAGCACCACTGGCGTTCTCTGAATTACCTGCGGCTCTGCAATCTGGTGTATTTGAAGGGCAGGAAAACCCACTGGCGAATATCTACTCTTCTAAGCTTCATGAGCTGACGCCTTACATCGCTAAATCCAACCACAAATATGAAATGGCGCCGATTCTGGCTTCGAAAAAGTGGTGGGATAAGCTGAGTGCGGATGACAAAGCCATGATCCAGAACGCGATGAATGCCGCCACCTGGTACAACCGTGGTTCGTTCCTGATTGATGATGCAAGACTGGAACAAACACTTACGGCAGAAGGCGCTAAGCTAAATGAAGTAGATACTCAGGCTTTCAAAGATGCAACCAAAGGTGTGTACACCAAGTGGGAGCAGAAGATTGGCGATATTGTACCGCAAATTCAGAAAGCCGCTGCGGATGCTGAGGTTAGTAAGTGAAACAATCTGAAGTAAAGGCGCTGCTTACAGCGCCTCCTTGTTCGGGGTGGTTAAGCCCCGTTGTTCAAAAAGTGGATACCCTGATTCGATACTTGTGTGCGTTGACCTTGTGGGTGTCCTTTGTGGTGATGCTGGCGCCTACGTTTTTCAACGCCGTACTGAGATACGCCACAGACTCCAGCCTGAACTGGTCGGTAGAAATCATTCAACTGGTGTTTCCGTGGTTCATCATGGCGGGCGCAGTGCTGGCGGCGCAACATGGCAGACACATCGGTGTATCGTTTATTTTGACTGTCTGTTCTCCCAGAGTCGCTAAGGTCATGACGCTTATCGTCCAACAGCTCATTTTGGTTGGGTGTATTACGGTCGGGTATGTCTATTTAGGCTTCGGTGAGTTTGAAGGAGGTATGGCATTTGCCGCTGGTGACGTCGCATTCACCTCACTGGGTGTTGCGCAGTCATGGAGTTACCTCGCTCTTTTGGTTGGTTATGCATTGATAGGGCTGACTGCACTGACGACGTTTTATCGCATTCTTGTCGACAGTGATTTGAATTTCGAAAGTACGGATATTTCATAAGGAAGTGAATTATGTCTTCAACGGCTGCCATTGCGTTTGTTTGTCTGTTGTTACTGGCGACCCCCGTCGCACACGCGCTGCTTTTGGCAAGCGGGCTGACTATGATGCTCGACGAGCCTCTTTATTTGTTCGAAGCCATCCTTAATTTGTATCAACCGACATCCAGTTTCCCAATGCTGGCGATCCCGTTTTTCATCTTGGCGGGCGATATTATGATGTCTGGTCGTTTTGGTGAGTACCTGATCAAGTTTTCTAAAATGCTGGTGGGCGGCATGAAAGGCGGTCTGTCACAGGTGAGCGTACTTGGTTCATTGTTTTTTGGCGGCGTATCCGGTAGCGCGGTGGCAGATGCGTCGGCTATGGGTAATGCGCTGATTCCTGTTCAGAAGAAACAAGGTTACCCACAAGGCTTCTCGGCGGCGGTCAACGCTTCTTCATCAACGATTTCAGTACTGATTCCACCATCCATTCCTTTGATTTTGTATGGTTTAGTCACGGAAACGTCGATCCCTAAACTGTTTCTGGCGGGCATTGTACCCGGCGTGATGCTGACGGTTCTGATTTTCCTGATTTGTTTTGCTGTCGCCCAAGTAAGAAACCTCCCTCGTTCACCTCTGGAAGAGGATGGGCAGAGCATGACCATTGATGGCAAAGTCGTTCGCAATAAGAGCAACTGGGTGAAAGCGATTCCGGCGTTAATGATGCCAATTTTGGTGGTGATTCTGGCACGTGGTGGCGTGGTCACGCCAACGGAAATCAGTGTATTTGCCGTGGTGTATGCGTTAATCGTTGGTACATTAATCTACCGAGACCTAACGCTGGATGTGTTGCTGCGATGCGTGCTAACCACGGGTATGATGACCGGGGTAATTATGCTGGTCATTATGGGGTCGAGCGTCCTTCAGTGGATCATGTCTTTCGAAAGTGTGCCAGAGAATCTGGCTAATTGGATGCTCAGTACTCTGCAATCGCCCTGGGCGATCATTCTAGGCATGAACCTGCTCATGATTCTGATAGGTACGTTCCTTGATTTGCCTGCCGCTGTCTTGCTGCTTGCACCTATCTTTATGACGGTAGCCGCTAAAATCGGTCTGGAGCCCATACAGCTCGGAGTGATGATGGTGGTGAACCTGGCGATTGGTTTATACACGCCACCAGTCGGGACCACGCTGTTTGTCTCCGTCGCCATAGAGCGGGTGCCGATGGGCAAAGTTGTTGTTCATCTGTTGCCATTCTATCTCGTTGCTTTATTCGTGTTGGCGTTGGTCAGCTTTGTACCTGGACTGACTTCTTGGGTCCTTTAAGCATTCCATATCATGACGAGCACAGGTGGATTTGATACTATCGGCGCATAAATCAAATCAACCTGTGCCTGTTTTATGAGTAACGCTTCTTTCCTTCAAGAAATGCAAATCGATCAATGGCAGCTTCGCCATCCTGAAAGGCTGGAAGGTGTGAGCGTTGCAACTGTGGCTCTGCCTGAGCAGTGCCGCTTACTTCTGCTTTCTCCAGTACAGCCCAATCAAGAAGAAGTTGCGTTTCTTATCAAGGTGTTGGGCAGCTTTAGCCTCACCATTGATGACGCGTTTTTTCTTTCGCCAGAGCATCAGAATCGAGTCGAGTTAACTCACGTTGAATGGGTGTGGTTCTGTCAGTGTCCACCTTCTGAGCTTGCAGATGTAAAGGTATTACACTCTCCGGCGCTTTCTTTGGTCGAATCGGAGACAGAGCACAAACGGGCGCTCTGGAAGCAAATCAAATCTTATGAATAAAACCCCAATCTTATGAATCAAACCATAGTGCCACTTCAAGCCGAGCATTTAGACTCGGTGTGGGCAATCGAACAAACTGCACATTCCCACCCATGGAAAGAGTCCATGATTCGCGACCTCAATTCACGTGGAGCTTGTCATCACGCTCTGCTGGTTGACGGAGTATTGGTGGGGTATTTTTACGCTCAGCATGTTGTTGGGGAAGTGACATTACTGAATATCGCGGTTGCCCCAGAGCATCAGGGAAAGGGCTTTGGCAGAGTGTTACTGAACGCTTTTCTAGAGCAATGCGAAGCGATGAAGGCAGAAAGCGCCTGGCTGGAAGTACGGGCAAGTAATCAAGGCGCTTTCGCTTTGTACGAGTCTGAAGGCTTCAATGAAGTCGACAGACGCATCAATTACTACCCGACAGCAACAGGCAAAGAAGACGCCATCATCATGAGCTACCTGTTTCTGTCGTTTTAAGCGTTCTTTTTAGAAGGCTTGAGCTCTTTCTGGATGCGGTCTTTGTATTGCGGATTTCGCATCCTCTCTTCCATCCCCTGTGCGTCTAACGGTTTATCAAAGAAATACCCCTGAAACTGCTCACAGCCCAATGAAGTCAGTGCTTTGAGCTCCTCTGGAACTTCCACACCTTCTGCTATGACTTCCAGCCCCAGACGCTCCGACATCAAAATGATGGAGTCCACAATTGCCGTATCATTCTGATTCAGATGCAGTTCCGTTACGAAAGATCGGTCGATTTTCAGTACATCCAGTGACAGCCTTTTCAGGTACTTCAGAGATGAATAACCCGTGCCGAAATCATCAATGGCGATCTTAAATCCACGCTGTTTCAGCTGTGCCATTTTGACTACGCAGGTATCAATGTTCTTCAAAAGCATATTTTCGGTCAGCTCAAGCTCGATATCCTGTGGGGATATGCCCGAGCGTTCAACTGCACCTGTTACGTCTTCAACGAAGTTTGCCTGAGAAAACTGCAACGGGCTGATGTTTATCGCAAGCCGGTTGAAGCTCTCCGGTACAATATCGTTCTCTTTCCAGTGTGCCATTTGCAGGCAAGCCTGTTCCAGAATCCAGGCTCCCATAGGGATAATTTGCCCGGTTTCTTCCGCTATCGACATAAAGGTATCCGGCGGCACGATTCCCTGTTCCGGATGGTTCCAGCGAATGAGAGCTTCAGCACCGACAAGCTCGCCGTTACGGTTCACCTGAGGCTGATAGAAAAGTTCGAACTGATTCTGGTTGAGTGCTTCGTGCAGACCTTTTTCAATCGACAGAAAAGAGTCCACCAGCTTGCGCATTTCTGGCTCGTAGACTTTGTAAGTATTACTGCCCGCGGATTTAGCGCGATACAGTGCGGTGTCAGCCTGACGAAGCAATTCCAGTGCGCTGGTGTCTGGATCTGGAAAGGTGGTGATCCCCACGCTGATACTGCAATACAGGTGGTGAGATTCCACCACATACGGAGAACTGGCGAGAGACAGTATGTCTTTGGCGTGCAGTTCTGCCTGCGTTAAGGTGACATTCGGCATCAAAATCGCAAATTCATCCCCACCGATTCTGGCAAACAGATGAATCGGGTCGAGCAGTTTCTGCATTCGCAGTGAAACAGCCTGAAGCAGTTGATCCCCAATGGCGTGACCAAGAGAGTCGTTAATGGTTTTGAATCGGTCGAGGTCAAGATACAGCAAGGCACCGGACTCACTGGTCCGATACGATTTGTTCAGAGATTCATCCAGCCTGTCGAGCAGGTGCTTTCGGTTGGGTAAGCCAGTTAATCCGTCGTAATACGCCAGATTGTGAATTTGCACTTCTGCTTGTTTACGGCGAGAAATATCACGGGCCTGAACCAGAAACATTTGAGCGTCGTTCATGGTCAGCTCAATAGCGGTGGCTTCTACAGGGAAGGTTTCCCCTTCTTTTTTTCTGTGAATGGCTTCGAATAACGTGGGTTGGGTATCAGAGGTTTGCTTAACCTTGAAGTCCAGATAGTCGACCGAATAGCTCACACTGATGGTTACAGCAGGTGAGTTAAGTAGCTCTTCCCGATCATAGCCCAGCAAAAAACAGGCATTCAGATTAACGTGAGTGATTTTGCCCTCACGGTTTATCAGCAGAAGGGCATCGCTGGAGTTGTCCATGATGGTACTGGCGAAGTGTTCACTTTTTTCCAGCGCTTCAATATTCTCATTCAGCTGAGAAGTGACCAGCTCTCGTTCGTTCCACATGATCTCAAAGGACTGCGCAAGCTGACCGAGTTCGTCGTTGCGAAGCGCGCCCGGGAGTTTTTGCTGAGCGCCCTGAAACTGTAGGGAACGCACCCAGTAAGTCAGGTCGGTCAGTGGTTTGGACAGCTTTTTGTAAAAGAAGACCATTAAGATGCTGGCTAGAATCACGTTACGTAGCAGGTCGAACATCAACAGAGATTTGGCGCGTTCAAGAAAACCACTGGCAGAGGCAATTCCATTCACGGTAAAGCTAAGAATACCCACAGCCTGCTGAGTTCCGGGTTGGTGCAGCTCCATGGTATAAACTCGCTCCTGAGCGAACAACCACTCAGCCAGAGCAAGATTTAATTGGCTTTGTTTATGAAAGGTGCGGGATTCTTCCGCCAGAATGTCGTCAAAATCATCGGTGATGATCACGTGCCGAATGGCTTTGTCATCCATAATGCTGTCAGCAACCTGTCGAGCCAGCAAAGAGCTCACGTGATAAGCCGCCTGGCTGGCATTTTCGTAGTTTTGTTCCAGCTTCAAATTGTATTTGGCAACGATCTTTTCGCGCTCGCGGTGAAAGTCGAGCACGATTTGATAAAAGCTGAACAACAGCCCCAAAGCTACGGCAACCAGAAAAACGGTTTTTGTCTGGCGGGTGGCGAGTGACTTTCTAGACTGATGCTGCAAATCTTCTTCCTTGACGTTATTGGTGTTCTTATTTTTTGTTTTTATTGTATTGTGCGAGATCCTGATTAAACCTCGTCATAATAGATTCTGCATTTCGCATCTTTTTTCCCAAACACATATGCAGTGTGATGGGTGGTCTTTCTTCAAACAATACGACTTTCAGCTTATTGCCGAGTTGAGCTTGTTTGGCAAAATACGTAATGCTCTCAGTACCGCTGTAAATCGCATCGAAGTTTCGCATCAAAAGCATATCCAGTGCCTGAGGAATGGAGTTGGCCTGAGCATGGGCAATACCATGATTATTTAGCTCGGTCTGAGTGTTCCATTTGTGGATCGCGATGAGTTTTAACCCGCGTAGATCTTCAATGCTTTTAGGTGGGGGAATATTAGAGTCGTTCTTGACGATGAGCCCGTTATTGATTTCATTGATGGGCTGCGAGAACAACATATATTTAGCTCTATAGTTGTTTTTTGTACAGCTCACTAAGCCGTCGATTTTCCCATGCTCTACGCTCTTTAGTGCCCTGGACCAAGGGGGATTCAGTATGTAAGCGTGGGTATTTTGCATGGCAAACACTGCTCGGACCAACTGGGCGTCGGTGCCGTTTATTTCACCGTGTTTGCTGACCACGGTATACGGTGGGTAATGAATGGCAGCCAGAGAAAGTTCTTTGGAAATAACAGGTAATGAAAAAAACATCACGAAGAAAAAAACTCGCAACTGGTCCTTGAGCATGATGTCTTTCTTCCTGATTGTTATAGAAGCGTGAAGTTTAGATTTTAGAGTGTTTACAACATATGTGAATGATAAATATCACAAATACCCTAAATCTTTTACAAAATAGTACTCAGGAAGATCTTTGCCAAACCTATTATCTTAGTATGAAGTGCCCTTACTACTTTTCTCATTTATTAAAAAGCTCAAAAATAAGACTCTTCGTCGAACTTCAATTGCTCCTGACGTGTCTGCGCAATATTCGGGGCTTTTCTGCCTGAACGGCAGGGTGATTACGAAAGCCCCAAAGCCTCTCTCTTGCCTGTCTGCCAGTCTGTTCAATATCAACCACAGGGAACGGATAATTTTTAGGGAGTGACACCCCATACATGAGTTCTTCCATTGGTGTAAGCATCCATGGGGTATGAATGAGTTCATTGGGGAGCGGGGCGAGTTCGGGAACCCATTGGCGAATAAAAGAGCCTTCCGGATCGTGTTCCTGAGATTGTTTTACCGGGTTGTAGATTCTTATGGTGTTCGTGCCCGTAATGCCAGCCTGCATCTGAAACTGGGGGTAATGAATCCCGGGTTCAAAATCTAGAAATAACCGGGCAAGGTGATGCACCCCTGTTTTCCAGTCGATATTCAGGTGATGGCAGAGGAAGCTGACCAGCATTGAACGCATCCGAAAATTGAGATAACCCGTCTGGGTCAGGCAACGCATGCAGGCATCTACCATTGGGTAACCCGTCTTTCCTTGTTGCCACCGAAGCAGGTGATGTGCGGTTTCGCTGTCTTCTCGGTAGGGAAATAGTTCATACCCTCGGTTAACGGGACGAAATTCCATCTGAGACTCACTTTCAAATTTCTGAATGAAGTGGCAGTGCCAGTGAAAGCGAGAAGCCAAAGCGCTTAATGCCCGTCTCCACCCGGTGGTATTCCAGTGGGCAAGCAAATGCTGATAAGCCTGACGTAAGCTGAGATTGCCCCATGCGAGATAGGGAGAAAGGCGAGAGCAGCTCTGTTGCGCGAGCTCAGGTTTGGAAATGTGCCGGTGATACTGCTTTCCCCGAGACTCATAAAACGAATCCATCACTGCATTTGCCGCACTTGGCCCACCAGCCTGCATATCATCCACGGGCTTTTTCCAGCTTTCAGGAATGCGGAGGCTTGAGGCTGGCAGTGTCACCGGAACCCAACGTTGAAATTCGGGAGTGATAAGTGTCGCTCTCATCACTTTCTGCCAGTTTTTATCCCAGTCATCTCTGTGTGACGCTGCGCGAATTACTCCAGCGTAGGGTGTTTCGTGCCATTGAATGTCGAGAGACTGGCACCATTTCGCGACGTATCTGTCTCGTTCAAAAGTTCGACTTATTCCAACTTCTTCATGGGAATACAAACCTGCTATGGGGTGCTGCTGATGGATATTTTGAAAAACATCCAGCACGTTGCCGAACGCTACTTCGACTTTACCGCCATATTGAGCAAGCTGTTGGTTGATGTCTTCAATGCTCTGCCACACAAATCGCCAGTGCCTTTCATCGTAATGCGGGTCGTTAAGCAAAATGGGTTCAAACACGTAAAGAAAACAGGTAGGCAACCCTGATTGAATGGCATCGGCTATCGGTGCGTGGTCGTTCAGGCGCAAATCTCTTTTGAACCAGACTATATTGATGGCAGACATTTCTTCACCCCCTCAGAAAACCGTTTTGTTTCTACGCAGCGATAAGCGAAGAAGATCATTGTGTTAGCGTTTGTATTGTGTGGGGCAATAAGCGCGGGTGACATCAGGTGAGCGCAGTTTCTGATGCTTGGTTTTCCTGCCGGAGACTCGCTTTCTCCACAAACGAAAAGAAGAGGCTTGGAGGTTTCGCCGCATAAACGCGATCAACTGTTTCTCATTGATGTCGTAGGTTTTAAAGATGACGTCGAAGGTGGTTCTGTCTTCCCACGCCATCTCGATGAGTCTGGAGGTGTCTGCCTCGTTTAATGCGTTGAGAGTATGTATTGGTTTCATTCGTTTCTCGGGGCTTAAAATCAAATTGGTTACGGTCAGCAAAGAAATTTCGATCACCGAGCCAATCCGCAGAGGGCGAAAATACGTAAATCAAATAAACAGTCACATTGGTTTAAAAGAATTATGTCGAATGCTGTGTATTGGTTTACTAACGATCTGAGAATAGAAGATAACCCCGCTCTGATTCGTGCTCTGCAGACGGAAAACACCTTACACTGTCTGTATTGCCTTGACCCCCGTTCCCTAAAACCAGGTAGGTACAGTACAAAACCCATCGGAGAGAAACGGCTGAGTTTCTTATTGCAATCTCTGGCTGAACTAGACGAAACGCTCCGAGCATTTGGTCAACACCTGCATGTGTATCTGGAAAATCCGGACGACCTGTTTTGCCGCCTTTATCAGCAGTATTCGGTTCGTCGGGTGCACCACAGTGTGAATGCGGGGCTATACGAAAAGGCATTTTTTAGCAGAGTCTCGCAGCGTTCTGATGTGGTTCTAAATGCATCGCACAGCCACACTCTGTTTAATCCCGAATCGTTGCCATTCGATTTGTGTGATCTGCCTGAAACCTTTTCCAAATTTAGAAAACTGGTCGAGAAAGAGAAGCGACGACTCGTTGCCCCGATGCTTCCCCCAACTTCGTGGCCAGAGCCTTTGTGTGCCAACAGTTCGGAATGGAAAACTCAGTTGGAAACGAATACTGGCTCGGAAGCGTTCTCCGGCGGGTGTAAATCGGCACTGCGTCATTTGGATAGCTATTTTTCTACCGATAATGCAAGCCGCTACAAAGAGACTCGTAATGCTCTGGACGACTGGTCTTCGTCTACAAAATTTTCACCATGGCTTGCCAATGGATCGCTATCCCCTAATCTGGTGCTGTGGTTGCTCAAGCAATATGAATCGACCAGCGGAGCAAATGATTCGACCTATTGGATTGAGTTTGAACTTCTGTGGCGAGAATACTTCCAATGGTATGCCCACAAACAAGGTGCTCATCTTTTCCGCTTTGAGGGCATTCGTGGTCAAAAGCCTTTGACGACGTTTTACCCCAGCCGATTTAAGCAATGGTGTCAGGGAGAAACACCTTACCCAATCGTGAATGCCTGCATGAAGCAACTTAACGATACTGGCTATATGTCCAACCGCGGTCGTCAGCTGGTTGCCAGTTGTCTGGTTCATGAGCTGCAACTTGACTGGCGCTATGGTGCTGCTTATTTTGAACAACAATTAGTGGATTACGATGTGGCTTCAAACTGGGGGAACTGGCAATACTTGGCGGGGGTAGGAGCGGACCCTCGTGGTAACCGACAATTCAATCTGGAAAAACAGACTTTAATGTACGATCCAAACCGAGAATTCATTCATCGCTGGAATGGAGAGGCAGGCACAGAGCTGAGTGGAGAATCGGTCGATTATGTCGACTGGCCGATCGTGCCTTCTGTGAATGAGAAAGCATAGGTCACAGACTCTAGTATGACTCACAAGAAACCGTATCTGGCAGAAAAAATCTGCCTGACATGCCAGCGACCCTTTACATGGCGAAAAAAGTGGGAGAAGAACTGGGATGAAGTGAAGTATTGTTCCCATCGGTGCAGGCGACAAAAAAATCGATAACAGTTCATACCAGTTAGTGTCCTGCATGGGTGATTTAATTCAGAATAAGTGAGACAAGACCCTACAAGGGCTAACGTTATTTCTCGGAGACTGGCTGTCTAAAAACAAAATCAATAAAAATGAGATTTATTATCATTTGATGTAGAAAGTCCCTTCCGCGACAACAGGAAGGAAAATTTCATGGACAAAGTCCTCAGCCGAACGCTTATATCTTCTGCGATATTAGGTTCTTCCCTTGCCCTGACCGGATGTGGTTCAGGCTCCGACAATTCCGTCGACTCAACTACCGGACCAAAACAGTCGGTTGCCGGTGTGGTTTCTGACCCAGCAATTGCCAACGCAAAAGTGACCCTGTTTAATCAGTCGGGTATTGCGCTGGCAACAGCGACGACGAATCAGGTTGGTCGTTTTACTCTGGAATTCGATGGTTCTCTTAATCCAAATGATCTGTACCTTTCTGCTACAGAAGGTAAAGACACACAAACCGGGTTGTCGTTCAAAGGGATTAAATTATCAGCACCTATCAAGGCATTTGCTGACAATTCCAAGCTGGTGGTTTCTCCATTAACAACACTTCTTGGCAGCACGCTTGAAGCTGGCGAACTCCAAAGTTTAATAAACAAGCTAGGCAACACAGAACTGCTACTGGATCCGGCAAGTAAATCCGAGCTGCAGAAACTCGCATTCAAAATCACATTACTTCTGAAATCCGGAGTGCCTTATTCACAAATTGTGGCGGGTCTGGATGAAGTTTCTGGTCTTTCACTGTCTGATCTGGATGTGATTTTAAAAGACAGGGAAGCAACTAAGCACAAGTTGGAAAGCGTATATCAAGGTATTGAGACCGCAAACAGCGAACTTGTGACAACGTTCATTAAAGCCAACATTCGCTCTACGATTTTAGATATTGCAAATATCACGATTGATCCAGCTTCTCCACTGCCAGAAGTTGTAGAAAGAAATATTACCGCACTTGTTGAACACTTCTTATCTCTTGCTGTAGCAAATAGCAGAGTCACACTTCAGCCAGAAGAAATATTGGCTTCTATAAAGTTCGGTATAGATCCTAGTGAAAAGCGTTTGACGTTATCGAGTTTGAGTAAAGAAACGTTTGATGTGACGAAGTTTCCATTTATATCTCTGGATACAGACACCACTGCAAACAACAACTTGAGCCTGATGTATTACACGGTGCCTAATTCAGTCACCAACAACAAACAGCTTATCGTTCATAACACCGACAATAATACGCAAAGTGTTGTGAAAACCAATGTGATAACGGGTAACCGCGCATTTATCTTCAACGGTGAGCGACAAGGCGGAAAAACAGTCTTCCATTCTCGCGCTTATGGTATCGTTCTTGACCCTGATACTCATCAGGAAACCCGCACCGCAAAAGACTACATGGGGAAAGATTACGAGTACCAATTCTCGTTTGATAACGCACTTTTGTCTTATGACGTTAATAGACCTTCTCAAGACTGGACCATTTTCGACTCAAGCATGATTCCTGCTGCGATAACAGACCGCGTAAATGTGGTCGGAAAGTCCTTCCGTGTGGTGGATAATCTGAATGACAAGTTTAACTCTTATGTTCAGGTAACGGCATTTGAATCTTTGGCGGATCCACTTCGTGGTGAGTTGTCTAAGGACAAGTTACATGCCGAACTGACGGTCAGATTGTCTGATGGTAAGGCAACGACAGGTCGCCCGCTGACCATTCTGACTAACAACCAAGGTAAGACAGACAAAGTACTGGTAAGCCATGAAGCTCCGCATACCGCATCTACCTATCCTTCAGGTCATGACGATAGACGTTACCTAAAAATGTGCGATACGCATTTGGAGAACTGTCGTTCAATAGCTGATGGTGATTTTTACCACACGGCCACTAATAACACGCACGTATACTTTACTAAGCATGGCAGCAACAAGTTCTATGCTTTGGACAAGGTCACTGAAACCTTTACCGAAGTAACAGGAGCAACTTACCCAGCCGTGTTTGATTCTGAGCACCATCTCATCAGTTCAGATGGTCACGGCGCTGGTGTAATCCTAAATAACTTTACTGCTTTGTCAGGTATTACAACTCGTCTTCAGCAGGGAGATAATGCGTTTGCTGCGATCAACTACGATCTAGACATCGACACACCGATCGACACCATTTTCAAAGGTACGCCATATGCTATGGCGCTCAATATGCACAAGAATGGTCAGGTAGTGAAGTTTACTGGTACAGAGGCGGTAAAACTATTTGATACCGGTGATGGTATTGATCAAGGGAACAACTCATACGGTGAAGCCATTGGTGGACATATCAACCTGATTACCGCCGAGCATGGTCGTGTATACCTTGAAATTGCAAGTTACGACGGTATTCCGGGTGGTGGTTCCTGTACGCCAGATCGTGGATTTGGTTGTTTCAACCTAGATTACGGCTACGTATTTGATTCATCGAATGGCAGCAAAGCGATGGATGGTCTTCTCGCCAGTAAGCGAAATATTAAATACTTTGTTGCACGCCGTTTACCTCCTTTCAGCATCAATGGCGTACTTTACGTCAACATCCTGAAACAGCCAGGCGGATGGGGTGTTGGCCATCAATACACCTTATACGGCTTCAATACGGAAACTCAGAAGAAAGTGTCTGAAACGGTTGGTCGAAGCTACTTTACTTTGTCTGCTCGCTACGACGACGGACGCATAGAAGGGCAAGTTCTGGCCTGGGACGCTGTGACTGGTGAGCTTAAAAACCTGACAACCGATACTGTCATTGACGCCAATATTGCTGATCATGCGCCTGGATCTCCTGTCCAGTCAGTACTTGGTGCTGGATCTGGTTTACCTATTGCCGGGCTGGGAACAGCCTTCGGATTACGAGTAGATCCTGGTCGACACCAGTGGTTTATGGTGGCAGGACAGGCAGATAAACCTGGCAGTGTAGACACCATCGACCAACTTCCATTTGCATCCTGGCTGTACTACTAAGTCACTAACCCTAATTATCTAGCCTCCCTCGGGAGGCTTTTCTCTTGGATTGAATAAATGAAGTATGTAATTCCACTTTTTTTATTGTCTGTGCCTCCTACTGCTCTGGCGAACAGCGACGAGTCTGTCGAGAAGGTAACCGTTGTGGGAACCGCAGCTCCAAACGATGATACGTGGACCAAAAACACAGAAGTGTTTGAGCAAAGCTTTTCTTCTGAGTACATCGGCAGACAAGAGTTGGATGAGAAATCCGCTGGTGATATTAAGGATGCACTGCGCAGTGTGTCTAATGTTCGGGTAACCGATCAGGGAGCATTTTCCAAACAGGTCAGCATCCGCGGGTTATCCGGAGAGCGAGTCCTTTATGTGGTTGATGGGGTGAAAATCTCGAATCAGGGTATGACGCACAGTGGGGGTGGAGAAGGAAACCTGAACGACATTAACACCGTGGAGTCCATTGAAGTCATCAAAGGCAGCCCGGCTGTCATTTTTGACCCGGGTGCTTCCGGGGGTATTGTTAACATCAATACTTTGCAGGACAACACTGAAGATCATCTTAAGGGACAGCTTAAGTTTGGTTATGACGAAGGGTATGAAAAAACATCTCAACATGCGGGTGTTTCAACCGCATACAACGGTTTTGGGTTGCGATTGTCTGGTAGCAAAAACGTCGCCAAAGGTTACAAAGTTGCCGACAAAGGCAAGCTAGATAAAACGTTAGAAGACAGTAATCTGATTCAGGAGAGGGAAGGGGATAACCAGATTCTCGATCTTGGATACAAAGACAAAGCCGCAGCGTTGAATGTATTTTACGATGGCGGACAGCTTGGTCGTATAGATGCTTCTTATGCCAACTATCAGGGCGAAGACATTAATTTCACTCATGGCTCTAGCGCTAGTGTATTAAGAACGGATGAACTAAAACGCGACAGCATCAGTGTGACCTATCGGCTGCCTCAACTTTATCGCTTTGAAAACCTGATTGTTTCGTACAACCGAAGTGAAATCAATTCGGTGACCAATACGGTGGAAAACACCTTAACGAGCGACACTTTTGGTCTTCGTGCCGAGCTTAACTGGCTGGGGGGAGATCATATCTTTGGCGGAGAGCTGATCAAAGATACGGCAGACAATAAAGTCAGTGCCTCGCAGGATTATTACGCGGCATTCTGGTCGTCGAACTGGTACTTCGGTGACCTGACCGTTACGCCGGGTATCCGTTTCAATCACTGGAAAATCAATAAGACCTTTCGAAAAGGTGAAAACAAAGAACTTCGCTGTCAATTAGAAGGGTTACTTGGATGTTTGCCAGAGCAGACAGACTCAACACCAACCTATTCGTTGGGGGCGGTTTACTCGCTTACACCCAATCAAAATGTAACGGTTAACTACGCGAAAACTCATCGCCAACCGAGTGTTTACGAACGCGTTGCGTTTGATCACTTCAGAGGGTGTTTTGATAACTGTGAAGCAGAAAGCGCTGATAACTATGAACTGGCGTGGAAATACCTGAGTGACGACTTATTTGTGTCTGCGGCGATTTTCCAGAATGATTTCTCATCTTTTATCAATACAAAAGAAAAAGAGCAATTAAGAATCAGGCAGCTTTAGAACTGTGTATCCAGCTAGGTAAATGTGACCCGTTAACGGGGGACTTTAACAATCAGGAACGCGACTTTTTCGAAACACACATCGAATTCTACAACGCCAAAAATGTCACCAACAAAGGGGTTGAGCTGTTAGCGCATCATAAGCTGTCTCGTCAGTTCGAAATTCTGGGTAACCTGTCTTACAACGAGATGTCTTCCGAAGATCCTTTCGTCGGGCACCAATCCAGACCTTGGGAGTTAATGACCGAAGCTACCTATCGTTTTGATAATCCCGATTTTCGCCCCTGGATCAAACTTAATGCCAGATGGGTGACAGACAAACCAGAGGTTAAGCAAGTGGATGGTTTCGATGCATTTGATCTCTACAACCTGTACTTTGGTTTCAGCTATAAAGCGGCAAAACTGAATGCGGGTGTTCGTAACCTGACCAACAAGGTTTACCATGAACCTTATGGTGCTCTTGATGGTTTAGGTCGTTCATATTTCGCTAACCTGACTTTGTCTTACTAACCTTCCTCGCACCCAGTCATTCTGGGTGCGATTAATAGTCCTCCCAGTTCATATGTAAATTTCGCATAACATACTGAATATAAAAGATATAACTCTTCTGTCTTAATATGAAATCGAAATTCCAATAATGAAATTGATTCTCATTAACATCTAAATGGATTCACGTAAATTAAGGTGGATTTTTTAGTTGCTTGAGGATAGAAGCATGACTTTCAGATACTGGCCACAGTTCAAATCGACCTCGATTGCTCTGGCTGTCAGTACCGCACTGGTGGGATGTGGGGGCGGTGACTCGTCTTCTTCAGCGGTACCCGATACCCCGGTTACGCCACCGACATCAACCAAACAACCAGTAAACGTGCCACCAACACTTGCGATTTCGGCACCCGAACGCCAAAGCGAAGGTTCGATCGTCAGTATCCGTGTGGAAGCCAAGGATGCGGAAGATGACAAACTGGACATTCGCTGGGGACAAAAAAGTGGTCCTGCTGTGCCACTTACTAAAGTCAATGACACACTGAACTTTGAAGCGCCGGATGTGCAGCAAGAAGAAACGCTTGTTTTTGAAGTCAGTGTCAATGACGGACATAACTCGGCAGTGAAGCAGGAAGTCGCCGTTACTGTTTACCCATTTGGTGCGAAACCAACGGTTGTGGTTTCTCAGAATGGTGAAGTTGATGGTGGGCACAACTTTGAACTGGTTGGGTCGGCGACCGATGATGGTGAAGTCGTATCTCTGGCATGGGAGCAGGTGATTGTCGGTGAAGAACCAACGGTTGAGCTGATCGTTGGTGAGACTGGTAAAGCGACCTTTGCGACACCAAATGTCGGGCACAATCCGCCAGTGGAACTGACGTTCAAGTTATCTGCGACGGATAATGAAGGTTTTGTGTCTACAGAGACACAGCTTGTCACTGTGCGCCCGCTACCTCCAGAAGTAGCAGCGTCTGCACTGGGTAATCACCCTGGTGGTGTTGAGATTGCGATGCCGCTTGTTGTGACCAGTTATGCAGATCCTGTAACCCTGACTTACAAATGGGAGCAGGTCGGTGTGGGACCAGCGGTATGGTTGAAAGACACCGAAACCCCACAAGCAACAGCCGTTGTTCCTTACTCAAACACGATTGCAGATATCGCCATTCGAGCAACAGCAACGGATGCGTTCGGTCGCAGTGCTTCGGCGGAGTTTACCCTGACAGTAGAGCCGACCGATCGTCCAGCGCCTGAAGGTGACTTAATACTGAACGATACCGGGGCTAATCTGTGTGCAAACGACGCTTCTGACATCATCGTTGCACCTATTCCGGGCGGCGGTCCTGTTGAATTTAAAGACAATAACCGTGTTGACTGCACCTTGCTGACAGATGACGAAGGCTTATCCATTCCTGCAAATCAGGATGGTCACTTCGGTCGTGACGTGCTTGCAAAAGAAGGCAGGCTGGCAAAAGTTGGCAGTGGTCGAGCAGGATTTGATTTCTCTAAGCTGGACAACGAAGGGAATGCTCTACCCGTATCAGCAACAGAATGGGATTGTGTGAAAGATAACCACACTGGACTTATCTGGCAGGTCAAGAGCGACAAAACCGGTTTGCATGACAACACCAATACCTACACTTGGTATAACCCGGATCCAACACGAAATGGCGGTAACGAAGGGCTTCAGAATGGCGGTTACTGCTCAGGTTCTGACTGCGATACTAAGGCTTACGTTGAAGCAACAAATGCAGCTGGTTACTGTGGCATTAACACCTGGTCATTACCTACCTTCTATCAGTTAATTTCTATTGTGGATTTTGGTGCTGAAAAGAATACCGCAATGATTGATACGAATTTCTTCCCAGATACCAAAGATGGGACCTACTGGACTTCTCAGGCAACTCGTGGCCAGTACCAATACCCTTCGTACGTTGGGAATATTGTCAAAGTATTCCATTTCTATGAAGGTCTGCCAAACCAGTTCAAAGATGATCGTAACTACATCCGTTTAGTTGCGCAGCCAGAGCAGAATGCAGGAGGAGCACAGTAATGAACCTGAAATGGATTGCGCCAGTGGCGTTAATGATTTCTGCGACTGCAGGCGCGTGTGAATACCAGGAGAACCTGGAAGCTACCGCAACTGCTAATCGATTCACTTTGGGTGCTGATGGCACTGCCGTTGATAACATGACCAACTTGATGTGGACGCGTTGCACTCTGGGCAAAGAGTGGGACAACACGACTTCTGACTGTGTCAAAGTGGGTGATGTTCACCATAAGTGGTTTGAAGCACTAGAGAGCGCTGAAGCCTCGACTTATGCTGGTTATTCTGACTGGCGATTACCTAACATTAAAGAGTTGGTTTCTATTGTAGAGGTCGGCTGTTCTCGCCCGGCGGTGAATACAACAGTATTCCCAAGTATTCATGAAAAAGCGAAGCTTTGGAGCTCTACCCCCGCTCAATATTATCAGAGTCTCATTTGGCAAGTTGACAATATTGGCGATATTGGAGCGGTCAATCGAAACAACGGATCCGGTAGCCGAGTCTTGTTCGTTCGGGAAGTAGTACCAGTACAATAATCAGAGTCAAAAGAAACCCTCGCAGCAATGCGAGGGTTTTTTATAGGTAACACAAAATACTGGCAGCCAACTTAAGCCAGTAAAGTGTAGAGTCTGTTTTGCGTGTAACGTGATTTGTGATTCGGTTAATTCAGTTTTTTCTTGCAAATCCCGTTAGCATAAGGGCAGCCGTATTGGTGGAAGTGTTCAATCATTTCCGTTCTGTATTGAGAAGGTCCCGTACCAAAAACGCGTTTAAACGCATTGCAAAACGTCGCAGGGTTTTGGTAACCACTAGACAAAGCAACAGCCTTTACTGAAACATTCTCATGACACAGCATCCTGCTGGCGATATGAAGTCTCATTTTATTTAAGTATTCGCAATACGTCGTATCCAGATAACGACGAAAATCGCGTTCGAGTTTTTTCCGATTTGGATAAGCGAGCTGTTCAACCAGCCAAGGCATATGGATCTTCTCGCCAGATGAAATAGCGTCATTCAGAATGCTATCGATCCGCTCTTTCCATTGTTGAGCTTCAGGCGTGTTCATTTCCATGTCGGTACTCCAATTTTTATTGTTATACGTTTATGCAAAAGGGCAAGCCCGCTAGGACTTGCCACTTTAGATGTTTCAATTAGTGCGCGATAAAGCGCTTTTCATCGGTTTCTATTCGAACCTTTCGGACTCGTCCGTCTCGGGTGAGACGAGCCTGTAGCTCATTGAGATCCACTTGTTTGGAAGCGGTGAATACTCCTAGCTTAGAGCCGGGGGTATAGCTTGAAAGCAGCAACCCGAAGTCATGAGCGATCTGGCGAAGTTCGGATTCATCCTTCACCAGAATCAACAGTTTTCCGGTAACCGTAATGGTTTCCTGAGTCTGGGTGTTCAGAATACGGGTGCCTTCAACCAGTCTAGTTTTATCGTTGATAGCAGTTTCCGTTTGCCCTGCTGGTACAGAATCCGGGTGCAGTTGGTAAACCGGGTTTTGGGCAAATGCACCCCAGCTACCCAATACAGCGGAAAGCAATAATAGATTTTTCATATTAGTGACCTACGACTCTTAGGTTCGCCTTCTTGACCAGCGAATTAACCGTGTTGTTGAAGTAAGAAGAGTGGAAGTTACTTGCTTCATTGATGCCGCTACCCGACGTGTCCAAGAAGCGAAGTTTCCACTTACCTTTTGCGTTTTCTCCGTAGAAGGCGTTTGCCGCAATCAGAGAATCTTTCAGGATGTAACCGTCTGCATACAGAGGGAATGGGCTATGTGCCGTCTGAACAGGTTCCAGAATGGCCTGACGAGAACCAAGAAGAATGCTCTTAGTACCGGCTGGTGAGGTAACTTCAATGGCTAAGTCAATACCTGCTGTAGACTGGCGTCTACCGTTGATGTAGGTGTCTTTAATGAATTCCTCGTTGTAGATATCCAGCATAAACTGCATGCTTTCGATGGTGACGTTGTCCGCGACTTCGACAATGAGTTCAGCACCGCTGGCGTTGTTATCAGGGATGGTGATCGGATTGACAGGTTGACCGTCAGCATTTTGAGCAATACCTACAGACCAGTCTGTTTTGATCTGCGCTGGTAGCGGCTGCTTGTAATCCAGAGCCAGTTTCACCGCTTCACCCGCGTTAACACGACCGAAACCGTAATGGTTGTTGAAGTGGTAGCCCGCACCATTCTCAATCCAGCCCAGGTGAGCCACGAAGTTTCCGTTACCAGCTGGGATAGAAACTGTTGGATCTTCTGGGTTGTTTTTGTCTGATGTGCTGGCTAGAACGTGCTTAATATCACGCCAGCTTAGTGACGGGTTTGCAGAGGCAATCAGTGCAACTACACCAGATGTGTTTGGTGCTGCGGAAGACGTACCATTGAACGTGTTGGTGTAGTGGCACGTTAGGTTGTCTTCTTCCTTTCCTGCATTGAATGGGTAAAGGTCATGTGCAATTGCGTATTCAAATACGTAGTTATCCAGAACATCGAGTCGGTTTCTACCTGCATAGCCACGAAGACAGGTACTCTGGTCCGGAGTGATCATCGCCGGTTCCCAGTCGCCGTTTTCGCCAGCTGGAGCCGATACAAAGATGTTCGCGCCCGCTGTGGAGTAACTCGACTTAGTACCGTCCGCATTTACCGCACCGATAGCAATGTAATGCTCAAAAGAAAGGTTGGATTCTAATGCAGAGTTAGTACAGGTCAGACCGTACTCAATCGCGCCAGTGTGTTGACAGAAGTCTCCAGTAGAACCAGATGAAACAAAACTGTTCCCCGAAGACTTAACGTTAAGCGCACCTTTACCATCGCGAAGGTTGTTAACCGTGTGAGCGGTCATTTCAGCATCAATTTCGTCGTAGCTTTGGAAAGAGACCAAATCGCGTCCATAGCTTCGGTTGAACGCCACAACGGGTTCTTTCACGGAAATACCACTTCCCGTCATGCCATGACCGATCATATTGTCGGAATCAGACTGAGTCTCTAGGAAGTTCATGCCAATCAGACTGGCGTCAGGTGCAACGCCACGACCACCAAGGTTGTTCCAGCCCTTAGCTGCAATCAGTCCGGCAACTGATGTACCGTGATCGCCATTGATACCAGTGTTGGTTGGATCTGTAGGAGAATGTGCCCCACGCTTGAAGTTTAGGGAACGGTTTGGCAATACGTTGTCGACCAGATCTTCGTGGGCTATCTCAAGACCGCTGTCTACTACCACTACAATGGTGTCTTTACCTGTTACGCCCAAAGCAAAGGCGGCTGGCACGTTCATGTCTTCACCAGCAACGCTGGCAGGGCGCGCTTGTAGCTCTGCGATTTTTTCATCGGCTCGTTCACGTGAATAACGCAGTTTGCTGTTCATCAGGTAGTCGTGCCAAAGCTCAGCGATACCTTCTGGCTGGGCATAAGCCATCTGACCCGTGTTATGCAGATGCCATTGTTGATCTGCCAGTGGATCACCCAATACCTGGTCAATTTTGATGGTGACTGTTTCAGTTTGAGTGCCTGAATCGTTCTTCAGTGTGAACGTTTCTGCCTGTGCACTTTGCGATACATAGACAAGCTGATCACCACGTTTGATAACGTGACCATGCTGAGTTTCGATAACACCTTCCGTTGCTGTCAGTACTTTGTCTTCTTGCTCGATCGACCAAGTTGACAAATTCTCAGACAAGTAACGGTTCAGCCCGTGTGCTTTCCAGTGCTGCACATCTTGTGCTACCACATTTTTTTCCGCGTTTTTAGCGGCAGCAACGGGGGCCGTATTCTTTGTTGTACTGGACGTGCTATCGCTGTCATTACAGCCAGCAAGTGCTGAAGCAATCATTAGCGCTAACGTCGCTTTCCTGTACCTGTGTTCGATTTTCATTGGTTCCTCTGACATCAACAAATAAATCGGACACATGTTAATGGGAATAACTATCATTTACATTTGGATGTGATTTCAGAATGCGACAGTTTGTGTAACAAGAACTTTCATTTGAGACATTTTTATCCAATTGCGACGTGGAACCGTCAAATTGACGTTTTTGAGGGTGTTATGCGGTATTTTGTCGACACGTTCGTGACGTTTGTAACACTATTGTAAAGTTTGATGGTCCTCGCAATAAAGTAAAATGGGTAAACAGAAAAGCCATTTTGTAAATGGTGTGATGACTTATTAATATGCGAAACGTGTGTTTTCGGCAGCGTTCTCTTCGCCTTGCTTTTGCTCTTTCGATAACCAACTGGAAAGCTGAGCGTGGATCTCATACAATTGCGCCATTTCCTCACGCCTGATCATAAGACCGATGTAATAGCCTGAACGTCTACAAGACAGATTATTCCTCGCCATATGTGCCCGAGCCCCAGTTTATGTGGCTTATCAGGCGTGTTGTGCACCCAGTTTTTTGTGTTATTGCCTACATAGGGCAGTAAACCAGTAAGAAGATTATTGAAATGTCTAATTCTCCTTTTGTTCAAGAAGTGTCGAAGCGCAGAACCTTCGCCATCATCTCTCACCCTGATGCGGGTAAAACCACCATTACAGAAAAGGTTCTTTTGTTCGGACGCGCGATTCAGTCTGCGGGTACAGTAAAAGGTCGTGGCTCTAGCCAGCACGCTAAATCTGACTGGATGGAAATGGAAAAAGAACGTGGTATCTCGGTGACCACGTCGGTGATGCAGTTCCCATACAATGAATGTCTGGTTAACCTGCTCGATACTCCGGGACACGAAGATTTCTCGGAAGATACCTACCGTACACTGACTGCCGTTGACTCCTGTTTGATGGTGATCGACGCGGCGAAAGGTGTCGAGGATCGTACTCGTAAGCTGATGGAAGTTACTCGTCTGCGTGATACGCCAATCGTCACTTTCATGAACAAACTGGACCGCGACATTCGCGATCCAATGGAATTGCTGGATGAAGTAGAAAGCGAACTGAACATCGCTTGTGCTCCTGTATCCTGGCCAATTGGTTGTGGTAAAGAGTTCAAAGGCGTTTACCACATTCACCGCGACGAAACGATTCTGTACTCAACGGGTCAGGGTCATACCATTCAGGAAGAGCGCATCATCAAAGGTCTGGACAACGCAGAGCTAGATGAAGCAGTCGGTTCTGAGCTGGCAGAACAACTGCGTGAAGAGCTGGAACTGGTCGTGGGTGCTTCTCACGAATTCGATCGCGAACTGTTCTTAAGCGGTGAGCTGACGCCTGTGTTCTTCGGCACGGCATTGGGTAACTTTGGTGTTGACCACATGCTGGATGGCTTGACCGAGTGGGCTCCGCTGCCACTTCCTCGCCAGGCGAATGAGCGTGAAGTTGAAGCGCAGGAAGAAAAGTTCTCTGGCTTCGTCTTTAAGATTCAGGCAAACATGGATCCGAAACACCGTGACCGTATTGCCTTTATGCGAATCGTATCGGGGACTTACAAGCAAGGCATGAAGATGAACCACGTTCGTCTTGGCAAGCAAGTGAGCATCTCAGACGCCGTGACCTTTATGGCGGGTGACCGTTCTCGTGCAGAAAACGCATACGCGGGCGACATCATCGGATTGCACAACCACGGTACGATTCAGATTGGTGATACCTTTACACAAGGTGAAGCGCTGAAGTTCTCGGGCATCCCGAACTTTGCGCCAGAGCTGTTCCGTCGTATTCGCCTTAAAGATCCATTGAAGCAGAAGCAGCTTCTGAAAGGTCTGGTTCAGCTCTCTGAAGAAGGTGCGGTACAGGTGTTCCGTCCACTGCAAAACAACGACCTTATCGTTGGTGCGGTTGGTGTGCTTCAGTTTGATGTGGTTGTAGCTCGCCTGAAATCTGAGTACAACGTTGAAGCGATTTACGAGAGCGTAAACGTTGCAACGGCTCGTTGGGTAGAATGTGACGACGACAAGAAACTGGATGAGTTCCAGCGTAAGAACCAGACCAACTTAGCCTTGGATGGCGGTGACAACCTGAGTTACATCGCCCCAACCATGGTGAACCTGAATCTGGCTCAGGAGCGTTTCCCGGATATCAACTTCCGAGCTACTCGCGAACACTAATCGGTTTCTAAAGACCAACGAAAAACGTCGCCTTAGGGCGACGTTTTTGTTTGGGCTAACTTTGAAGCCGGGAAATGGTCGACTGCGCTAACTGACTGAGTATCAGTGAACACGACACCGCACCTGCATCCAACACGCCCACAGAGCGTTCACCCAGTCGGCTGGAGCGACCGATTTTGGACACCAAGTCTTTGGTCGATTCCGCCCCCGCTTTTGCTGCCGCTTCCATATTGCTCAAGCTACCTTCAAAGGAAAACTCTTCGCGCACACTTTTTTGCATCGCTTCTACTGCCGGAACCAGAGTGTCCATAATGCATTTGTCACCCACTTTGGCGTCGCTGATGTCTTGCAATCCGATTAGCCCTTCAGAAAGAATTTCAGCAAAATCCTGTTGAGTAATTTGCTCTTTGCCATCGGCTTCAAGCCCCATTGCGACAAATACGCTGCCGTAAATCGGACCCATAGAACCACCAATCGAGCCCATTAAAATGTTGGCCAATACCTGAAAAGCCTGACCCAGATTAACATCGTTCAGCTTTTCCAGATCCGACTTACACAATGCAAATCCCTTTGCCATATTGATGCCGTGGTCTCCATCACCAATCAGCCCGTCAATCTCGCTAAGGTAAGCTTTGTTTTCAACAATTACATCGCAAATCTCAATCATGATGGCTTTGCCGTCGAGTGCATTTAGGTACGCCATAATCAGCCCTCCTGATGGAATCCAATGGAATGTGCGGGTGCGTCGATAAGCGGTTTCAGGCGCTCGTCCGCTTTCATAACTGTCAGGGTTGCGCCATGCATTTCCAGAGAAGTGAAATAGTTACCCACGTATTGTCGGTGAATGCGAATGCCCTGTTGTTCGAGTAACGTAGCCACCTCATAATAAAGAATGTGCAGTTCGTTGTTGGGGGTTGCACCTAAACCAGAAATCAACACCACAACATCATCACCGGATGAGAAAGGAAGATCATTAACGACGGCGTCCGTCATTATTTTTGCCATTTGCGCTGCTGGAACCAGATCGCTGACATCAATTCCCGGTTCACCGTGATGCCCGATACCCACTTCCATTTTTCCCGGTTCTATATGAAAGTTTGGCTTGCCAACCGCAGGGATAACGCAGGGAGATAAACCAATTCCAATACTGCGCGTGCTATCTATGGCGTGCTGTGCGAGCTCAATGACCGAGTCCAAATCGTCGCCTCTTTCAGCCGCCGCTCCGGCGACTTTCCACATCAGGATTTCACCAGCGACACCACGACGTTTCTCCAAATCAGTCGGAGGGGCAGAGGGGACATCGTCATTTGCAATGACAGTTTTTATAGTAATGCCTTGTTTTTCTGCCATTTTACACGCCATCTTGACGTTCATATTGTCGCCCGCGTAGTTACCGTATAAGCAGGCAACGCCTTTTCCTGAATCGGCGGCTTTGGCGGCATCCAGAAAACTGATGGCAGTGGGAGAAGAGAAAATTTCACCGACAGCGACGGCATCCAGCAGGTTACGTCCTACATACCCAAGAAACGCTGGCTCGTGCCCGGACCCACCACCCGTGATAACGCCGACTTTTCCCGGTGTTAACTGGCTGTTTTTTACTACTCGTGGATTGTCGGTTGCGGTTATGTACTGAGGGTATGCAGACAAATAACCCTTGAGAGAGTCTTCGACGACCTGGTCTGGGTCATTAATGATTCTTTGCATCATAGTAGGTTCCTTCCTTCTATTTTTGAATATTGGCTAAATGTGAAAGTGCAAAGGGGTTATGTATATCTTAGTCTTTCTTATTCGAGACATTTTCATAAAACTGAATTCGCTCAACTTTGGGACCAGAGCGACCAGCTTCAAATTCCGACTCCAGAAACGCCTTTACAATCTCTTTGGCAAGCTCGGTTCCAATCACTCTCGCACCTAAAGTGAGAATTTGGGCATTATTACTCTTTCTGGCGCGCTGAGCTGAATACGTATCATGAGCCTGCGCCGCTCTTATTCCCGGGACTTTATTGGCAGTGATCGCCATACCAATACCTGTCCCACAAAACAAAATGCCCCGCTGGTGTATACCAGAGCGAATCGATGTTGCCAGTTCATAGGCTACGTCTGGGTAACTTGTACCATCCAGACAAAGATCACCAAAATCTTCAACATGAAACCCCTGTTCTTTGAGAAACGCCATGATGGAATTCTTCAAATCTGTTGCTGCATCATCACTGCCAATGGCGATTGAGAAGTCGTCCATCTTGCCTCCTTACCTTTTTTGCTCATGTGTTTTTGTGTTGAACATATGAACGGTTAATTTTCATTTGTGTTGACTAGGTTGTTGTAAAAGTGACCAAGTGTCAATTGTGTAATTTTAAAAATATCAATAGTACTTATGGTTTTTAAAATGTATTTATCTAATTAAAACAGATATTTATTTTCATTATTTATTTTTGGTCTTATAAGTAAGATAAACCATGTTAAAAATATGTGATCTCAAACATGCATTGTTCAAATGTTGGTCATATTATTCAAATGAACAGATTGAGGTGTGGATGTTCATTTTCACAGTGAGTGGGAATGCAGGCTTCTTGCTTCTGTCTATCCTATAAAACAAAGCCATAAAAAATTGAGTTGTGCGCTCAGAAGGAAAGACTTTGGCTGTAAACAAAGGGAATGATTATGAGACATGCTTTTAGGAAAACCTCACTGATGCTGGCAACAGCTGCTCTCCTTATTGGCGCTCAGACGGTGTCTGCAAAAACAGTGCGAATTGGTGCTGCTGTTTACGGATTGCAGGCAGAATTTATGCAGCTCTGGAGTAACGCGGCAAAGCAGCATCCTGCTGTGAAGTCAGGCGACGCAGAAGTCACGGTTTTTGATGGGCGTTACGACGCGCTAGTGCAGGAGAACCAGTTTGACACCATGGTGACTCGCCAGTTTGATGCCATCGTTTTCGTTCCTATTGATGCAGTCGCATGTGCGAGCGCAGTGGCTAAGGCGGCTGCCGCCAACATTCCTGTAGTGGGATCAAATACCCGCTGTAACTCGGATCAGCTCGCTTCCTTTGTGGGTTCCGATGATGTGAAAGCAGGGGAAATGGTCGCCAATGCAGTATTAGAGAAAATTGGGTTTAAGGGCAATGTGGTGGTGATCGAAGGACCGATTGGTCAGTCGGCGCAAATTGACCGCGCACAAGGCATCAAAAATGTTCTTGATAAAAATCCAAACGTGAAGGTATTGGAAAAGCGCACCGCAAATTGGTCTCGTGCGGAAGCACTCTCCCTAATGGAAAACTGGCTGACGGCACATCGTGGAAAAATCGACGGCATCATTGCTCAAAATGATGAAATGGCTCTGGGCGCAATCGAAGCCATAAAAGCGGCTGGGCTAAAAGTTGAAGACTTCTCTATTGCGGGTGTGGATGGCATTACCGATGCGTTAACCGCAGTAAAAGATGGCAGCATGGAATCGGTGCTTCAGGATGCTGAAGCTCAGGCGCACGGTGCAATTGACGTGGCTATACGCCAGGTCGTTGGCAGCAGCTACCAACCCAAATCCCCAATCTGGGCAGCTTATAAAGCGGGCATGCCATGGAATGATGGTGCGCAAAAACATTACAACGTGCCCTGGACGCCAGTCACCTTGGAAAATGTTGACCAGTTGCTCAGCAAACGCGGGAATTAATCTCTGATCATAATGGCACCCTTAGCTTGTGGTTTGGGGTGCTTGTTTACATATTTAGCAAAGGAGACAGGCATGCAGCGAGTACCCAATCATGAGTTTTCACTGAGTGGAAAAACGGCGATGGTCACTGGGGGAGCCGCGGGGATTGGTCATGCAATTTGTGAGGCGTATCTGGCAAAAGGAGCGAATGTCGTTTTACTGGATGTGCACCCTGACGTTGGGAAGATTGCTGAGCAATTAAGTGAGAGCAATGCCGTCGGCATTGAGGTTGACGTCACCAGTCGTCAAAGCATTCAACAGGCGACAGATGAAGTAAAAAACCGATTTGGTGGCATCGATATTCTGGTGAACTGCGCTGGGATCGTTGCTCTGGATGATGCGCTGGAATTGTCCGACCAGGATTGGGACAACACCATGAATATCAACCTGAAAGGTGTGTACCTAATGAGCCAGATCGTAGGAAGAGAAATGGTGGCAAAAGGGTACGGTCGAATCGTGAATATCGCTTCTCAGGCAGGCATGGTCGCAATAGATAAACATTTAGCCTACTGCGCGAGCAAGGCGGGGGTTATTTCCCTAACACAGGTTCTGGCTCTGGAATGGTCACCAAAAGGGGTCACCGTGAACGCGATATCTCCGACTGTCGTTTTAACCGAGTTAGGTAAAAAAGCGTGGTCGGGAGACGTGGCAGAAGAAATGAAACTGAAAATTCCCACACGACGCTTTGCCGAGCCTCATGAAATCGCGTCAGCTGCGGTTTATCTCGCAAGCGATGAGGCAGCGATGATCAGCGGAGCCAATCTGGTGATCGATGGCGGATACACCATCCAGTAATCGGAGAGCAAGATGACGGAATATGTTCTGCAGGCGACGGGCATTAAAAAAACATTTTCGGGTGTTGTAGCGCTAAAAAACGGGGAGCTGAATCTTCGAAAGGGCACCATTCATGCGCTGTGTGGGGGTAATGGGGCAGGGAAGTCGACTTTTCTGAACGTGCTCATGGGCATCTATGCCAGAGATGAAGGAGAGATACTGCTCAACAGTTTACCCGTAAAATTTGCCAGTCCGTCGCAGGCACTGAAAGCTGGAATATCTTTTATCAGCCAGGAACTGGAACCTGTTCCCGCAATGACGGTAGCTGAAAATATCTATCTCGGACGTGAGCCTAAAAAACTGGGTGGGCTGGTGGTCGATAAAGAGACCATGGAAGCCAATACCACGAAACTGCTTAAAGAGCTTAAATTTGATATTTCCGCTACGGCGTTGATGCGTGATCTTAGCTTATCTCAGATTCAGTTGGTGGAGATTGCGAAAGCCATCTCTTATCAGGCACGCATCATCATTATGGATGAACCGACCTCTGCTATCGGTGAGCAGGAGGTGGATGATCTGTTTGAAACCATGCGCCAGCTTAAAGCGTCCGGCACATCCATCATTTACGTTTCACATCGCATGAACGAACTGTTTCGCATTGCCGATGACTACTCCATTTTCCGGGACGGTCAGTTTATTCAATCCGGCTCAATGCAGGATATCGATCACCACGAGCTGATTAACTTAATTCTTGGTTCTGAACTGGAAGAAGAATACGCCAAATTCAACCAACTAACCGATGAGCCACTTATGCAGGTTCACCAGTTGGGGCATGAAGAAACGTTTGAGCCCGTCGACTTAACCCTTCATCAGGGGGAGATTCTTGGAATTTTTGGTTTGATGGGTGCAGGAAGAAGCGAATTTCTTGAAACGGTGTTTGGCATTCGGGAACCCAGCCAGGGGGAGGTCGAGCTGAATGGCGAACGTTATCTGCCTGACTCACCTAAACAAGCCATGAACAAAGGGCTGGCACTGGTAACAGAAGACAGAAAAGGCAGTGGGCTATTTCTAGAATCGAGTGTGCTTCAAAACATTTCTTATGCCTCCCTGAATCACTTGTCGCGCTGGGGGGTGTTGAAATTGAATCGGGAGCAAGACGTATCGAATGACATGTTTGATCGCTTCTCAATAAAAGCCACCAAGGACATGCCCGTCAAAAGTCTGAGTGGCGGCAATCAGCAAAAAGTGGTGTTAGCGAAATGGATGGCGACTCAACCCAAAGTTCTGTTGCTGGACGAACCCACAAGAGGGGTCGATGTAGGTGCCAAGCGGGAAATTTACCAATTTATGTCTCAATTTGCCCAAGAGGGACGAGCCATCATCCTGGTTTCCTCTGAAATACCGGAAATATTGGGAATGAGCGACAGAGTGATTGTATTTCGCAAAGGAAAGGTGGCAGGAGAACTGTCAAAAGAGGCGCTCAGTCAGGAAGCGCTCTCAAGACTCGCATCTTAAGTGCCCAAAAAGCTAATCGAAGGATTGAATTAGATGGATACAAAACAACAAGTACAGACAAATCAAAGTGCAAACGAGAGCCACAAGGTGAATTGGCGAACCTTCGCTGCGAAGTATGGAATTGTCTTAGCCTTCATTGCGATTTGCCTTATTTTATCGATCGCCAGTCCGTACTTTTTAACCGCTAACAACCTGATCAATGTCCTTCGTCAAACCTCAATAAACGGGATACTTGCGCTTGGGATGACCTTTGTCATTCTGACTCGGGGTATCGATTTGTCTGTCGGGTCAATGGTGGCCTTCACTGCCATGGTTGCCGCAAGCTTTGCAACGGGGTCGGGTAATACCGCCGTTATGGCACCGGTATTACTTGGTATGGGCGCTGGTCTGGCACTTGGGGCAGCAAATGGCTTTGTGATTGCTAAGTTTGCGGTTCCTCCTTTTGTGATGACCCTTGGCATGCTCAGTATGGCGCGCGGACTGACTCTGATTTACAGCGACGGGATGCCAATTTCCAATCTCAACCCAAGTTACAAGTTCATTGGGCAAGGCTTGGTTATGGGTGTACCAATGCCCGTCATTCTGTTTGTGGCGGTGTTTGCCATCAGCTGGTTTGTGCTCAGATACACTACCTATGGGCGTTATGTGTATGCCGTAGGTGGTAACCCCAAAGCCGCTAGAACGTCGGGAATCAGCGTTAAGTGGGTGACGTTCAGTGTTTATGGCATTGCGGGTTTGCTAAGTGGTTTGGCGGGACTGATTTTGTCTGCCCGAACTTCCGCAGCTTTGCCACAGGCAGGCGTCGCCTATGAGCTGGATGCGATTGCGGCGGTTGTGATTGGAGGAACCAGTTTAGCGGGTGGAGTGGGAAGCGTTGTAGGGACGCTATTTGGCGCCTTGATTATCGGTGTTCTAAACAATGGTCTCGATCTTCTTGGCGTCTCTTCTTTTTACCAGCAAGTCGTCAAAGGAGCCATTATTGTGTTGGCAGTCATGATGGATCGTTCTCGATTGAAAGAGTGATATACCTTTTGTTCATTTGATTTGTGATTAATTCAAATGTTGCGCATTTTTGTGCAGTTTTGGCTAAGCCTTATACAAATGAACCGACTCTACTTATCTGAATTTTCAAATCTCATTTAACTTCGTAATTATTCTCTCATCTTTAAAAGCCCCATTTTATGGGGTTTTGTTTCTTAATTGTTTCGATTTTGTTTTAAATTTGAGGGTGTCTATCTGTCATATTGTGATATTTATCACTAAATGTTCAAATGTTAGTAGTAGTATACAAATGAACAATATTTAAACAGTATGGAAACTGTGATGACAAATAACAATGCCTTGCTCCCGGCAAAAAGGGGAGGATCCTCTTTGTGGTTATGGCTTGGATCGCTCGCCTTGACCGTTGCAATCATTCTGGACACCAAAGTGGTTGTGATTGGTTCTGAAGACGACACTCGCCAACAGGCATTTTCTGTTGATGGTTATGCTTTAAAAACTTTTCCCGAAATTCAAAGCAGCATTGTCTCCCGAGCGGTGGACGCTAACGAGCTTGCGAACGCAATAACAGAAAACAAAAAGAAGGCGGCCGAGAAATACGGCGTAAAGTCCAAAGGTGGCATCGGTTCTGTTATTCCCGTTTCATTTCAGGGGCTGGTTGAGAAAGGAAAGTCGGGGATTCTTTCGGTCAACATTGAAGGCATTCCAGAGAAGATCCGAGTACGAGTTCAGACTGGACCTGCCATCAATGGGACGGATCTTAGGGATGCAACCGGCACCATTGGGTTTAACCAGTTTAAAAACCAGATTGAGTATCAAGATGTCGGGGCGGCGCTCAACAATGAAATGAAAAGGCAGGTGCTGTCTTCGATAGACAATAAAAATCTGGAAGGGAAACGGATTGCTGTTACCGGCGTATTCAAATTGATCAACGCCAAAAACTGGCTGGTCACTCCGGTTAAGTTTGAGGTCCAGCCATGAATCCCAATAACAACATGAGTACCGACGTGATCATGGAAGCGAGGCAAGTGTCCAAGTCTTTCGGTAATACTCACGCCCTGAAAGCCGTTAATTTTTCTATCTATCGCGGCCAGGTCACCACACTGTTTGGAGAAAATGGGGCAGGGAAGTCGACGTTGATGAATGTCCTGTCCGGTATTCTTCGCCCATCTAAAGGCGACATTCTGCTTGATGGCAAACCGGTGATGTTCCATTCCGCCAATGAAGCTCGCGCGAAAGGGATTTGCATCATTCATCAGGAACTGAGTCTGGCGCCCAACTTAAATGTTCGTGACAACATTTTTTATGGGACGTGAAATTCAGACCTCGTTTGGTGTGGACTACGCAGAGGAAGAACGTCAAACACGCGAGCTTATGAACGAGCTGGAAGAAGATATCGATCCTCTCACCCGAATAGAAGACCTTCGGCTTGGTCAGCAGCAACTGGTAGAAATTGCGCGAGCTCTTTCCGTTAATTCCAGAATTCTCATTATGGATGAACCCACTTCAGCGTTAAGTGCTGCCGAGGTTGAGGTTCTGTTTAAGGTGATCAGAGACCTCACCAGCCGGGGAGTCTCCATTGTTTATATCTCACACCATCTGGAAGAAGCGCTACAGATTACCGATCACGCACTGGTACTTAGAGATGGTGCTATGACGGCATACGCTCCTCGCGCTGACATCGACCTTAGCTGGATTGTCAGGCATATGGTGGGGGACAACTACAGTCTGGGTCAGCCTCCTCAGGAAGCGATGCAGGAAGAGGTTGTCCTCAATATTAACAATCTGTCTGTCGATGACCCTTCTGGCTCGGAGTTTAAGTTGGTTGACCAGCTCTCTCTTAGCCTTCATCGAAATGAAATCGTTTGCATTTACGGGTTAATGGGCGCTGGCAGAACTGAGTTAATGGAGTGCATTGCCGGACGCTTAAAGGAATCGTCCGGTCAGGTTGAAATGAACGGACAGGCGCTCACAGGCATGAGTATCGCTGAGAGAATCGATGCCGGGCTGGTGTTAGTACCCGAAGACCGACAACGCGACGGTCTGGTTCAGACCATGAATGTCGGGAGCAACCTGTCACTTGCCAGTATCGGACATTTTGTCCGGCGTTATCTGCTCTCCAGTGGAAGCGAAGCTGCTCTGGTTTCTGACTCAATTCAGAATGTCACGATAAAGACCGATGGTCCTGACAGCCATATTGGCGCTTTGTCTGGGGGGAATCAGCAGAAAGTGGTGATAGGAAAAATGCTCGCCACGCAACCTAAAGTGATTCTTCTGGATGAGCCCAGCCGAGGAATTGATATTGGCGCAAAAGCAGAAGTGTTTAAGTTGCTTAGCCAGCAGGCGAACCAAGGGTTATCCGTCATCTACTCAACCTCCGAAATCGAAGAGTGTTTGAGTATTGCACATCGAATCGTGGTGCTTCGACGAGGAAAAATTTCAGCCATTTTTGATTCGAATGCAGTCAAGGAAGACATCATGGCGGCTTCAGGCGAATCACTCATCGCCTAGAAATCATCACCAGAGAAACCACTCACCAATCATTATGGAGTAAGGGATATGTCCACTGAGGTACAGACGTCACGATTGGAAACCAAATCGCAGCTTAGTAAAGGGAAAGAGCTGGCTCGGTTTTTATTGGAAGGCAGAGCGTTTTTCGCTTTGATTGCCATCGTTATCTCCTTTTCGCTGCTGTCTCCCCACTATCTCACCGTCGAAAACATGATGATCATGTCATCGCATGTCGCGATTTTTGGCTTGCTGGCGATAGGCATGCTGCTGGTGATTCTGAATGGCGGAATCGACCTTTCTGTCGGGTCGACCCTCGGCTTGTGCGGTGTATTCGCCGGGTTCCTGATGCAAGGCATCACCATCGAATGGGGAGGTGTGATTCTCTATCCACCCGTCTGGGTAGTGGTTCTACTGACGTGTGGTCTGGGTGCCTTGGTTGGAGTGATTAACGGAGTGCTGATTGCCTACCTGAAAGTACCAGCATTTGTTGCCACTCTGGGAACACTTTACGTTGCCAGAGGAGTGGCACTACTGATGACAAACGGGCTGACATACAACAAGTTGGCGGGGGAACAGCTTCTTGGAAATACAGGCTTTGACTGGCTTGGATTCAATCGAATTGCGGGTGTGCCCATTGGAGTCATCGTGCTCGGCGTAGTGGCTGCCATTGTCGCCATCGTGCTGATAAAAACCAGCTTTGGTCGCTGGCTGTATGCGTCTGGTGGTAACGAGAGAGCAGCGGAACTCTCAGGCGTACCTGTAAAACGCGTCAAGGTCTGGGTTTATGTAATTTCTGGAGTGTGCGCCGCCATTGCAGGGCTGGTGCTCTCTTCTCAACTGACCTCAGCAGGACCGACGGCGGGGACCACTTATGAGCTGACTGCCATTGCGGCAGTCGTCATCGGCGGAGCTACGCTAACCGGAGGCCGAGGCAACGTAAACGGTACGCTTTTGGGCGCATTCGTCATCGGCTTCTTATCGGATGGTCTGGTGATGATTGGCGTATCCGCTTACTGGCAAACCGTGTTTACCGGCACCGTAATCGTCTTTGCTGTGTTACTTAACAGCATTCAGTATGGTCGCCGTTAGAGTTCAGGTCATGGTCGTTGCTAGGTTCCAGTTAACCGCAATGCCATGACCAAAACGTAAGGATGTAAAACTTAGGACAAGGAGCAATACCAATGAACAACAAATTAAAAACCATTTGGCTGACTTGGCTTTCAGTCGTTGCCGTTGTGTTTAGCGGAACTGCGTGGGCAAACGGATTGATTTCAATCATCATCAATGACCCTTCTAACCCGTATTGGTACACCGAAGGTGAAGTGGCAAAAGCGACAGCATTGGAAATGGGCTATCAGGCAAACGTGAGCGCCCACAAAGGTGACACCAATACCGAAAGTAAATTGGTTGATACTGCCATTACCAACAAATCCGTTGCCATCATTCTGGACCCTGAAAATGCCGACGGTTCGATAGGTGCAGTGCGCAAAGCAGTGAACGCTGGTATTCCAGTCTTCCTGATTAATGCTGAGATTAACCAGGAAGGATTAGCCAAAAGCCAGCTCGTGTCGAATAACGCTCAGGGAGCAGCACTCGGTGCAATGCAATGGGTAGAGAGTGTCGGTGAAAGCGGCAAATATGTAGAACTGTTTGGTGCGCCTTCGGATAACAATGCCGCGACGCGCTCCAACGGTTTCAAAACGGTGTTAAGCCAATACCCAGATTTAGAGCTAGCAGCGTCCGATGTGGCTAACTGGGATCGCACTCAGGGCTACAACAAAATGCAGTCTATGTTGCAGTCCAACCCAGACATCATTGGTGTCATCAGTGGTAACGATGAAATGGCGTTAGGTGCTATTGCCGCGCTAAAAGAGTCCGGAAAGCTTAGCAATGTCAAAGTGGGCGGGTTTGACGGTTCACCTGATGCTGTCGATGCCGTTAAAGCCGGAGAACTTGAGTACACCGTTCTTCAGCCTGTGGCTGTTTTTGCTGCTGAGTCTATCCGTCAGGCAGACAACTTTATTCGAACAGGTAAGACAGGTGCGGATACCGAGAAACAGCTATTCGATTGTCTGCTCATAACCGCAGACAACGCTGATAAATACACTGGTCCTTTTGTGTTGGCGGAGTAAGTCAGCTCAAGAGTTCCTACTCAGTAAAAGGAGAAAGCGATGTGTGAACAACATGTGTCAGCTCAACAGCGTGCTGAAACGGCTATCCCTACGACCATGTCGGCTGTGGTGGCATATGCCCCCGGTGATTACCGCTTGGAAGAAGTCTCGTCTCCAGAAATCAGTGCTGGTGAAATTCTGATAAAAGTTGAAGCGTGTGGCATCTGTGCTGGTGACCTCAAGGCGTACCATGGGGCTCCCAGTTTCTGGGGGGATGAAACTCAGCCCGCATACATAAAAGCCCCCATGATACCGGGTCACGAGTTCATTGGTCGGATAGTGGCGATCAGTGAAGACGTGGAAGGCTTCGCTGTCGGCGACCGAGTGATATCGGAACAAATCGTGCCGTGCTGGGATTGCCGATTCTGTAAAAGTGGTCAGTACTGGATGTGTCAGAAACACGATGTTTATGGGTTTCAAAACAACGTAAATGGCGGGATGGCGCAATATATGAAGTTCCCCAAAGAAGCCATTAACTTCAAGGTGCCAGAAGATCTTCCGATAGAGAAAGCCGTATTGATTGAACCTTATGCATGCTCATTTCATGCGGTTCAGCGAGCTAACATTCAGCTAGGCGATACCGTGGTTATTGCGGGGGCGGGTACGCTTGGTTTAGGCATGATCGGAGCCGCTAAAAAAGCGGGCGCTGAAACTTTAGTTGTCTTGGACATGAAAGACGAACGGTTAGAGCTGGCAAAGAAATTCGGTGCGGATATCGTTCTGAATCCTTCCAAAGTCGATACCGAAGCAGAAATCAAAGCCATAACCGAAGGTTATGGGTGCGATGTGTACATTGAAGCTACTGGTCATCCCAAATCGGTCGAGCAAGGATTGCTTTGTATCCGAAACTTAGGGCGGTTTGTGGAATTCAGTGTATTCAAAGATCCTGTGACGGTGGACTGGAGCATCATCAGTGACAGAAAGGAGCTGGATGTGCTGGGCTCGCACTTGGGACCTTACTGTTATCCTCTGGTGATCAAGGGGATTGTCGATGGCAGCTTACCCACAGAAGGGGTCGTCACGCACTTCTTACCACTCAGTGAATTCGAGAAAGGATTTGAATTGGTGAGCAGCGGTAAGGACGCCCTCAAGGTGGTGTTAGTTCCTTAAGAGAAACATCCCCTTACCCAAAAGGCAGTAAAGCTCAGTGGGTAAGGGGATATTCTTACGATTTCTTTATCGCATCATCCAGGCTGAGCACCGTGAGCGCGTTGGCGTAACTGGTTGCCAGCGTATCGATAGCGCCAGTGCGTAAAGCTCCTAAAATGCCAGCGGCTTTTGTTGATTCACTGGCAATGGCAATCACATTGGGGATGCGCAGCAGGTCGTCTAACTGCAAACCAATCACTCTTCCTTGCATCTTGGTCGTTGATTCTTTTCCGTGAATATCAATGAAGTCATACCCCATCATATCCCCAACCGTGCCATTGAGCCTGGCTTCCGCAATTTCCTGCGGTGAAAACCAGCCCATTCTTACCATGTTGGAATCTTCACTCATATCACCGATGCCCACCAGTGCAAAGTCTGCTCGGCGTGCTTTGTCCAATGTCTGTTTTACGGTGCTGTTCTTGAGTAACTCTTCCATGAGCGTCATATTCTGGACAAAGGCAGGCGCATAAAGGGACTGGCTTTTACCGCCGAATTTGCTCGCCAGACGACGGCATATATGATCAGGGTTGATGAGTTCTCCTGCCTTGAGAGAACCACCTATTGCACATACGAAAGTGCAGGAGTGTTGTTTATCAGCAAACACGTTATCGGCAACGGCTGCGACATTGCGCCCCATGCCCACGGCGACCACGCTTTCTTCTTCTAACTGGCTGGTAAAGTAGTCTGATACTAACGCTGCGACTTCTTTTCTCTGAACGTCAGGGTTGGCATAGTCTGGAGCAATCAACGCACGCTTAATGCCAAACTTTTCAATTAAGTTCTGCTCAAGGTCGTTTATCAGGGCGGGGTGATGCTTTACCCGAACGTCAACAATGCCTTCTGCATGTGCTCTTTTAAGCAATCGACCGACTTTCATTCTAGAGATGTCAAATCGGCTGGCGATGGCTTCCTGAGTTTCACTTTCGATGTAGTAAAGTGTCGCGATTTCAGTCATCAACTGAAACTCAGATGTATCGTTCGGCATGGATTAGTCCTTTAACTATGCGTGTAGTCAGAGTTTAACAAAATCGTATACCTAAGTAACCTGACTAGGTCGGGTTACTGAGTGACGAGAATGTGTTTTATTTTAGACGGAATGACAGAAATTTTACGCCTTTAACTCTCTCCGTAGCGAGACTGACCCTGATAGTATTTCTCCAAGGCATCCCGGGTCAGTTCTAACGATACTTTTGCTTCTTTGCCGCGGCGGAACATCAATGCCAGATAAATCAGATCAATCAGGTATAGCTGACAGACTCGCCCTTCAAGGAAGTCGCCATATAGGGGAACTTGTCTCGGGTTGAGGTTGTGCCAGGTCAGTAAGGTATGATCGGCGCTTTGTGCCACAATAGAATCTTTTGCGCTGGTAATGGCAACGGTACTTGCACCGTTATTTTTTGCCTGAATCAGAGCCTTAGCAACGGTTTCCGTTTCGCCAGTGTGTGAGATCCCAATCATTACCGCGTCAGAAGGCAGAGTAGAGGCGACGATGGTTTGGGTGTATCCATCGCAATAGCTGGCAGCATCAATACCGATTTTCAGTAGTAAGTGCACCGCCTCATCACAAACTTCTGCAGCGCCACCCACACCAACCAACACAACTTTGCTGGCGTTATGAATGGCATCAACAGCATGTTCAAGGTTTTCGTAGTCCAGATTTTTCTGAGTCGTGCCCAAACCGTTGATCAACGCATTCATCAGTTTCTGGCTCAGGACGACCAGTGAGTCTTTTTCTGATAGCTCGCTGGGGATGTTAGGAATGGTATTTTCTTCAGCGATGCTACTGGCTGCCGCCATCGACAATTTCAGGTCTGAATAACCTGCATAGCCTATGGAACGTGTGAACCGGCTGATTGTTGCTTCACTGATTTCCAGTTTGTCCGCAAACTCTGTGATTGAGTAGTTAAGTCTTTTTCCTAAATGGCTCAATATAAAGTCTGCGACCAACCTTTCTGATTTGCGCAACTTTTCATAATTTGAGTGGATTCGTTCCACCAGTTCGGTGCCTGCTTGCTTGTCCATTCTGTTCATCTTCTCATTCAGTCATTGGGCTATTCAAACACAAAATATAAATGTAAGTAATTTTTAACATCCATAATCCTACGGAAATCCCAGTAAGTCAATTTTCCAGTTCACAGCCTATTCAAATAAAATAGTAAAATAATTTTCACAAACTGTGATCTTTCTCTGGTTTGATTTTTTAGTTTAATAAAAACAATTGATTATGTTTATTTTTGTAATCTTTTTAATAAATGGAAAATGGCTTATATCGACTCTAATTGCTTATATTTTATACTGTTTGTGTGGTTGCAAGTGTATGGTTTTTGATATGTGTGAAATTATTTACATTTAAAATTGTACGATCTATAGTCAGTTCCATATTGAGAAAACACCACGGAAAACAGGTTTAAGTAAAGAGTTGGGTAACGACATGGACGCGACGAAAATACAAGCGGAAACACAGGTCTCCAGCGAGACTTTGAAAAAAATTTTCACAAGCTGCTACAAAACGCGCTTGTTCGAAACTGAAGGGATCAGGCTTTATCGACAGGGTCACGTAAGAGGGTATTTTCACCCTTACTTAGGGCAGGAAGGTATTGCTGCTGGGGCGTGCGCCGCTGCGGATCAAAGCATTGATTTCATCGCTTCTACACACAGAGGGCACGGTCACTGTATTTCCTGGGGCGCGGATGTGAAACGCATGCTTTCAGAACTTTTGCAAAAGAAAGAAGGGTATTGCAAAGGCTACGGTGGCTCAATGCACATTGCAGACATTCAGTCCAACAACCTGGGAGCTAATGGCATCGTGGGCGCAGGGACACCCATTGGTGTAGGCAGTGCGCTGGCCAATCAGGTGAAAGACAGCGATGCCGTCACCATAGTGTTTACCTCCGATGGCGGGGTAAACAACGGAACATTTCTGGAAGCCCTAAACCTTGCCGCTATATGGAATCTCAATGTGGTACTCATCATCGAGAACAACCAGTACGCAGTATCGACACCCATTGAAGAATCAACAAGGCAAACCGAGCTGTATCGCCGTGGCGAAAGCATTGGTGTTCCCAGTTATCTGGTTGACGGAAACGACCCACTGGCGGTTTACGAGCGTGTTTCGGAGGCTTGCGATTTATGCCGTGCAGGCAAAGGTCCCGTCTTAATTGAAGCCAAAACGTATCGTCATTCAGGGCACCACGTGAATGATCCGGGCACCTATATGCCTGAAAACAAACTCCAGTATTACAAAGACCGAGACCCGGTTATTTCAGCTCGCGACAACCTTAAAACTCTGGGTGGTTACACCGAAGAACAGGTGACGGCGCTGGAAGAACAGATTGAGTCTGAACTGGAAGAAGCACTGGCGTTTGCCTTAGCGGGTACACAGGTCAGTGTGGAAGAGTTTATGCAGGCAATTGAAGACTATTAAGCGAACCGGACAAACCGATTCAAAGGAATGAAACATCAAAGGAGAGATGGTTTTGGCTAGCAGAGAAATGATGTACCGGGAAGCGCTTCGAGAAGCTCTCGACGAAGAAATGGCAAGAAACAGCGACGTATTCATTATTGGTGAAGGGATAGCGGAACGAGGCGGTTCATACAAAGTCACCGAAGGGCTGCTTGCCAAATACGGTGAGCGACGGGTTCGTGATACGCCAATTTCAGAAGCCAGCATGATTGGTGTGGGCGTCGGCGCAGCCATATCGGGTGCAAGACCGATTGTAGAAATTCTTTATGTCGATTTCGCCATGTTAGGCATGGATCAGATTGTCAATCAGGCCGCCAAGTTCCGGCTTATGACTGGCGGTTCGGGAAATGTTCCTTTTGTGCTTAGAACTCAGGGGGGCGCTGGTGGCGGAGTGGCGGCTCAACACTCACAGAGTCTGGAAGCCCTTTTCTATCACATTCCCGGTTTGCGCGTGGTCATGCCGTCCACACCCCGTGACGCCAAAGGGTTGCTGAAACACGCACTCAGACAGCCAAACCCAGTGATGTTTATTGAACACAAGCATCTCTACATGACCAAAGGAGATGTGCCGAAAGAAGAGTACGAAATCGAATTCGGACAGGCGGATGTGAAACGCGAAGGGGCGGATGTCACTTTGGTTGCCTGGTCGAACATGATCCCTCGTTCACTGGAAGTCGCGGAAGAGATGGCAAAAGAGGGCATTTCTGTGGAAGTCATCGACCCAAGAACTCTGGTTCCGCTGGATGAAAACACCATTATCGAGTCCGTTAAGAAAACCAATCGGGTGGTGATTGTGCAGGAAGCAGTACGCCGCGGTGGAGTGGCGTCAGACATCTGCTCCATCATTCAGGACAAGGTGTTTTATTACCTCGATGCGCCGATAGAAATCGTGGCCGGGCTGAATACCCCAATCCCATTCAATCTGGAGTTGGAAAAAGCATCTATTCCGCAGAAGGAACAGATCCGAGAAGGCATTTTGAAAGTGGTGCACAGCACGGTTCAGAGCGAAGCCGGTTAACAGGAACATTGGACGAATCGCGCAACTTAGCGCGCAGACAGGGAAGTGAAATTATGGCGACTCCGGTATTGATGCCACAGGTTGGTCAGGATCTGGAAGAAGGCACGCTAACAGAGTGGATGGTAGCGGTTGGGGACACCGTTAAAAAGGGCGACGTTGTGGCGGTGGTTGAATCTGAAAAGGCGTCGTTTGAGGTAGAAACCTATCAGGAAGGCGTTGTGCTGGAACTGCTCTATGAAGAAGGTGATACCACCACAGTGTTAGAGCCCATTATGTATATCGGGGATCCTGACGAAGTGGAAAGTCCGGAGCAAGCGGGTCCACAGGCTGAAACGGTTCCCGCCGCGAATAACACTCCTGATGCTCAAAGCAGTGTAGAAATCAAAGCGCAGCCTCAAAGCTCGACGGAGTCCGTCAATCATGGTCAGTTGGGAGCTTCGCCCTTGGCGAGAAGAATGGCTGCCAACCGAAACATCGATTTAACCGCGGTGAACGGTAGCGGTCCCGGAGGGGCTGTTCTGGAAAGAGATCTCGCAGATGCCGAGCCGGGTTCCGATAAAGAGTATGGAGACCAGCCTTATTCAAAAGTCCGACAGGTGATTGCCGACAGAATGAGTGAATCGAAGCAGACCAAACCTCATTTTTATCTGCGTACCGAAGTCGATGTAACGGATTTACTGGCGAAGCGAAATGCCTACAACCAGTCAAACCAAGACAAGGTGTCGATTAACGATCTGGTTATCTTCGCGGTCTCCCGTCAGTTAAAACACTACGGCAAACTGAATTCTCATGTCTTTGAAGACCGCTGCACACTGCTGGAAGACGTTCATATTGGCATGGCAGTGTCTGTGGATGAAGGTTTGCTGGTTCCGGTGATTGACCATGCCGACCGCAAATCCCTGAAAGAAATCAATCAGGCTTCGCGCTCTCTGGCAGAAAGTGCGCGAAACGGCGTGATCAAATCCAAAGCCCGCGGCTCTTTCACCATCTCAAATATGGGCAAATGGGACGTAGAACTTCTCCCGATCATCAACCCGCCCGAAACCGCCATTCTTGGTGTAGGAGCGATCAACAAACGCGCTTGCTGCATCAATAACGAACTCGGATGGCGAGACTTTATGGTGTTGACATTGTCGGCGGATCATCGAGCAGTCGATGGCGTATATGGTGCCGAATTTATGATGAAACTGAAGGAAAGCATCACCAACATGAATGTATGAATTACGCCGAAGCGCACAAGTGACTCGGCATTAAAAATAGACACTCTCTGAGGAGAATCGATTATGCCTTTAATCTCAATGAAGCCAATGTTGCAGGATGCAAAGCGAGACGGTTACGGCATCGCTGCCTTCAACATTATTGATTACAACAGCGCACGCTCTGTGATCACTGCCGCTCAGGATCTGAATTCGCCAGTCATTGTTCAGCTTTCGGTGAAAACCATCCGTTTATGGGGGTACGACGCCATCGCGTCCTGGGTGAAAAGTCTGGCGCAAAACGTGGATGTGCCAGTGGCGTTGCATCTGGATCACTGTGCCGATTTGGAAGTCATTCAGCGTTGTATTGATGCGGGCTGGACGTCAGTAATGTTCGACGGCTCCGACATGCCTTTTGAAGAAAACCTGACCATGTCACTCAAAGCCTACAAACTGGCAACAGATGCCAACGTTGGACTGGAAGCTGAGCTTGGTGCCATTGGCGGGGTAGAAGACGACAAAGTGGTATCACAGGAGCATGCCATGCTGGCAGATTATCAGGAATGTTTGCAGTTCTGCGCGGAAATGCCGGAACTGGCCGCGTTCGCACCAGCTATCGGCACGGCACACGGGCAGTACAAAGGTGAGCCTGTCATAGCTTATGACCTGCTGGAAAACATTACAGAGAACATCGATATTCCTATCGCTCTGCACGGCGGAACGGGTTTAGCCGATGCTCAGTTTGAACGTTGCATCCAGTCTGGCTGCGCTAAGGTCAATATTTCGACCATGCACAAGCATCAGTTTATCGAAGGGTTTGTCACTCTTGCTCTGCAAAAACCGGGCATTAAAGAGCCGATTCCTTACATCGAAGCCCAGTACCAGACGCTGAAAGAAGGTGTGGAGCTGATGATGTCAAAATTTGGTTCTCAGCAAAGGGCAGAGTCATGGACGCATTGATATTTGACTGCGATGGCGTTCTGGTGGACACCGAATGCGACGGGCATCGGGTCGCGTTCAATCAGGCGTTTCAGGAAAAAGGGCTGCTGGATTACTGGTCGAAAAGCCGATACGAAGAACTGCTCAGTGTCGCGGGTGGGAAAGAGCGAATGTCGTACTACTTCAATACCGTGGGATGGCCAGAAACCGCTCTCAGCCGAGACGAGCTGATCAAGAATCTTCACCAGCTAAAAACTTCAATTTTTATGAACCTGATTAACTCCGGCGAGCTTGCCCCCAGACCCGGGGTCAAAGCCCTGATTACAGAAGCGTATGAGCAAGGTGTGCCGTTGGCGGTGTGTTCTACCTCAAATGAAAATGCGGTCAAAACGGTAGTGAAAACCTGCGTCGGGGACGAGATTGCCAAAAACATTCGGGTGTTTGCAGGGGATGTGGTGTCAGCCAAAAAACCAGACCCGGCGGTATACCGATTGGCCGCAGAAAAGATGCAGCTAACGCCGAATCGTTGCCTGGTGGTCGAGGACAGCAACATTGGTATGCGAGCGGCGTTAAGTGCAGGCATGAACTGTCTGGTGACCAAATCTTTTTACACCGCTGACGAGGATTTCAGCGGAGCAAACCGAGTCGTGGACAACCTTTCTGAGGTCGACCTAAACGTCTGCCGTCAGATAGTAGGGTAGGAAGAAAGCTTTCGGGGCTCATTTGTGCATTCAGCCTTTCACACCAAATGGGCACATGGACTTTTCCGAGTATGAGCAGGATCGGAAACAACACTATAGGACGTAGTGGTACTGGAATAAGGAATTGAACATGAAAGAGCGCATCAACAAGGGTGTCAGCGAATCTGATACTCAAAATACAGAGCAGGTTACACACGAATCCAACAGCGATTTATCACCGATTGGTTTGTCCCGTCGGAGAATGATGCAACTGAGCATGGGGACCGCCTTTGCTGTTGCAACTATGGGACCAATGACCTTCAGTCCAGCGATGGCGGCATCAGGCAAGAAACTGAAATTCGCCGCGGCACTGGGCTGGACAGCTTTCGATTCCGGGGCAGCGTTGCATCAGGGGTATAAAGATGCAGTTGAGTTGCTGGGTGGTGAACTGACCATTACTGACGCAGGTTTTGATCCGAAGAAGCAGACAGAGAACATCGATGCTTTCATTGCCAGCAAACCCGATGCGCTGTTTATCACGCCTGCCGATGCAGCGGCAATCGCCCCGGCAGTACAACGCGCAATAGACGCAGGTATCCCAGTCTTTGCGGGCGATAGTCAGGTGCCGGGCGTGGCGGTTCACAGTACGGCTATGTCGAGTAACTACGCCATGGGTTGGTTTACCGCTGAGTGGCTTGCGGAGCAATTGGGCGGTAAAGGTAAAGTCGCGATTGTGACCCTGCCACAAAACGAAAGCTGGGATCAGCGCACGCTTGGTATGGAATGGGCACTGCGTGAACACCCCGGTATTGAGGTGGTTGCCAAGTGGGCATTTAACTTTAATGCCAGTACCACACCGCGTCAGGCGGTCGACAACATGCTTACGGCGCGAGATGACATTGATGCCATCTGGTGTGCTTGGGATGGTGCCGCCATTGAAGGTGCGCTTGCAGTGCGAGCCGCGGGTCGTAAAAACATCTTCCTGACGGGGATTGATGGTGGTCCCCAGTCGTTTGGTTACATCAGTGGCGGCTCTGCCTTCAAGATGAGCTGTGCCCAAAGTTTCTACGAGATGGCGTTCTCTAATGTGTTCTATGCCCATGAGTACGCTGCTGGCAGAAACATTCCTCGCCTGGTTATCACGCCTTGCTACAAAGCTACCGAGGAAACGCTGCAAGGGTTAGGTGAAAAAGCCGCCGACTACGACAGACCGGGTCGAGCGAAAGAGCTGGGCTGGGTTCGCGTCGTTTAACTGGAGAACATTATGAACAGCAACGTTATTTCGATGTCAGGGATAGACAAGAAATTCGGTTCTGTCACTGCCCTTGATAACGTGGATTTTAAACTCAGGAAGGGTGAAATCCACGCACTGCTTGGAATGAATGGGGCAGGGAAGTCCACGCTCATTAAGATCCTTTCCGGTATTTACCAGAAGGATGGCGGGCAGATAGAAATTGAAGGGCGGGAAGTTCAGCTTGGTACTCCAAGCGCGTCGCTGCAACAGGGCATTGTCTCTGTGCAGCAACATCCTGAAATGATTGATGATTTCACCGGTTATGAAAACATATTTCTGGGCAGGGAAAACAACAGCTTCGGGCTTTTCTCACTATTCAACAGTGATGACCTTAAGCGTCGAGCCGATGAGTTGCTGGAAAAACTGCCCATCCCGGTCAATCTGGACAGAACCATTGCCGAGATGAACCCGGTTGAAAGGGAAGCCACCGCCATTCTGCACTCCATGGTGAACGACAAAATCACCGCGCTTATTCTGGATGAGCCAACGTCCACACTAACGGAAAAAGAAAAGCAGTATCTGTTTGAGCTGATGTCGATTCTGAAATCCAGTGGTGTATCCATCATCTACATTACCCATCGTTTAGAAGAGGTGAAGCAGATTGCGGATCGCTTTACGGTATTTCGAAACGGCAAAAATGTCGGGTGTCATGATGTGGCTCAGGAAGCCCTTTCCCCAGCGGCGATAGCCGAACTCATGCTGGGGAAATCGGTCTCCAACATGTTTCCACCTAAACTGGAGGAAGCATGCAACGGCGATGCATACCTTCAGGTCGAAAACCTCTCTTTCGACTCATTCAGCAATGTCTCTTTTGAAGCCAGAAAAGGCGAGATATTAGGGATCTTTGGGCTCGTGGGGTCTGGCATTGAAGACCTCTCCAAAGTGATTTTCGGTGCTCGCATCAAAGGGGGCGGCAATATTCGTATTCACGGTGAAAAGGTGGAATTTGAAACCACGCAAGACGCCCTGAATCACAAGCTATTTTTACTCCCCGGAGACCGATTAAAAGAAGGGTTGGTGCTGGAAGAAAATGTGGTATTCAACATTTCTCTCGCCAATCTTGACCGGGCGTCATCTGGATTGGGGGTATTGAATTCTGAACAAACCCACGAAGACAGTCTGGAACTGGTCAGCCTGACCGAGCTTCACCCCGTCGAACTGGACGAAGCCGCCAGTCATTTTAGTGGCGGTAATCAGCAGAAAATCGTCATGTGCAAAGGTCTATACGCTGAAGCTGAAATCTACCTGTTTGTCGAACCCACCATTGGTGTCGACATCGGCGCGCGAGCCACCATTTATCGTCTGCTGAGAAAGCTCTCGCAAACCGCTGCCGTGGTAGTGATGTCGTCGGATTGTGATGAAGTACATGGTGTGTCTGACCGGATGTTTGCTCTCTACAAAGGCGAGCAGGTTTCCGCTCCGGTGAGTGATATCAGCCGGGATGAGCTCCTCATCGCGGGTATATCTGGGGAGAGCAAAGCATGACCAAGACCAATGCCAAAAGAGCGGCTTTTATTCGCGTCGGGCTTTATCTGGTAATTGTTGCGGCGATTACCCTAGCGTTCTACATGGTCGAGCCCAGATACGTCACGTCGTCAAACATTACGGCCATTTTGCGCCACTTAGCTGCCACGGGGCTGGCGGCGTTGGGGCTGACGTTTGTGGTGGTTCTGAAAAAGTTTGATCTCTCCTTTCCCGGCATCATCTCTTTTGTGGCGATGACGATTGGGTATGGCATCGCTGCAGGCATTGACCTCTACTTGTCCATTTTCATCGGGTTGCTGGTGAGTATCGCATTTGGGGTGATCAACGGTTATGCCGTGAGTTATCTGAAACTGCCTGACATTGTCACGACCATCGCGGTGGGGTCAATCGCGGGGGGAGCGGCATTCCTGTTCAGTGGCGGTCCGTCTATTTTTCGCAACTTCTTCACCTCTGGGCTGCTCGACATCAACGATGGACGTTGGTTTGGGCTGAACTACTCAACTTATCTTCTGGTTGCCATGTACGCACTGTCGTGGTTTTACCTTCATCGTTCGCGGTTTGGAAACAGCCTTTATGCGGTTGGGTATAACGAAAAGTCTGCGTTTTACTCCGGGGTGAATGTACGTAAGTACACCTGTATTGCTTACGTGCTTTGCTCGACTCTGATGTTGTTTTCTGCCTTGTTAGTGATTGCCGAAACTGGCAAGTCTGAGCCCATCGCGGGCAATGGGTTTTTAATGCCAGCTTTCGCGTCGGTGTTCATCGGAATTGCGTTTTTCGGCCGTGCATCTGTACTGGCGACGCTGGCAGGAACCGTGTTGATTTCTATGGTTCTGAATGGATTCACCCTGATCAACATTCCATATTACTGGAGCGATGGTGCGACCAGTATGTTGATGCTGGTGGGCAGCATTTTGTTTAGCCCGGACACCAGAGACAAAGTGACAGGGTGGATCAAAGCCAGATTCCATCAGGTTACCCACGCCTGAATTTCACAGAGATGAGGTTTTTACGATGAGTAACAGTAAAAGAATGACCACCTGGCTGATGAAATATGGGGTACTGATAGGGCTGTTTTTGCTTCTGTTTGGGTTCGCTTTTGTCAGACCTAACATCCTTCTGCCACAGAACATTACCACCATATTTGCGGCGGCGAGCATCTCTTTCATTATGTTTGCCGGGGTTACCTGGATATTTTCGATTGGAGAAGTGGACGTCAGTTTTACCAACATAGCTGCGCTCTCAAACGTAGTGACAGCTTGGTCGGTTCAGCAGGGCATGGGATGGGGAATCAGTATTGTCGCGGGTCTGATGGTTGGTGTGGTGTTTGGCATCCTTAACGGTGTGTTAGTTGGGTATTTGCGCTTGTCGTCACTGGTGACCACGATAGCGACGGGTGGGCTGACTCTCTCTATCGCGAAAGCTATTGGCGCAGGCGCATCTTTTCGAATTGACGACACCGGATTCATGGGGGACTTGGTGAATGCTTCGTTTGGCATTTTTCCGGCAACCATGGTTCTCGCCCTGTTTATCGCCTTTGTCCTATGGGTGTGTCAGGAAAAACTGCTGCTGGGACACTATATTTATGCTCAGGAGTCCAATTATAAAGCGGTGCATGAAGCGGGTATCCCGGTCAAAAAACTGAATGTGTATCTCTTCCTGTTTGCGGGTGTGATGGCGGCATTATCGGGGTGTTTTATCGCCGCGAGCCTGTCGTCTGGTCAGCCCGGTATCGGTAATTCCTACTTCATTGACGGGTTGACCGCCATATTCTTGGGCAGTCTGGCTTTTCGACAAGGGAAAGCCAACGTTTTGGGCACGCTGATCGGGGTATTGATTCTGACGGTGCTGACCAACGGAGCCGGTTTGTCAGGATGGGCAAACTACGAAAGGGATATGGTGAAAGGGGGACTGTTGCTGCTTGGGGTGTTTGTGCTGATCCGCGGAGGACGCATTCACGCACTAAAGGCAAAGGAGAAACAGCCCTACGAAGCAGATAAGTCGGTGCTTTCGTCAAAATAACAGGAAGGTCTACAGATCATAGGGACGGTGAAACATGCAAAACACGAGTCGATTCGACGGTCGGACGGTCATCATAACCGGAGCAGGAAATGGTATCGGGCGAGCGTGTGCACTTAAGCTGGCAAAGGATGGCGCAACAGTTCTGATATGCGACATCAATCGTCAGGGGTTGGAAGAAACTCAGACGCTCATTGAAACTGAAAGCGGTCGTTGTCACCTGCAAGCGTTCGATATCTGTAATGAAGAACAGGTAGCTGAATCCATCGGTAGATGGGTCTCAGGGCACAAGGTGGATACCTTAATCAACTGTGCAGGGATAGTGCAGGAAAGCAGCTTCGTTGATATCTCGCTTGCCGAATGGGAGAAGGTGTTTTCCGTAAACCTGACCGGGGTGTTTCTGGTCACACGTGCCGTGATTCCAACCATGCTGGAGAATGCATACGGCAAAATCGTCAACATCTCATCTCAATCAGGGATTTTCGGCAGACCAAGGCGTGTGGCTTACAGCGCGTCCAAGTTCGGTCTGAATGGTTTAACTCAGGCGCTGGCGTTGGAGCTAGCACCTCATAACATCAATGTGAATGCCATTTGCCCTAGCCGAATCGAATCTCGAATGACCGAAGAAATACTGGAGTCTCGGGTGGAAACCACCGGGGAAGACTATTCGACCGTGCGCGCTAAATATGAAAAGAGCGTACCTATTGGCCGGTTGGGGACGCCAGAAGATGTGGCGTCTCTGGCGGCGTATCTGATGAGCGATGAATCTTCTTACATCACCGGGCAGTTTATCTCTACTTCGGGTGGACGCTAAACGCTTTAGGTCGGGAGAGCCTACGCTTTCGTTTGTTAGACGTTATCTTTTTAAAGGAATAAATGGATATGAGTGCAGACATAATCACAGAACCTTTGGTCATGGGCATTGATGCGGGTACAGGTGGCTTGCGAATTGGCGTGTTCAACGCCGATGGGGACTGTCGGTATTTAAAAAATCAGGATTACTCTACTCATTTCCCCCGTCCCGGATGGGCGGAACAAAGCCCGGAAGACTGGTGGAATGCGTTAGTCGGTTCCGTTCGGGCATTGTTTGATGAGACGGACATCACCCCTGCGCAGATACGCGCTGTTGCAGTGGATGGAACCGCAAGTACCGTGGTCTGTGTTGATGAGGACGGTGAGTCTATTGGCCCCGCAATCTTATGGATGGACGCTCGCGCCAGCGATCAGGCAGAAAACATTTTCCGCACTGGTCACCCTGCTCTGGAGCGCTCAAGTGCCGGAGTCAGTTCAGAGATGATGCTGCCCAAGCTGTTGTGGCTGAAAGAACACGACCCAGAACGTTTCGCTCAGTCTCGCTACTTTATGGAAGAAGTGGATTTTCTTACCATGAAACTCAGTGGTGTGCCTGCGCTGAGTATCAACCATATTACTCATCGCTGGTTTTACAATCCTCGCACGGGGGGCTGGCCGCACGATTTTTATCAGCATATCGGGCTGGAGGATATTGTAGAGAAATTCCCCGAACGAGTGCTGCCGATGGGAGAATCCGTCGGCAACATTTCGGCTGAGGTTGCGGCACTAACCGGGTTGTCGCCAGACACCATTATCGCCATGGGCGGCTGCGATGCTTATGTCGGTATGCTCGGGCTCAATGCGGTCCGAAAAAATCAGGCGGCGCTGATTACCGGTTCTTCTCATGTGTTTCTTCCCATGTCTGACAGCGAAACCCCCATCAAAGGCGTGTTTGGTCCTCATCCGGATTGCGTCATTCCCGGGTTGACGGTTTACGAAGGTGGACAGGTGTCGAGTGGTTCCATCATCAAATGGTACAACGACAACTTTATTCACGAAGCCATGTTCGACAATCCCGGATTACCAGAAAAAGACACCGACAAACTGGAAAAGCTCACGCAGGAAGCCAAAAGCATTCCGATTGGCTCTGAAGGTTTGATTGTTCTGGATTACTGGCAGGGGAACCGCACGCCACATACCGACTATAAAGTGCAGGGCGCGGTCTGGGGGCTGACTCTGAAACACGGCAAAGCCCATGTGTATCGGGCGATCTGCGAATCCATTGCCTACGCGACTGAAAGCATGCTCACTCGGCTTAGAAAAAACGGCGTGCACATCAACGCCATGTATTTTGGCGGTGGCTTTTCAAAAAGTGAGTTCAGCCTGCAGCTTCATGCGGATGTCAGCAATGTGGAAATCCATATCCCGGAATTCACCGAAGCCACAGTTTTGGGCAGTGCCATTTGCGCCGCAAAAGCCGCAGGGTTTTATGATGATCTGGTCTCGGCATCCGACAACATGGTCACCATTACCAAGGTCATCAAACCTAACCCGAAATCCCATCAGAACTATCAGTTCTATTTCGACTTATACGAAAGAACCTACGACGCCATGATGCCTTTGATGCACGAAATGGCGGAGCGACCAGATTCGTAACTTTCCTTTTATCGATGTGAGGTCTGAATGAAAGCGCTAGTGAAAACCCAATCGGGAGTTGGGAACCTGAGGTTGTCTGACGTCCAGAAACCTACTCCAATGCCAGATGAAGTCTTGGTCAAAGTCAGAGCCGCAGGCATCTGCGGAACCGATCTGCACATTAAAAAAGACACCTTCATCAACTTCCCTCCAGTCACTCTGGGGCATGAATTCTCAGGGGAGATTGTGTCTGTTGGAGAGGCGGTGACCGGCTTTCAGAAAGGAGACCGCATTGTGTCTCAGCCCCATAAAGGTGGGTGTGGACATTGCCGTTATTGCAAAAACGGACAGGTCGAAATCTGCCCAGACAAGAAAGCCATTGGCTATAAGATTGATGGCTGCTTTTCAGAGTTTATCTGCATGCCAGCCACCTCATTGCATCGAATTCCCGATTCACTGTCTTTTGAAGAAGCCGCATTAGCAGAGCCGCTCGCCGTAGGGGTGAAAGCAGTGTTAGAGCGTAGCAAAGTCGAGCCTAATGATGTTGTGGTGGTGTTAGGTTGTGGCGCAATAGGGTTACTTGCTGCCGCAGCAGCCAAAGCCAGTGGAGCCAGAAAGGTTCTGGTGACTGGAACAGATAACGACCTTGATGTTCGGTTAAGAATCGCGAAAGAGATGGGCATGGACGATGCAATAAGCGTTCAGCAGGTGGACATCAAACAGAAGGTTGCGGAATGGACACATGGGCTAGGTGCCGATCTGGTCGTGGAAGCCAGCGGTGCACCAGCGGCAATTCATCAAGCGTTCGATTTGGTGCGTCGGGATGGTCGAATCTGTGCCATAGGGTTAACTGGAAAGGACACAGTCCCCGTTCCGTGGAATCTGGCGATGCACAATTCGGTGACCTTATCTTGCAGCTACAGCACCAGTTGGACCAGTTGGGAAACCGCGATTGATTTGCTCGATTCGAAGCGAGTCAATGTTGCCCCTTTAATGTCTGGGACCTATTCATTGCAGGACTTTGAGAGTGCTTTTCAGCAGCTAGAAAACCTGCAAGCGGTTAAAAACCTGTTCGTTTTCTGAGAGTTTGAGGGGGTAGCATGGACAAGAGTGAAAAGTTGCTGATAGGTGTTGATAGCAGTACCAGTGCAACCAAGGTGATTGTGTTTTCTATGTCGGGGAAAATCATTGCTGAAAGTGCTCATGGCTACCCTCTCATCATGCAAAGACCAGGATGGGTAGAGCAGAAAGCCGACGACTGGTGGAATGCGTTCATTGCCGGTTGTCTGGAAGTGATGAGCCACCCAGATGTGGATGGCAGCAAGATCGCAGGTATCGGTATCACCCACCAGAGGTTTACTTTTGTTCCGGTCGATTCTGATATTCGACCGCTCAGAAATGCCATCTTGTGGAATGACATCCGATGCAGTGAGGAAGCGGAATTTGCGGGGCAGGAGGTAGGTGCTCAACAGATATTTGAAAAAACCGGGTATGCGCCCGGTCAGTGGACGCTTTATAAGGCGCTGTGGCTTAAGCGACATGAGCCAGACGTGTATTCGCGAACCTACAAACTGATGCTGGTACAGGATTATCTGATTTATAAACTGACCAGCCAGTTGGTGACTTTGAGCGGCGCAGCGACAATGACCGGAGCTTTGGATATTGAGCACGGCGCGCAATGGGCGAGTGGTATTATTGATTCGCTGGGAGTAAGAAGGGACATCTGGATTGATACGATTTTACCCGGATGCAGCACCGCCGGTTCTGTCACCGCACAAGCCAGCCAGATAACGGGTCTTCCTCAAGGGATACCTGTGGTCGTAACAGCAGGGGATCAGCCTTGCGGCATTCTTGGTGCGGGCGTCACCGAGCCCGGTGAAATAGGCATCAATGGCGGTACTTCCTGTACCAATGAAATGTTGGTGAACAATGTACCTTCACGGGCAAAGCAGGATTACGTCATCGAAATCAGCCCGTCTGGCAACTATGTGATGGAAAATTACATTCCCAGTGGAGGCTCTGCACTCATGAAATGGTATCGCGATCACTTTTGCCTCAATGTCGGGAAGGACGAAGCCTGCCCAAACTGGAGTGACGTATACCGAAGTGCTGAACAGAGCCCGGTTGGCAATATGGGCATGATGATACTGCCGTATTTTCAGGGGGCAAACGGACCGTATTGGGATTTGAATGCGCGGGGAATGGCGTTTGGGCTTCATACCGAACATGGTCAGCCGCAAGTGGTGCGTGGGATCATGGAAGGGCTGGCTTACGAGTCGCGAAGGCAGGGCGAATTGATGGAAGCGGGGGCCAATACCGATATTGAGCAGATCAAAATGTACGGTGGTTCTGCGAGGAGCGACGTCTGGAACCAGATTTTTGCCGATGTATTTAACAAAACCCTGTTGATCCCGGAAACGTCAGAAACCACAGCGCTGGGGGCTGCCATTAGTGCAGCGGTTGGATGCGGTGAATATTCTAATTGCAAAGCTGCAGCGCGACGCATGGTTTCCATCAAACACGGCTTTAAGCCCAACGCCAAGAATGTGGATGTTTACAACGATTACTATCAAAACGTCTACCTGCATCTACACGACTCAGTGAAAGCACTTTCTAAGGTCAATGCCAAAATCACATCCAGCCTTGTTAATCGGACCTAACACCTCATAAACTAAGCTCTGAACTCCTTATTGGTGCAGCCAGCTTATGTCCCGACTTTTTGATACCCACTGTCATTTTGATTTTGATGCCTTTTCCAATACCGATGAAGCGTTAGCAACCGCTAAGCAATCGGGTGTGGCGCGCATCCTGATCCCGTCAGTCGGATTATCGAACTGGGATAAAGTCAGCGAACTTGCCTCAAGCCATGATGAAATCTATTTTTCACTCGGGCTTCACCCTTATTTTATTGACCAGCATTTGGATACGCATCTCGATTTACTCGATGACAGGCTCAGTCGTTGTGGAGACAAATGCGTTGCTGTTGGAGAGTGTGGGCTGGATTTTTATTCTGGAAATGACACTCAGTCAAAACAGGAAGCATTGTTCAGAGGGCAGATAGAACTGGCGAATAAGCACAAGTTGCCTTTGGTGCTTCATCAGCGAAAATCTCATCAGCTGATGACCTCTACACTAAAGAAAATGCGTTTCGAACAAGGGGGCGTGATTCACGGATTCAGTGGAAGTTATCAGCAAGCCAAAGACTGGCTCAATTTAGGCTTTGCAATTGGAGTAGGCGGGACGATTACTTACCCAAGAGCTCAAAAAACGCGCAATACCATCGCCCAAATACCGATAGATGCCATGGTGCTCGAAACCGATGCGCCAGATATGCCATTGAATGGATATCAAGGTTTACCCAATCACCCCAAATTTCTGCCTGAGATACTGGAATGTCTTTCTGAGCTCAAAAAAAGACCAAAGCAAACGATTGCGCCACAGCTATGGTCTAAAAGCAATTTAGTGTTCGGAATTTGTGATTAATCGCTATCTTCTGTGAAAGTTCCGCAAGTATACGTTTGCGTAACGTGACTATCATCACATAATTTAATGATACAAGAGTGAATAAGACTACAAATTGTGACCATGCCATTACTTTATTGATTGAGGGATGATTATAATGCCCACGCTTCAAATACGAGCCAATTTGTAACACGCCAATAAATAACTAATAAGGAAGTCATAAACTATGAGCCTGTTTATGAGCCTCGTCGGTATCGTAGTACTACTAGGAATTGCAGTACTATTATCCGGCAACCGCAAAGCAATTAATTTTAGAACTGTAGGTGGCGCTTTTGCTATCCAATTTGCACTTGGTGCTTTTGTTCTATACATCCCTTGGGGTCGTGACCTTCTGGCTGCATTCTCTGCAGGTGTTCAGAACGTTATCGACTACGGTAAAGACGGAACAGGTTTCCTGTTCGGTAGCCTGGTTAACTTCTCTGTTGACGGCATCGGCTTCATCTTCGCATTCCAAGTACTGCCAACACTGATCTTCTTCTCTGCGTTGATCTCTGTTCTTTACTACATCGGTGTTATGCAGTGGGTTATCAAGATTCTTGGTGGTGCACTTCAGAAGGCACTGGGTACTTCTCGTGCGGAGTCCATGTCAGCAGCAGCTAACATTTTCGTAGGTCAGACGGAAGCGCCTCTTGTTGTTCGTCCGTTCGTACCTAAGATGACTCAATCTGAACTATTCGCAGTAATGTGTGGTGGTCTGGCATCGGTTGCAGGTGGTGTACTAGCTGGTTATGCATCTATGGGTGTACCTCTAGAATACCTAGTTGCAGCATCATTCATGGCAGCACCAGGTGGTCTACTATTCGCTAAGATCATCATGCCTGAAACTGAAGCGCCTAAAGACGACATCGACGCAGACATCGACGGTGGCGACAATAAGCCAGCGAACGTTATCGATGCAGCGGCAGGTGGTGCATCTGTAGGTCTTCAGCTAGCACTTAACGTAGGTGCAATGCTATTGGCATTCATCGGTCTTATTGCTCTAGTCAACGGCGTTCTTGGTGGCGTTGGTGGTTGGTTCGGTATGCCTGAGCTGACTCTGGAACTTGTTCTAGGCTGGGTATTTGCTCCTCTAGCATTCGTTATCGGTGTGCCATGGGAAGAAGCGACACTGGCTGGTTCTTTCATCGGTCAGAAGATCGTTGTGAACGAATTCGTTGCTTACCTGAACTTCACTCCTTACATCGGTGAAGGTGCGAAAGTGGTAGCAGAAACAGGTCTGCCAATGTCTGAGAAGACAACAGCAATCATCTCGTTTGCTCTGTGTGGTTTCGCGAACCTTTCTTCTATCGCGATCCTACTAGGTGGTCTGGGCAGCCTTGCGCCAAACCGTCGTCACGACATCGCACGCATGGGTGTGAAAGCGGTAATCGCTGGTACGCTATCTAACCTGATGGCAGCGACAATCGCTGGTCTGTTCCTGTCTTTCTAAGTTAGTAAGAGAAAGATTATATAGACGCCACGAAAACCAACCCCGTAGCAAGAGATTGCTGCGGGGTTTTTTTGTTTTTATACCCGAATAGTTTTTATGACGAGCTATTCAGGTGTAGGGAAATAATGGACTGAGTTTTTTGAGATACAAACCGTTTGCGTCAACCGGAATGCTATTGTTTTGAACAAATAATGCGTATTGTATAAATGGTCAGACCTTTGCAGGAAGCAAAGAGACCAGATTTGTAAAAACGTTAGCCACGATGAAAGGAAAAAACTAGAGTCGTGCCATAGACCAAACAGGTACTGTGCGGTGACAAGGATAGCAATTGAACTTGTAACGAGTTCAAGTCTTCAGGGAACCAAGTCCGTTCATGTTGTGATGGATTGCCAAGGGGTAAGCCATCTAATCATTGAATAAACTGATCGGAGATAGAAATGAGCGATTTAAAAGCAGCTGCTCTACGTGCACTTAAACTTATGGACCTGACAACGCTGAATGACGATGACACAGATGCAAAAGTCATCTCGCTGTGTCACGACGCAAAATCAGCGGTTGGCAATACTGCTGCCATCTGTATTTACCCTCGCTTTATTCCTATTGCTAAGAAGACACTTCGTGAGCAAGGTACGCCAGACGTTCGCATTGCGACCGTAACTAACTTCCCACACGGCAACGACGACATCGAGATTGCAGTGGCGGAAACCAAGGCTGCAGTCGCTTACGGTGCAGACGAAGTTGACGTCGTTTTCCCATACCGCGCACTGATCGCGGGTGACGAGAAAGTGGGCTTCGAACTGGTGAAACAGTGTAAAGAAGCATGTGGCGATATCCTTCTTAAAGTCATCATCGAAACAGGTGAACTAAAAGAAGAAGCACTAATTAAGAAAGCGTCTCAGATTTGTATCGAAGCGGGCGCAGACTTCATCAAAACATCTACAGGTAAAGTGCCTGTGAATGCCACTCCTGAATACGCTCGCATGATGCTGGAAGTGATCCGCGACATGGGCGTAGCAGAAACGGTAGGCTTTAAGCCAGCAGGTGGCGTTCGAACTGCAGAAGACGCAGCGGCTTACCTGGCAATGGCAGACGAGATCCTGGGTGACAACTGGGTAGATGCTCGTCACTACCGCTTTGGCGCATCAAGCCTGCTGACTAACCTACTTAATACATTAGAAGTAACAGACGAGACGGCAGACCCTACTGCTTACTAATTCTAAAAGTCTGATGCAACAAGCTGTCTGAACACAGCTTGTTGCCTTACCTCTTTACTCTACAACCACAGCTCTGCACCTATGAAGGTGCGTGGGAGGTTCTAATGTATTTACCTCAAGAAATTATCCGTAAAAAACGTGACGGCGAAGTGCTGTCTGCGGAAGAAATTCAATTCTTTATCCAGGGCGTTGCCAAAGGCGAAGTGTCTGAAGGACAAATCGCGGCATTCGCGATGGCCATTTTCTTCAATGAAATGAGCATGCCTGAGCGAATCGCACTGACTTGTGCGATGCGAGATTCTGGCATGGTCATCAATTGGGATCACATGAACTTTGGTGGTCCGATTGTCGATAAACACTCCACTGGTGGTGTGGGAGATGTCACGTCCTTGATGCTTGGTCCTATGGTGGCGGCATGCGGCGGGTTTGTCCCTATGATTTCCGGTCGTGGGCTGGGACATACTGGCGGGACGCTGGATAAGCTGGAATCCATTCCGGGCTACAACATTACGCCAAACAACGAAGTGTTTGGTGATGTGACCAAAGAAGCGGGCGTTGCAATTATCGGTCAGACTGGCGATCTCGCTCCTGCTGATAAACGTGTCTACGCTACCCGCGATATCACGGCGACCGTCGATAACATTTCCCTGATCACCGCGTCTATTCTGTCTAAGAAGCTGGCAGCTGGTCTGGACTCACTGGTTATGGACGTAAAAGTAGGTTCTGGTGCCTTTATGCCAACGTACGAAGCGTCTGAAGAGCTGGCGAAATCGATCGTTGCGGTAGCCAACGGTGCTGGCACTAAAACCACCGCTATCCTCACCGATATGAATCAGGTGCTGGCTTCCTCTGCGGGTAACGCGGTGGAAGTGCGTGAAGCGGTGCAGTTTCTGACTGGAGAATACCGCAACCCACGTTTGCTCGAGATCACCTTAGCGCTGTGCAGTGAAATGCTGGTACTGGGCAAGCTTGCAGACAATACCGAAGATGCACGCGAAAAGCTGATGGCTGTACTGGATAACGGAAAAGCAGCTGAATGCTTTGGCAAGATGGTGGCTGGTTTAGGCGGTCCTGTCGACTTCGTTGAAAACTACGACAACTACCTCGAAAAAGCCGAGATCATCAAACCGGTTCATGCCAAAGAGAGTGGCGTTGTTTCCTCAATGGATACCCGAGCCATCGGCATGGCAGTCGTGGCTATGGGCGGTGGTCGTCGCGTGGCTACGGACTCTATCGACTACGCTGTCGGTTTTGACCAGTTTATCCGTCTCGGTGAAGTCGCTAACAGCGAAACTCCGTTAGCGATGATTCACGCCCGCAGTGAAGAGCAGTGGAATGAAGCCGCTGAAGCACTGCAAAGCGCCATTGCTGTTGGCGGTGAGTATCAGAAAACACCAGACGTTTACCGTCAGATTCGAGCAGAAGACGTGTAAAGGCGCTGGTGGAGAAAGTAATGAAAAGAGCATTTATTTTAGTTTTAGATTCATTCGGTATTGGCGCGACTGCGGATGCTGACAAGTTTGGTGATGCAGGTTCAGATACTCTGGGTCACATCGCCGAGCAGTGTGCCAAAGGGTTAGCTGATACCTCTGAGCGTAATGGACCTTTGTCTCTGCCTAACTTATCGAAGTTAGGCTTAGCTCTGGCGCACAAAGAGTCCACTGGCGCTTTTGCACCGGGTCTTGAGTCGGAAAGTGATGTTGTTGGGGCATACGCTCACGCAGTCGAGTTGTCGTCTGGCAAAGACACGCCATCCGGGCACTGGGAAATTGCTGGCGTTCCTGTGATGTTTGACTGGGGCTACTTTTCTGACAAAGAAAACAGCTTTCCTAAAGAACTGACGGATCGCATTCTTGAGCGAGCGGGAATCGACGGTTTTCTCGGTAACTGCCATGCGTCTGGAACTCAGGTTCTGGACGACTTAGGCGAAGAACATATGAAGACGGGCAAGCCTATCTTCTACACCTCTGCTGACTCTGTTTTTCAGATCGCCTGCCATGAAGAAACGTTTGGTTTAGAGCGTTTGCTGGAACTGTGCCAAATCGCCCGTGAAGAGATGGAAGACTACAACATCGGACGTGTTATCGCACGACCGTTTGTTGGGGCAGGCAAAGGGCAGTTTGAGCGTACGGGGAATCGTCGAGATCTATCTGTAGAGCCGCCGTCACCAACGGTATTGCAAAAGCTGGTTGATGAAAGACAGGGCGAAGTGGTGTCGATAGGCAAGATTGCCGACATCTACGCTAACTGTGGTATCAGCAAAAAAGTGAAAGCGACAGGTATTCCGGCACTGTTTGAAGCTACGCTGGAACAGATTCAGCAAGCCGGTGATAACACCATTGTATTCACCAACTTTGTCGACTTTGACTCTGTGTACGGTCATCGCCGTGACGTCGCGGGTTATGCGACAGCGCTGGAATACTTCGACAGCCGCATCAATGAAGTGATTAACCTTCTGCAAGAAGACGATGTGCTGATAATAACGGCCGATCACGGCTGCGACCCCACCTGGCCAGGTACGGAGCACACCCGAGAACACATCCCTGTTCTGGTTTACGGAAGCAAAGTGCCTGCAGGTTCTCTAGGGTTCCGAGAAACGTTTGCCGATATCGGTCAGTCGGTTGCGAGCTACTTTGGCACGTCTCCGATGGATTACGGGAAAAGCTTCCTGTAACTCTGTGTTCATAAGGTTTTCGCTCCAGAGGTTTAAGCTTTGAGCGGTTAATTTTAGTGAGCGGGCAAAATAGGTTGAAGTAATCACGCTATCCACCATAATTTGCCAGCAAACTGGGGCGATTGCCCTCAATTTTATTTACAAGGACTATTTCAATGGCTACTCCACATATTAATGCTGAAATGGGTGCATTTGCAGATGTTGTTTTGATGCCGGGCGATCCGCTACGCGCTAAATACATCGCAGAGAACTTTTTGGAAAACGTTGAGCAAGTCTGCGATGTTCGCAATATGTTTGGCTTCACTGGCACCTACAAAGGTCGCAAGATCTCTGTTATGGGTCACGGCATGGGTATCCCATCATGCTCTATTTACGCGACTGAGCTAATCAAAGATTTCGGTGTGAAGAAAATCATCCGAGTTGGTAGCTGTGGTGCGGTAAGTGAAGACATCAAAGTTCGCGACGTTGTTATCGGAATGGGTGCCAGCACCGATTCCAAAGTAAACCGTATCCGCTTTAAAGGTCACGACTTTGCGGCAATTGCTGATTACCAAATGGTGAAAAATGCAGAAGAAGCAGCGAAAGCGCGTGGTATCGATGTAAAAGTGGGCAACCTGTTCTCAGCAGAGCTGTTCTACACACCAGATCCAGAAATGTTCGACGTAATGGATAAGTACGGCATTGTAGGTGTAGAAATGGAAGCGGCTGGTATCTACGGCGTATGTGCAGAGTACGGTGCAAAAGCGCTGACTATCTGTACCGTGTCTGACCACATCAAGACGGGTGAGCAAACTACGTCTGAAGAACGCGCAACCACGTTCAACGAAATGATCGAAATCGCACTCGATTCAGTTCTGCTTGGCGACAAGTAAGAAACTGCTCTAAAAAGAAAGCCCCGCTAATCAATAGCGGGGCTTTTTGTTGAATATAAGATTCTATTGGGACGCAACATTTTTCAGCAGCAGGTTTTCTCCCTTCTTACGGCTGCGTCGCTGGCGTCTGAACAGAATGGTGATCAGCACGCCACTGGCAAAACTCATCAGAATCATCAAATACATTAAACGATCACTGTTGCGGTAGTGGTGGTCGGAAATCGCAGTCACTCGTCCTTTTTCAAACGTAATTCGCATGTATCCGATCATGGCACCATCATTGTAAATGGGCTCCACCAGTTGCTGACGACCGATTGCCGCCGTACCCAGTGGGGTATCGAGACCAAGCATCTCACGCACCGGTTTGGCGTTGCTGCTTGCTGCCAGCTTAACGCCTTCTGCGTCATAAATAGTGGCATCAAATACCAGTCGATCTTTAGAAAGCTGTTGAGTCAGCTTGAGAAGGTTTTCCTGATCTTGATTGACCAGCATATCGCTGGCAGATAACGCTGCCTGAGAGACCAGAACATTGGTCAGCGTTTCTAGCTGGCGAGCCTGAATGGCTTCGTTGCCTTTACTGATCACTACGCTGTTTTGCACCATAGAGAAAAACAGCAAAGCCAGCACTATCATGGCGATAATGCGCAGAAAAGCCCGGAATGAAAATAGTGAACTGCTCATCGAAAGGTCTGCCACTGGTTAAGATTTAAATTGATCATAAGCTTGCGTTTCTAAATTGCAATAGGGTAAGTTTACGGTCACTACAGGACAACTCTGCCACGGACGCAATGAAAACACTGCCTATAAAGAAACACATCACACTGCTAAAACGTCTTCCTGAAACGCGCTTTTCTTCAAAGATCGACCTACAACGCGCAAACTGGATTGTTTTTTCCAATTATTTGTCGCCAAGTCATTTTGAAGATATCGACTTTTTTACTGGTTACTACAATGCCGTTGTCGCCACATGGAAAGTGGGGCAGTACGAAGTGGCACTGATGTCCGGTGAACTTACCAAAGAACACGAGACCATTCTGCAGGCGCTTTCTTTGGATTACGCCAGCCTGACCGATGTACCTGACCTCAGTAAGCCGGGATTAGTCGTGATGGATATGGACTCCACTGCCATTCAGATTGAATGTATCGATGAAATTGCCAAACTCGCTGGTGTAGGAGAGCAGGTATCAGAGGTGACTGAGCGTGCAATGCAAGGCGAGCTGGATTTTGAACAAAGCCTAAGACAGCGTGTTGGCGCGCTGAAAGATGCGGATGAGAGTATTCTGGAATCAGTGCGCAGTGAACTGCCAATGATGCCAGACTTGCAGGAGTTCGTGGCTAGCCTTCAGGCATTGGGTTGGAAAACGGCAATTGCATCTGGCGGGTTTACTTACTTCTCAGACTACCTGAAAGAGACACTCAACCTGGACCATGCCCAGTCGAATACGCTTGAGATTGTAAATGGCAAACTGACAGGTAAGGTTTTGGGCGATATCGTATCGGCTCAAACCAAAGCGGACATCCTGCGCCAGTTGGCAGAACAGTATGAGATTGAGCCAGAAAACACCGTTGCGGTCGGCGATGGTGCTAACGATTTGGTGATGATGGATGCTGCTGGTTTGGGGGTGGCGTACCATGCGAAACCTAAAGTAGAACAGCAGGCACAAACCGCGGTTCGTTACAGTGGATTAGGTGGCGTGCTTTGTATCTTAAGTGCCAGCCTCATCAAGCAACAGAAGATCGCTTGGTAAGCTCTTATTCAGTTGAAAAAAACGGGCTTTTAAGCCCGTTTTTTTTATGAAAATGCATTGTGAGATTGACCAGCCTTAAGTCAATTCTAACCGGATCAGTATTTCTTCCGTAATGTCCGTAAACTCTCCGTACCCAATCAAGCTGGTAAACTCTTTCTCCAATGCCCTTGCGTGATGGATAGTGGCTTTTGCCAAGCTGCTCAATTCCTCATTCAGCAGATTGGTAAGCGAATCAAACACGGGCATTCCAGATATTCGAATAACGTAAAACGCGCCTACCGACTTGGCTTTTTTCACAAATCGTATTCTTTCTTTTATCGACTCAAAGTCGGACAGCAACCGGGTATGAATCTCTTCTATCTGATTACCTTTCTGAACTACAGCAATGTACAGCTCGTAGAAAGTCGGTTCCGCTCCCTCGATTGGACGCATTGGTGTGGCAAGTAAGGTGTTGGTTCTGTTTTTAAAAATCGGCTCCATTGAGAGCTTGCCACCATGCCCAAGGGACTGAAAAATCTTGGTGAGTTCATCCAGTGGGAAGTTGACTCCAATCGCGCGCGGCTGAAGAATCCGATCTTTCTTTTCAATGTAGAAAGGTACAGACACCATTCGACCCAGCAACAGATGATGCATGGTACTCAAAAGTTCAGAAGACGGAATAGGCTCGTTGTCTTCAATCAGTTTGCCTTGATTGTGATTAATCAGGCGCTTCAGAAAGTTAAGGCAGCGTGTCGTTTGGGCATTTTCAATGATCGACAGATGCACATTTTTACAGTCCGGGCTGAGTTTGATAACCGTATAAGGCACATCACTCAAGGGGACATCGCTGTCGTAACGTTGCAGCTCGATAAAGTTCACGCAAATTTCATCGCCCGCTTTGGCTTGCAAAGGAGCACTGAGTTTTACGTTTAAGCCACGGCTGGAAAAGTCTATGGTGTTACCCTTGATGGGATCTTTAGTACCAATGGCTAACTCTACGGGTGAGTCGAACATGAATCTGGGTTCAGAGCGACGAGAGCTGGAATCAAAATAGATGCCATTGGGTGCGCCCATTACCTGACGTGAGTGGCGGAAGCGGTTTAACTCAGAGCTAGGAATGCTGGGTTTCTCAGTCAGCAGATAGTCGTGGCTGGTTTGCGCGTCACTCACTTCCTGCAAAATACCCGTGTGAGTCAGGGTCTTAATGGTTTCCGACATCTCAGGTGCCACATCTAGCAAGTGAGAAATCTCATCTTTGGATAGCTCGAACATGTGCAAACGGAATACACGCCAGCTATCGCGCCTTGCTCCTACATGCCAGAAAAGCTGACGTTGTTCACGCGAGGCTTCTGGCAGCATCATGCTGTAGAACAGATGCTTACCCTGATGATCATGGGTGAATGAGTAAATAAAATTACTGCTGCTTCTCATGCCCGGCTGCGTCAGCGGCGCCATTCTTTCTCGGTTGAACAGTGTCCCGAAGGTCTGTTGATTTCGTTCATCGTGCCAGTATTTCCACAGTGCCTGATTGGCATCAGTGAGCAAGGAATAACGAAGCTCGGTACCCGAGAAAAACAGGGGAAGATTGCTGGTGTGCTTTAAGTAGCTATGTTCGTAGCCTCGCGTTCGGGCGCGAAGGATGTGATCCTGATTGTCGTGTTTGGCGCGTTTGCTGCTGTTTTTCAGCATCAACTCTATGGCATGGGCAATCGCGTCGGTTTCCGTCAGCTTCATCAACCTCAGCCATTTTACACTGTTGTTTTCGAAACAGTCGTCAACTCCCAGAATACGGTATTCAATGGCTTCTTCCAGCTCTGGGTTGTTGGTCTCTTTGGCGAGCTGTACAAAGCGCGCTTCAATCACTTCTCCCAGCTTGTAATCAAACGCACTGGGGACTTTGAATTTGGCACCAGAGCTGGAAAGGTCAACGCTGACCCCATGTATTTCCTGCCCGGATTTTAGATGAATATCGACCTGACTGGACATACGTAGCCGGTTTTCCTGACGTCGCAGGTCGTAACCCAAACGTATCGCTTCCGCTTCGTAAGGGCTGTCTGGATCGGTAATGCTGTAGGTCATGTTTGGGCGATTTTTGCTCATCACCCGGAAGTTATTTCGCGTATTGATCAGCGCTTCCCAGACACCTTCTGTATAGGCACCGTAACGCTTCACTTTTTTGTGGTAGGCATTAATCGCAACGTCGTCGAGCCAATGGTTCAGTCCATCCAGCTTGTATTCTCGGCATTCTCCCTGTACTCGCCCTCGCAGATCGATGGTTTTGGTGCACGGCGCCATGACCCGTTTCATCTCCATTTTGACTAGGATTTTGACAGACGGGTGTTCTCCCTCAGTCATTTGAGACAGAACGAGGTCAAAATCATCGGAGCGATACACAGGTATGAGACGTTCAACCAGCGAGAGTATTTCAGCTTGTTCCATTGTTTCTGTTAAAGTACTTGTCCTAATTGGGTTATCGACGACGGAATCGTTATCTTTAAAATAATTATACTCTTCTACCCAGAGATATGACCCCAATGTTAAATTTTTATTGTAAATAATTGAGAGACGGCAAGTTCTATGGCGAAAGCAAAACGTGCATATGTATGTAATGATTGTGGTGCAGATTTCCCCCGCTGGCAAGGGCAGTGCAGTGCATGTGGGGCATGGAACACCATCTCGGAAATTCGTCTTGCCGCATCGCCAACCGTAGCTCGAAACGAACGTTTATCAGGGTATGCAGGTTCTGCAACCGAATCCAAGGTTCAGAAACTCTCTGAAATTGACCTGCAAGAAGTACCAAGGTTCAGTAGCGGTTTCAAAGAGTTAGACCGTGTTCTTGGAGGCGGGGTTGTGCCCGGAGCCGCCATTCTGATTGGTGGTAACCCAGGAGCAGGTAAATCAACACTTCTTTTACAAACCATGTGTTTGCTGTCTGGTCAGATGCCGACTTTGTATGTCACCGGTGAAGAGTCATTGCAGCAGGTGGCGATGCGTGCTTCCCGCCTTGGATTACCGAAAGAAAACCTAAGCATGCTGTCGGAAACCAATGTCGACAAAATTTGCCAGATTGCGGAAAAAGAGCAACCCCGCATCATGGTGATCGACTCTATTCAGGTTATGCACGTTGCAGACGTGCAATCTTCACCAGGAAGCGTGGCTCAGGTTCGTGAATCCGCAACCGCGTTGACCCGCTACGCAAAACAAAACAACGTCGCGGTGTTCATTGTTGGTCACGTAACCAAAGATGGCACGCTCGCGGGACCTAAAGTCCTGGAACACATTATCGACTGTTCGGTGCTGCTGGACGGTGGTACAGACAGTCGTTTCCGCACTTTGCGCAGCCACAAAAACCGTTTTGGTGCGGTGAACGAGTTAGGCGTGTTTGCAATGACGGGGCAGGGGCTGAAAGAAGTCAGCAACCCTTCAGCTATTTTCCTGTCTCGCGGTGAAGAAGAAACCTCAGGCAGTTCAGTGATGGTGGTGTGGGAAGGGACCCGACCACTACTAGTCGAAATTCAGGCGCTGGTGGATTACTCTCAATTGGCAAACCCTCGACGTGTAGCAGTGGGTTTGGAGCAGAACCGTTTATCTTTGCTTCTGGCTGTTTTACACAAGCACGGCGGTTTGCAAATGGCCGATCAGGATGTTTTTGTGAATGTGGTGGGCGGCGTAAAAGTAACAGAAACCAGTGCGGACTTAGCGTTGCTTATGGCGCTGTTGTCCAGTTTCCGTGATCGCCCGTTGCCAAAAGATGTGGTGGTGTTTGGGGAAGTCGGTCTGGCAGGTGAAATTCGCCCTGTGCCAAGTGGTCAGGAGCGATTGATGGAAGCCTTTAAGCATGGATTCACCAAAGCGATTGTCCCTGCTGCAAACATGCAAAAAGGCGGCATAAAGGGCATGCAGATACATGGTGTCCAAAAGCTCTCAGAAGCCATTGAAGCTTTCGACGAGCTATAGAGACTGAACGGGGTTTCAAAAGGAAATCCCGTTCTTATTTTGGTCATCGACTAATCTTAGGTAATCGACTGATGTAGCTGTCGATTTATTGTGAGCTTATCGTTCCGCTGACTGTCGCGACGTCAGTTTCCGTGCCATCAGAAACTGTGTAGGTGAAGCTGTAATTTTCACCGTACGCTTCCAGCTCCAACTTATGGTCATGTCGAACGTAAACCAATCCAGCACCATTAGCCCATGTCTGCCAGCCGGGCTGCATATCAATCCCATTTATTTGCGTAATCTGTAACGTGTCTCCGTTTGGGTCGCTATCGTTATCAAGAACCGGGATAGTGATTCTGGCACCGTAGGCGACATTGTGGTTTGGGTCATCGACGGCGTTCGGAGCTGTGGCGGGGTAAATGGTACCGCTGACCGTTGCAACGTCAGTTTGAGTCTCATCCGATATGGTGTAAGTGAAACTGTAATCCTCGCCGTAAGCTTCCAGCGCCAGTGTCTGGTCGTGCAGGAAGTAAACCAGTCCGGCACCGTTTGCCCAAGTTGCCCATCCCGGCTGCATATCAATTCCGTTGATTTGTGTGATTCGCGTCTCTGGTGTGGTTGTATCGTTGCTTAATACAGGAATGGTAATGGTCTGCCCGTAGGTCACATTGTTGTTGGGATCATCCTGAGCATCAATGGCACTCTGAGCGGAAATGAACCCATTCCCTCTGCCGACGTCGGCGTTCGATAAATCGACAAAAGAGTTGTCCGCAAACTGGATTCTTTCAACGTCTCTACCGCGTATAGACTGACCTGAACCCGAGATGGTGAACTCAATAGCGTCACCTGTAATCGAATAGCTCGAAGGGTTAGCAGACAAAAACAAGGTGTCGAAGCCTCGTCCTCCATCAACCCGCCCCTGACTGGTTCGAATTTCGTCGTTACCATCATTTCCGTATATGTCATTCGCACCGCCTCCGCCACGAATGTCGTCATCTCCGGAACCACCGTAAAGACGGTCGTTCCCGTTCAATCCGGAAATCACATCATTACCACTGCCTCCAAAAATACTGTCATCGTGATTGGAGCCCGTGACGGTGTCGTTTCCATCATGGGTCAGCATGACAAAGCCGCTAAAGATTCCGCTGTATGACCCCCAGTGAGAGGCATCTAACACGCTTTTATCACGCTCACTAATGATGTTGTGGTAGTAGAAAGTCCGATTGTTGGAGATATAGTCCATCAGCCACCCTGCGGGCTTGGAAGTGAAGGAGCCGTTTTTCTTGTGGAACAGCCCAAATGATTTCTCTGCGTGATTCACATCGCCATTCGGTTTATTGCTGTCGTAAGCGCTGAACTGGGCATTGTATTCAAACGTGTGGCTATCCAGAACATGGTGAGCAATCACTCCCTTCAGGTGCTCATTCCCCCAGCTATCGATCACGCCGAATGCTTCTGCAAACCACCGTGCCTGGTCAAGCTCGCCATCGGGACCCGCATTCCTGTACCCTAGATAAGAGGGCACACCGAATTCGGTAATCCAGAGGTCGGTCTGATCGAATCCGTTTTCCAGCATAATGCGTTGCACATTATAAAGAGCACCCTGAAAACTGTAGTGATAATCCCAGCTTGCGACGTGAGCACCTGCCTCGGGGACATCAACCCATACGGTCGGGCGGCCAGATTCCGGGCTGGTAAAAGTGCGAATGTAGGTTGTATAGGGGTGGATAGAAATGCCGTCTACGCTCGTCCCCAATTCGGTAAGTTTTTGTGAAAGTGTACTGAGGTATGTATTGAGGTAGGGGACGTCGTTGTGGGCAATGCCTCCTCCAATGACATTCACCTCATAGCCAAGTTGCAGGGCATCAATGGCTTTGGCGGTATAAGCTAAGTAATTGGCGTAATGGGCGGCATTTGCCAGTGAAACGGCATAGTATCTGTGTGTATTACTATCGGTCACAACATACCCACCATCCTCCGCCTGAAAACCCATGTTGGGTTCATTGCCGACTTCCCAGCCAGCGATGGTGTCTCGGTATTGTGGTAGGTTTTGGTAAACTTCGTTCACATAGATGGCATACCGGTTCGCCAGCTCAGGAATGTTATTTACGTTCGGGGCATCTGCGTTGGTTCCTCCATTACGAATCAGGTCAACGGGAGTTTGCCCGGGTTGCAGAATCACCTTGATTCCCCGGCTTTGCGCTTGCTGCAGATAAACTTCTATCCGATCCAATACCCATTGGGGCACGCCGGTTGGTGTCGTCCAAGTCAGATCCAGAGGAATACGAAGCACGTCGCTTCCTGCTAAGCTCGACATGTGAATAAGCTCTTGCACCTCTACTCCCTGATGTGCGGGCGCAATATGAACACCATTCACTTCATAATCTTTGTGAAGCACCTGTAAACCGAGTGCAATAGAAAAAATATCCATAATCCTAGTCCTGTTCTGAAATTCCCAATGGCTGGCAATCAAGCCTTACAAAGGGAGAGTTCATGATTATGCGGGTAGCTAATAAACAAATTTCTAACGGTGTAACTTGGGACTGCTTGAGTTAAATTTTTTTAAAAGGTTGATTGTGAAATGTCGTGTTAGCATTGATTTCTTTCGCGCGAAGCAAGCCAGCGAATACACACATTCGATAGGTTTTGGAATCATTTACTAACACGGCTAATTTGCTCTTAGAGCGAAATCAGAGTAGCGCACCTGAATTTATAAAAATCACTAATATGCATCGTGTCTCAAAGTCGTGGAGTGGTTCTCCTTAATAAGAAATTTCACGTCGCTTAGGTAAGACCCAATAAAAAACGCCACTGGTTATCCAGTGGCGTTTGCTTTGCGTTTTTCCCGATTGAATTAGTTGAGCGTCAGTGCACGAATGTCGTAGCCGTCGCTGTTTTCATCGTATCCAGCTTGAGTGGTCGGAATGATGTGTGTGCGGTCTTCAAACTGGAAGGCAAGCAGAAAACAACTCTGATATTTAGCATCATTGAACGTCTGGTCAATTTTGCCCTGAGTGATCAGAAGATTGTCGGTTCGCTCAGTGCCCAGCGTTACCCAGCTAGTTTCACGAGTCCCGTTGGCTGCTAAGCAGTTGAGTTTCGCGTGCACGTAACCTTGCTCGGCATAACGTTCGTAGTCCCAGTTGTTCGAGGTAAATTCTTCCAACCTGACGCGTTTATTGTATATAGGGCAAGCCGATAGCTGACCGTTGTTCGACATATTGAATGTTGATACGCCCCCTTTCCCTACGGAATAGAAATCTGAAGTGCTGAGAACATTCTGAGGGTCATAACGCCAAGGTTCGCTGGCAATGCGCTCACCCGCTTCATTAACCACAAAGTTACCCAATTGAGAGTCAATGTTCAGGTTACAGCTGATCTCTGAAGGCACCCCGGTAGAGCCTCCATTCAGACAATCTTGCAAAGCTGCGCTGCCCGGTGGGTAGAGAAGTTCACACTGTTGTTTGTTTGGGTTTTGCTCTGTCAGGAACACTTTGACGTCTTTTAGCAGCATGCCATAAGAGTCTGGCAACCCTTTGTCACGAAAGACCAGCGGTGTGTAAAAACGATCAGCAGTGAAATGAACCACGGCTTTGTTAAAGCCTTTTATCAGGTTGGAATCGTTAAGCTGAATAGGGAATTGCAAACGGTGACCACTTACTCCGACACCACCGTGATCATTGACTTTAGCACTGGTGATGTCTGCGTTAAGGTGAGTGACCAGATCTCGGTGATAATTATTAGCCTGAGAAGTCGGCGTATAAGCGCGGCGTTGGTACTTGAACACCAGACGGTATTTTGCACCCGGTACGGTTGGCACAAAGGTGCGAATGTTAACCGCAGATGGATTGTTGCTGAAATCCAGAGGGTAGTAGGTGCCACCTACGTTGAGCCGACGGTTTTGAGGGCAGTGACTGGTGTCTGAATCCAGCTCCGCCAGAAAGCCGCCGCCTTTGTATTGCTGACCATAGGTTTTCGATCTTCCTACTTCTAGCTGAGCTTCACAGTGATTGTTTATCCTTCTGCGTACCTCTTCTTCCCCGATGGTGCTTTCCAGATACTGGTATTCCGACTGACCAAGCACATGGCGCATGGTGCGCTTTGTCCAGCGTGGTTCAAACAACAATGTCCGACCCGATGTGTATGCAGCAGGGTTATCGGGCGTAAGCTGAGGACCCGATGGCGTGAAGTCGACCAGTCCCCAGGTTCCGTGCTCTAGCTGGTTATGGTAGGTATTAAACAGCTGGGTGTATTTATCTAATGTATCTGCGGTGACTGGTAAAGCTAAGACGGAAGAGACCAATCCTAAGCTGACCAATGTTTTTTTATCATGACTCTATTCCTTGTGTTTCAAACTGAAAACACTCAGCAATGCAGCCTGCCTGATTGGACTGTTGATGTTTCCATTGAGCGTTAACGCGACTTATTGTGAAAAATCAACACAGCTGAATGACTTAAACTCAGCGACCACTGCCATCAGGCACTGTCATTTTGCGCCCTGACTTTACAGCCAGTTTGCCCTTAGAGCGAAGTCAGGTTAGCGCACCTAAAATCAGAAAAATCGCTAATATACTCGGTGTCTTAAAGTCGTAGAGTCGTTCTCCTTAATAAGAAATATGTCGTCGCTTAGGTAAGACCCAATAAAAAACGCCACCGGAATTCCAGTGGCGCTTTAGGCAGTTGTTTTTTAAAACAGGGTTAGTTGATCTTCATTGCACGAATGTCGAAACCGTCGCTGTTTGCATCGTATCCCGCCTGAGATGAAGGAATCAGGTGAGTACGGTCAACAAAGCGTACTTCTGTCAGCAGACAGTTGTCGTAAGCTGAGTCGTTAAACAGTTTGTCGATCTTCTTGTTAGTGATCAGGTAGTTGTTTTCCAGTTCGGTTTCAACCACTTCCCAACGGCTTGCGCGGATACCATTCTCAACACAAGAAAGTTTCACTTTGATCAGACCTTGCTCAGCGTAACGCTCGTAATCCCAGTTGTTTGCTGTGTACTCATCCAGAGTCAGACGCTTGTCTTTGATCGGACAACCTGCAAACTTACCGTTATTCGCTAGCTTGAATGTGATGATACCTTCACGACCAACACCGTAGAAATTCTTATGATGAAGAATGTTGGCAGGGTCGTAACGCCAAGGTTCAGCAGTCAGACGGAAACCAGCATTATCAACCACAACGTTGCCTAGTGACTCATCCACTTCAAGGTTACAGCTGATTTCTTCTGGCGCAGGCTCACCACCGTTCAGACAGTTAAGCAACTCTGGGCTGCCAGCTGGGAATAGCAGTTCACACTGTTCTTTGTTCGGGTTCACTTTTGTTACGTGAGTACGTACTTTGTTCACCAGAATACCGTAAGAATCAGGCAGACCTTTATCCGCTAGAGCAACGGCAGTGTGGAAACGATCCGCTTTGAATTTGATGCGTGCAACGTAGAAGCCGTGGCTGTCGCGATGTGCAGACGGAGCGGCTGGCAAGCTAACACGATGACCATCAAAGCTGGCGTTTGAACCACCATCCAGTTTCGCAGAAAGAATGTCACCACGAACCCATACAGCCAGGTCACGGTATACATTGCTTGCGTTGTTGTGGTAGTTACGTTTTGTGTAACGGATTTCTACTTCGTACTCAGACCCAGGTGTTGTTGGGATGAAAGTACGTAGGTTAACAGTAGACGCATTGTTTTGTGGGTAAGACAATCCGTAACGTTTACCACCAACGTAAATCGCTGGGTTGTGTTTCTTACAATGGTAAGTGTCTGAGTCTAACTCAGTCAGGTAGTGTTTCTTCTGCTCCCACCATGGAAGCGGGCTGCCGAAGTTGTATGTTTTGTGCTTGCCCACTTCTGCGCGAGCTTCACAAACGTTGTCCACCAAGCGGCGGATCTCATCAACACCAATGCTGTTACGTAGCTCATCAAACTGGCTGGCACCAAGCATCTTTCTTAGTGTGTTCCAAGTCCAACGAACTTCGAACAAGATTTTTTGACTGCTTGTTGTATACGCCGCTTTGTTACTTGGCGAGAGAGTTTGGTTTGGAGAAAGGTCGACAGTCGCCCAGTAGTGACCTACCTGATTTGAATAGCTTTTGAAGTCTTGAACGTATTCTTCAGGTTGTAATTGATTGTTGTCGATAACAGAGGCTGGAACAAATGCCTGAGCCTGTGCGGTTGCTAGTGTGACTAAACCTGCAACTAAAAATTTCAGTTTCATTACTCTAAATCCTTTGTGTTTTTGTCTCGGTAAAAACACTCAGCAATGCAGCCTACCTAAATTGAACGTCCTAAAGTTAAACTAGGTACTGTCATTTTGCGCCCCCACTTCTCAATGGGTTTGCCCTAAGAGTCGCGGTAGAATACATGATCTTCGTTCAGAAAAAATGCACGATCGTCAGCATTCTCAAATATGCTACTCATATCTTATATAAGAGAGCGCTCATGTATAACAAAGAGGTATATACATCAGGAAAAGGAACTGCATAACTCCGGGGTTGGAGGAGATTGAGTTATGCAGTTCAACCTAAGGTACTCAGACCCTAAGACTTCTAATCTTCGATGCGGACGTTACGAATTTCGTAGCCGTCGCTGTTTGCGTCATATCCAGGTTGGTCTTCTGGAATGGTGTGAGTTCTGTCCACAAAGCGGATAGCACGGAGCAGGCAAGATTGATAGTTGTCGTCGTTAAACACTTTATCGATTTTCTTAGCCGTGATAAGCAAGTTATCAGGGTGATCCGTCTCAAGCGTTTCCCAACGTGCCACGCGTAGGTTGTTCTCATCCAGACACGCCAGTCTTACCTGAACCCATCCTTGTTCCGCGTAACGCTCGTAATCCCAGTTATTGCCTGTGAACTCTTCTAATTTTAGTGTCTTGCCGTAAATAGGACAGCCAGAAAATTGACCATTGTTCGCCAATCTCAAGGTTGAGATTCCGGCCTTGCCAACACTGTAGTAGTTTTTCGCGTGGAACAGGTTGTTTGGATCGTAACGCCATGGCTCACTTTCAATTCGGTAGCCTTCTCTGTTGACCTTGAAGTTGCCAAGTGTTTCATCAATTTCAAGATTACAGCTCAGAATGCTAGGCGTTTCTTCGCCACCAGACGTCAGACACTTTTTCAAACCGCCACTGTTTGGTGGGAAGAAAAGTTCACATGTTTCTTTGAACGGATTTTCTTCGGTAACCTCGGTCTGGATTTCGTTAATCAGAAGACCGTAGGAATCTGGGTGACCGCTGTCTGCCAGAGCAACAGGCGTGTAGAAGCGGTTAGCCGTAAAGCTGATGGTTGCAACATTAAATCCGTCTTCCTGGTTTGCATCACTGACTGCTGGGTTAGCAGGTAAGCGGACACGTTGCCCAGTAAACGCAATAGCACCAAGACCTTCCAACGAAGCTTCTTCCAGCGCACCACGAACCCAGACGTTCATGTTGCGATAAGCTTGGTTTGCATTGATACCAAAGCGACTGTAGTTGTAGTTACGCTTGTGGTATTTGATGGTCAATGTGTATTTGGAACCCGGAGTTGTTGGTACAAAAGTGCGCATATTCACAGTTGAAGATTTCTGCGGATATGAAAGTGGGTAAACAACGCCATTTACGGTAATTTTTGGATTGTTGCGATTACAGTGATAAATGTCAGAATCCATCTCTGCTACGTAACCACCAACGGAAGGGGCGCCATAGTTGTAAGTACGCTGAGTACCAACTTCTACTCGTGCTTCACACTGCTCATCAATAAGTTCGCGAAGCTTCTGAACGCCAATTTCCTTTCTTAATTTGTTAAATGCAGGCTTACCAAGCATTCGACGCATGGTGTTCCAGGTCCAACGTACTTCAAACAGAAGTTCGTCGCTGGCATTGGTGTAAGCCGCTTTATCTGAAGGAGTGAGGCTAGGCTCACCTGGTGTAAATGTAATAGTACCCCAAGAACCACGATCAGTTTGATCAGCGAAGCCGCTAAAGTTTTGAGTGTACGTTTCCCCGGATACTGCAAATGCAGATACTGTAGTTAAAGCCAGCGTAGTGGCTGTAAAAAGAACTCGTCTAGTCATCACGCTCGTTCCTTGTCTGTTTATTTTAGTGGTGTTGATTTGCTTCAACATCTGCTCTTGTAATGCAGCCTGCCAATAATCCTCTCCAAAAATCAGTGGCACTGTCATTTTGCGTCCCTGCTTTTAAGCAAGTTTGCCTTTTGAGCGTTGAGCAAAAAATAAGCTAACCAGACAAGATCTCCTACATGATAAAAGTGTTAATTGATGAGTTCGCACTCAGTCCAATAGGATGGTTTTTTGGTACTTTACTACGAAGTATTAACTAGGTAATAAAAGTGTCATATATATCTATCTAATTTCCTTGATAAATATTGGGGGAAATATCGGCGGTATCAATTATGAATTCATTGCAAGCATTACATACTTTTCTTGAACTAAGATTTCGTTTAACGGTCAAAAAATGCCTATTTTTTGTGATCTGCTGCCAAGGAATGGTCGATTTTTACGTTCTTGATTCATATAAAGACCGTAAATTGAGCAGAATAATTCGCTGAATATTCTAACTTGAAGTAACTTGAAATGAGTTATTGCCATGAAGTAGGGAGTCATCATTGAAACAGCCCAGTTACTGGAAAGAAAACACCGCATTTCCTCAGTGTTTAAGCGCATTAAATAAATGGACAGATCCAAAGTCCCCTCTTTATTTACCAGTCGAGAAGCGAATTGCTGTGTTTGACCTTGACGGCACGATGTGGTGTGAAAAGCCTTACTTCGCAGAGCTCTTTTTCGTGATAGATAAACTAAAGGAAGCCATCGAGACTGAATTGGATGAGCCGAAGAAACAGGTTCTCACTGATGCGGTTGCCCGTGCGCAGCGCCAGTTTGCAGGTTCAGGGAAAATGTTGCTGGATGCATTTAACCTTGCTTACCCCGATAGCACCAGCGCAGAGATTGAGCAGATGTGCGGGGAGTGGTTGGACACAGCGTTACATACAGAACATGGTCACTCTTATCTGGACATGATTTATCTGCCCGTCAAAGAGTGGATTGATGCACTGCATCAAAACCAATTCGCCTGCTATGTGTGTACAGGAAGCTCTGAAGAATTTGTCAGACCATGGGTTGAAGCGGTGTTTGGGATTCCGGCAGATCGGGTACTGGGCTCTGTTTTGTACAGTACGTCACAGGGGCGTGCCCTAAACTTAAACATCCATGATGAGAAAATTCGCTCCGTTCAGAAACGTTGCCCTGCAGAGCCTGTGATAGTGGTGGGAAATTCAGACGGCGATCTGGAACTGTTGGAGTGGATTTCTGCTAATAATAAAGAGGCACTTTGTTATCTGGTTGACCATGACGACAAAGAGAGGGAATATGTATACCCATTTGGGGCACGTACTCAGGCGTCTTTGGATGAGCTGGGCATGTTCTCTCGTATTTCTATGAAGGAAGACTGGCATATTGTGTTTGCAAATCAATCGTCGCTTACGCGCTCTTGATTTCAATAAATAAGTCCCCATTTAAGGGAATACTAAGGTCAAAGCACCTTCATAAAAATAAATCACTTCTAGCGCTATTTTTTATCTATAAATAGTGTTAAAAAGTTTTTTTTCTTCAAATGCACGCAAGGGTATCAGTCTTGGCTGATTGTGATATACTCTGCGCGCATTTTATATCCTATTAACAGAGTAAGACAATGGCAGATTTATCAAAGTACAGAAACATTGGTATTTTCGCGCACGTTGATGCGGGTAAAACTACCACCACTGAGCGTATACTAAAGCTTACTGGTAAAATCCACAAAACGGGTGAAGTACACGACGGTGAGTCTACAACTGACTTCATGGAGCAAGAAGCTGAGCGTGGTATTACAATCCAGTCTGCAGCTGTAACTTGTGAGTGGAAAGGTCACCGCCTAAACGTGATCGATACTCCGGGACACGTTGACTTTACAGTTGAAGTATACCGTTCTCTTAAAGTTCTTGACGGTGGTATCGGTGTATTCTGTGGTTCTGGTGGTGTTGAGCCTCAGTCAGAAACTAACTGGCGTTACGCGAACGATTCAGAAGTATCTCGTCTGATCTTCGTAAACAAACTAGACCGTATGGGTGCAGACTTCTTCAACGTTGTTGACCAGGTGAAGAACGTTCTAGGTGCTAACCCACTAGTAATGACTCTGCCTATCGGTCGTGAAGACGATTTCGTTGGTGTTGTAGACGTACTAACTCGTAAAGCTTACGTTTGGGATGACTCTGGTCTTCCAGAAAACTACGAAGTACAAGACGTTCCAGCTGACATGGCTGACGACTTGGAACAGTACCGTGAAGAGCTAGTTGAAACTGCTGTAGAGCAAGACGACGACCTAATGGAAGCTTACATGGAAGGCGAAGAGCCATCTATCGAGCAACTAAAAGCTTGTATCCGTAAAGGTACTCGTGACCTAGCATTCTTCCCAACATTCTGTGGTTCTGCATTTAAGAACAAAGGTGTTCAGCTAGTTCTAGACGCAGTTGTAGATTACCTACCTGCTCCAACAGAAGTTGATCCTCAGCCTCTAACTGATCCAGAAACTGGTGAGCCAACTGGCGACGTAGCAACTGTTGATGCAGACGAGCCACTAAAAGCGCTAGCGTTCAAGATCATGGACGACCGTTTTGGTGCACTAACGTTTATCCGTATCTACTCTGGTCGTCTGAAGAAGGGTGACACTATCCTTAACTCAGCGACTGGTAAGACTGAGCGTATTGGCCGTATGTGTGAAATGCAAGCGGACGAGCGTAACGAGCTTACTGAAGCACAAGCGGGTGACATCATCGCTGTTGTTGGTATGAAGAACGTTCAGACTGGTCACACTCTATGTGATCCTAAGCACGAATGTACGCTTGAAGCGATGATCTTCCCAGAACCAGTAATCTCTATCGCGGTTCAGCCTAAAGATAAAGGCGGCAGCGAGAAGATGGGTATCGCGATCGGTAAGATGGTTGCAGAAGATCCATCATTCCAGGTTGAGACTGATGAAGATTCAGGTGAAACAATCCTGAAAGGTATGGGTGAACTTCACCTAGACATCAAGGTTGATATCCTTAAGCGTACTTACGGTGTAGACCTAATCGTTGGTCAACCTCAGGTTGCTTACCGTGAAACTATCACTCAAGAAATTGAAGATAGCTACACGCACAAGAAGCAGTCTGGTGGTTCTGGTCAGTTCGGTAAGATCGACTACCGCATCAAGCCAGGTGAAACTGGTTCTGGCTTCAAGTTCTCTTCTACAGTAGTAGGTGGTAACGTTCCTAAGGAATTCTGGCCTGCAGTAGAGAAAGGCTTCGAGTCTATGATGGAAAACGGTGTTCTAGCTGGTTACCCAACGCTAGATGTTGAAGTTGAGCTATTCGACGGTGGCTTCCACGCAGTTGACTCATCTGCAATCGCATTTGAAATCGCAGCGAAAGGCGCATTCCGTCAGTCTATGCCAAAAGCTGGCGCTCAACTTCTAGAGCCAATCATGAACGTTGACGTGTTCACTCCAGAAGACAACGTTGGTGACGTAATCGGTGACCTTAACCGTCGTCGTGGTATGATCAAAGACCAACAAGCTGGTACTACTGGCGTACGTATCAAGGCTGAAGTACCTCTATCAGAAATGTTTGGTTACATCGGTCACCTACGTACAATTACTTCTGGTCGTGGTCAGTTCTCTATGGAGTTCGCACACTACTCTGCATGTCCACAAAACGTTGCAGAAGAAGTAATTGCTAAAGCGAAAGAAGAGAAAGAAAACAAGTAATTCTTTTCTAGCTAAGTAATTGAAAGCCCCGCCAATTTGGCGGGGCTTTTGTTTATCTGTGAGATTTGTTTTAAATCGCTTAGCGGTTTCGCTGGTAGTGGATTTGGATGATTGCGCCCGCAAAGGTTTCGCTTTTTACCAGCTTGAAAGCCTGCTGAGTATTTAAATCACCAAACAAAGGTGCACCGCCACCGAGTAATACAGGTATGGTGGTTATGATCATCTCGTCAATCAAATCTTGCTGTAAAAAGCCCTGAATGGTTGCCCCACCGTCTATATACAGGTTGTTTAAGCCTTTCTGATTTAATTGTTCGACAATCTCTTTCAACTCTCCATTCACCAGAAACACTTTGTCTTCGTAGCCCTCTGGCACCTTGGTTAATGTATTGCTCAGCACATAAACGGGCTTGCTGTACGGCCATTCAACTCCAAACCCCAAAACAACATCCAGAGTGTTTCTTCCCATCACTAATGCATCAACTCGCTCCATGACGGCGTTAAAGCCAGTATCAAGGTCATTCGGCACGGGTGCAGCGTGCAACCAATCAAGACCACCTTCTTTGTCTGCGATGTAACCATCAATGCTGGTGGCGATAAAAACAATATTTGCCATGGACGTTGCCCTCGTTCTTTGTTTCTTGATTACAGAGAAGGTTTAATTATAATTCTACAGTGTAGAAATAATCCAGTAAAAAAATAGAATGGAAAAAGAAGTGAAAAAAAGAGGCAGACCAAAGAGCAGTCAGCTCAGTAAAGAGCGTATTCTGGATACGGCGAAACAGTTGATGAAAGCGACAGGTGCCATCCCGAGTATTCGCAAGCTTGCCAGTGAGTTAGATGTGGATGCAATGGCGATCTATCATTACTTCAAAAACAAGAATGTTCTTTTAGAGGCAATCACGATTTCGCTGGTGGATGGCATATACGAGACTCAGGACAACCAAAATTGGACAGAAGAGTTGAAATCCTTGTGCAGGAGCTATGTATCCTTACTGGACACGTATTCCGGGCTTTTGCAAACATTGCTAACGATGAAATCAACGGGTCCTGCTGAAGTGTTCATCACCCGATTTGAGCGAATTATTCAACCGCTTTCTTTGGATGAAGGAGAGCAACAAGCAGCTTTAGAACTGCTTGTCGAGTATCTTCATGGTTTTGCATTAGCACTCAATTGCAATTCAGATCGAGAGCAATTAAACGTTGATCGCCTCGATGGTATTTTGGATTTCTATTGTCGGTCTTTGTCAAAGTAGCTATGAATGAACAAAGCGTGGCTCAGAATTTCTTTTTCCCGTTCCATTTCAAAGAGTAGTCGGTTTCAATGACAGTTAACCCTTCACGACCTAAGCCACAAAACTCCTGAACTTGCTGTTGTATCCAGGTGGCAAAGGTCTGGATTTTTTCCCGTCTGAAATAGCCTGAAGGAGCGCACAAGAAATAGTTGAATCTTGGCTTCAAACCGACGTCCCCGATTCTGACCAGTTTGCCTTCTTGTAAGTATCGGTAGGCCAGGCTGTGCTTAACCAGCGCCACTCCCTGCACCGACAGAGCGCCTTCTAAGACAAAATGCGAACCATCGTATTGCAGCGTAGACTTTCCACCTTCTATACCTAGTGTTTCCTGCCACAACTGCCAGTCCATATCTGGCCACATATCTTCGATTAAGTCTGCTTTGCTTAAATCTTCTATCGAGGTAATTTGATGCTCTTTCTGATAGAGCGGGTGGCAGACGGGGTATACGACTTCATCCATCAGCCAGATACTTTCTACGCTTTTGTAGTTGCCAGTGCCATAACGAATACAAAGATCAACACTGGAATCCTGAAAGGTCACCAGTTCGTTTTTGGGCTCAATCAACAAGGCGATTTCTGGATGTTTTTCGCGAAAATGCCGAATGCGCGGCACCAGCCAGTGCTGCGCAAAGGAAGGGAGCGTTGAAATGGAGAGTCGATTCGGGTCAGGATCCTGGTTTATCTGTCGAATTCCATCCTGTAAATGCGCGAATCCTTTTTGAGCTTGCCTGAATAGCATCTCACCTTCATGAGTTAAGTGTACCTTTCTGTGCTGCCGGATAAAAAGTTCTGTGCCGAGCCAGTCTTCTAGCAACCGGATCTGTTGGCTAACTGCAGCAGCGGTAACAAATAAGCGGTCTGCAGCAGACTTGAAACTGCCTGTTTCTCCAGCGATATAAAAGTAGTAGAGCCCTTGAAGTGGCGGTATTTTTTCTTTCACTTAAGTTTTCCTTAACTCAATGTCAATTTCTATCGTTTGTCTACGCACCTATTTTGATTAATTATTGATCTCGAGCTTAATAACAATCAAGGAGGAAATGATGACGACATCAGCGATTTATTCAGCACGAGTTGCGGTTAAGAAACCGACCAGCTTAGTAAAGAAAGCGTTCTCTTTGATTAAGCGATGGTTTCAAAATTACCGCACTCGCAGGCAACTGGCAGAGATACCAGAACACCTGTTAGACGACGTTGGTATTACGAAAGAACAGGCAAACAAAGAAATTCGTAGACCATTCTGGGATTAACTCCAAGTTAGCGACCTTCCTGTATCCCGTTTTGTTGTCGGCGTAGGAGCTAACAAAACGATCTTAATGTCGCGCACTCAGCATGTTTTTCATGCTGAGTTTTTTCTTTTTTAGCCTTGCGTTTATTCGATAGGATTCAGCGTAGCTTCGACTTCTGAATGCAACCAGTCAGAAAAAGCCTTGATACGTTCCCTTCTGGGGGAGTCTGGGTCAGAAAACAGGTGAAACGTCAGCCCCGGTGTCATACCAATATCGAAAGGGCGAACCAGCATGCCGCGTTCAACGTAATCGCTGGCTAAACATTCGGTTGCCAGACAGGCACCATGCCCAGCTGCGACAGCGTTCATGGCAAGATCAAAGGTGCCGACTTCCATCCATTGAATGGACGATTTCTTCATTTTTATGTCTAAAATTTTAAACCAATCTTCCCAAGGGAAACATTTAGATTCGTAATGTATCAACCAGCAATCCAGCAACTGTTTTGGATCGTCGAACTTCATCGAGTCAGCCAGTTCGGGTGAGCAGTACGGATAGATTGGTTCTTCCAAAAGGCGTTCACACAACAGCCCTTCAGAATCTTCCATTTCTTCTCCTTGCCAGATTGCGACATCAATATCTCCATGACGCAAATCCATGTCGTTGCAGGTTGTCATGACCCTGATGGGGATAGAAGGATGGCGTATGGAGAATTTCCACAACCTTGGCAGTAACCAACGCGACGCGAAGGATGGGGGAGAACTGACAGACAACACGCCATCTACGGGTTCATTGGTGATTTGATTCAGCCCGGTAAGAATACTCTCAAAGCCTTTAGATACCTGTTTGTAGAGCGTTTTTCCTTTTTCGGTCAGAGCCATTTCCCGACCCTGACGGATAAACAGCTTGCAGCCCAGAACCTGCTCAAGCTGGCGGATCTTCTGGCTAACCGCTGCCTGACTGACAAACAGTTCTTCTGCTGCTTTGCTGTAGCTACTCAATCGAGCCGCGGCTTCGAAATAGCGCAGCCCGGATAAATGTCGCAATCTGGAATCCATAACGTGTACTTATATTAGATGTAAGAAATTGTCGTTCGAATATTGATCATGTTGATTCCATAATAGCCGTAAATAAAGCTAAGTCACAAGCGTCAATAAGGGGAGAATGTCATGAGAATAGCATTACATTGGGGGTTCGATTTCGAAATTACACTCCCCAAGACCAAGTTATCATGGAACTTTGGCTCTAAGCGATACAAGCAGAGATATGCCTTACTAACCAAAATGTCACCACACATGCAAAAAGATGTGGGTATGGAAACTCAACCAGAGTCCAATCGGGATTACATACGCTTTCTATAAGTAGAGGTTATTAGTGCAGAGTGTTATTTAGTAAACAGCGTTTATATAAAAAAGAAAGAGAGCCACTAGGGCTCTCTAAGAGATTTAAACAGACTATGAGATTAATTTTCCCACACAACCATTTGCCCTTTGGGCCAGTTAGCACCTATGTCGTGGTACTTCTTCTCAAGCACATGTCGTTTTATTTTGAGGGTAGGGGTCAGAACGCCATTTTCAATGCTCCATGGCTCTTTCACCATAAGAACCCCTTTAATTTGTTCGTGGGATTCTAAGGTTTGATTCATGCGCTCAACAACTTTGACTGCGCGTTTTTCATAGCGAGCTCGGTCAAAGTTAGGGTAGGCGTGTGGAATAGCCAGCAGAATAGGACCAGGTAGACCAGAACCGATCAGACACATCATTTCGACTTTACTGTATTCAAACAGTTTTTTCTCGATAGGGACTGGCGCAACGAACTTCCCTTTTGCAGTTTTGAAGGTGTCTTTTTTGCGCCCCTGGATGGTCAGGTAGCCTTCGCTGTCTAGGGAACCAATGTCCCCCGTATGAAGCCAACCGTCTTCATTGAATGATTCCTGAGTGGCTTCATCATTCTTGTAATAGCCCGCAAACATGCCTTTACTGCGAACTAAAATCTCTTCGTCGTCAGCGATTTTGATTTCAACTCCAGGACCCGCATTACCGACGGTTCCTATTTTTTCTGGACGGAACGGATAGTTCAACGTGCTGTAAGCAAACGACTCTGTCATGCCCCAAGCTTCGGTGATGTTAAGACCTACCGAGCGATACCATTCTAAGAGTGCTGGGGATACAGGAGCAGACCCGCAACCAAGAATACGCGCTTCGTTCAGGCCCAGCCCGTCTGCCAGCTTTTTCTTAATTAAGGAATTGATGAACGGGATTTTCAGCAGAATGTTTAGCTTTTTCTGCGGCAGCTTTTCCTGAATGCGCTGCTGGAACACCGTCCATAAGCGTGGCACTGAAATAAACAGCGTAGGACGCTGCATTTTTACGTCTTCAATGAAGGTATCTAACGATTCAGGGAAGGCAGTTTGTACACCTTCACGAATCGAAGTACCGAAGATGTATACGCGTTCGGTAATATGCGCCAGAGGAAGATAAGACATCAGGCGGTCGTTTCCGTCGCTGTCTACCCCTAAGTGTTCGATCAATTTCTGACTTGACCAGTTGAAAGCACCATAGGTAAGCATCGCCCCTTTTGGCAAACCAGATGTACCCGATGTGTACACAATAGACATCAGCTTATCGTCGTAGTGTTCTGGTCTCAGTTCACTCGGCGATTGATTTTCAATAAGCGAAGTGAATGCATGCTGGCAGTTGGGTGCTGAATCGTAAGGCAGCGATATGGTGATCAGATCACTGAGTTTGTTGATGACTTCAGTTGTCGCTGCTGAATCATCAAGTTTACCTGCGATCAGAGCTTTGCTTCCGCTATGAGTAATACAGTGTTCGATGGTATCGCTGCCTGCGGTTGGGAAAATAGGCACACTGATGTAATCACCTAGCATTAACGCCAGGTCGGTGATAAACCATTCCGCGCAGTTCTTGGAAATCAGCGCGACTTTGTCGCCGGGATTCAAGCCCAGACCCTGCAAGGCAGAGACGAGTTTTAGTGCTTTGTCGGCAACGTCAGCGTAAGTAAATTCTACAAACTGTCGATTGATAATTTGCTTGAGATAAACGTCGTTAGGACGTTCCTCTGCCCATTTCAGGATCAGTTCATTAGGAGGGGTGAGAGAGCATTTCACATTCTGTGTCGATTGAGGCTGAACCATCAGATGACTCCATGTCTTTTTTATAATGAATTGTAATTGTTATCATGATGTTAAACTAGTCTGTTAGTATAGCCGTGGTCAACCAAGCCTTTCAAATTTTAGTTCACGTTGAGATCTCAAACTTAGATGTATTTCTTATTTAATTGTCAGTAACAATATTTACATTTTCTAACCTGTGTTTTTCTTTTAATTACCATGCAGTTATTTATAACCGATATTTAATTCTATAGATAAGGCAGTTCCATGTTTGAATAACTACACGCTCCGAACTAGCCTTAATATATGAAGATTTTTCTCTGGCAGAGAAAAGGAGAGCGTGATGATTACTGCGATTATCCACTTCATCAGAATCTACGCTGGAAAGTTTGTGAAAAACGAACGTGGTGTCACTGCTGTGGAGTACGCCATTATTGGTGTTGCTTTGTCAGCCGTTGTTATCGCGATTTTTGACAAAGACTTGCAGGTTTTTCTGGAAGAAGCCATTACATCGATTTCAGAAGGGGGCGCGGTTTCTTACTCTGAATAAGAGTGTTGCGGCTTTTTTGAAAATATAACCGTACACTTTGTGTTTTAAATTTTCGTCTCTGATTTCTTACAGCCGAGCTATATTTTGGTGTTCGGTGTTTTATTATTTCTATGACACATTTTAAACAACAAAAAATATGCCTCATCGGAAGCACTGCGTTATTTTTATTTCTCACAGGTTCTGTCTATTCCGATCATCTTGAACGCCATTCCAACGCTCTCATTACAAATTGTAACGCACCTGTTATCGACTACCACCAAACCATTGGGTTGGGAAGCGGTGCTAATCAAGGGAAAAATATTGCTCTTGAGAGTCACAAATACAGCTCATCTCATCACTTTTCTACGATTGATTATTGGCTGGCAGAAGAAATTCGAACACTGGGGATCAGCAAGCAATGTGCAGATTATCTGGTCAGCCGCAGCGAAGTGAGCTTGGCAGAAGAACCCCATTTGCTTGCTTATGTCACTTTTCCTTTTACACAGGATGAATTAACACAAGAATCTGATTGGGTTTTGAATTTTATCGCGAAAGCCGTCAGCCAAAATCCTTCTTCACTGGCTCTTCAGCAAAAACACGATGGTATGTTTAATCACTTAAGCGTAGCGATTGTACGCACCAGAAAGCTGGAAGCGCATTTCATCGAGCATGGCATTGATTTAGAAAAACTGACCAGCTCTAGTGGTGAGTAATTCCTTCTCTTGGGTCGTGTTCAGGGTGCTGCTCCAGAACCTGAGAAATGTAACCCTGGTGATCGCGTAACACATTCACGCAGTTTCCGTCTAACTTACCTTCAGCGACCATTTTCTCCAGTTCCAGCAAAGCAGAAGTCACACACCACGCCTGTGCGTAAGGTCTGTGACTGGTTAAGGCATCGAAAATGTTAGCAACCGTGACGATTCGCGCAGAGACAGGTATATCCGCATGACTCGCACCAGACGGGTATCCGCTACCATCAAGAAATTCATGATGGTAGGTCATGATGTCTTTCAATACCTGAATGCAGGGGTGATCTGGAGAACCAAGATTTTGCAGGATCTTATTAACGATGGTCAGCCCTTTCTCTACATGGTTTTCCATCACTTTTCGTTCCTTCTCATCCAGCTTTGTCGGCTTGAGCAGTAAGGTGTCAGGAAGCGCTATTTTCCCAATGTCGTGAAGACGGGAAAAGAGGTGGATGTGCTCAATGGTTTCATCGTCCAGTTGGTACAACTCTGACACTTCGAGCGCGATCAATTTTGCGTACAGGCTGACTCTGAGAATATGTTCATCGGAATCGCTTTGCGCCCCAGGGTAGATGTCTCGGGTGAGCTCGGCAGACGTCAGAATGGAATGGACTAACGAGTACTCGGAGTTGATGGTGTAATTGATTTGCTCGCAAAAGGGCATTAGCTCACGTTGTACTTCCGGGCTGAATACATGGCTCTGATGTGAGTTGAAGTTAATAAAACCAATGAACTGCTGATGGTGATATGTCGGAACAGTAAATGAGGAATGATACCCCTGTTCAATCAACCAGCGAGAGTGATGTCGGTTTGAATTGACCGTGGCAGCAATGTCGTTGATCACTCGATGCACGTTTTTGTTGGCACATTCCTGTAAAGATCGACACTCGGAAAATGGGTATTCGTGATGGCTCAGGGAATTGCCATCGGTATCGCTTTCCGCATACGTTCTGAGTAAGTCCAGATGAGCATCGTAAAGAGTGAATGATACCCGATCCACTTCTGGCACTTTGTCTTTTATCTGGTTGTGAACATGCTCCAAATGCTGATTGAGAGATGCCATCTGGCTTGGAAAAGAATGAAACGACTGACGCTGCCGAATAAACATAACCGCTTTCCTCTTGATGCCGGTTCCCTATAGCTTCATGACATATTTATTATCAATAAAATTGCAATAAGCTTTAGTGAATATCTAACGATCAAGTTTAGACAAGAAAGTGAAATATTGCTGAAAATTTAATCACCACTTTGGCTACTCATGAAAAGAAAAAACCGAGCCTATGCGAGCTCGGTTTTCCCTCAATTTTTTTATTCAAAGCATGCCAAGTAACATACCAGCACCAATAAAGAAGGCAACTAGAGCGACAATTGGTAGCTTTCGTTGCTTGAGTAGATAAAAACCAGCCACTACCACAGCCATATCGGCCCCTGACAGCACTGCGCTGATAAATACAGGTTGATATAGAGCCGCAAGCAACAGACCGACAACGGAAGCATTCACTCCGGCTACTGCCCCCGAAAGTTTCGGTCGGCTCGCCAACTCCTGCCAGTTGTTCAGCACTGCAAGCAAGAGCAAAAAGCCCGGTAAGAAAACTGCCAGAGTTGCCAGCAGAGCGCCAAGAATTGGGCTGGCTGGTAATAGCTCGTAACCTATGTAGGTTGCAAACGTAAACATCGGTCCCGGCACGGCCTGTGCGGCTGCGTATCCGGTTAAGAATGCGTCCTGGCTAAGCTGATCTCCGACGATATTTTGCAGAAGTGGCAGCACCACATGACCGCCACCAAACACCAGGCTGCCAGCCTGATAGAAATCGCTGAACAGTTGAATTTCAGTAGCCAGCCTACCCAACACAGGTAAGCCGAAAAGAAGCGCGGCAAACAGAAGCAAAGGTAGCCAGCGAATTTGAGTCGGTTCACGACTTTCAGTATTTGCCTGATCCCCACGAAGTAACGCCTGACCCACCAGAGCCGCGACAACCAAGACGATCATCTGAGTGTACAAGTTGGGGAAGAGTAATAGCGCCATAGCCGTAGCGACGCACAAAGCGATGGTAACTTTTTGTTGGCAGAAGTTTTTATACATGCCAATCGTGGCGTCTGCTACGACTACAACGGCTAACAGTTTCAATCCATGAATGATGCTTTGAAAAACACTGGAATCCGTCAACTGACTGCTAAGGACAGCAAGTAACAGCATCAGAATAACGGAAGGGAGAGTAAAACCAAGAAACGCCGCAATTGCGCCCGTTATTCCGCCTTTTCGATAACCTAGGGCAAAGCCTACCTGGCTGGATCCCGGTCCCGGAAGGAACTGACTAAGTGCAACGATTTGGGCGTATTCGGCTTCACTCAGCCATTTCAGCTTTTCTACAAAAGTATTGCGAAAGTAGCCAATGTGCGCTGCAGGACCACCAAAGCTGACCCAGCCTAGCAGAAAGAAAGTTTTGAAAATCGAGAACATCTGCTGAATCCAAAAATAAAGGAATAAGGTTATTGGGCATAGTCTAGGGAGAGTTTTTAAATGACTCAAATTGATAGATTTAATATAGAATATGAATGAAATGGGTTAGGGCTTAGAGTAAGTATGCGACACGACATCAACTGGAAAAGCATTGATTTGAATCTTTTAGTGGCATTTTCCGCTCTGTTCGAAAGCCAGAGCGTCAGTGCGGCCGCTGCTCAGCTGTATGTCAGCCAGTCTGCGATGAGTCATAGCCTTGCTCGTCTTAGAACTTTGCTCGATGACCCCCTGTTCGAAAGACACGGGCACACCATGTTGCCCACCGAGCGGGCGATTTCGCTGGCATCAACCGTCGAGCGTATTCTGGATCAGATCACCGGTGAGCTCCTTTCTCCTAAGACGTTTCTGCCAGAAGAGTATCAGGGCGTTTGTCGCATCGGGCTAACGGATTACGCCGAGTTTATCTTTGCGCCTGTACTGTTTGATGTTATCTCCAGACAGGCTCCTGAAAGTCAGATTTGTTTTGTTAACGTCAACCGAAGTAATTATGTAAGGTTGACCGAAGAGCAAAAGCTGGATGTGGTCGTGGGAAGTTTTCCTGATATGGATGCGCGATTTCAAAGTGAGCACCTATATGACGAAGAACATGTGTGCCTGTTTGATGAGTCTCTGTTTGGCAAAGTTAAAGCGCTAAAACTGGAGCAATATCTGTCTATTGACCATGCGTTAGTCAGCCCGGGCGGCGAACTGGTCACTGGTATCGATAAACATCTGGAGCAGATGGGAGAAAGTCGTCAGGTACGGGTAGCAGCAGGGAATTTCCTGACCATTCGACAATTGCTTCGTCGGCGAAAGCTGCTTGCCATTGTGCCCAAGCGAATGGCACAAATTGAAGGCTTTGATGACCAACTGGTGATGACCAAGCCGCCCATTGATGTGAACGACTTTGCTATTTCTTTGATTTGGCCATCACGACAGCACACCAGAGACAAAAACATATGGCTCCGTGAATTGGTAAAAGAAGAAATTACAATAAAGAACAAGGCATAAGAGGAATTTCATTTTGCTAAGCGATTTAAACTTTGTTCCTGTCTTTCTGGCGTTGATGCAGACACATTCCACGCAGAAGGCTGCCCTCAAGTTAGGGCGTTCGCAGTCGTACGTGTCCAAAGTGTTGGCGCAGCTTAGGGAGGAACTGGGTGACCCACTTTTTGTTCGCGGTGGTGACGGGCTTTCTCCCACCAGTTATGCCTGTGAAATCGAACCCAAACTCAAAACTGCACTGGAACAGGTACAACAGGCACTGCATCCGGAAGTTTTCGACCCTACTAGGCTGGATAAGGTGACTTTGCATATTGTTGAGCCTTATCTGGTGACGTGTGGTTCTGAGTTGATCAAAGCCATTCGAAAAGAAACACAGGCGGTCATAGAGCTGCGAACTTGGCAGAAACTCAGCGAGCCTTTGATTGCGGAAGAGGACGTGGATCTTGGCGTTCATATTCTGAGTGACAAGTCTCAGCTGTTTTACCAGAAGAAACTGCACAAAGGTGCTGG